>NZ_JBDZDT010000009.1:0-245864 GCF_040049275.1 Aquabacter albus | reverse complement strand
TCGATCCGAGCCCACTCCGCATCGCTCAACCACGTCAGAGCCTTCGCCATTCAAGCCTCCGCTCTCAAGCAGAAGCTTTGAATCAGTAACACAACCAAACCGCAACTCGATTGAGTTCAGACCCTAGGGAGGGGGAATTTGTGAGGAATGGGCAGGTGCGGCGTTTGTCGTGAGGCTCCCGCCCCTCCCCAGCAAGCGGGAGAGGGAGCAGACCGTGGAGCAGCCGTCCCTTGAGGTGGCGGGTGGCCCGCTGCGGCTCAGAAATTCTCCAGCAGGCGCTCGATGTAATCCAGCTCCAGCTGCGGCCGATTGGTCTGCTCCAGGCGGCGGCGCAGTTCCTCCAGCACCTGGCGGGCGCGCTGCACGTCGACCTCCTCCGGCACCTTCACGGAGTAATCGTCGCCATAATCTTGGCTGCGCAAAGGACGGCCGAGGGGGTCGGTGCGCTGGGCCTGCTCGCCGGAGGGACCGCCGGGGCCGGGGCCGTCGCTGCCGCCGGGCTGCCCTTCGGCCAGCGCCTGCGCGCCCTGGCGCAGGGCCTGGAGGGCGCGGCCCTGGGCGTCCAGCGCCCCCTGGCCGTCGCCCTGGCCAAGGGCGCCTTCCGCATCCCGCATGGCCTGCTCGGCGCGGCCGAAGGCCTGGCCGGCGCGGCCCGCCGGGCCGTCCTGGCCCTCGCCATCCTGCCCGTCGCCCTGCTGGCCTTGCCCTTGCTGTCCCTGGCCTTGGCCCTGCTGCATCTTGCGGAGCTGGTCCAGCATCTCGCCGAGCCGCTTGCGCAGCTCGCCCTGGCCCTGCTGCAGGTCGCCGAACTCCCCGTTCTCGCCCTGCTGTCCCTGTTGGCCTTGCTGACCCTGTTGCCCCTGCTGGCCGCGCTGTCCTTGCTGGCCCTGGCGGTAGGTGCGGTCGCGCAGGCGCTGCTGCTCCTGGATCATGGCGCCCAGCTCACCCTGCTGCTGGCCCTGCTGGCGGCCGGCCTGGCGATTGCCGGGGCGCATGTTGTCCATCATGGCCTGCAGTTCGTCGAGGAGCTGCTTGGCGGCATCGCGCGAGCCGGACCGGGCGAGATTCTCGATCCGGTCCATCATGCGCTGGAGGTCCTGGGGCCGCATGACGCGGGTATTGGGGTCGAGGGGACGGGCGTCTGTGCCGCTGTCGCGCCGGGCCTCCTCGGCCAGCTGGCGCATCATCTTGTCCATTGCGGCGCGCAGATCCTGCATCAGCCGCTGGATTTCCTCATCGCTCGCCCCGCGCTCCAGGGCCTCGCGCAGCGCCTCCTGGGCGGCCTTCAGTTGCCGCTGGGCGTCCGAGAGGTCGCCGTCCTCGATGGCGAGGGCCATGTCCCAGAGATAATCCACGACGCCGCGCAGATCGTCCTCGGTGCGGGCATTGCGCAGGCGCCAATAGGCCGAGCGTAGGCCGAGATACTCCCCCGGCTCCATGCCGAACTGGTCCGGCGCGAGGGTGAGCGCGGCCAGCACGATCTCCACCTGCCGGCGCGCGGCGATGTCGAGGGCGAGGCGCCGCCGCTCTTCGATCAGCGAGCGGGCGATCGGCTTGGTGAAGGTGCGGGCGGGCAGGCGGTAAGTCTTGGTCTCGCTGACCGCCTCATTGCCCGCTTCGTCGTGCGCCTTCAGCGTGATGGCCACCTGGGCGCCGGCCCAGGGATGGGCGACGAGGTCCTTGGTGGTCTGCGTGCCATTCTTCGAACCCGGCGCGGGAACGGGGAGCGCGAAATCGGGCGCCGCCACCAGCGGCTTGCCGGCCTTGGGCTCGGGCGCGCCGGGGCGGGGGAAGAGGGGTTTTTCTGGCGAGGTCGGGGCGAAGGTGGCCTGCGCCTCCTTCACCCCGTAATCGTCCTCGATGCGATAGGTGAGGACGAGACCGTTGCGCTGCCCGCTCTGCGGGTCCTTCACGAAGGAGATGGTGGGCTTCTGGTCCGGCACGGCGCTGAAGCGCCACAGCAGCGAGCGCTGGTCGGGGCCGATGAAGGAGACGCTGCCGGCCTGGGTGATGGCGAAGCGCCGCTCGCTCGCGCCGTTGGCGGGCTTTGTTTCCTTTGCAGCGGTGGCTTCCGCCTCGTCCGGCTTCAGCTCGGCAATGCCGCCCTCGATCTTCAGCCCTGCATCATCGAGGCCGACGGTACGCACCACCAGCGTGCTGCCGGCGGGCACCGAAAGGCCTGCCGCCTGGGCCGGGGTGGGGTCGTCGGAGCGCAGGCCCGGCAGCACAACGGGCGGGCGGCCGGTATAGCCCGGCGGGTCCACCCAGGCGTCGAGGCGGTAGGCCTTGGGGGTGACGGCGCCGCGCCAGTCGAAGGCAGAGCGCAGCCGGCTCGCATGCTCGCCGGCGGCGAGGAAGAAGGTGGAGACCACGGCCAGCAGCGCCAGCGCCCGCAGCGCGCGGGGGTCGCGGGTTGCCATGCCGGGGGCGGGCAGGCCCGCCCGCAGCGCGCGGGCGGCGGCCAGCGTGCGCGCCACATGGGCGCGCCAAAGAGCAGCACCCACCGGATCGTCGGGCCGCGTGGCGAGCCCGTCGGCAATGGCGGTGGCGGGGCGGTGGGAGAGGTGGCTTTCCCGGTCGAGCCGCGAGAGGGCCTCAGTGCGCGAGGGCCGGCGAATCCGGACCAGCGGCCAGAGGCACCAGGCGAAGAGGAGTGCGAAGGCGGCGACGCCGACGACGCGCCCGAGCGGCGGCAGATGCAGCCAGAACCCGGCCCAGGAGACGGCAAGGAATGCCCCCACCGCCATGGCGACCCCAGCCAGAGGCGGCCAGATGCGCTCCCAGAGGATGACATTTCGGGCACGTTTCACCGCACGATCGAGGGAAGTCGCCGCGTCGGTAGCCGCATCGCGCGGCCGCTTCAGTTCCGGTGTCGCGGTCACGCGCCCTCCGTACAGCCAGCCCGCCAGGGGATCAGCTTAGCACGGCTTTCGCCCCCGGCTAGCGTGAGCGCTGCGCTGCACGCTCACGACTTGTTCAGAACTGCCGTCAGGTCACGCGCCCGGCAGCCGGGACCGGCCATTCCTCTTCCGGCTCCTCCGGGGCGTCCTGCATCTGGGCGAGCGGGATGCCGAGCACATATCCCTTCTGCTGCGTGTCGTATTTCAGGCTGTTCCACGGCACCGGCTGATGCTCCCCGCCCATGCCTAAAATGCTGCCGATGGACAGGATCGCGGAGGTGATGCGCCCGGTCTGCTTGTCCACCATGAGGTCGTGGACGATGCCGATATGCTCGCCTTCGGTGTTGTAGACATCGGTGCCCTTCACCTTGCCGGAGGCGATGAGGGCCGTTGTTTCGTCCTGGTATTCCATGTTTGGGCTCCTTTGCCGTTGAAAGGTCAACGGGGGAGGCGCGCCCGGGTTCCGGGCGGGCTCAGCCGCGCCGGCGCAGGATTTTGAGGCGCCCGAGAAGCTCGGCCACCGCCTCGGGCGGCAGGTGGGCGATTTCCTTCGCGAGGAGGTTTGCCAGCTCGGTGGCCTCCGGGGTGAGGCCGGCCGTGTCCACCACCACGCGCGGATGGGAGACTTCGGCAAGGCGCTGGAGGTCCTCCGCCTCGTCCCAGATGATGTTGAAATAGGCGATGATGCGCTGGACCATGGCCCAGGTGGGCCGCCCGCGCTTGCCGTTCTCCAAAGCGGAGAGATAGGTGGGGCTCACCCCGATGGCCCCGGCCATGTCGGTGAGGGTGACGCCGCGCGCGGCCCGCAGATCCCGCATACGGCGGCCGAACGGCGTCATGGCCGCTCTCCCTCGCGCCGGCGGCGGATGCGCACATAGAGCGCGCCGTCTCCTCCATGGCGCCGCGCGGCGGCCTCGAAGCCCACCACATAGGTCCGCATGGCCGGTTCCGCGAGCCAGAGCGGCACGGACCGGCGCAGCACGCCGCGCTCGCTGAGGCCGGGAAGGGGGCGCTCCCCGTCCCCCTTGCCAGTGATGACGAGGATGACGGAATGGCCCAGCGCCTGCGCCTCGATGATGAAGAGGTGCAGCCGCCGGTGCGCCGCCGCCTGGGTGAGGCCGTGCAAATCGAGCCGCGCATCCACCTCCGCGCCGCGCGACAGGCGGCGGCGGGCGCGGGGCTCGAGGGCGGCAAGCGGGGGCGGGGCCTTCGGACCGGCCTTGGCGGCCTTCTTGGCCGGGGACGGGGCAGGCTCAGGGGGGATATTGACGGGAGGCGCCGGTTCCTGCGGAGGCTCGGGCTCCACGGCCGGCGCGCGGGCGCGAAGCGGCGTCACCGAGCGCGCCACATGATGCCAGAGCGCCCGTTCCTCGGGATCGAGGGTGCGCAGCCGGCGCCGGCGGCTCATGGGTTTGTGCCCGCGAGGCGCGGCACCAGAAGGGTAAAGGCGCCGGGATGGCGGATGCGCCCCGCCACCGCGCCGGGGCCATCGCCCGCGCCGAAGAACAGGTCCGCCCGCGCCGGGCCGACAATGGCCGATCCCGTATCCTGCGCGATCATCAGCTGCCGGAAGGGCGCGAGCGCATCGGCGGTGTCCAGCGGCAGGTCGGCGGCAATGAAGATGGGCGCGCCATAAGTGTGGATGGCCCGGTCCACCGCGATGGAGCGGCCGGCCGTCAGCGGAACGCCCTCCGCGCCCAGGGCGCCGGCATCGCCCTCGAGCGGCACCGCCTTGAAGAAGACGAAGGAGCGGTTCTCCCGCATCAGGGCGCGCCCGGCTTCCGGGTCCTGCTCGATGAAGCGGCGGATGCGGTCCATGCTCATCTCGTCGCGGGGCACGAGGCCGCGCTGGATGAGGAGGCGGCCCACCGGCGTATAGGGATACCCGTTGTGTCCGTCATAATTGAGCCGCAGCACATGCCCATCCGGCAGGCGGATGCGGGCCGAGCCCTGGATCTGCATGAAGAACAGGTCCACCGGGTGCTGGAGCCACGCAATCTCCAGCCCACGACCCCTGAGCGCGCCGTCCTCGATCTCGCCCCGGTCGTAATAGGGCACGAGGGTGCCCCATTGCTTGCGCTGGGCGCCGCCGCGATTGCTGTCCTTCGGCGGGCTTGTGGGGATGAGGTCGTCGGGGCGGCCATAGACCGGCACGGTGAAGGTGTCCGTGCGCACCGGCGATCCGTCCACCTCCGGCTCGTAATAGCCGGTGAGGAAGCCGGGTGGGTTCTGTGCGGGCGCAATGCGCCAGGGCTGGAAATTGGCCTCGAAGAACAGGCGGGCGATCGCTGCGGACGGTGTTGGGGTTCCGAGGGCGCGGGCGGCGGTGCAAGCGTGCCTCAGGCCGGGGAGGAGGGCCGGGTTCGAGGTGGGGCCGATCTCGGCCGGCGGCTTGGCGAGGGCGCCGCAGCTTGCGAGGAAGGTCTGGAACGCCTCCACCTGATTGTCCTCGCGCCAACCGGGGAGGTCTGTATAGCGGGCCGGTTCAAGGGTGGCGCCGGGGAGAGCTGGAGGCGGGAAAGGGGCCCATAGAGGTACGGCGAGGGCGGCGGTAGAGGCGGCAACAAACAACGAGATGATTGGTCCCCGGCACCATCTCATCTGCGCCGCCTCACATTCGTCAACCGGGGCTGTGAGCCGCCGAGCGCTGCGAGCCGCCGAGCACTTTCCCGCTCAACCAACTCTCTAAGGGCTTTTTCGATTATGGCGGATTTACTCGTGAGACCGCTATAGGAACCAGCATTGGCCATCAAGTCATCGTCGACGGTCACGGTGATGCGCATTCATCCAGCCTCCGCAGCCTGCCGATATTAGCTTCAGCTGGTACCGAGACCAACAACGCTGTCATGCCCGGGCTTGTCCCGGGCATCCACGTCTCTTCCTTAGCCATACCTGGCGGAGCCTCGTGGATGGCCGGGACAAGCCCGGCCATGACGGGCTTTCAGGCCACCCTCACGCCGCCGCTTCGGTCGCCACCAGCTTCCAGTTGGGGTCGCGCACGCCGAGGTCGCGGGCGAAGGTCCACACGTCGGTCACGTCCGCCACCGTCTCCGCGCTGCCGTCCACCACGCTGCCGTCGCGGGCGCGGGTGGCGGTGATGAGCTGGGAGACGAAGCGCACCGTCACCTGGGCGGTCTTGCCGCGCACGCTGGCGTCCACGAGGTCCGCCTTGTCGATGGAGATGAAGCGGGATTCCATGGTCTCGCCCCGGCTCTCCCGGTCCGTGATGGCGGAGACGAAGCCGTCGAACACATCCTTGGAGAGGAGGTCCTTCAGCGCCTTGCGATCCCCGTTGGCGAAGGCGAGCACGATCATCTCATAGGCGGATTTGGCGCCCACGAGGAAGTGCTTGGCGTCGAAGTCCGGCTCGGCCTGGGCGATCTGGTCGAGGGCGGAGGCGAGGGGCGAACCCTCGGGCGCAACGCCTTCCCAGCGGAAGCGCGGGGGCTCCGCCTCTTCGTCCGTGTTCGCGGGTTGGCCCGGGGGTTCCACATTGCGCTGGGGGAGCGTCACCACCTTGTCGGAGGCGGGCGGCGCGGGCCGGGCCGGGTCGCGGGAATAGGGATCATAGGGCGGCCGCTCGCGTCCCGTGCGCTGGCCGAGCACGCTCCGCAGCCGGATGAAGATGAACACGGCCAGGGCCAGAAAGATGATGGTGTAGATGTCGAGCACTGCGCTTCGCCATGCCTGCGACGGCGCGGGGCTGCCGCATCCGCCTGATTTCACGCCCAAAGCCCGTGCCGGGTGCCTGAGGGGCCCGGCCCATGCTTCATTTCACGAACATGCGGAGGACACTCCGCAGCCCGAGGCGCGCTTCGCTTGGCCATCGACGCCCGTCCTGGCCGCGCGATCAGCGTTTATGTACGCCGGCCGCGCTTCTTTTCCAGTCCCGCCGCTGCCGCATCCGCCGCCTTTCGCGCACCTTACGGCACGCGCGGCCCCGATGCCACCACCACCATAGCCCCGACGCCGTGACTCGCGCGATCGTTGACCTGACCCACCCGCTCACCTACCGTAATCGAAACGATTAAATAAAGCCGCGACAAAGCGGCGAAAGGGAGGAACGCCATGAAACGCCTGTTCGCGGCGGCGGCCGGTCTGGTTCTGTCCGCCTGCCTGTCCCTTGCCCCCGCCTTCGCCGCTTATCCTGACCGCCCCATCACTTTGATCGTGCCGTGGGGCGCCGGTGGCGGCACGGACGCGGTCGCCCGCATCCTCGCCTCGCTGCTGGAGCGCGACCTCGGCCAGCCGGTGGCGGTGGTGAACCGCACGGGCGGGCAGGGCGTGGTGGGCCACCAGGCCATCGCGGACGCTGCGGCAGACGGCTACACCATCGGCCTGCTCACGGTGGAGATCGCCATGATGCACTGGCAGGGCCTCACCAAGCTCGATCCCGGCTCCTATACGCCGCTGGCGCTGGTGAACGAGGACCCCGCCGGCCTCCAGGTGCGCGCGGATGCGCCTTACAAGACCGCCAGGGACGTGATCGACGACGTCCAGAAGAACCCCGGAAAGTACAAGGCGTCCGGCACCGGCCAGGGCGGCATCTGGCATCTGGCGCTGGCCGGCATGCTCTCCTCCCTGAAGGTGCAGCCCGCGAGCGTGCCGTGGGTGCCGAGCAACGGCGCCGCGCCGGGCCTGCAGGATCTGGTGGCCGGCGGGGTGCAGATCGTCACCTGCTCGCTCCCCGAGGCGCGCTCCCTCATCGATGCCGGGCGGGTGAAGAGCCTCGCCATCATGTCCAAGGAGCGCTCCAGGCTGATGCCCGACGTTCCGACCCTGAAGGAAGCCACCGGCTCCGACTGGGTGATCGGCGCGTGGCGTGGCATCGCCGGGCCGAAGGGCCTGCCAAAGGAAGTCGCGGACAAGCTCATTCCGGCGCTGAAGAAGGCGTATGAAAGCAAGGATTACCAGGACTTCCTCACCAATCGCGGCTTCGGCGGGCGCTGGGCCGAGGGCGCGGCCTTCGGCACCTTCATGGCGGAGAGCGACGCGTCTCTGGGCGCCGTGATGAAGGAGGTGGGGCTGGCCAAGTAGCCGCCCCGCCGGGATCACGGCCATGCGCGTCAATGATCTCATCCTGGCACTTCTGGTGCTCGTCGGCGCCGTGGCGCTGGCCGCCGCCGCGCGAACCTTCCCGCCCATTCCCGGCCAGCAATATGGCGCGGACGTCTTCCCCCTCGCCGTCGCCGGCGGGCTGTTCCTGTGCGGCGCATGGCTCGCCTTCACCACGCTGCGGGACGGGGCGGGGCGGGCGGTATCCCTGTCATGGGCGGCCGAGCCGGGAGCGGTGGTGCGGGTCGCCGGCACGCTGGGGCTGGTGGTGCTCTACATGGTCGCGGCTCCGGCGCTGGGCTTCATCGCTGCCTCGACGCTGGTGCTGGTCGCGCTCTTCCTGCTGCTGAGGGTCCACATGGTGGTGGCCGTGCCGGTGGCGGCCATCGCCTCCGTGTGCGTGTTTTACGCCTTCGCCCACCTGCTGCGCGTGCCGCTGCCGCGCGGCCTCATTGAAGGATTGCTGTGATGGGCGCCATCGAGGCCGGGCTCGCGCTGGTGTTTCAGTGGGATGTCATCCTCACCATCTTCGTCGCCTCCATCTTCGGCCTGATCGTGGGCGCCATTCCCGGCCTCACCGCCACCATGGCCATTGCGCTGCTGGTGCCCATCACCTTCTTCATGGACCCCATTCCGGCGGTGGGCGCCATGATCGCCTGCTCGGCCATGGCCATCTTCGCCGGCGACATCCCCTCCACCCTCATGCGGATTCCGGGCACGCCCGCCTCGGCCGCCTATACGGACGAGTGCTACGCCATGACCCGCAAGGGCGAGGCGGAGGTGGCGCTGGGCGCCAACGTGCTGTTCTCCGCCCTCGGCGGTCTGTTCGGTACCCTGATTCTCATCGTCGCTGCCCCGCTGCTGGCCGAAGTGGCCCTGGGTTTCTCCTCGTTCGAATATTTCTGGCTGGCGCTGCTGGGGCTCACCTGCGCCATCTTCATCGGCATGGGCTCGCCGGTGAAGGGGCTCATCTCGCTGTTCCTCGGCCTGTTCGTCGCCACCATCGGCCTCGACAATCCCGCCGGCATCCCCCGCTTCACCCTCGGCAATGTCGAGCTGATGAGCGGGGTGGACTTCATCCCCGCCATGATCGGCCTGTTCGCGGTCTCCGAAGTGCTGCGCGCCATGGCCTCCGGCGCGCCCGACTGGGAGGTGAAGCAGACGGCGCTGGGCAACCCGCTGAAGGGCTGGGGCCGCATGTTCGTGAAATACTGGCCCCAGCAGGTGCGCGGCAACATCACCGGCACCGCCATCGGCATCCTGCCCGGCGCGGGGGCGGACATCGCCGCCTGGGTCTCCTATGCCATGAGCCGGAAATTCTCCAGGACGCCGGAGAAATTCGGCACCGGCCATGTGGAAGGCATCATCGAGAGCACCTCGTCCAACAATGCCGCGCTCGCGGGCGCCTGGGTGCCGGCTCTGGTGTTCGGCATTCCCGGCGACAGCATCACCGCCATCGTCATCGGCGTGCTGTATCTGAAGGGCCTCAATCCGGGGCCGACTTTGTTCCTCAACAATCCGGAATCCATCTACGCCGTCTTCACCATCTTCATCCTCGCCAACATCGCCATGATCCCGCTGGGGCTTGCGGCGCTCAAGGCGGGAACGGCGCTGCTGCGCGTCCCGCGCCGGCTCATGATGCCCATCATCCTCCTGTTCTGCATCGTCGGCGCCTATGCGGTGAACAATTCGGTCTATGGCGTGGTGCTGATGCTGGTGTTCGGGGTGCTGGGCTTCCTCATGGAAGAGCACGACGTGCCGATTGCCCCCTGCGTGCTCGGCATCGTGCTGGGCAAGATGCTGGAAGAGGCGTTCGTCACCTCCATGATCAAGGCGGACGGCAACCTCCTTGCCTTCTTCGAGCGGCCGGTGGCGGCGGGGCTCGGGGTGGTGACCATCCTGGTTTTGCTCACCCCGGTCTTCGCCGCTTTGCGCCAGCGCGTCCGTGCGCCGGCCTGACGCGGCCTGGAACAACCCAGGCCGCCGCCGCATTTTCATGGGACGTGCCCGTCCCCCGCTTGATTCGGCCGGGGGAATCCGGACAACGTGCGGCCCTCACGTTTTGGACGTCTCATGACCCCCACGATTCTTTTGGCCGATATTGGTGGAACCTCCACGCGCATTGCCCGCGCCAGGCACGACGGCGTGCCGTTCGATGTGCGGGTGGAAGCGAATGACGATTATGGAAGCGTGGAGGAGCTGTTTGGCGCCTATCTCGCGACGCTGGGGCCGGAAAAGCCGCATGCCGGCGTGTTCGCCATCGCCGGTCCCGTGGACAGCGACGACGTCCATCTGACCAACCGCGCCTGGAGCTTCAACCGGCTGGCGCTCGCCAAGACGCTCGGCCTAGACGCGCTGACGGTGCTGAACGATTTCGCGGCGCTCGCCCATGGGGTGCCGACGCTCGGCCGTGAGTATCTGGTGCAGGTCGGTGCCGGCCATGGCGTGGAGTGGGCCCCCATCCTGGTGTGCGGCCCCGGCACGGGGCTCGGCACCGCAACGCTGATCCCGCGCGCCGACAAGCATGGCTTCGACGTGCTGCCGGGCGAGGGCGGGCACGTGAGGCTGGGCGCTGTGACCTCCGAGGAGGCGCGGGTGATCGCCCATCTGGGGAGCGAATTGGGGCCGGTCTCGGTGGAGCAGGTGATCTCCGGGCCGGGGCTGGTGCGCCTGCACCGCATCCTTGCGGGCGAGACTTCCACCTCCCCGGCCATCATCCAGGCGGCTCTGGACGGCCAGGCGCGCGAGCTGGAGACCTGCCACGTCTTCCTGCGCCTGCTGGGCCGCATCGCGGGCGATTATTGCCTGCTCACCATGGCGCGCGGGGGCGTGTTCATCGCCGGCGGCGTGGGCGCGGCCATGGCGCCCTTGTTCGCCGCCTCGCCGTTCCGCACCGCCTTCGAGGAGCATCCGCCCTATCACGACCACCTCGCCAACATTCAGGTGCAGGTGGTGGTGCACCCGACGCCGGGCCTGCTGGGCGTCGGGCAAGTGGGGCGGAGGATTCTGGCGGGGCTTTGAGGGGCCTTTCTCTGCTTCGCGAGAAAGTCGCAGAATCCAACGGAGGCATCGAGCCGGGTGCACTTTGCCCCCCTCTCCCCGCGGGGGAGAGGGCTGGGGTGAGGGGGAACCACCTTTTCCAATTCTGAAGCGCCGGAGCCCCCTCACCCGCCGCCTGCGGCGTCGACCTCTCCCCCTCGGGGAGAGGTGAAAACTCGCTTCCATCCGCAATGTCCGCTACGCCGCCAGTGCCTGCGCATCCCCGCAGAACCGGGCCAGCGCGGCCGCAAGGTCGTGGGCGGCGGGGCCGGCGCCTTCGGCCACGCCCAAGGCCAACTCGGTGGCCGGCACCGGCGGGAGGCCGTCGCGCGTGCCGAGAATCCGGTGCTCCGGCATGACGGTCCGCCGCTCCAGCAAGGCGATGCCGAGCCCGCAGGCGAGCGCCGCCTGGAGGCCCATGAGGTTCGGGCTTTCATAGGCGACGCGCCAGGAGAGCCCCGCTCCTTCCAGCGCATGGATGGCCCGGTTGCGGTAGATGCAGCCCTGGGTGAACGCCACCAGCGGCACCGGATCGAGCGGCGGCAGGGGATTGTGCGCCGAGGCGATCCAGACCGGGCGCTCCGGCCAGGTGGCCAAGGCCGGGCCGAGATTGGGCTCGCGCTTGTAGAGCGCCACGTCCAATTCGCCCCGCGCGAGGTCGGCGGAGAGGTCGCAGGAAACGGCGCAGCGCACCGCAAGCCGGACTTCCGGGCGCGCCGCGGCGAAAGCCGCCACCGCCTGGGTGAGCGAGACCATGGCGAAATCGTCGGGAATGCCGAGCCGCACCATCACCGGCGCCGCCTTGCCCAAGGCCGCTTTCGCCTCCGCGCTCAAGGCGAGGATGCGCCGGGCATAGCCCAGTAGCCGCTCGCCATCCTCCGTGAGACGCACCTTGCGCCCCTCCCGCAGGAAGAGGGGGCGGCCGGCGTTTTCCTCCAGCCGCTTGATCTGCTGGCTCACCGTGGACTGGGTGCGATGAACGCGCTCTCCCGCCCGGGTGAAGCCGCCGGCATCCACCACGCTGACGAACGCGCGAAGCAGGTCCAGGTCGAGCATCGGCTCATCCATTTGATTTTCAACTAGTATGGATGAAAACATCTAATTTTTCAATGGATGCCATGTGTGGCTTCCTGTTTTTGCCGGCCGGAAGGGTCTGGCCATGCAGCCGGGGCCATTCCCAGGAGACCTCCCATGACATACCCAAACACAACCGGGCTTCAGGGAGGAGCCGCTCCCATGACGCCTTCGCAGCGCGCCGCATCCACGCCCGGCCTCGACGCGACACCCGGCCTTATCGCTCTGTTCTGCATCCTGTGGAGCTCGGCCTTCGCGGCGGGGAAGATCGCGCTGTGGGACTGTCCGCCTCTGCTGCTGCTCACCTTCCGCTTCCTCCTGGCGGGCAGCATCCTGCTGGCGGGCTGCGCGGCGTTCGGACGGTTCAAGCGGCTGAAACGGCGGGAATGGGCGGCGCTGATCCTGGCGGGCACGCTGAACAACGCGCTCTATCTCGGGCTCAGCTTCACGGGGCTGGCGACGGTCTCCTCGGCCTTCACCGCCGTCATCATCTCCGCCAACCCGCTGCTCACGGCCCTGGTGGCCGGGCCGATCCTTGGCGAGCGCCTGACGCCCCGCAAGATGCTGGGCCTGCTGCTGGGGTTCGTGGGCGTCATCATCGTCCTGCGCTCGCGGCTCGCGGGCGGGCATGAGGCGCTCACCGGCACCTTGTTTGTGCTGGCGGCCCTGGTGGCGCTGACGGCGGGGACACTCACCTATAAGCGCTTCGGCACGAAGGCCGATCTCTTCCAGGCGAGCGGCATCCAGTGCCTTGCCGGCGGCATCGTGCTCATGCCCGTGGCGCTGGCGACGGAGAGCCTGTCGGCGATCCACCTGACGCCGACTTTCATCGGCGCCTTCGCCTTCCTGACCATTGCCGTGTCCATCGGCGGGTACAGCCTCTGGTACTTCATCCTCGGCCGCTCCAGCGCCACCGAGGCGACGGCCCTGCACTTCATCATGCCGCCTTTGGGCCTGTTCTTCGGCTGGCTGATCCTGGGCGAGATGGTGCCGCCGCTAGACTTTCTGGGCATCCTGCCCATCGCCGCCGGCATCTGGCTGGTGACCCGCTAGAAAGCGCCGTCGGCGGCCTCTTCCAAGACGGACACATCGCCGCCCAGAGCGGCGATGGTCTCTTTCACGTGAGCCGGGAACGGCGCCGAGACGGTGAGCGGCGGGCCGTTCTTCGCCACCGGCAGCACCACCCGGCGGGAATGCAGGTGCAGAACCGGCCCGCCCGGCAGGCGCGAGGCGCCGCCATAGATGGAATCCCCCAGGATGGGGAAGCCGAGATGGGACAGGTGGGCGCGCAACTGGTGCGTCCGCCCCGTCACAGGGGAGAGCGCCATCACCGCCAGCCCTTCGCCCCGGAACAGCACCCGCCAGTCGGTCACCGCCTCCAGTGCGCCGGGCGTGCCCTTGGGCACCGCCTGCATCCACCAGCCGCGATGGGGCGAGCGCTTCGCCAAGGGCTGGTCGATGCGCCCTGTGTCCTCTGCCGGCGCGCCTTTGGTCACCGCCACATAGGTCTTGTCCACCTTGCCGTCGGCGAACAGCTTGTTGAGCAGCGCGATGGCCTTGGGGTGGCGGCCCAGAACCAGGCAGCCGGACGTGTCCTTGTCCAGCCGGTGGGCCAGTTCCGGCTTGCGCGGCAGGCCGAAGCGCAGATGGTCCAGAAGGTCATGCAGCGTCACGCCGCCCTTCGGGCCGGGATGCACCGGCAGGCCCGCCGGCTTGTCCAGCACCAGCACCATGCCGTCGCGGTGGAGCACGCGCTCGGCGATGGGGTCAGAGGAGGCGGTGGGCGCGGAAAGCGTCATGGTGGTGGGCGGCAGAGCCTTCGGAGAAGCAGCAGAAGACCACATGCGCCACCCCGCGCGCTTCGTCCAGCGCATCGAGCACGGCCTTGACCGCCAGCGGTGCCGCCAGTTCCGAGGGAAAGCCGTAGATGCCGGTGGAGATGGCGGGAAAGGCGAGGGAGGCAAGGCTTCGCTCTGCCGCGATACCCATGGCGCGGCGGTAGCAGGAGGCGAGCAGATCGTCCTCGCCCGCCCCGCCGCCGCGCCAGACCGGCCCGACCGTGTGGATCACGTGGCGCGCGGGCAGAAGGTAGCCCTGGGTGATCTTGGCATCGCCGGTCTCGCAGCCGCCGAGGGTGCGGCATTCCTTCAGAAGGTCCGGCCCGGCGGCGCGGTGGATGGCGCCGTCCACCCCGCCGCCGCCCAGCAGCGAGGAATTGGCGGCATTCACGATGGCGTCCAGCTCCAGTCGGGTGATGTCGCCCACCAGGATGTCGAGCCGCGCACCCTTGTGATGGGCGCTATGGAGGGGGGTCATGCTACTCTCCGTCTTGTCGCACGAGCTTCACATGCACCGTGGCAGAAGCCTCAATCCAACGCTTCGTTCCCATCGGAAACATCATGGCCCATCCTAGAAAAACCGAGCAGCGCCTGCTTACCGCGGACGAGATGGAATTCGTGGAGAAGGCGCGCCACCCCGTGCTGGGCGAGCTCGCCCACGCCGACCTTCACGCGCTGGTCCAGCATCTGCGCGACCGCCGCGACCGCGCCCAGACCATCGCCAACAACCAGCGCCGCAGCCTGCGCGGCAAGGGCGGGCGGGGCGAGGTGACGTTCGAGAAGGCGGATGTCGGCAACCGCCAGAAGGCGGCCGTGCTCACCGATGCGCTCACCCGCGCGCGCCGCGAGATGACCCGCCGCGCCGCCGCCGAGGCGCGCGAGCAGCTCATCAGCAATGCCCGCCACGCGCTGGCGATGAAGCGCGCCGCCCACCCGCCGGGCCATCCCGATGCCGGCCAGCACGCCAATGAAGGCATGCATTCCAAGGCCAAGACCCGGGCGGATCGCATTGGCAGCCGCTCGGGCGAGGCCGGCCGGGTGACCAAGTTCGTCGCCACGGCGCAGGCGAAGAAGGACGCGCGCTAGATTTGGCTGCGGTCGCATAGGGGGCATGGTCGCCCCAGTTCAAGCTGTCATCCCCGGACTTGATCCGGGGATCCACGGGGCTCCGCCAGGTCCGGGCTTAAGGGATGGACGTGGATGCCCGGGTCAAGCCCGGGCATGACGGTGTATCGGACGAAGAGTTGCTTCGCTCAATCCGCCAGTTCCAGCCGCAGATCCAGCGTCGAGCGCCGGCCCACATCGTCCCCGTGCTCCGCGATGAAATCTTCCGCCGCCTGCCGCCCCAGATCGCGCAGGTGCTGGAGGAAGGCCCATTCCGCATTCATCTTTGACGACAGGTCGAACCCCACCAATTGGTCCGCCCCGCCGATGCGGTGCAGGCGCACCCGGCGGAAGCCGGAGGAGCCCAGGGTCCAGCGGGTGAGAAGCCCCTGTTCGATGAGCTGCGTCACCTGGTCGATGGCACGCAGCTGGGCCAGCAGCGAGGCGTTGAAGGTGATCTCGTTGATGCGGTTCTGGATCTCGGCCGAGGTGCGCGGCGTCTCCTCGCGCAGGATCGGGTTGATCTGCACCAGGAGGATGTCGTCCGCCTCCACGTGCTCGTAGAGCGGGAATAGCGGCGGGTTGCCCATATAGCCGCCGTCCCAATAGGGAACCCCGTCAATCTCCACCGCCTGGAACAGCAAAGGCAGGCAGGCGGAGGCCATCACCGCCTCGGCCGTCATCTCCGTGTGCCCGAACACACGGGCGCGCCCCGTATGGACGTTGGTGGCGGAGATGAACACCTTCACGTTCGAGGCGCGGATGGCCTCAAAATCCACGTGCGCGTGGAGGATGTCCCGCAGCGGATTGAGGTTCAGGGGGTTGAAATCGTAGGGCGAGAGGAAGCGGCTCGCCACCTCGAAGGCGATATAGGCCGGGCTCTTCGCCAGCGACCAGTTGCCCAGCACCCGGTCGAACGCGGTGCGCTGCAGCGGCGAGAGGCGCCCGTCCCGCGACACGTCCCGCCAGAATTCGGTGAGCGCGGCCCGGGCCTGCGTCGGCCCGCCCTTGGCGAGGCCGGAGGCCATGACCACCGCGTTCATGGCGCCCGCGCTGGTGCCCGAAATGCCGGAGATGGAGAGGCTCTCCTCCTCCAGCAGCCGGTCCACCACGCCCCAGGTGAAGGCGCCATGGGCGCCGCCCCCCTGGAGCGCGAGCGAGATAGGCTTGATGGCGTCCTGTCGGGCCATCATGCCCTCCCTGGCTTCACTCGGCGGTCCAGCCGCCGTCGATGGACTGCATGGTGCCGGTGATGGACCGGGCGCCGTCGGAGGTGAGCCACACGGCGAGGTCCGCCACTTCCTCGACCGTCACGAATTCCTTCGTGGGCTGGGTGGCGAGGAACACGTCGCGCTTCACCTGGTCCTCGGAGATGCCGTGGGCCTTCGCCTGCTCGGGGATCTGGTGCTCCACGAGGGGGGTCCAGACATAGCCGGGGCAGATGGCGTTGCAGGTGATGCCGAACGTGGCGGTCTCAAGGGCGATGGTCTTGGTGAGGCCGGCAATGCCGTGCTTGGCCGAGACATAGGCCGACTTGAAGGGCGAGGCGACGAGTGCGTGGGCCGACGCGGTATTGATGATGCGGCCCCACTTCTTCGCCTTCATGCCGGGGATCGCCGCGCGGCTCGCATAGAAGGCGGCCGAGAGGTTGATGGCGATGATCTGGTCCCACTTCTCAATGGGGAAGTCTTCCACCGGCGCGACATATTGGATGCCGGCATTGTTCACGAGGATGTCGCAGGCGCCGAGATCGGTCTCGGCCAGCTTCACCATGGCCTCGATTTCCTCGTGCTTCAGCATGTTGGCGGGCGAATAGAGCGCCTTCACGCCGAAATCGGTCTCGAACTTCTTGCGCTCGGTCTCGATGGCGGCGGCGTCGCCGAGGCCGTTGATGACGATGTTGGCGCCCTGGGCCGCGAAGCCGCGCGCGATGGCGAGCCCGATGCCGCTGGTGGAACCCGTGACGACGGCGACCTTACCCTTCAAGGACATGTTCGGTTCCCCATGAACGAAAGAGCGGAGCCGCAAGGCGGCATCCGCCCGGTTTAGATGAGGGCTATGACGCTTGCGTCACGCCTAAGGGTGCGCCGCAGACCTTGCGCCGCAAAACAGGCCCGCGCAACGGTGACGGGCCGTCACGGCTTGAGGCAAACGGCCACCACCTGCTTGACGGGGTTCTCGCATTTCACCGTCGGCGCCCCATCATTGGGCGAGGAGAAGACGGCCACGTGCTGCATCCCCTCCTCCTGGTTGACGCAATAGCCGCCCATGAGCTGCTCGCCGGTTTCGCAGGTGCTGGTGCAGCCGCCATTGGGGCAGGGCGTGCTGCGGACCGAGACCGCCGGGGACTTGGCGGCGGCGCCCTGGGCGCCGGCGGGACCGGCCGGGCCGGCCGCACCCTGAGGCCCCTGCGGGCCCTGGGGACCGGCAGGCCCCTCGAAGCATCCCGCCAGCGGCAGGGCCAGGGCCGCCACCATGACAAACTTGAAGAAACCCATGAAATACCCTCCCCCGCCAATGTGTTAGGGCATCTAGCACGGCCTTCATTACGGGAAGAAGGCAGAGGGTTGGAACGGGATGTGGAGGCCTCTTCCGGCCGCCATGGAAACGCCGGGTCCGAGACGCTACATTAGGGAACATGCACGATCATCCGCAGCCCACCCAGGCGCACGCCCACGACCATGACCACGGCCAATGCGTCGCCGGCGCCCTGGCGCGGGTGGAGCAGCTTTGCGCCGAGAAGGGCCTGCGGCTCACCCCCCTGCGCCGCCGCGTCATGGAGGTGCTGGCAGAGAGCCATGTGCCGCTGGGCGCCTATGAGCTGGTGGAGCGGCTCGGCCCGGAGGGGGACCGGCCGCCGCCCATGTCGGTCTACCGGGTGCTGGATTTCCTCGTGTCGGAGGGGCTCGCCCACCGCATCGAGAGCCGCAACGCCTTCCTCGCCTGCGGCCATGTCCATGAAGCGGGCGATGTCGCTTTATTCCTCATCTGCGAGCGCTGCGGCGCAACGCGGGAGGTGGCGTCCCACGCGGTGGGGCGCGACCTCTCCTGGGCCGCCCGCGCCGCCGGTTTCGAGCCGCGCCAGAGGGTGCTGGAGCTGGCGGGCCTGTGCGCACATTGCCGCGATCTGCCCTGACGCGGCGCAGCACAGATTGACGTTGAACCGTTGCCGGCCTACCCCTTCGCCGACCCTGAAGGATGCGAGACATGACCATCGCCAGCGTCGTGCCCGATGAATTGCTGGAAGCCGGCCCCGCCTATCGCAAGCAGACCGTAGGCGTGCCCGTGGGCCGCGTCATGGTGGGCGGCGGCGCCCCCGTGGTGGTCCAGTCCATGACCAACACCGACACGGCCGATATCGAGGGCACGGTGCGCCAGGTGGCGGCGCTGGCCCGCGCCGGCTCGGAGATCGTGCGCATCACGGTGGACCGGGACGAGGCCGCCGCCGCCGTGCCGCACATCAAGGAAAAGCTGCTGCGCATGGGCATCGACGCCCCACTGGTGGGCGATTTCCATTATATCGGCCACACCCTGCTCGCCGATCACCCGGCCTGCGCCGAGGCACTGGACAAATACCGCATCAATCCCGGCAATGTGGGCTTCGGCGACAAGCGCGACCGGCAGTTCACCGCCATCGTCGAGACCGCCATCAAGCACGACAAGCCCGTGCGCATCGGCGCGAACTGGGGCTCGTTGGACAGCGAATTGCTGACCCGCCTCATGGACGAGAATGCCAAGCTGCCCAAGCCTGCCGAAGCGCGGGCGGTGACGCGCGAGGCGCTGGTGCGCTCGGCTCTCCTCTCGGCGGCTTTGGCCGAGGAGATCGGCCTCGGGCGCGACCGCATCATCCTCTCCGCCAAGGTCTCGGCGGTGCAAGACCTGATCGCGGTCTATTCCGAACTCTCCCGCCGCGCGGACTATGCGCTCCATCTCGGCCTCACCGAGGCGGGCATGGGTTCGAAGGGCATCGTCGCCTCCACTGCCGCCATGGGCGTGGTGCTCCAGGCGGGCATCGGCGACACCATACGCGTCTCCCTGACCCCGGAGCCGAACGGCGACCGCACCCGCGAGGTGCAGGTGGCCCAGGAAATCCTGCAGACCATGGGCCTGCGCACCTTTGTGCCGCTGGTGGCCGCCTGCCCTGGCTGCGGGCGCACCACCTCCACCGTGTTCCAGGAGCTGGCGCAGAGCGTGCAGGACATGATCCGCGAGCGCATGCCGGTGTGGAAGCAGTCCTATCCCGGCGTCGAGGCGCTCAACGTGGCGGTCATGGGCTGCATCGTGAACGGGCCGGGCGAGAGCAAGCACGCCGATATCGGCATCTCGCTGCCCGGCACCGGCGAGACCCCCTCCGCCCCCGTCTTCATCGACGGCAAGAAGGCGGTAACGCTGCGCGGCCCCAACATCCAGCAAGAGTTCCGCGCGCTGGTTGAGGATTATGTCGCCCGCCGCTACGGCGTCGCGAGCAGCGCTCCGGCGGACGCGGCCGAGTAGCGCCTTCCTCCCGCCCGATGAAACGGGCAATAAGGCCTCTCCTAACGTCAAGTTTGGAGAGGTTCCGTTTATGAAGATCGCACTGCTTTCAGCTTTTGCCGCCGCTTTCTGCCTCGCCGCGCCGCTCCAGGCGCAGGAGGTCTCCTCAAGCCCGACCCAGGTGCGCGCCGGCACTTATGCCGCCGATCCCGGCCACACACGGGTGACCTGGAGCATCAGCCATCTCGGCTATTCCACCTATAGCGGCATCTTCCCGGCGGTCACCGGCACGCTGGTTCTGGACGAGAACGACACGTCCAAGAGCCGGGTGGACGTGACGATCCCGGTGGAGCGCGTCGGCACGCTTGATCCGGACCTCGACAAGCATCTGAAGGCGCCCGATTTCCTCGACGTGGCGAAATTCCCCACGGCGACGTTCAAGTCCACCGGCATCAAGGCGGCGGGGCGCACCGCGAAGATCACCGGCGACCTGACCCTGCGCGGCGTGACCAAGCCGGTGACGCTGGACGTGACCTTCAATCAGGCCGGCGTCGCCATGGACAAGCTCTATACGGTGGGCTTCGACGCCACGGCTGTCATCAAGCGCTCCGATTTCGGCATGACCACCTATCTGCCGGTGCTGGGGGACGCGGTGACCCTGCGCATCGAGGCGGAGTTCAAGGCGAAGTAGGTGCCTTTGTCCTGGACAAGCGACGCCGTAGGCGGAGTGCAGATCCGGGACCCAGCGCAAAGGATCGCCGAAGGCGCTTCAACCCATCTCCGCTGCCACGCGGCGGAGATGCTTTTTACGCTGGTCGCGGGTTGCCGGCTTCGCCGAAGTTTTGCGCTGGATCCCGGATCTGCGTTCGCGCTGCGCGCTCTCTTGTCCAGGACAAGCCTCACCCCACCTTCCGCCGGTCCTCAATGGTCTTCGCATCCGCCGGCAGGGTGCCCGGCGCGATCAGGACGAGCCGGCCGCGCAGCTTGGTGGAGGCGCGCAGATCCTCCAGCAGGGCGTCCTGGGAGAGCAAGGTGGCGTCCGCCACCTCCACTTCCAGCAGCATGTCGTCGGAGGTGCCGTCATGGTCCACCACGAGGCGGGCCTTGGCGATGGCCGGATGCTTCTTCACCGCCGCCGTCACCTGCACCGGATGCACGAACATGCCGCGGATCTTCGTGACCTGATCGGCGCGCCCGAGCCAGCCGCGCAGGCGCATATTGGTGCGCCCGCAGGGGCTGATGCCGGGCAGGACAGCGGAGAGATCGCCGGTGGCGAAGCGGATGAGGGGATAATCGCACTCCAGCAGCGTCACCACCACTTCGCCCACCTCGCCCTCGGCTTCCACGGGATCGCCCGTGCCGGGACGCAGGATTTCGATGATCAGGTCCTCGTCGGCGATGAGGCCGTCCTCGGCCTCGCTCTCATAGGCGACGAGGCCGAGATCGGCGGTGCCGTAGCATTGGCGGGCCATCACGCCCGCCGCCTTCAGGTCCGCCCGCTGGGCCGGCAGGAACGCCTCGCCGGAGACCAACGCCTTCTTCAGCGAGGAGATGTCGACGCCTTCCTCCCGCGCCTTGTCGACGAGGATCTTCAGGAAGGAGGGCGTGCCGCCATAGCCGTTGGGGCGGATATCGGCGATGGCGCGCAACTGCAGGTCGGTCTGGCCGACGCCCGCCGGCACCACCGCGCAGCCCAGCGCATGGGCGCCGGATTCCACCATCGAGCCGGCGGGGGTGAGGTGGTAAGAAAAGCAATTGTGGACGATCTCGCCGGCGCGGAAGCCGGCGGCATAGAGGGCGCGGGCGAAGCGCCAATAGTCCGGCCGGCGGCCTTCGGGATCATAGATGGGGCCGGGCGACATGAAGATGCGCGCAAGCTGGCCCGGCGCCGTGCCGTTGAGCCCGCCGAAGGGCAGGCTTTTGGGCTGGATGGTCAGAAGGTCCGACTTGCGCGTGACGGGGAGCTTGGCGAGGGCCGCGCGGCTGTCGACGGCGTCCGCATCCACGTCCTTCAGGAGCTCCACGAAATAGGCGGAGCGGGCCTTGGCGGTGGCGATCTGGGCGGGCAGCGCCTCCATCAGCGCAGCTTCGCGGGCCTGCGGATCGCGGGTTTCGCAGGCGTCGTAATGGCGGCTGGCTTCGGTCATGGTGTCTCGCTCCTCTGCCGCTGCGCGGCCCCCTCCCCAACCCTCCCCCGCACGCGGGAGAGGGAGCTGCCGGCGCGCTTGTCTGAAACCGTCATGCCCGGGCTTGACCCGGGCATCTACGTGGCGTGGCCTGGAACAGCATCGCCGGTCGTCGCGAACGGTTGGTCGTGGATCCCCGGGTCAAGCCCAGGGATGACATTCGCTCTGTTTGATCAGCGTTCGGCGACAGATCGGCAACGCCTCACAGCCACCTCTTCCGGCGCTTGAACGACTTCAAATTCTTGAATGACTTCCGCTCCTCTCCGCCGCCCTGGCCGAGATAGAATTCCTTCACGTCCTCATTGGACGTGAGCTGCGCCGCCGTGCCGTCCAGCACGATCTTGCCCTGCTCCATGATGTAGCCCGTATCCGCCACCGAGAGCGCCACCCGCGCATTCTGCTCCACCAGGAGAATGGTGACGCCCAGATCCCGGTTGAGCTGCTTGATGATGCCGAACACCTCCTTCACCAGGAGCGGCGAGAGGCCCATGGAGGGCTCGTCCATGAGGATCAGCTTGGGGCGGGCCATCATGGCGCGGCCGATGGCCAGCATCTGCTGCTCGCCGCCGGAGAGATAGCCGGCGAGCCCCGTGCGCTCCTTCAGGCGCGGGAAATAGTCGTAGACGCGCTCAATGTCGCTTTTGATCTCGTTGTCGCGGCGCGTGAAGGCGCCGAGGCGCAGGTTTTCCAGCACGGTCATGTCGGCGATGATGCGGCGGCCTTCCATCACCTGGAAGATGCCGCGCCGGACGATCCTGTCGGGCTCGATGCCGTTGATCCGCTCGCCCAGAAAGGTCACGTCGCCGCGGGTGATCTCTCCGTCCTCGGACTTCAGCAGACCGGAAATAGCCTTGAGCGTCGTGGACTTGCCCGCGCCGTTGGAGCCGAGCAGCGCCACGATCTGGCCTTGCGGCACCTTCAGCGAGAGGCCGCGCAGCACCAGGATGACGTCGTTATAGACCACCTCGATATTGTTCACCGACAGCATGGGCGCGACCGCGCCATCGTCCAGCGGGGGGGCCTCGCGCTCGATCTTCAGTGCGGCGTCTGCCATGGCGACCTCTTCAAGCCTTCTAAGCCGTCATGGCCGGGCTTGTCCCGGCCATCCACGCGGCTCCGCTAGGTGGTGCTTAAGGGAGAGACGTGGATGCCCGGGACAAGCCCGGGCATGACGGCTCCTTCTTGAGCCTCCGCCTCACCAGCCCTGCAGCTCGGTCTTGCGGGGCAGGTCGATGGTGGCGACCTTCTCCAGCGCGATGGTGCCGTTCTTCACCAGATCCGCCAGCGGCGCGTCGGTGGGACCCTTCACCACGGAGCGGTAGAGGTCGACCTTGGTGGTGGGGCGGTGGTCGGTGGCGGTCCAGGTGGAGGGATTGCACACCCCGTCCGTGCCCTTCGGCACCCAATTGGCCTTCTGATACATGCCGTCGCGGATCTTCACGCCGGTCACGCCACCATTCTTGTCGGCCCAGTCCACGGCTTCCTTCATGTACATGACCGTGCAGACGGCGGCCATGTAATGCACCGAGCGATAGGCGTTGCCGCTCGGGTCTGACATCTTGGAGATGTCCTTGAAGGTGGTCATGCCGGGGGCGGAACCGCTCCAGGTGACGGCGGTGCGCACCGGGAAGACGACGCCGTTGGCGGCGGAGCCGGCGGCCTTCATGGCCTCCTCGCCCATGCCCCACACATTGCCCAGGAACTGCACCTTCACGCCGGCGGTCTCGCAGGCTTTGAGCACCGAGATGTTCGAGCCGGCCGTGTTGCCGAGATAGGCGTAATTGGCGCCCGACTGCTTCAACGTCAGGCACTGGGCGGTGTAGTCGCCGGGGGTGAGGGCGAAGGTGACGGGGTCGAGCACGTCGAAGCCCAGCTCCTTGGCATAGGCCTCGGCGGCGGCCTTAGGCGAGTTCGGATAGGGGTGGTTGGCGCCCATATGGACCCATTTGGGTTTGCCCTGGCCGCCCTTGGCCTTCCAGTCGTCGGCGGCCCACTGCACCATGGCGCGGGCGGCGTCGGAATAGGACGGGCCGTAGAAGAAGTTGAAGGGGGCGGCGCGCTCGCTCCTCTCGTTCACCCGGCCCTTGGGGTCGGTGAGGGAGGCGGAATAGGAGCCGGAATAATAGGGGATCTCCTCCTTGGTCACCATGGCGACCAGCGCCTCGGTGTCGGCGGTGCCCCAGCCCTGGATGGCCACCACCTTGTCGGTGCCGATCCACTTCTTGAAGGCGGCCAGCGCACGCGGCACCTGGTAGCCGTATTCGTTGAAGTCGGAATTGATCTGCTTGCCGTTCACCCCGCCGTTCTTGTTGATCCAGGCGATGGTGTCCTGCACGCCCTGGCCGTAGGGCTGGCCCACATCCGAGGTGCCGCCGGAATAGTCGGCGAGGTGGCCGATATTGATGGTCTGGGCCATGGCCGGCGCCGCGCTCGCAAGGGCGAGGGCCGAGACCAGGGACAATGCGATCTTCTTCATCGATCTCTCCTTGGCGTTTCCGTTTCGTCTTGATCCGGCGGTCTTAGGCCGCCTTTTTCGGGTCCTTCAGTACGAGAAGGGGTAGAGCTTCCAATAGGCCTTGATCTGCCGCCAGCGATGGGCGAGCCCATCTGGCTCGAACATCAGGAACAGGATGATGACGGCGCCGATCAGCATCTCGCGCATGTAGGTGATGCCGTCCTTCAGGTGCAGCATCTGGTCGATGGCGCTGCCCTGGAGGGCGCTGGCCAGCGCGCCGGTCAGCTCGGGCAGCAGCACCATGAAGATGGTGCCCAGCATGGAGCCCATGATGGAGCCGAGCCCGCCAATGATGATCATGGCGAGGAACTGGATGGAGAACAGGATGTCGAGCCCCTCCACCGACATGTAGCCGATATAGTGGGCATAGAGCGCCCCGCCGATTCCGGCATAGAAGGACGAGATGCCGAATGCCATGGTGCGGTACTTGGCGAGGTTCACCCCCATCATCTCGGCGGAGAGATAATGGTCGCGCACGGCGATCAGAGCCCGCCCGTCGCGGGTGCGCATGAGGTTGGCGGCGAACAGATACATCACCACGACGAACACCAGCACCACGTAGAAATAGCGCTGGTCGCCCGACATATCGAAGCCGAGAATGGTGAAGGGCGCCGCCACTGCCCCCGCGGTGCCGCCGGTGAACCAGGCGGCGCGCACGAAGAAGTCCTGCAGGATGAACTGCGCGGCCAGCGTGGCGATGGCGAGGTACAGCCCCTTCACCCGCGTCGCCGGCAGGCCGAACAGCAGGCCGACCGCCGTGGTCCAGAGGCCCGCCAGCACGATGGCGATGGGCACCGGCACGCCGTGCTCTGCCAGGAACACCGAGGCGAAGCCACCGAAGCCGAAGAACACCGCGTGGCCGATGGAGATCTGGCCGGAAAAGCCGACGAGGATGTTGAGCCCCAGCGCGGCGATGCCGAGATAGCCCATCTGGATCAGCAGGCTGAGATGGTAGCTGCTGAGGAACAGCGGGGCGAGCGCCAGCAGCACGATGCCCGCGAGGAGGAAGGCGAACGTCAGGCGCGTCGCGAAGATGGTCTGGTCGGCCCGATAAGTGGTGCGGAAATCGCCGCACGGGCGCATGGATTCGGCGGCCATGGCTCACACTCTCTCGATGTCGCGGGTGCCGAACAGCCCGTAGGGCCTGATCATCAGGATGATGATCAGGACGTAGAAGGGCACGATTTCATACAGGTTGCCCCAGTGGAGGAACTGGCTGTCGAAATAGTGGGCCACGTTCTCCAGCACGCCGATGATGAGCCCGCCCACCACGGCGCCGAGCACGCTGTCGAGCCCGCCCAGGATCACGGCGGGGAACACCTTGATGCCGAAGAAGGAGAGGGCGGCGGAGACGCCGTTGACGATGCCCACCACCACGCCGGCGACCGCCGAGACCGCCGCCGAGATGCCCCAGGAGAGCGCGAACACCTGGCGCACCGAGATGCCGAGCGACTGGGCCACCTGCTGGTTGAAGGCGGTGGCCCGCATGGCAAGGCCCATGCGGGAATATTTAAAGAACCAGGCAAAGCCCGCCATGATGGCGAGGGAGACGCCGGTGGACATCAGATAGGCCGTCTGCACCTGGAGCCCGAGGATATCCACCTTGGTCACGGAGAAGACCGGCGGGAACGGCTGGGCGAAGGTGCCGAACATCCATTTCATCAGGGCCTGGAAGAAGATGCTGAGGCCGATGGTCACCATGATGACCGAGATGACCGGCTCGCCGATCAGGGGCCGCAGCACCAGGATCTGGAGCGCGAGGCCGAACAGCATCATGAAGGCCAGCGAGAACAGGAAGCCCCAGAAGAAGGGGATCTGCCAATAGGTGAGCAGCCACCAGCAGGTCCACGCGCCGATGAGCAGGAACTCGCCCTGGGCGAAGTTCACCACCTGGGAGGCCTTGTAGATCAGCACGAAGCACATGCCGACCACGCCGTAGAGCGTGCCGATGATGAGCCCGTTGATGACGAGCTGGAGGAGGAGCTGGAAGGTCATCGGGCGGCTCCCCGGTTGGCGGACGCGAAGCCCCTTTGAGGGGGAACAGGTGGCACGTTGTTTCCACCTCTCTCCGAGGGGGAGAGGTCGGCTGCGCAGCAGCCGGGTGAGGGGGCTCCGGGGTTCCAGAACTTGAGAGGGCGGTGCCCCCTCACCCCGACCCTCTCCCCCTCGGGGAGAGGGAGTTGCCCGCCGTTGATCTCGCGCCTTTCCATCGCACTGCCCTGTGCGCCGCCGCCAAAAGCCCTCTCCCGCTTGCGGGGGAGGGTTGGGAGGGGGCCGGCTGGAAGCCGGGAAATGCTGGGAGTGTGGAGAGGTCGGGTCCATCTCGCTTCGCGAGGCCCCCTCCCCAGCCCTCCCCCGCAAGCGGGAGAGGGGGTGGCGCCGCACGGGAGGGAGGCCGCCGCCATCACGCCGCCCTCCGCTTCGCCGCCGGGGCCGGCTGGGCGATATCCAGGTCCACCACGTTCAGCACGGTCTTGATGCGCTGCTTGGTGCCGTCCTGGAAGGTGATGGTGGTGTCCACGTCGATCTTGGGATCGCCGCGATACATGGCGTCGATGATCTCGCCATAGCGTTCGTTGATGACGCCGCGGCGCACCTTGCGGGTGCGGGTCAGTTCGCCGTCGTCGGCGTCCAGCTCCTTGTAGAGGAGGAGGAATTTCGAGATGCGCTGCTTCTCCGCCAGCGTCTTGTTCACCTCCTCCACCTCGCGCTTCAGCAGCGCCACCACCTCGGGCTTGGCCGAGAGGTCGGTATAGGTGGTGAAGGCGATACGCTTCTTCTCCGCCCATTTCGCCACGATGGGGAAGCGGATGCAGATCATGGCGGCCAGATGCTCCCGCCCGTCGCCGAGAATGACAGCCTCGGCCACATAAGGCGAGAATTTCAGCTTGTTCTCGATGTATTGGGGCGAGAAGCGGTCGCCCCTCGCGGTCGCGGCCATGTCGCGCACGCGGTCAATGACCACGAGATGGCCCTTGGCGTTGAGGTAGCCGGCATCGCCGGTCTTCATCCAGCCGTCGTCCCCCACCGACTTCTTGGTCTCTTCCTCGTTCCGGTAATAGCCGGTGAAGATGTTGGGGTGGCGCGTGACGATCTCGCCGAGCCCGTTGGGGTCGGGATCGTCGATGCGCAGCTCCACGCCCGCCATGGGAACCCCGACCGTGTCGAAGTCCACGTCCCTGGCGGTGTGGATGGTGTAGGCGCCCAGCAGCTCGGTCTGGCCGTAGAGCTGGCGCATGGGCACGCCCAGCGCCAGGAAGAAGCGGAATGTGTCCGGCCCCAAAGCCGCGCCGCCCGTGGCCGCCGACTTCAGCCGGGAGAAGCCAAGCCGGTCGCGCAAAGCGCGGAACAGGATGAAGTCGGCGAGGGGGGAGCGCCGGCCCTCGTCCAGGGCTTTCAGGCCCAGCTTCATGCCGATGTCGAACATGGCGCGCTTGAGCGCCGAGGCGTCCATCATGCGGGCGCGCACGTCCGCCGCGATCTGCTCCCACACGCGCGGGGCGAACAGCACGAAGGAGGGGCCGATCTCGCGCATGTCGGCCATGGTGGTCTCGGGCTCCTCCACGAAGTTCACCTTCATGCGGGAGATGAGCGCCTGACCGAAAGCGTAGATCTGCTCCATGATCCACGGCATCTGGAGCACGCTGACATATTCGTCCTCCGGCCCGCGCATGTCGGCGGCAAGGTACGCCCCGCAATGGCGGATCAGCGCGCCGGAGGTCAGCATGGCGAGCTTGGGGTTGGACGTGGTGCCGGAGGTGGTGCACAGGATCGCCACCTCCTCCCCGTTCCCCGCCTTCACCAGGGCCGCGTAATGGCCGGGCTCGGCGGCGTGGCGCGCCGCGCCCTTCTCTTCCAGATCCTTGAGGGAGACGAGGCGGGGGTCGTCATACTTCCGCAGGCCGCGCGGGTCGGCATAGACGATGTGGCGGACGGTCGGGATGCGGTCCTCGAGCTGGAGCAGCTTGTCCACCTGCTCCTCGTCCTCGGCGAGGATCACCGCCACGTCGGAATGGGTGACGAGATAAGCCACCTCGTCGCCCAGCGCGTCGCGATAGATGCCGAGGCTCATGGCGCCGGCCGCGTGGGCGGCGATCTCGCCCATCAGCCATTCGGGCCGGTTGTCGCCGATCAGAGCCACCACGTCGCCGCGCTTGACCCCGAGGGCCTCCAGCCCCAGCGCCATGCGCCGCACGCGCTCCGACACCTGCTTCCAGGTGTAGGAATTCCAGATGCCCAGGTCCTTCTCGCGCAGCCAGATGTCGTCCGGGTGCGCTGAGGCGTGCAGCTCCAGGAGCTTGGGGAAGGTGTCGTGGACGGCGAGGTCCGGGAGGGATGCGGGGCTGCTCATGGCGGTCACGCGGAGAGGGCTTCGGCTTCGAGCACCGGGTCTTCCTCGCCCAGATAGGCCTTCTTCACATGGGGGTTGGCGAGGATGGTCTCGGGCAGGCCCTCCGCGATCTTGCGGCCGAAATCCAGCACCATCACGCGGTGGGAAATGTCCATGACCACGCCCATGTCGTGCTCGATCATGATGATGGTCATGCCCCACTCTTCATTGAGATCGACGATGTAGCGGGCCATGTCCTCCTTCTCCTCGAGGTTCATGCCCGCCATGGGCTCGTCGAGGAGAATGAGCTTGGGCTCCAGCGCCACGGCGCGGGCCAGCTCCACCCGCTTGCGCAGGCCGTAGGAAAGAGTGCCGGCGGTGGCCTTGCGCACATGCTGGATGTCGAGGAAGTCGATGACGTCCTCCACCTTGCGGCGGTGTTCCAGCTCTTCCTTCTGCGCGCCGCCGACCCAGTAGAGGGCGCCGGTGAAGAGGTTGTTTTTCAAGAGGTGGTGGCGGCCCACCATGATGTTGTCCAGCACGCTCATATGGCCGAACAGAGCGAGGTTCTGGAACGTGCGGCCGATGCCGATGGCGGCGCGCTTGTTGGGCTTCAGCCGCGTGATGTCGCGGCCCTCGAAGGCGATGGCGCCTTCCTGGGGCGAGTAGCGGCCGGAGATGCAGTTGAGCAGCGAGGTCTTGCCGGCGCCGTTCGGGCCGATGATGGAGAACAGCTCCCCCTTGCTCACGGAAAAGCCGACTTCGCTCAGCGCCTTGAGGCCGCCGAAGCGCAGCGAGATATCGCGCACGTCAAGGAGCGTGTCGCCCAAGCCTTTTCTCCCTCGCAGGGGAAGCGCTGAGGCAGCCTCCCCCTCTCTTTTCACTTCCGTCACGGAAGCATCTTGCCCGATCATGTCGCCGGGCTTTGGTATGGAAACAATCGAACGTTCTTTTTTTCCTCGGGTCAAGGCTCTTTTTGGCCTATCCCGGCTTGCGTCGGGGGAGCGGCGCGCTCACTGTATGGCTGCCGCCCGCCACGGGCGGCTCTCATCCAACACCCGAGGCTCAGGGCAGGCAAGGCCGATCCTCCAGGTCCAGGAAAGATGGCGCGCACAATCGGTTCCAACGGCGCAAGGACGGCGAAGGCCATCCGCCAGGCAGGCGTGCAGCTCATCTACAAGCACGGCTACGAGGCCATGAGCCTGCGCCAGCTCGCCTCCGAGGTGGGGCTGCAGTCTGGCTCGCTCTACAAATATTTCGAGAACAAGCAGAGCCTGCTGTTCGACATCGTCCGCGACCATATGGAGGACCTAATCTCCAAGGCCGAAGAGGCCATGAGCGATGTGAACGGCCCGCTGGAGCGGCTCAAGGCGTTCGTGGATTTCCACCTGCGCTATCACATGACGCGCAAGGCCCATGTCTTCATCGCCAATATGGAGATCCGCTCGCTGGACGAGCCGCACCGCGCCATCGCCATCGAGATGCGCCGCCGCTACGAGCACATGCTGGAGGACGCGCTGCGCCAGGGGGCGAAGCACGGGGTGTTCAAGGTGCCGGAGCCGAAGGTCTCCACCTATGCCATCATCTCCATGCTCACCGGCATCTGCATGTGGTATCGCCCCGACGGGCGCCTCAGCCAGGACGAGCTGGTGGCCATCTATACCGACCTCGTGGTGGACGGCGTTGCCAAGCAGGATGCCGCGGAGGCAGCCGCGCCCGTGGGGCGCCGCCGGGCGAGCGCCTGATTTCTTCTTGCGCTCCGTTTAAAAAAACGTACGGTCGTTTCTAAGCCGGCCTGGATCGGCATCGGGAGGAAGGGCGCGCGCGGGTCCATGCGCCTGCGCCGTTCGGCGGGGCCGACGCCTTTTCTCGCACGCATATGGGGGTGAGGCAGCTCATGGCCGTCATCGATGATGCAGTGGACCGCCGCTCCGACGCCTTCCGGCAGAACCGCGAGGCGCTGGCCTCAAGCGTCGCCGAGCTGCGCGGCCATGTGGAGCGCATCTCCGAGGGCGGTGGCGCGGTGGCGCGCGAGCGGCACCTGAAGCGCGGCAAGCTGCTGCCCCGCGACCGCATCCGCACCCTTCTGGACACCGGCTCGCCCTTTCTGGAGCTGTCCCAGCTCGCCGCCTTCGGCATGTATGACGACGACGTGCCCGCCGCCGGCATCATCACCGGCATCGGCCGTGTCTCGGGCCGCGAATGCATGATCGTCGCCAACGATGCCACCGTGAAGGGCGGCACCTATTTCCCCGTCACCGTGAAGAAGCACCTGCGCGCCCAGGCCATCGCGCGGGAGAACCACCTGCCCTGCATTTATCTGGTGGACAGTGGCGGGGCGAACCTGCCGAACCAGGACGAGGTGTTTCCCGACCGCGAGCATTTCGGCCGCATCTTCTTCAACCAGGCCAACATGTCGTCCGAGGGCATCGCCCAGATCGCGGTGGTGATGGGATCGTGCACCGCCGGCGGGGCCTATGTGCCCGCCATGGCGGACCAGTCCATCATGGTGAAGAACCAGGCCACCATCTTCCTCGGCGGCCCGCCTCTGGTGAAGGCGGCCACCGGCGAGGTGGTCACCGCCGAGGAACTGGGCGGCGCGGACGTGCACACCCGCGTCTCGGGCGTCGCCGACCATATGGCCGAGAATGACGCCCACGCGCTGGGCATCGCCCGCACCATCGTCGCCGACCTCAACAGCGCCAAGGCCCACGGCCTCGACATCTCGGCGCCCCGCGCCCCGCTCTACGATGCGGAGGATATTTACGGCATCGTTTCCCAGGATCCGAAGAAGCCCTTCGACGTGCGCCAGATCATCGCCCGCATCGTGGACGGTTCCGAGTTCGACGAGTTCAAGCCGCTCTACGGCCAGACCTTGGTCACCGGTTTCGCTCGCATCTTCGGCTATCCCGTGGGGATCATCGCGAACAACGGCATCCTGTTCTCGGAGAGCGCGCTGAAGGGCGCGCATTTCGTGGAATTGTGCTGCCAGCGGGAGATCCCCTTGGTGTTCCTCCAGAACATCACGGGCTTCATGGTGGGCCGCAAATACGAGGCGGGCGGCATCGCCAAGGACGGGGCGAAGCTGGTGAATGCGGTCTCCTGCGCCGCCGTGCCGAAATTCACCGTGGTGATCGGCAATTCCTTCGGCGCCGGCAATTACGGCATGTGCGGCCGCGCCTTCGATCCGCGCTTCCTCTGGATGTGGCCCAATGCCCGCATCTCTGTCATGGGCGGCGAGCAGGCGGCGAACGTTCTCGCCCAGGTGCGGCGCGACGGCATCGAGGGCAAGGGCGGGGCGTGGTCGGTGGAGGAGGAAGCTGCCTTCAAGGCGCCCATCCAGGCGCAGTATGAGCGCCAGGGGCATCCTTATTATTCCTCGGCACGGCTGTGGGACGACGGGGTGATCGACCCCGCCGACACCCGCATGGTGCTGGCTTTGGCTTTGTCCGCTTCGCTCAACGCGCCGACGAGGGAGACGCGCTTCGGCGTGTTCCGGATGTGATGGGAGCTTTGCCCTGCGCTGAGTTCAGTTCCTCCTCTCCTGCGCATTGCGCGCCCTCCCCCCTTGCGGGGGAGGGTTGGAGAGGGGGGTGTCTCTCCCTTCGCTCCGGCGCTTTGGTTCCTGGCGGCGCCATACCCCCCTCCCCAGCCCTCCCCCGCAAGGGGGGAGGGAGTTCAGGGTGCAAGGGGGGAGGGGACGTACAGCATTCGCGGAGGGATCAGTCATGACCCTCCTCGTCTCCCACGAGGACGGCGTCGCCGTCCTCACCCTCGACCGGCCCGAAGTCCACAACGCCTTCGACGACGCCCTCATCGCCGCGCTGACCGCCGCCTATAAGGACGCCGCCGAAAACCCCCATGTGCGCGCCGTCCTGCTGCGCGCCAACGGCCCCTCCTTCTGCGCCGGCGCGGACCTCAACTGGATGCGCCGCATGGCCTCCTATTCCCACGCCGAGAACGTCGCCGATGCCGAGGCCCTCGGCGCGCTCATGCGCACCATCGACACCTGCCCGAAGCCGACGCTGGTCCGCGTCCACGGTTCGGCATTTGCCGGCGCCATCGGCCTCATCGCCTGTTCGGACATCGCGGTCGCGGTGCCCGAGGCGCTGTTCGCAGTGACCGAGGTGCGCATCGGCCTCATCCCCGCGGTCATCAGCCCCTATCTGGTGCGCGCCATGGGCGCGCGGCAGGCACGGCGCTATTTCCTCACCGCCGAGCGCTTCCCGGCTGAAACGGCTCTGGCCCTCGGCCTCATCCACGAAGTGGTGCCGGCGGAGGAGCTGGACGCGGCCATGGCGAAGCATCTGAAGGCCCTCACCGCCGGCAGCCCGGCCGCCCAGAAGGCGACCAAGGAGCTGGTCGCCGCCGTGGACCGGCCGCTCTCTGCGGAGGTCATCGCCGACACCGCCCGCCGCATCGCCGACCAGCGGGCCAGCGCCGACGGCCGCGAGGGGCTCGGCGCATTCCTGGAAAAACGCAAACCCGAATGGGGGCAGACATGACCCGGCCCATCCGCACGCTGCTGATCGCCAATCGCGGCGAGATCGCGGTCCGGGTCATGCGCACCGCGCGGGCCATGGGGCTGAAGACCATCGCCGTCTATTCGGAGGCCGATGCCCGTGCGCTGCATGTGGAGAGCGCGGACGAAGCCTATCCCATCGGCCCCGCCCCGGCGCGGGAGAGCTATCTGAAGATCGACGCCATCATCGACGCGGCCCAGAAATCCGGCGCGGACGCCATCCATCCCGGCTACGGCTTCCTCTCCGAAAATGCCGCTTTCGCGGACGCCTGCGCGGCGGCGGGCATCGTCTTCGTGGGCCCGCCCGCCTCCGCCATCCGCGCCATGGGCTCCAAGAGCGCCGCCAAGGCGCTGATGGAAACCGCCGGCGTGCCGCTGGTGCCCGGCTATCACGGCGAAGACCAGGACGAGGCGCTGCTCGCCCGCGAGGCGGGGCGCATCGGCTATCCCGTGCTCATCAAGGCGTCCGCCGGCGGCGGCGGCAAGGGCATGAAGGTGGTGCGCGCGGCCGGCGAATTTTCGGAGGCTCTGGCCTCCGCCAAGCGCGAGGCCAGGAGCGCGTTCGGCGACGACCGGGTGCTGGTGGAGAAATATCTCACCAAGCCGCGCCACATCGAGGTGCAGGTGTTCGCCGACACCCACGGCAACGCCGTCTATTTGAACGAGCGCGACTGCTCCATCCAGCGCCGGCACCAGAAGGTGGTGGAGGAGGCGCCCGCACCCGGCATGTCGGCCGAGCGCCGCGCCGCCATGGGCAAGGCGGCCGTGGATGCCGCCAAGGCGGTGGGCTATGTGGGCGCCGGCACGGTGGAATTTATTGCCGAGGGCGACCACTTCTTCTTCATGGAGATGAACACCCGCCTCCAGGTGGAGCATCCCGTCACCGAGGCCATCACCGGGCAGGATCTGGTGGAATGGCAAATTCGGGTGGCGCGCGGCGAGACCCTGCCGCTCACCCAGGCCGACATCCCGCTCATCGGCCACGCCATCGAGGTGCGGCTCTACGCCGAGGACCCGGACCGGGACTTCCTGCCCCAGGTGGGCCGGCTCGATCATCTCGTTTTGCCTTCGGGCATACCGGGCGTGCGGGTGGATTCCGGCGTGCGCGCAGGCGACAGCGTCTCCATCCATTACGACCCCATGATCGCCAAGATCATCGCCGCCGGCGCCGATCGGGCGGAGGCGGTGGGCCGCATGGGCGCGGCGCTTGCCGCGACCGAAGTGGTGGGGCTGCCCACCAACCGCGCCTTCCTCCAGGCCATCGTCGCCGAGCCCGCCTTCGCCGCGGCGGAACTGGACACCGGCTTCATCGAGCGCCATCGCGACACCCTCTTGCCGGGCCCGGCCCCGGTGGAGCCGCGCGCCCTGGCCCTCGCGGCGCTCCACGTGCTGCTGGACGAGGCGCGCATGTCCGCGCAGACGGCGGATGCGGCCGATCCCTTCTCCCCCTGGGGCCTCGCGCCGGGATGGCGGCTCAACCGCTCCGCCTTCGTGGACCTTACCTTCGCCGACGGGGCTGCGCGCATCGCGGTGCGCGCCCATTACGTGCCCGGCGGCTTTCATCTGGACCTGCCAGGTGGCCAATTGTCGGTCGAGGGCGTCATGGACGATGACGGCACCCTCACCGCCCGCCTCGACGGCGTGCGCCTGCGGGCGCGGGTGGTCCGGTCCGGCCAGCGCCTCACGGTGTTCGCCGCCGGCACCGAGCGCAGCCTCGACCATGTGGACCCGCGCCTCGCCTCCATCGAGGCCACGGGCACCGCCGGCCGGCTGGTGGCGCCCATGCCCGGCACCATCATACGCGTGGCGGTCAAAGCGGGCGATCAGGTGGCGAAGGGCGACGCGCTGGTGGTGGTGGAGGCCATGAAGATGGAGCACACGGTCGCCGCGCCCCGCGAGGGCACGGTGAAGTCCGTGCGCTTCGCCGTAGGCGACCTCGTGGATGAAGGCGCCGAGCTTTTGGTGCTGGAGGATGCCTCGTGAGCCGGCCCGCCCGGGTGCGCATCGTCGAGGTCGGCCCGCGCGACGGGCTCCAGAACGAGAAGGGCACCGTGCCGCTGGCCGCCAAGGTGGCGCTGATCGATGCGCTCTCCGCTGCGGGCGTAAGCGTGATCGAGAGCGGCAGCTTCGTCTCGCCCAAATGGGTGCCGCAGATGGCGGATACGGCGGAGGTGCTGGCGGGCATCAGAAAGCGCCCCGGCGTGCGCTATCCCGTCCTGGTGCCGAACCTGAAGGGCCTGGAAGCGGCGCTCGCCTCGGGGGTGGAGGAGGTGGCCGTGTTCGCCGCCGCCTCGGAAGCGTTCAGCCTGAAGAACATCAATTGCTCCATCGAGGAAAGCCTGGATCGCTTCGCCCCGGTGATGGACGCCGCCAGGGAGGCCGGCATCGCGGTGCGCGGCTATGTCAGCTGCGTGCTCGGCTGCCCTTATCAGGGCGAGGTGCCGCTGGCAGATGTAGTGCGTGTCTCCGAAGCCCTCATCGCCATGGGCTGCTACGAGGTGTCCCTGGGCGACACCATCGGCGTGGGCACGCCGGACAAGGCGAAGGCCATGGCGGCGGCGGTGGTGGATGCCATCGGCCTCGCGCGCACGGCGGTGCATTTCCACGACACCTACGGGCAGGCTCTGGTGAACGTGCTCGCCTGCCTGGATCTGGGCGTGAGCGTCGTGGACAGCGCGGTGGCGGGCCTCGGCGGCTGTCCTTATGCAAAGGGCGCCTCGGGCAACCTCGCCACCGAGGATCTCGTCTACATGCTGGACGGGCTGGGCGTGGAGACCGGGGTGAACCTGGACGCGCTGGCCGCCGCGGGCCGGGCGATCACGGACGCCTTGGGCCGGCGCCCGGCGTCAAAGGTCGCACAGGCGCTGGCGGCGAAGCTGGATTAAATCTCTTCAGCGTCACGCCTTTGCCGCCGTGATCATCATCCCTTACCACCGTCATGCCCGGACTTGATCCGGGCATCCACGCGGCGCCGCCGGGATAAGCTTTGCAAGACCAGGACAAACGGCGAGACATGGATCCCCGGATCAAGTCCGGGGATGACGTTCGTCTGCTTCAGCCGCTTTTCACCCCCGCCCGCGATTCGCCCGCGTGGGAATCACCTGGTGCTGCACCCAGTTGCGGATCTCGCGGGTGCGCAGATCCTTGGAGATGACGGCGCCGTCCACCCCGTTGCGCCACACCAGCGCGTGGTTGGTGGGGTCGCGCTCCAGCTTCTCCAGATCCGCGATGAAGCTCTCTTCCTCCTCCTCGTCCAGGAAGAAGCCTTCCACCACGAGGGAGGGGCTCAGCCGGCGGAAGATGGCGGCCATTTCCCGGAACGGATATTCCGGGTGGTACTGCACGCCCCAGGCCATGGTCTTGCCCACGGGGATTTCCGCTGCCTGCACCACCGAATGGTCGTTGCTGGCCAAAAGCCGCGCGCCCTCGGGCAGGGTCTCCACCTCGTCGAGATGGACCGTCATGGCCTCGAACACGGGGGGTTTGCCCTCGAACATGGGGTGGCCGGCGCCGTGCTCGGTCAGGCGGATGCGCCGGCCGAAGCCCACTTCCCGCCCCAGCGGATTCTTCCGCACCACCCCGCCCGCCGCCACCGTGATGAGCTGGAGGCCCCAGCAGCTGCCGAACACCGGCGTGCCGGTCGTGAAGGCTGACCGCAGCAGCTCGATCTGCTGGTCGATGGCCGGCTCGCGATTATAGATGTTGAGGGACGAGCCGGTGATGGCGATGCCGTCATAGCCCTCAAGGCCGCCCGCATCGGGAAGGTTCGCGCCGGGATCGGCGGGATAGCAGATGTCCACAACCGCCTGGGGGAACAGCTCGCGCAGCAGGCGGGCATAGCCCTCGCTGGCAGCTTCGCCGCCGAACTTCACCTGGCGGGCGCGGGCTTCGGCGGTATTCCCTTCAATGACGAGGAGACGGGTGGAGGACATGATGCAAACGGTTCGTGCCTATGAATCTGTGCCTTGCAGCATAGCGCCCATTTTGACGAAAGCGAGGATTCGGCAACCTTTTCTCCATTTCGGTCACTCGGAAAAGGTGGAATCCAGAACCCCCTTCGCCCGGCTCCTTCGCTCCTGCAGCAGGAGATAGACGCCCGAGCTCACGACGATTGCGGCGCCGCAAATGGTCCACACGCTGGGCACGTCGCCGAACAGCAGCCAGCCCAGCGCCACCATGCCGAGGATCTGGAGATAGATGAAGGGCGCCAGCGTCGCCGCGGGCGCGCGGGCATGGGCGAGGATGAGCATGAAATGCCCGGTGCCGGCGACGGCGCCCAGCTCCAGCATGGCGGCATAGACCATGGGCTCGTGCGGCGTCTCCCACACGAAGGGCAAAGGCACGGAGGCGGCGATGGAGCCGACGAGGGAGGAATAGAACAAGGTGGTCGGCGTCGGGTCGTAGGGTGCCAGCATGCGCGTGGTGATGCCGTAGAGCGCATAGGTGATGGCGGCGCCCACGGAGAGCAGGGCGGCCGGGTGGATGCCGTGCCCCGGCTGGGCCACGAGGAGGATGCCGGCGAACCCCACCAGGATGGCTGCCCAGCGCTTCGCGCCGATCCATTCCCCCAGCATCGGCCCCGCGAAGAGGGCGACGAAGAAGGGGGTGGAGAACATGATGGAGACGGTCTGGTCCAGCTGGAGGAACTGGAGCGCAAAGAAATTGAGGGCCGTGGTGGTGAACAAAAGGGCCGAGCGAATGAGCTGGAGCCCGGGCCGGCGCGTGCGCAGGAGGCCCGGCACGGTCCAGGGATTGAACACGATCAGCGACAGCGCGAAGTGGATCACATAGCGCGACCACACGATCATGAAGATGCTGGTGTGGCCGGAGAGCCATTTGGCGGTGGCGTCGGTGAGCGCGAATGAGCCCACTGCCAGGCACATGAGGCCGATGCCCACCATGGTCGCGCCGCTCTTGAGCAGCGGCGCGGCGGGCTTCGGGGAAGGAGGCGCCCCACCGGGCTCAGCGGGAGGGCGCATGACGTCTCAATAGGTGGCCCGGCCGCCCGAAATGTCGAACACGGCGCCGGTGGTGAAGGAGCAGTCGGCCGAGGCCGCGAACGCGACGGTGGCGGCCACCTCCTCCACCTTCACGAAGCGGGCGCGCGGGATTTTCGAGAGCATGTAGGCCACATGCTCCTCGGTCATCTGGTCGAAAATGGCGGTCTTGGCCACGGCGGGCGTCACGCAGTTCACCGCGATATCGTATTCCGCCAGCTCCTTACCGAGCGACTTGGTGAGCGCGATCACGCCGGCCTTCGAGGAGGAATAGGCCGAGGCGTTGGGGTTGCCTTCCTTGCCGGCGATGGAGGCTACATTGACGATGCGCCCGTAATTCTGGGTGATCATGGTGGGCACCACGGCGCGGCAGCAATTGAAGGTGCCCGTCAGGTTGATGGTGAGCACCTGCGCCCACGCCTCCGGCGGATACTCCCAGAGCTTCACGTTGGGGCCGGAAATGCCGGCATTGTTGACTAGGATGTCAATGCGTCCGAGCGCCGCCAGCGTCTCCTCCACCGCCCGCTCCACCTGGGCGAGGTCCGTGATGTCCACGGTGATGGGGGTGACGCGCTCCAGGCCCAATTCGCCCGCTGTCTTGTGCGCGAGGTCGGCGTCACGGTCCCAGATGGCGACCTTGGCGCCGGAGGCGAGGAAGCGCTCCACGATGGCGCGGCCGATACCCTGCGCGCCCCCCGTGACGACGGCGCGGCGGTTCTCAAGATCGATGGCGTTGGGCATGCTGCTCCCCTGGACGGCCGTATCCCGGCATTGGCTTTGATTGAAGGCACTCTTAATCGATTAGATGAGGGATAACGCGAGCGCGGGCGCGCGGGAAAGCTCTATTCTTGCATATGGCTGTCGCCGGCTCATGCGCGCGGCGCGGGGCGGATGCTGAACGCTTGCAGGAGCCCCCTGCCTTGAAGGTCTCAGAGGTCCAACACACCTCGCCACCGTCATGCCCGGGCTTGTCCCGGGCATCCACGTCTATCCTTTAGTCGAAATCCGGCGGAGCCCCGTGGATGGCCGGGACACGCCCGGCCATGACGTCGCTTCATGGAATTGTGCCCCAAAGATAAGGGCGCGCCTCTCAGGCGTCCTCTTCCTCTTCGGCGGTCTCCGGCTCGTCATCCACGCCGCCATCGGTGCCGAGGCGCTGGGCGAGGTTCTTCTCCACCTTGCGCAGCAGCTTGCGGAGCCGTTTGCGCTCCTTGTTGTCGAGACCGGCAACCATCTCGCCTTCCAGGGCTTCCCAGATGCGGTCGATGGAGCCGCCACGGTCGCGGCCCGAATCGGTGAGGAACACGCGCACAAGGCGCCCGTCCCCATCGGTGGCGCGGCGCTCGACGAGGCCCTGCGTGGTGAGCCGCGCAATGGTCTTGGACGCGGTGGGCGGGCGCACCCGCAGCGCGCTGGCCAGGTCGCCCATGGTGCGGCCGTCCTGCTCCACCAGAAGCTTGAGCACGGATTCCTGGCCGGGAAACAGCCCAAGATCCGCCAGAAGGCGGGCCGAGAGGGCCTTCTGAAGCCGGGCCGTGTGCGTCAGCCGATAGCCGATGGTCTTCGCAATCGGATCTTTCATCCCATCCCCCTTGGCCGCCCAGCCCCTGAGCCGAGCGCCACCGTGCGCGGTCCGGCAAGCCGACCACGGGGACTACTTATCCACGCGCCGGCTTACAATTTTGCGAAGGTGGCGACCGATCCTGAAATTTCCGGTGACTAAGGTGATGCTTTTCCGGCTCAGTATACCCCGAATGGTGACTTTTCATACAGCCGGCAAAGTCGCTTCCGTGACCGCCGGTAGCGCTCTAAGGTCGCCGCGTTTCTATGGAAGGTCCTGCGATGAAGCGATTCTGGGCAGAATTGTCCGCGCCGGAGGTGGCTGCGCTCGATCGTGCGGCGGCGATCGCCGTGCTTCCCGTGGCCGCAGTGGAGCAGCACGGCCCCCATCTGCCGCTGGGCACCGATCTGCACATTGCCGAGGGCTATATCGCGCGGATTCTCCCTCTGTTGCCGGACGCCCCCATATTCTTTCTGCCGGTGCAGAGCGTGGGGGCATCGGCCGAGCATCAATCCTTTGCCGGCACCCTCAGCCTTTCACCGGAGGCCGCGCTCGCGGCCTGGGGCGAGATCTGCGAGGGGCTCCATCTGGCCGGTATCTGCCGGCTGGTGATCCTGAACACCCATGGCGGCAACGTGCCGGTGATCGACCTTCTCGCCCGGCGGCTGCGGGAACGGCACGCCATGCTCGCGGTCACCTGCTCCATGCACCGCTTCGGCTATCCGGAGGGGCTGTTCGCGCCGCAGGAGCGCGCCCACGGCATCCATGGCGGGGCGATCGAGACCTCGCTGATGCTGGCCTTCCGCCCCGACCTCGTGGACATGGCGAAGGCGAGCGACTTCGCGCCCTGGAGCATCGAGATGGAGCACACCTTCTCCCAGCTGCGCGCCAACCACCCTGTGGGCTTCGGCTGGATGAGCGAGGATCTCCACCCGTCCGGCGCCATGGGCAATGCCGCCGCCGCCACTGCGGAGAAGGGAGAGGCCGCCGCCGCCCATGGTGCGCGGGCCTTCATCGCGCTGCTGGAGGATGTGGCGTGCTTCGATCTTTCCCGGTTCGCGGAAAGGCCCTAGGCCAGCGCCGCGACACGCCCCCGGTTCAGCGCCAGCCATTGCAGCGCCATCCTGAGATAGCCGTTATAGCAGCGGCCATTGTCCAGCAGGCGAAGCGCGTCTTCGATGGGAAGGGCGAAGGGCAGCGTCACCTCGCTTTCGCTCGCCAGCCCTGCCTGGGCGGGCAATGCGGCGGCGTCGACCACGGCGAGGAAGAGCCGGGTGCGCTCGTCGATGACGCCGGGCGTCGCCACGACCTCGAACATGGGTTCCATATGGGTCGGCGCGAGGCCGGTCTCCTCGAGACACTCGCGCCGCGCGGCCGCCTCCCAGTCCTCGTCATGATCGAGGCGCCCGGCAGGGATCTCGATCATCTGTCCCAATCCCGTGGCGAAGTGGGCCGCGAGGCGGAACTGGCGGATCAGCACCACCTGCTCCAGCACCGGGTCGATGCACAAGATGCCCACCACCCCGCCGATGCGCACCACATCTCGCAGCAGCGCATCCCGGGTGCCATCGGGATGGACGAGGGTGACGTCGTAGCGCTCATAGGTGAGGAAGGCGTCGGCCAGCACTTCCGGCGCGGACAGCTCGATATCGGCCGGCTCGTCCGCCACTTCTCCATCCAGCCCGCTCATTGCGAGACCACGCCGGTCTGCGCCGTTTCCAGGTTGAACGCCGCGGCGAACAGGGCCTTGGTGTAGTCCTCGCGGGGATGCTCGAACACCGTGCGCGCCGGGCCTTCCTCCACCACCTTGCCGCCGCGCATGACAAGGATGCGGCTTGCCAGCGCGGAAACCACGCGCAGATCGTGGGAAATGAACATGTAGGTGAGGTTGCGCTTCCTCTGGAGGGCGCGCAGCAGGTCGACGATCTGCGCTTGCACCAGCATGTCGAGGGCGGAGGTGGGCTCGTCCAGCACCACGAAAGAGGGCTCCAGCGCCATGGCGCGGGCGATGGAGATGCGCTGGCGCTGGCCGCCGGAGAATTCGTGCGGGTAGCGGTTGCGGCTTTCCGGGTCGAGGCCGACATCGGAGAGGGCGGCGATGACGCGGGCCTCGCGCTCCTCAAGGGAGAGCTGCTTCTGGTGCACTTCCAGCCCTTCGCCGACGATGTCTGCCACCGACATGCGGGGGGAGAGCGCGCCATACGGATCCTGGAAGACGATCTGCATGTCGCGCCGCAGCGGGCGCATGCCGGCGAACTTCAGCCCGTCGATGCGCTGGCCGAGGAAGGCGATGGGCCCCTGGCTGGAGATGAGGCGGATGAGGGCGAGGCCGAGCGTGGTCTTGCCGGAGCCGCTCTCGCCCACCACGCCCAGGGTCTCGCCCTGGTGGATGGCGACGCTCACCCCGTCCACCGCCTTCACGTGCCCCACCGTGCGGCGCAGGATGCCGCGCTTGATGGGGAAATGGACCTTCAGGTCCTGTGCCGAGACCACCACCGGCGCGTCCGGCGCGGCGGGGGCGGGGTCTGGCTTCGGCTCGGCGCGCAGCAGCGCCTTGGTGTAAGGGTGCTGCGGATTGGTGAAGGTCTCTTCGGCGCCGCCCTGCTCGACGATCTCGCCCTTCTGCATCACGCATACCCGGTCGGCGATCTTGCGCACGATGCCGAGGTCATGGGTGATGAACAGCATGGCCATGCCGAGCCGCGCCTGGAGCTGCTTCAGGAGTTTGAGAATCTGCGCCTGGACGGTCACATCCAGCGCCGTGGTGGGCTCGTCGGCGATGAGGAGGTCCGGCTCGTTCGCCAGCGCCATGGCGATCATGACGCGCTGGCGCTGGCCGCCGGAGAGCTGGTGGGGATAGGCGCCGAGCCGGCTCGCGGGATCGGGGATGCCCACCTCGCTCAGCAGCTCTACGATGCGCGGCCGCACCGCCGCCCCCGAGATGTCGGTGTGGAGCAGCAGCATCTCGCCGACCTGCTTCTCGATGGTGTGCAGCGGGTTCAGCGACGACATGGGTTCCTGGAACACCATGGTCACGTCATTGCCCCGCACGGCCCGCAGCTCCCGCTCCGGCAAGGTGAGGAGGTCCCGCCCCTTGAACAGGATCTTCCCCATGGGATGGCTCGCCGAGGGATAGGGCAGAAGCTTCAGCACCGAGAGGGCGGTGACGGACTTTCCCGAGCCGGATTCGCCCACCAGTGCCACCGTCTCGCCCGGCATCACGTCAAAAGACACCCGGTCCACCGCGACCGCTTGCCCCTCCACACGGCGGAAGGCCACGGAGAGGTCCTGGACGGAGAGGAGGGGGGAGGGAGATTGGGTGCTCATGATCCCCTCACGATGTCATCGACGGTGAATGGATTGACCGGAAGACGCGTCAGCCCGTCCGGCATGGTGAGCCGCTCGTCCTCGGTGATGAAATAGCGGCAGGCGGCCTTCTGCGCGGAGGCGAGGTGAACCGCATCCGGCAGGCGCAGGGAGCGATAGGCGGCACGCAGATGCGCCGCTGCAACGAGGACGTCGCGGCTGACGGGAAGGACCTCAAAGTTTCCTTCCGGCGAGATGATGCGGTCATAGGCCACCACCAGTTCGCCCGCGCCCCGCTCGATGGGCTTCACCAATATTTCCGACAAGGTCAGCTCGCTGGTGACGGCCACGACTTCATGCTGTTCTACCGAATGGAAGATGTTCCAGGCGTGATCGCCATGCGCGCCGGGATTCTCGAAGGCGGCGATGAAGACATTGGCATCCAGATAGACGCGCGGCGTCATCGGCGATCCCATTCGTCGCGCAGCGCGCGGATATGATCGACGATGTCCTGCGGCGTGTCGAAATGATCGCGGCGCAGATGCTGCCACCGGCTGAAATGTCCGGCACCGGAATCGCCGGAAGGGGGTGCCCCCTCGGGTGCCTCGGTTTCCAGGACCACACGCACGCGCTCTTTGTCCGCGACGCTCTCCCGCAGATCGTCCGGCAGCTTCTCCACCGGGTAATGCTCGCGCACGATCCTGTTCATGGCCCTGTCTCCGCCCCCATCCTACCACACGTCACGCGAAGGTCTTGCGGGGGTCGAAGGCGTCGCGGATGGCTTCGCCGACGAAGATGAGCAGGCTCAGCATGAGCGCCACCGTGAAGAAGCCGGTGAGGCCGAGCCACGGCGCCTGCACGTTCGCCTTGCCCTGGGAGAGCAGTTCGCCAAGGGAAGGCGAGCCGGGGGGCAGGCCGAAGCCCAGAAAGTCGAGGGCGGTGAGCGTCATCACCGAGGAGGACAGGATGAAGGGCAGGAAGGTGAGCGTCGCCACCATGGCATTGGGCAGAAGGTGCCGCAGCATGATGGTGAGGTTGCCCACCCCCAGCGCCCGGGCCGCCTGCACGTATTCGAAATTGCGCGCCCTGAGGAATTCTGCGCGCACAAGACCCACCAGCGAGACCCAGGAGAACAGCAGCAGGATGCCCAGCAGCACCCAGAAGCCCGGCACCAGCACCGAGGAGATGATGAGCAGCAGATAGAGCGAGGGGATGGATGTCCAGATCTCGATGAAGCGCTGGAACAGAAGGTCCACCCAGCCGCCGAAATAACCCTGCACCGCGCCGGCCGCGACCCCCACCACGGACGAGACGATGGTGAGCGCGAGGCCGAACAGGACCGAGATGCGGAAGCCGTAGATGAGGCGGGCGAGCACGTCGCGGCCCTGGTCGTCCGTGCCGAGCCAGTTCATCTCGAGGCCCGAGCAGCCGGAAACGCCCTTCTTCTCCGCCACCGTCTTGCACTGCGCCTCGGTGAGCATCCAGGTGGGGGGCGAGGGCGCGGGGGTTGGCAGATCGAGATTGTGGGTGGAATAGGCGAAGCGGATGGGCGGCCAGATCATCCAGCCGCCCTTCTCGGCGATCAGCCTCTGAAGATAGGGGTCGCGATAGTCCGTCGTGGTCTCGAAGTCGCCGCCGAACGTGGTCTCGGGATAATCCCGGAAGACCGGCATGTAATAGGCGTTGTCGTACTTCACGAGGATGGGCCGGTCGTTCGCCAGGAACTCGGCGAACAGGCTCACCACGAACAGGATCATGAACAGGACGAACGACCACCAGCCCCGGCCATTGCCGCGGAAGTTCCGCACGCGGCGCTGGTTGAGCGGGGAGAGCCACGCCTTCTTCGCGACGGGGAGCGGCGCAGGGGGCTTCTCGGAGACGGTGGGTGCGGCGGGGGGCAGGGTGGCGCGGGTGTCCATGCCTCAGACCTCCCGCGTCTCGAAGTCGATGCGCGGATCGACCACCATATAGGTGAGATCCGAGACGAGGCCGATGAGGAGGCCCGCCAGGGAGAAGATGTAGAGCGTGCCGAACACCACGGGATAGTCGCGGTTGAGCACGCTCTCGAAGCCCAGCAGGCCGAGGCCGTCCAGGGAGAAGATGGTCTCGATGAGCAGCGAGCCGGTGAAGAAGGCGGAGATGAAGGCGCTGGGGAAGCCGGCGATGACGATCAGCATGGCGTTCCGGAAGACGTGCCCGTAGAGCACCTTGCGCTCGGAAAGCCCCTTCATGCGCGCGGTGGTGACGTACTGCTTCCGGATTTCCTCCAGGAACGAGTTCTTGGTGAGCAGCGTCATGGTGGCGAAGGCGCCCAGCACCATGGAGGTGAGCGGCAGCACGAGGTGCCAGCCATAATCCAGGATGCGCGCCGGCCAGGAGAGTTGGGACCAATTGTCGGAGGTGAGCCCGCGCAGCGGGAACCAGTCGAGGAACGAGCCGCCGGCGAACAGGATGATCAGGAGGATGGCGAAGAGGAAGGAGGGGATGGCATAGCCGACGATGATCACCGCCGAGGTCCACACATCGAAGCGCGAGCCGTCCCGCATGGCCTTCGAGATGCCGAGCGGGATGGAGATGAGATAGGTCAGCAGCGTCATCCAGAGCCCGAGCGAGATGGAGACGGGCAGCTTCTCGGCGATGAGGTCGAGCACGCCGATGTCGCGGAAGTAGGAGCGCCCGAAATCAAACCGGGCATAGTTCCAGATCATCAGCAGGAAGCGCTCATGGGCCGGCTTGTCGAAGCCGAACTGCTTCTCCAGCTCCGCGATGAATTTCGGGTCCAGCCCCTGCGCGCCGCGATATTTCGAGGCGGAGGCATCCATGCCCCCGCCGGGGGCGGCCGCGCCGCCGGCGAAGTCGCTGCCCTGGCCGGAGACGCGGGCGGTGGCGGAGACGTCGTCGCCGGTGAGCTGGGCGATCACCCGCTCCACCGGGCCGCCGGGCGCGAACTGCACCACCACGAACGAGACCAGCATGATGCCGAGGATGGTCGGCACCATGAGGGCTATGCGGCGGAGGATGTAAGCGAGCATTGAATCTCCGGATTTCGGCCGACGGTGCGGGCCTGCGCGCTCCGCGTCAACCGCCCTTTGAGGATTGAGGGCGGGTCCACCAGGTGTCGAGGACGCCGGTATCGTATCTGGGCGGTGTTCCCGGCCGGTCGTAGACGTCCCAATAGGCGATCCAGCGGGATGCCTTGTACCATTGGGGAATCCAGTAGCGCCCGGAGCGCAGCACCCGGTCGAGCGCCCGGCAGGCTGTGACCAGATCCGCCCGCGTCTGCGCGGCCAGCGCTGCATTGATAAGCCCGTCCACGGCGCTGTCGGAGATGCCGGACAGATTGTTGGAGCCGCGCGTGCGGGCTGCCTCGCTGCCGAAATAGGCCCGCAGTTCCTCGCCCGGATTGAGCGAGACGGAATAGCGCCGCACCACGACGTCGAAATCGAAATCCTTCAACCGCGACTGGTATTGCGGGGGATCGATGATGCGGAACGACGCATCGATGCCGAGCACCTTGAGATTCCCGATCAGGCGCGCGGTATGGCGCTCCAGGCTTCCGTCATCGTCCAGGAACTCGATGGTGAGCGGCTGGTCCTTGGCGTCCACCAGCCGCCCCTGCTTCACCTGATAGCCCGCCTCCTTCAGCAACGCGGCGGCGCGGCGCAGAAGGGTGCGGTCCTGACCCGAGCCGTCGGTGGCGGGCGGCACGTAGGGCTCGCCGAACACCTCCTCGGGAAGCCGCTCGCGATAGGGGGCGAGCAGCTTCTCCTCGGCGGGCGAGGGCTTTCCCACCGCCATCAGATCGGAATTCTGGAAGAAGGAGACGGTCCGGTCGTACTGGCCGTACATGAGGTTCTTGTTGGTCCATTCGAAATCGAAGGCCAGCGAGAGCGCCTCGCGCACGGTGCGGTCGAAGAATTTCGGCCGGCGTGTGTTGAAAAACCACCCCTGCGCACCTGAAGGGGTGTGGTCGGGGAGGACATCGCGCTTCACCCGGCCGTCCTTGATGGCCGGGAAATCGTATCCCGTGGCCCAGGCGCGGGAGGTGAACTCCTCGCGGAAGAGGTAGGCGTGGGCCTTGAACGCCTCGAAGCCCACGTCCCGGTCGCGGAAATATTCGTAGCGGATGGTGTCGAAATTGAACCGGCCGCGGTTCACCGGCAGGTTCACGGCCCAATAGTCGGGCACCCGGCCATATTCGATGAAGCGCCCGCTCTCGAACCGGCCGATCTTGTAGGGGCCGGAGCCGAGCGGCGGCTCCATGGTGGTCTCTTCGAATTTGCGGGTGGAATAATAGGCCTTGGAGAAGATGGGCAGGCTCGCCGCATAGAGCGGCACGTCGCGGGGGCGCTGGGCGGTGAAGCGCACCAGCACCGTGCCAGGCCCGTCCGCCTCGGCGCCGGTGAATTCCCGCAGCGCCTGGCGGATCAGCGGGTGGCCTTCGGCCTTCAGCGTGTTGAGGGAGAAGGCCACGTCGTCCGCGGTCAGCGGCGTGCCGTCATGGAAGCGCGCTTCCGGCCTGAGGCGATAGCGGTAGAGCTGGCCGCCCTCCGAAATGGTCACGCCCGCCGCGACCAGCCCGTAGAGCGCATCCGGCTCGTCGGTCGCCCGTGCCATCAGGCTGTCGAAGATGAGCGCCACGCCCTGCGCGCCATCGCCGCGCAGGATGTAGCCGTTGAGCGAGTTGAAGGTCTGGAAGGACTGGTTATAGGCGGCGGTGGGGCCGATCAGCGAATAGGCGCCGCCCTTGGGCGCATCCGGGTTCACATAGGCGAACTGCTTGAAGTCCGCGGGATATTTCAGCTCGCCGAAGGCGGAGAGGCCGTGGCGTTCCGCATCCTGCGGCGCGCCGGCCGCAGCCGCGCCTTGGGCGAAGCCGGGCCGGGCCGCCACCAGGGCGCCGGCGCCCACGGCGAGGCGCAGAAGGGCGCGGCGGCTGGGTCCGCGGGTCCCGGCGCCGTCGCTCATTGAGGGATATTCCCGATCTTGGCGGCCTTGGCCTGGTCCCACCACCAGATGGTGGGGAATTCGAAGCTGTATTTCGGCAGGTTTTCGGGGCGCGCGAAGCGGTCCCAGCGGGCGGTGCGGGTATAGCGCAGCGTCCAGGCGGGGATGACATAGTCGTTCCACAGCAGCACCCGGTCGAGCGCATGGGTGGTGGCCACCAGCTCGTCGCGGTTCTTGGCGTAGATGACCTTGTCGATCAGCGCATCCACGGCGGGGTTGGAGATGCCGGCATAATTGCGCGAGCCGTCGCGCTTGGCGCTGTCCGAGCCCCAATAATCGCGCTGCTCGTTGCCCGGCGAGAGCGACTGGCCCCAGCCGGAGACGATCATGTCGAAGTCCCGGGCGCGCACGCGGTTGATATATTGCGAGGAATCCACCATGCGCACGCTGACCTGGATGCCCAGCCGCTCAAGGCCCGGCTTGTAGAACAGCGCGACCCGCTCGAAGGAGGGGCTGTTGATCAGGATCTCGATGGTGAAGGGCTCGCCCTTCGTGTCGACGAGCTGCTTGCCCTTCACCTGGAAGCCGGCCTGCTTCAGCAGGTCGAACGCGGCGCGCAAATTGGCGCGGCGCTCCTCCTCGGTCTTGCTCACCGGGTTGGTGTAGGTCTTGGTGAACAGGTCCGCCGGCACCTTGTCCTTCACCGTGTTCAGGATCTCCAGCTCAAGCCCCTTCGGCGTGCCAGAGGAGGCGAGCTCGGTGCCCGAGAAATAGCTGTCGATGCGGCTGTACTGGTCGAAGAACAAGGTGTGGTTCATGCCCTCGAAGTCGAGGGCGTAATTGAGCGCGCGGCGCACCCGCTGGTCCTGGAACTTCGCCCGGCGCAGGTTGGGGATGAAGGCCTGCATGATGCCGGAGGAGCGGTTCTCGAAGGTCTCCAGCACCACCTTGCCGTCATTCTTGGCGGGGAAATCGTAGGCGGTGGCCCAGTTCTTCGCGGAGACCTCGGTGCGGAAATCGTACTGGTCGGCCTTGAACGCCTCCAGCTCCACCGTGTCGTCGCGGTAATATTCGTAGCGGATCTCGTCGAAATTGTTCGAGCCCACGTTCACGGGCAGGTCCTTGCCCCAATAATCCTTCACCCGCTCGTAGGAAATGGTGCGGCCGGGCACGAAGGACTTGATCTTGTAGGCGCCCGAGCCAAGCGGCGGCTCGAGGGTGCCTTGCGTGATGTCGCGCGCCTTGCCGGCCCCGTCGGTCCCGGTCCAATAGTGCTTCGGCAGCACCATCATCTCGCCGACGATCTGGGGCAATTCGCGGTTGCCGCCCTGGTCGAAGGTGAAGGTGACATCCCGCTCGCCGGTCTTCTGCACGTCCTTCACGTGGCGATAATAGAAGGCCTGGCCGGGATTGTTCTTGGTGATCACGTCGAACGACCACACCACGTCGTCGGGCGTGATGGGCTTGCCGTCATGCCATTTGGCCTCGGGGCGCAGGCGGTAGGTGACGGAGGAGAAGTCCGGCGGAAAGGACAGGCCCTCGGCGATCAGGCCGTAGGCGGTGGCCACCTCGTCGCGCGACTGGGTGGTGAGCGTGTCGTAGATGAGGCCGATGCCGGCCGAGACGGCGCCGCGCGGGATGATGGCGTTGAAGCTGTCAAACGTCCCGGTCTCGGAGAAGCGCACCAGCCCGCCCTTGGGGGCGTTCGGGTTCACATAGTCGAAATGCTTGAAGTCCGGCGGATATTTCGGCTCGCCCAGCAGGGACGCGGCAGCCCGGAACGGCGCCTCGGCCGGCTGCGCGGATGCCGGCGCCGCACTGGCGAGGACGGCCAGGGCAAAAGCGAGGCTGCGGACCTTCAAACGCATCGGGAGGCTCCGGATCGGCGGCGCGGGTGGGTCAACAGCGCCATAGACGATAATCACCCCTGACGCGACGGCAGAAAAAAGGCGTGCGGGGCGCAAGGCGAGCAAAATCAGGTGAAATCTTGGTAATGCGCGCGCGGATGCCGCCCCGGAGCGCGCCGCCCTTGTCCTGGCCGACTGCAACGGAGCAAAGCGCAGTGGAAGGAGAGCCGGGACCCAGCGCAAGAGACCGCCGAAGGCGCTTCACGCCATTTCCGATGCCGCGCGGCGGAAATGCTCAGGCGCTGGTCGCGGGTGACGGCTTCGCCGGAGTTTCGCGCTGGGTCCCGGCTCTGCGTTCGCGCTGCGCGCTCACTTGGCCAGGACAAGCCCTTCGGTCGCCAAGCCAAACGAAAAAGGCCGGTCCCTTCGGACCGGCCTTTCAACGTCAGAGCTTCGAAAGCCTCACTTGGCGGCCGGCGCCGTCGACTGGCCGGCATCGCCCGTGGGGGGCTTTGCGTCGCCGCCGGCGGGGGCGGCAGCCGGAGCCGCGGCGGTGGCCGTCGGCAGGGGCTTGGGATTGTGCGCGAGGGAATTGAGGTAGGCGATCAGGTCTGCCCGCTCCACTTCCTTCGGGATGCCCGCGAATGCCATGGCCGTGCCGGGAACGGCGGCCTTGGGATTGGTGAGGAAGGTGTTGAGGGCCTGGGGGGTCCAGTCGCCGCCATGGGCCTTCATGGCCGCGGAATAGGCGAATCCGGCCACGCTGGCGACAGGGCGGTCCACCACGCCATAGAGGTCGGGGCCGACCTTGGCGCCCGCACCTTCCTGGAAGTTGTGGCAGGAGCCGCAGCGCTTGGCGACGTTGGCGCCCTTCTCCACCGACGCCTTGGCGAACAGCTCCTCGATGGGAACGCTCGGCGCGGCGGTCGGGGCCTGCGCCTCGGAGGGGCCCTCCGGCACGGCGATGTCATAGCCAGGCTTGGCCGGCGCCGAGGGGGTGAAGAGGATTTCGGAGAAGATACCGAGGCCGAGCGTGAGCGTCAGGGTGCCAAGCACCGCGCCCGCTATTTTATTCAATTCGAAACTGTCCATCGGCGCTTCGCTCCTCGGAGCCCCAATTTTCCACCCAGAACAGCGCGCAAAGGCAGCGCCGGCGCGCCGCGACGAGCACGGCCGGTCGGACACTAATCATTTTGCCAAACGCCGCGCAACCCGTGCGGGGCGCGCCCCAATGCCACGCATTGGAGCACTTCCACAAAAGAACCTGCGCCGCATGGCGGACGCGGCGAGCGGTCGCAGAGCACCCGGCTTATGGACATCGGCGCCGCGAGGGTGGATATGCGCTCGCAGAATCAGAAGGACGAGAAAAGATGAGCCGCCGCATCGTGTTCCAGGGCGAGCCGGGCGCCAATTCGCACATTGCCTGCCGCGAGACCTATCCGGACCATGAGGCAGTGCCCTGCGCCACGTTCGAGGACTGCTTCGCCGCCGTGGAAGGCGGCACCGCGGACCTTGCCATGATTCCCATCGAGAATTCGGTGGCCGGGCGCGTCGCCGACATCCACCACCTGCTGCCACGCGCGAACGTCTCAATCATCGGCGAATTCTTCCTGCCTTTGTCGCACCAGCTCATGGCGGTGAAGGGGGCGAGCCTTGCCACCATCAAAAGCGCCCAGAGCCACGTGATGGCGCTCGGCCAGTGCCGCAAGGCCATGCGCACGCTCGGCCTGACGGCGGTGATCGGCGCCGATACGGCGGGCTCGGCGCGGGAGATCGCGGATGCCGGCGACATCACCCGCGCCGCCATCGCTTCGCGCCTTGCGGCCGAGCTCTACGGGCTCGACATCCTGGCCGAGAACATCGAGGACGAGGCCCACAACACCACGCGCTTCGTCATCCTGGCCAAGGAAGGCGACTGGGCGCCCGCCGGCAACGGGCCGGTGGTGACGTCCTTCGTGTTCCGCGTGCGCAACGTGCCGGCCGCGCTCTACAAGGCATTGGGCGGGTTCGCCACCAATGGCGTCAACATGACCAAGCTGGAATCCTACCAGATGGACGGGGCCTTCACGGCCACCCAATTCTATGCCGACGTGGACGGCCACCCGGACGACAGAGGCCTGAAATTCGCCCTGGAGGAACTGGCCTTCTTCTCCCGTGAGCTGCGCATCCTCGGGGTCTATCCGGCGCACGCCTACCGGCTGGGACTGTCGGAGGAGTGAGCGCCGGGGCCCGCGCCCTTCTCTCCACTTGCGTGTGTCACCATGCTTTCACGCCGCTTCTCCACCTTTGAGCGGCGTGGCGTCTTTTCATCGCCGTTTGAATATTTGGAGCATTCGATGCGCAATTTCCTCGCGCTTTCGCTGATTTCGGCATCGCTCGCACTTTTTGCCGCGGGCACCGCCGCTGCCGCCCCGCGCGAAGTGGCGCCGCTTCCCCAGACCGAATGCGACGCGCTTGCGAAGGTCCTGTCCAAGCGGCTGGCCGGCATGACCGTCTCGGTTTCCATGACGGGGAACCCGTCCCAGGTTCTCGAAAGGCTCAAGGTTTCGGGCACCGGCTGCGAGCTTACGGGCACGAAGACGGGCATGCCCCGCGCCTTCTATTTCGACACGCTCAGCGAGCCCTATTTCAAGGATTGGGAGCAGGCATTGCCGGCGGCGGCCGATGGGCCCAATGGCGGAACGTTCGGTTTCTTCAAGGGCCCGAAGGTCGTCATTTACGACCTCCACTATGAGGTCCCGGAAAAGCTCTGCAAGTCTGCGAAAGACGTTGAGGCTTGCGAGAGCAAATATCAGAAGCAGTGGGTCTACCAGTTCCGCGCGACGGCCTTCGGCTTCGTCGATGGAAAACCCCTCGCGGACAGCGATTTCGCGCAATAGGCGTCCCGCCGAGAGGCGGCCGCGCCGGGTCTAATGGTCGAACCGCAGCGTGATGCGCGCCCGCTCCCCCAGGCGCCCGAACGTGACCTTGTCCCCAAGGCGGGTGAGCATGTAGGCGGCGAACGCCGCTACCTCCTTGGCATCCCCGAGCAGCGCCTCCGGCGAGGGGCGCTCCTTGGGCGCCTCCATGACCTCCCCGTCATAGAGGAGGAAGACGTCGAGCTGGGTCTCGTTGAAGCGCGCCCGCAGCTCCACCAGACCTGTGGCGATCTCCGTGTCCTGAAGCACTTCCAGCGCCTGCGCCGCGACGGGGATCGCCGCCGCCACCACGTCGCGCCGCGCGCCCCAAAGGCCGCCCTGGTGCTCCAGGAACTCCTGCACCGCGAGGAAGGCGTTGGAGCCCGCCGGCACCACGAACGCGCTTTCGCGCGCGATGCCGATGCGGAACAGAAGATTCAGCGCGATGGCGAAGCAGGCCGCAACCGTCAGCGGGGTGGAGAACAAGGGCTGCGCCCAGAGGGGCAACTGCTCGTGCAGCGGCAGCAGCGCCACCGAGAGACCCGCCAGCATGGAGAGCCCCACCAGGAACACCCGCCGCTCGCTGAGGCGCCGCGACAGGATGAGGTCCATGCCCGCCACCAGCAGATAGGCGGCGGTATAGAGCAGGATGCCGCCGATAACAGGGGAGGGGATCAGCGTCAGCGCCACGATGGCTTTGGGGAAGAAGGCGGTGGCGAACATCAGCGCGCCGGCGGCGATGCCGATCACCCGCGCGGTGGCGCCGGTGGCGAAGGCAAGGCCCACGGCGGAAGAGGAGAGGCTGGACTGGAAGCCGGTGGTGAGGCCGTTGAGGATGTTGCCGATGCCGGTGGCCGTCACCGCCCGGCTGGCCGCCGCCATGTCGGCGCGGCGCCAGTCGGCGTCATTCATCTTCTCCAGCGACAGCGTGGTGCTCAGCACGTCCACCATCCCCATGAGCACCAGCAGGCCCATGAGGGGAAACAGGCTCGGCTCCAGGTGGAAGCCGGGCAAGGTCAGGGTTGGCAGCGCCACCGTGTCGACGCGGCCGAGAATGTCGGAGAAATTGGTCTGGTCGACGCCGCCCACCACGGCCGCGATCCAGCCCGTGGCAGCCCCCGCCAGCACCGCGAACAGCTTCAGCCGGCGCGGAGCGAAGATGGTGACGCAGACAATGATGGCCAGGGTGAGGGCCGAGACCGCCAGCGCCCCGTGATCGACGATGACATGGGCGCCCTCCATGCCGAGCGCACGCCGCAAGGCAGGGGCGGCGAGCGAGACCCCCAGCATGGAGACCGCCACGCCGCAGACCTCGGGCGGCAGCAGCACGCGCAGGGGGCGCACCACGCGCGCGACCAGGAGCTGGCAAAGCCCGGTGACGATGAGGTTCGCGGCCATGAGCGCCGGCCCGCCGAGGCTGAGGGACTGGACCGCGAGCGGGATGGCGCCGGGCGAGGGCACGTGGACGCCGAGATAGCCGCTGCCGAACCTTGTGCGCGCGCACTGGATGATGGTGGTGAGGCCGATGCACATGGCGCAGGCGGTGAGGATGGCCTGGGTCTGGTTCTCGTCGAGGCCCGCCTCGGCCGTCGCCACCAGGGGATAGAGCAGATAGGTCAGCGCCAGCATGGCGTGCTGGGCCGCCAGCGGGATCAATGCGGAGGGCGGGACCTTGTCTTCAAGGCCATAGATGAGGTCGGGCGGTCGGCGCCGGTGCCGGATCGGGCCGGGTGGCAGCGCGATGAGGCGCCGCACCTTTCCGGCCAGCCTGCGCTGGAGCGACGCCTTCTTGCGTTGGGCCTTGGGTCCGGTGCGGTCGTCCAAATTCCTCTCCCGCGCCGGGCACACCTGCGGCGGCAGACAGCCGATTCGGCAATTTTGGCGGAAACCGCGCGCGAATCCAGCCCGCTTCCGCGGCGAAGCCTCAGCCGGCTGTCACAAAGGCGCGGATCAGGTGATGGGCGATGGCGATGGGGGGCGGCGTGAAGAGTCCCTGGGGATGGGTGCGCGTGAGCATCAGCGTGGCCTCCTCGCGGGTGAACCAGCGGGCGTCCTCCAGCTCGCTCTTGTCCACCACGATCTCGTCGGTGAGCGCTTCCGCGAGGCAGCCGATCATCAGCGACATGGGAAAGGGCCAGGGCTGGGAGGCGTGGTAGGAGACCCGCCCCACCAGGAGGCCGGATTCCTCCAGAATCTCGCGCCGCACCGCGTCCTCCGCCGTCTCGCCCGGCTCCACGAAGCCGGCCAGCGCGGACCACATGCCGGGGGCGAAATGGGCCTGCCGGCCGAGGAGGCAGCGGTCGCCCATGGCGGTCAGCATGATCACCACCGGGTCGGTGCGCGGGAAATGCTGCGCCCCGCAGGAGGGGCAGTCGCGCCGCCAGCCGCCCTCGATGACATTGCTCTCATTGCCGCAATTGGAGCAGAAGCGGTGGCGGCCGTGCCAGGCGTTCAGCGCCTTGCCGCAGGCGATGGCGGCGAGGTGCTCGGGTGGCAGGAGGCCGCCGGTGGCGATGGAGCGCAGGTCGGAAACGAACAGGCCGCCGGCCTCCAGTTCCTCGCGCCGTCCGGCATCGAACCGCGCGGCAAAGCGCGGCGCGCCATCGGAAAAGCCGAGGAAAAGCGGGCTTCCGGCGCCGAGGTCACGGGCATGGGCCGGCTCGAACAGCGGCTCCAGCCACTCGCCGATCTTGCGGGCGGCCACCAGTTCGCCGCCCAGAAGATAGGTGCGCGCATCCCGCTGCTCGAACAGCGCCTCCGCCTCGCCCCGGCGGTGGGCGGCACGGTCGAGCGGGTTGCCTATATAGCCAAGGGCCGGCCAGGCGCCGAGATCGGGAAGAGCGATGGTGGTCATGGGAGGCGCCTGAGGCGGTGAATGAAGGTGGCGGACGGTGGCACGGGCTTAAGGGGGAGGCAAGCGGGTTGGAAACGTTCCTAGGAGGCGAGCCCCAGCGCGCCGCGCATCTGCGCCACCCGCGTCTCCAGCGCATCCCCCAGCGGCTCCCGCGTGCCGACGCCGAACATCGGGCCCGGCCAAGCGGCATCGCCCGGCGTGCGGCCGACAATGTGCACATGAAGCTGGGACACCATGTTCCCCAGCGCCGCCACATTCAGCTTGGCGCAGCCGCTGACCGCCTTGAGCGCGGCGGAGGCGGCGGCGATCTCCTCCATAAGCACGGCGCGGTCTTCCGCCGGCAGGTCGATGATTTCGACGAGGTTGTCCCGGCGGGGAACCAGCACGAGCCAGAAGAAGCGGGCGTCATCCACCAGCCGCACATGGCACAGCTTGAGGTCGCCGAGGGCGGGGCCATCGGCGGCGAGGCGGGGATCGAGGGCGAAGGTTGCGCGGGGCGGCATGCTCATTGAGTGAGCTCGTTCTTGTGGATCCTGCCGTCCTTCATGATGACGGTAAAGTTCGCGTCCGGGTTTGCCACAAGCTCGATGCGCTCGAGGGGGTTGCCCTTCACCACCAGCAAGTCCGCAAGCGCGCCCTCCTCGATGACCCCCAGCTTTCCGGGATAGGGATTGCGCGGGCCGGACAGGCCGAGCAGCTCGGCATTGTCGGCGGTGGCCATCTTGAGGATCTCGAAATTGCTGTACCACCGGGCCAGATGGGTCAGCATGGTTCCCTGGCGGGGCGCCAATGCCGCCGAGAACAGCAAATCGGATCCGAATGCGGTCTTGATATTGTACTTCCGCGCCAACTTGTATGCGGTGTCCGTGCCGGCGAAGACCTCAAGCATCTTCTCGCGGCTCGGGCCGGTCAGCGGAACCGTATCGTCGGCGCTGAGGAACGGCTGGATGGAGAGCCACGTGCCCCGGTCCGCCATCATCCTGGCCGTCGCGTCGTCCATGAGATGGGCGTGCTCGATGCATTGGGCGCCAGCGCTGATCGCCCGCTGGACCGTCGGCGACGCATAAGCGTGCACTGTCACGATGGTGTTCCAGTCCCGCGCCACGTCCACCGCCGCGCGCAGTTCGGGCTCGCTGAAGGTGGACATGTCGAGCGGGCTGCGCGGGGAGGAAACGCCGCCGCCGCCCACGATCTTGATCTGCGAGGCGCCCTGCAGGAGCTGCTCGCGCACGCGCATCCGGACCTCGCCCACGCTGTCGGCGATCATGGCGGCGCCGGACTGCTCCACGGCGCTCAAGGGGCCACCGGGCTGCCGCGGCAAATCGGACAACGCGCGCAGGTCGCCGTGGCCACCGGTGGTGGTGATCATGGCGCCAGAGGGATAGATGCGGGGGCCCGAGACGAGGCCCTCATCGATGGCCTGCTTCAATGCAAAGGTCGGCCCGCCGAGATCCCGGATGGTGGTGAAACCCCGCATCAGCGTGCGCTCGGCCTCGGCGCTGGCGGCGAGGGAGATGTAGCCGACATCCGCGGTCATCAGGCTCTGAAGCGGCAAGGCCGCGAAGATGGCGTGCCAGTGGGCGTCGATCAGGCCCGGCATGATCACCTGGCCCTTGCAATCGATCACCTGCGCGCCATCGGGCGGCGCCGGATTGCCGGCGGCAAGGGCCTTGATGACGTTGCCCTCCACCAGCAGGCTGAGGCCCTGGCGCAAGGTGGCGCGTGTTCCGTCGAACAGCAGGAAATTCGTGAACAAGACTGGGCGCGCCGGGCCGGTGGACACCGGGCGTGCAACTGCGGGCAGGCCCAGCGACGCCATGGTGGCGGCCATGCCGGCGACGAAGCCCCGCCTTGAAAGGTCGGTGTTGATCCGGCGCGTGAGGGACTGAATTTCCGGCCTGTGGCACAGGCAGCCTGTGTGACCGGTGGGAGCAGTGTCGTTACCCGATGTGCAGGAAAACATGGGCCACCTCCAGGCGGCACAGATGTATCGCTTCGGGGGCTCAGGGTCAAAACGGCGGAGCTTCCGTTGCGGCGTGTTCAACCCGCTCCAGGGGGCGGCGAAGAGCGCCATCGCGCCGCCCGCTTGCCATTTGCACCGAGACCCCCGATATAGACCCCGGGAGGTTGGCGGTGGACGAGCCACTCGCCAACCGGGTCAGGTCCGGAAGGAAGCAGCCCCAACGAGCCCGGTCTCGGGTCTCTGACCAGCCTCCCACCTTCTTGCCAGCCGAAGCCCTGAGCTTAAGGGCGCGCAAACGCCCGGAGGCGTCCATGTGGGCCATTGCCGTGATCCTGCTTCAGGTGCTGTCCGGCCCGGAGACCCATGTGATTACGCAGGCGGGCGTGTTCGCCAATGAGGATGCCTGCAAGGCTGGCATCTCGGCCTCGATCCCGGCAAAGCTCGATGGCGAGGCGCTGCAGCAGTTCAAGGACGGCTATCGCCGCTATGTCTGCGTGCGCGTCCGTGGGGCGGAACTCTTCAAGCCGAAGTGAGCCGGCCCACGCCCCCTTCTCGCTAGGGGAAGCATTGCGATACGAATCCAAGGATCGGATGGCTGAGTGTTTTCACCTCTCCCCGAGGGGGAGAGGTCGGCTGCACCGCAGCCGGGTGAGGGGGCTCCGGCGCTTCAGGAATTGAGAGAGTGGTTCCCCCTCACCCCAGCCCTCTCCCCCTCGGGGAGAGGGGGCAAACCTGCCCTGTCCGTGTTCTTGGTCGAGCATCGCAGCACCCGTTTGGAGAAGAGGAGTTTCGGCCTGGAGCGACGCGAGCGCGCAGCAAAAATCGCTGCACGCCCCTTCGGGAATGCTATGAAAGGCCCATGAGCGCCGACACGCCCGAAGACACCCCTGGTTTCGACCTCGGCACCCCGCCCCAGCCGGTGGCGGCAGCGGCGCCCTATCGCGTGCTGGCACGCAAATACCGGCCTTCGACGTTCGCGGACCTGATCGGCCAGGAGGCCATGGTCCGCACCCTCTCCAACGCCTTCGCCTCCGGCCGCATCGCCCAGGCTTACATCCTCACCGGCGTGCGGGGTGTGGGGAAGACAACCACCGCGCGCATCCTCGCCCGCGCGCTCAATTACGAGCCCATGGAGGGCGGCGGCGGGCCGACTTTGGACCTCTCCGTGCTCGGCAGGCACTGCCGCGACATCATCGAATCGCGCCACGTGGACGTGATGGAGATGGACGCCGCGTCCAACACCTCCATCAATGACATCCGCGAGATCATCGAGGGGTCGCGCTACCGCCCGGCCATGGCGCGCTACAAGGTCTACATCATTGACGAAGTGCACATGCTCTCCACGGCGGCGTTCAACGGCCTGCTGAAGACCCTGGAGGAGCCGCCGGAGCACGTGAAATTCGTGTTCGCCACCACCGAGATCCGGAAAGTGCCGGTCACGGTGCTCTCCCGCTGCCAGCGCTTCGACCTGAGGCGGGTGGATTCGGGCGTTTTGGCCACCCACCTCTCCGGCATCTGCGCGAAGGAAGGCGTGGAGATCGAGGCGGAAGCGCTCTCCACCATCGCCCGCGCGGCCGAGGGCTCGGTGCGCGATTCGCTCTCCCTCCTGGACCAGGCCATTGCCCATGGCGGCGGCAAGGTGGGGGCGGAGGAGGTGCGCCGACTCCTGGGCCTCGCCGACCGGGCGCGCGTCATCGATCTGTTCGAAGCGCTGATGTCAGGCGACACCCAGAGCGCCATCCGCGAGTTCCGCGACCAGTATGATTCGGGCGCGGACCCGGCAGTGATCCTCACCGACCTTGCCGAATTCACGCATCTCCTCACCTGCTTCAAGCTGGTGCCCGAGACCGCCTCCGACGCCTCTCTGGTGCAGGCCGAGCGGGAGCGCGGCTCGGACATGGCGGCGAAACTCCTCATCCGCGACCTCTCGCGCGTCTGGCAGATGCTGCTGAAGGGCATCCAGGAGGCCCAGCAATCCGCCAAGCCGGCCCAGGCGGCGGAGATGGTGCTGGTGCGCATCGCCTATGCGACCGACCTGCCTTCGCCCGACGAGGCGCTGCGCAAGCTGAAGGATGTGCAGGACACTCCCTCGCCCGCCCCCATGCCCGCGCCCACCAATGGCGGCGGCGGGGCACGGCTTGCGGTGGCGACCCGCGCCGAGCCCGCCCCCGTGCGCGCCGTGGCCCAGCCCGAGCCGCAGGGGCCGCGCCTTGCCAAGTTCGAGGATCTGGTGGCGCTCGTGGGCACCAAGCGCGACCTGCTGATGAAGCACGCGCTCGAGACCTATGTGCGCGTCGTGCGCTTCGAGGACGGCCAGATCGAGTTCGCGCTCGCCCCCGGCGGCAGTCCCAATCTGGTCCAGGACCTTTCGCGCAAGCTTCAGGACTGGACCGGCAAGCGCTGGATGGTCTCCGTCACCTCGCGGGCCGAGGGCGCGGCGACGCTGGCGGAGACGGCGGCGGCGGCCAAGGCGGAGCGGGAGGACGGCATCCGCGCCGACCCCCTCGTGGCCGCGGTGCTCGCCAAATTCCCCAATGCGCAGATCGTCGACGTGCGCACCCGCGAGGAAGCCCCCGACCTCGGGCTCGCGCCCATGGAGGAGGACACTTATATGGGTCCCGGTCCCGACGACGAGCTGGAATACTGACGGAGAGGTGTGATGCGCGACCTGATGGGCATGATGAAGCAGGCCAAGGAGCTTCAGGAGCGCATGCAGCAGATGCAGGCGGAGCTGGATGGCGTCGAGGTGGAAGGCGCTTCCGGCGGCGGCCTCGTCACCGTGCGCGTCACCGCCAAGGGCGATCCGAAGGCGGTGCGCATCGACCCGAGCCTCCTGAAACCCGACGAGGGCGAGATCCTGGAAGACCTTCTGGTGGCGGCTTTGTCGGACGCCAAGGCGAAGGCCGAGCGGATCATGCAGGAGAAGATGTCCGCCCTCACAGGCGGCCTGCCTCTGCCTCCGGGGATGAAGCTGTTCTGAGCGGTCTCCCTCTCTGGGCCGTCATGCCCGGGCTTGACCCGGGCATCTCCCTCCGTTGGGTCCACACCCGGTCAAGATCCTCGGGTCAAGCCCGGGGATGACGATTGCAAGGGTGCTAGGGGCGTTCCCCACCCCGCTTGAATGTGGATAGGCCCTGGGCGAAAACATCGCCTATGAGCGCGTCGACCCCTTCCGCCCCGTCCCCCCTCCGCTCCATTCCCGTGGAGGCGCTGGCGCGCGAGGACGCGGCCAACGAACTGGCGGCGCTGACCGACGAGATCGCCGGCCACGACCGGCGCTATTATGAGGACGATGCGCCCCTCGTCACCGATGCGGAATATGACCGTCTGCGCCGCCGCTACGAGGATATCGAGGCGCGGTTTCCCGAGCTGAAGACCGAGGACAGCCTCTCCGAGAAGGTGGGCGTCCAGGTCTCCTCGAAATTCGCCAAGATCACCCATTCCGTGCCCATGCTCTCGCTGGCCAACGCCTTTTCCGACGAGGAGGTGGAGGAGTTCGTGGCGCGGGTGAAGCGGTTCCTGAACCTCGGCGACGGCGAGGTGGCCTTCACCGCCGAACCCAAGATCGACGGCCTCTCCTGCTCGCTGCGCTATGAGAAGGGCCGGCTCGTCAGCGCCGCCACCCGCGGCGATGGGGCGGTGGGCGAGGACGTCACCGCCAATGTCCGCACCATCGGCGAGATCCCCCAGAAACTGGCCGGCCAGGACGTGCCCGACGTCATCGACGTGCGCGGCGAAGTCTATATGGATGCGGAGGATTTCATCGCCCTCAACGCCCGGCAGGCCGAAGCCGGCAAGCAGATATTCGCCAATCCCCGCAACGCGGCGGCGGGATCGCTGCGCCAGCTCGATTCCGCCATCACCGCCAGCCGGCCATTGCGCTTCTTCGCCTATGCCTGGGGCGAGGCATCGGCGCTGCCGGCGGACACGCAGCACGGCGTGGTGCAGGCGTTCGCCCGCTGGGGCCTGCCCACCAACCCGCTCACCATCCTCGCCCATGATGCGGCGGGGCTGCTGGCCCATTACCGGCATATCGGGGGGGAGCGGGCGAAGCTCGGCTATGACATAGACGGCGTGGTCTACAAGGTGGACCGGCTCGACCTCCAGCGCCGGCTCGGCTTCGTCTCCCGCTCGCCCCGCTGGGCGCTCGCCCATAAATTCCCCGCCGAGCAGGCGGTCACCGTCCTGAATGAGATCGACATCCAGGTGGGCCGCACGGGCGCCTTGACCCCGGTGGCGAAGCTCGCGCCGGTGAATGTGGGCGGCGTGGTGGTCTCCAACGCCACGCTCCACAATGAGGACTATATCCGGGGCATCGGCGGCGATGGTCAGCCGATCCGCGATGGGGTCGATATCCGCGTCGGCGACACGGTGGTGGTGCAGCGCGCCGGCGACGTGATTCCCCAGGTGGTTTCCGTGGTGCTGGAGAAGCGCCCCGCCTCCGCCCAGCCCTATCATTTCCCCGATGTCTGTCCGGCCTGCGGCAGCCATGCGGTGCGCGAGGTGGACCCCAAGACCGGCAAGCAGGACGCGGTGCGCCGCTGCACCGGCGGCCTCATCTGCCCCGCCCAGGCGGTGGAGCGCCTGCGCCATTTCGTATCGCGCAACGCCTTCGATATCGAGGGGCTGGGCGAGAAGCAGGTGCATGCCTTCTATGAATGGGGGCTGGTGAAAGAGCCGGCCGACATCTTCACCTTGGAGGCCCGCAATGCCGCCTCGCTCCAGCGCATCGAGAACCGGGACGGATGGGGGAAGACCTCCGTCACCAATCTGTTCGCGGCGATCGAAAGCCGGCGAAAAATTGCCCTGGACCGCTTCGTCTTTGCCCTCGGCATCCGCCATGTGGGCGAGACCAATGCCCGCCGGCTCGCGCGCCATTACGGCTCCATGGAAGCGCTGCGGGATGCGGCGGTGGCGGCCCAGATGCCCAAGGAGGACGTGGTAGCGAACGATGCCTGGGCTGAGATGATCAATATCGAGGGCATCGGCGCAGTGGTGGCGGAAGCGGTGGTGGACTTCTTCGATGAGCCGCACAATCGCGACGCCCTTGCGGCTCTCTTGAAGGAAGTGGAACCGCAGCCGCTTGAAGCTGTCGCTTCGGGCTCCCCGGTCTCCGGCAAGACGGTGGTGTTCACTGGGTCCCTCGAGAAGATGACCCGCGATGAGGCGAAAGCCATGGCGGAGCGGCTGGGGGCCAAGGTGGCGGGCTCGGTCTCCGCCAAGACCGACATCGTGGTCGCGGGGCCCGGAGCCGGCTCCAAGCTGGAAAAGGCGCGTTCGCTCAACGTCCAGGTGATCACCGAGGACGAGTGGTTCGAACTGGTATCCTGACAGGGGAGCGGCACATGGTCAGCCGGGAAGAGAAGGTCGCGGTGTTCCGCGCGCTCCATAAGGAGGGCTGCTTCATCATCCCCAATCCCTGGGACATCGCGGCCGCGCGCATGCTCTCGGGCCTCGGCTTCAAGGCGCTCGCCACCACGTCCTCGGGCTATGCCTTCTCGGTCGGACAGCGCGATGGCACGCTGGGGGCTGAAGAGACCCTCGAATATGCCGCCAGGATCGCCCATGCCACCGACCTTCCGGTGACGGCGGACCTGGAGGACGGCTATTCCAAGACCGCAGACGGCATCGCGGAGATCGTCCGGCAGGCGGCCGAGGCGGGACTGGCCGGTTTCTCCATCGAGGATCGCTGGCCGGGCGGAGCGGAGCCTTTCCGAGCTTATGACGATGCCGTGCAGCGCGTCGGCGCAGCCGTGGAGGCGGCGCGGCGCCACGGTCTCGTCCTGACCGCGCGGGCGGATGGGCTTGCCCCGGGCGGATACGATGTGGACGAGGCCATTCGCCGGCTCCGCGCCTTCGAGGCGCTCGGCGCCGAAGTGGTTTATGCGCCAGGGGTGCCCGATCTCGCGAGTCTCCGCCGGATCTGCAAATCCGTGCACGCTCCAGTCAACCACGTGATCGGCCTGGGGGCCGCGGGCCTGAACCTGGCGCAGATCGCAGAGGCCGGCGTGCGCCGGATCAGCGTCGGAGGCACGCTGGCCCGTGCGGTCGGCGGGGCGATGCTGGACATCGGCCGCCAGGTCGCCGGCGGGGACTTCTCCCGCCTCGAAACGGCACCGGGCTGGGAAGCCCTGCGGAACCCCGGCGTTCAAAGCGCGAACGCATAGCGGGCGCCGGCCCCGACGAGAGGAAGAGACTTGATTTCCATCACTCGGGCCGTGCGGCCGCTTGCCCTGGCCCTCATCTCGTCCTGCCTGCTCGCGAGCACGGTCCGCGCCGCCGAGGATCCCGGCAGGATCGCAGCCGCCGTGGACCAAGCCGTCCGCCCGCTCATGAAGGAATATGGCGTGCCCGGCATCGCCGTGGCGGTCACGATCGAGGGGCGGCAGCATTTCTTCAGCTACGGGTTCGCCTCGAAAGAGAGCCGTACGCCGGTGACGAAGGACACGCTGTTCGAGATCGGCTCCGTCAGCAAGACGTTCACCGCGACCTTGGCCGCCTATGCGCAGGTGCAGGGCAAGCTCTCGCTGGATGATCATCCGGGAAAATACATGCCGCAATTGCGCGGCAGTGCCATCGACGCGGCCAGCCTGCTCAATCTCGGCACCTATACCGCTGGCGGACTGCCGCTGCAGTTCCCGGCCGCCGTCACCAACACAGTCAAGATGGAAACCTATTTCCAGCAATGGAAGCCGTCCGCCACCCCGGGCGCGCAGCGGCGATACTCCAATCCCAGCATCGGCCTGCTCGGGTACGTTACGGGCCGGGCGATGGGCGGCGACTTTGCCGGTGTGGTCGAAGCGGAGCTGTTCCCCAAGCTCGGCCTCAGCCGCAGCTATATCCGGGTGCCGAAAGCGGAAATGGGCCGCTATGCCTGGGGCTACAATGCGGCCGACAAGCCGGTGCGGGTGAGCCCGGGCGCGTTCGATGCGGAGGCCTACGGCGTCAAATCGACGGCTGCGGACATGATCCGTTTCGTCGAGGCCAACATCCGTCCGGACACGCTCGATGCGCCCATGCGGCGTGCCGTGGAAGGCACGCACATCGGATATTTCAGGGTCGGCGAAATGGTGCAGGGGCTCGGGTGGGAGCAATACCCTTACCCCGTCGCGCTGGACCGGCTGCTGGCCGGCAATTCCGGCACCATGGCCGTGGAGCCCCATGCCGCAATCCGGCTCACGCCGCCACAGGCGCCTTCCGGGCCGACCTTGTTCAACAAGACCGGTTCCACCGGCGGGTTCGGCACTTACGTTGCCTTTGTGCCCGAGAAAAGGATCGGCATCGTGATGCTGGCGAACCGGAACGTCCCGATCCCGGCCCGCATCACGGCGGCGCTTGCCGTGCTCGATCAGCTCTCTTCGGAAGCACCGTGAACGCCCGAGCCGGACGATCCTTCAGGGCGGAAGCTTCATGGGAAAGTCATAAGCTTTCCTCGCGCAAGCATCGAACCTTTCCAGACTCCGCCCGAAGCCCGCATCAGCGCTGAATCTTCTTTGTTTTCCGTAGTTTAGAGGGTCTAGAAAGTACACTTCTACCATCCTCGACCCATTGATCCCGCCCCTCTGCCCTGTAGTTTGGCCCTTGGGTCAGGCGGGCGGTGCGAGCCGTTCGCGGGGTTTCGGGGGGCCGGGCATGGTAGAATGGTCGAGCGCGAAGCCGCAATCGCCGGAAATCCCGCTGCCGCGGGGCGAGGCGCACCGGGTGGAAGGTGCGCCGCCTATGCATCGGCCCGCCTGGTGGAAATTCTTCGGCCCCGCCTTCATCATCTCCATCGGCTATTTCGACCCCGGAAACTGGGCCACGGACCTCCAGGCGGGCAGCCAGTTCGGTTATTCGCTCCTCTGGGTGCTCTCGCTCTCCTGCATCATCGGCGCTTTGGTGCAGAACCTCTGCTCCAAGCTCGGCATCGCCACCGGCAAGGACCTCGCCCAGCATTGCGCGGAGCGCTATCCGCCCTGGATGGCGAAGGTGTTCTTCGTCTCCGCCGTCATCTCCATGATGGCCACCGACCTTGCCGAGATCGTCGGCGTGGCGGTGGCGCTGCATCTCCTGTTCGGCATCCCGCTGTGGCTCGGCGCCATCATCACCATCATCGACGTGTTCCTGATCCTCCTTTTGAACCGCTGGAGCTTCCGGGCCATCGAGACGGTGTTCCTCACCTTCCTCACCAGCGTCTCCGTCATGTACGTGGCGGAGATGTTCATGAGCCATCCCAATTATGAGGCGGTGGCGCTGGACAGCATCATCCCGTCCAAGGACATCCTTGGCGCGGACGCGCTGTTCGTGGCGGTGGGCATCATCGGTGCCACCATCATGCCCCATAATCTCTATCTGCACTCCCACCTCGCCATCTCGCGGCTGAGGGAGAAGCTGGCAGACGCGGCGACGCTCTATCGCTGGTCCCTGTGGGACACCAACATCTCGCTGTTCGTCGCCTGGTTCATCAATGCGGCCATCCTGGTGGTGGCGGCGGCGGTGTTCCATCCCATCTTCCTGAAGGACGGCACGGTCATCCAGTCCTTCGACGATGCCTATAAGACCCTGGTGCCCATCCTCAGCCAGGGGGCCGGGCTCATCTTCGCCATCGCGCTTCTGGTGGCCGGCGTCGCCTCCTCCACCTCCGCAACGCTCGCGGGCCAGGTGGTGTTCGAGGGCTTCCTGAAGATGGACAATGTGAGCCCGTTCTTGATCCGCCTCGGCACCCGGGCGGCCACCATGGCGCCGGCGCTCATCGCCATCCTGCTGCACGCCAAGCCGGTGGAGATCCTGGTCTGGAGCCAGGTGGTTCTCTCCATCCAGCTGCCCTTCGCCTTGCTGCCCTTGGTGATGCTCACCGACAACATGGGTGTCATGGGCGCCATGGTGAATGCGCCCTGGGTCCGCATCGTCATGTGGCCGGCCACCATCATCCTCCTGGTGCTGAACCTCGTGGTGCTCGGCCAGACGGTGGGCTGGATCCCCGGCGGCTGAGGCCGGACCGTTCCCTATCCTTTCCGGTCCGCGCCCCGGGGGGCAGGACCCCAACCTGGAGTGTCAGAAAATGGTCAGCGACAAGCTTGAGAAGAAGCTCAACGACCTGCTCAACGGCGAGCTGGAAGCCCACCACATCTATCTCCAGGCGGCCGCCTGGGCCTCGGACCACAAGTTCGAGGGCGTCAAGAGCTTCCTCCTCGTCCATGCGGCGGAAGAGCTGACCCACATGCTGAAATTCTTCGCCTTCCTGGACGATCTCGGCGCCCCCATCTCGCTCAAGGCCCTGCCGAAGCCGGTGGTGGACGCGAAGAATATCAAGGCGCTGTTCGAGCGGGTGCAGGAGGAGGAGCGCAAGGTCTCCAAGAACATCTTCGAGGTGATCGACCTCGCCCGCGCCGAGCACAGCTACGAGACCGACCAGTTCCTCCAGTGGTTCGCCGCCGAGCAGCACGAGGAAGAGAAGCTGTGCCGCCAGATCCTCGACAAGATCGAGCTGATCGGCGAGGGGCCGAACTCGGCCTACTTCATCGACAAGGAGCTGGGCGGCCTCGCGAAGGCGGGCTGAGGGGCCGGTTTCTCACTTGGTCATCCCCGGCTCGACCCGGGGATCTTTCCTCAAAGGAGGGAGATGGCCGGGTCAAGCCCGGCCATGACGGTTTCCAAGGGGTGGAGGCTACAACGGCGTCCGTGCCCGGATCGCCGCCGACAGGGTCCCCTCGTCCAGATAGTCCAGTTCCCCGCCCACCGGCACGCCCTGGGCGAGGCGGGTGACCTTCACCTCCAGCCCGCGCAGCAGATCGGTGATGTAGTGGGCGGTGGTCTGGCCATCGACGGTCGCCCCCAGCGCCAGGATCACCTCGCTGACATGCTCCTGGTGCACCCGCTCCACCAGCTTGGAGATGTTGAGGTCGTCCGGCCCGACCCCATCCAGCGGCGAGAGCACGCCGCCCAGCACATGGTATTTGGCGCGCAGGGCCGCGGCCCGCTCCAGGGCCCAGAGGTCGGCCACGTCCGCCACCACCACCAATGTCCCCGCTTCCCGCTCCGGATCGGTGCAGACCGTGCAGGGGTCGCGCACGTCCACGTTTCCGCACACCCGGCATTCCACGATCTTGCCCAGCGCGTCACCCAGCGCCACTGAGAGCGGCGCCATGAGCGCCTCGCGCTTCTTGATGAGGTGCAGCGCGGCGCGGCGCGCCGAGCGCGGGCCGAGGCCCGGCAGGCGAGCGAGAAGCTGGATCAGGCGTTCGATTTCTGGGCCGGCGACGGCGCGGGGCATGACTTTTTTCTCGGCGGGACTTTCCGCATGTAGCGCCTGCCGCGCCGGATTGCCATGGCGCGCCCGGCTCTTATCCGCCGGCTGTTCCCGCCAGAAGCTGGCCGGCACCTTCTCCGAGAGCGGGCCGGCCGCCTGACCGCAGCCATTGGCTCGTCAACGCCCATAGCCGCGCTTCGGCGCACCTTGCCGCCATAAGCCGGCGATCCGTCGTGCGGTGACATGACGTAGCGAAATATTGCCTATGGTTTGGGCGATTGCTAAGGGGTTAGGCACTCTCACGCGTCCGGACTCAGTCGCGGCCGTCATCGAGGACGGCTACCCCTCCGCCGGATCGCCCATGCCCCATCTCATCCCCTTCCTGAAGCGGTTCATTCCGGGCCTTGCGCCCGTCAGCACCGCCGAGCGGCTGCGCGCCGGCATCGGTGCCCTGATCGGGCTTGTGATCACGGGCTTCGCGACGCGACTGGCTCTGGGGCCGGATTCGGCCGTGCCGCTGCTCATCGCGCCCATGGGCGCCTCATCCGTGCTGCTGTTCGCCGTGCCGTCCAGCCCGCTGGCGCAGCCCTGGTCCATCATCGGCGGAAATCTCGTGGCGGCGCTGGTGGGGGTGACGGCGGCGCGGCTCGTCCCGGATCCGTTCCTGGCGGCAGGACTGGCCGGGGGCATCGCCATCGGCCTCATGCTGCTGCTGCGCTGCCTGCACCCGCCGAGCGGCGCGGTGGCGCTCACCGCCGTGCTGGGCGGGGAAGCGGTGCACACGCTGGGCTACGGCTTCGTGCTGTCGCCGGTGCTGCTCAATTCCTTCCTGCTGCTGGCCACCGCGCTGGCCTACAACGCCTTGACCGGCCGGCAGTATCCCGCGGTGGCCCACGCCCCCGCGCGGGAGAATAGGGACCCGCCGCCCTCGGCCCGGCTCGGCTTCTCCGACACGGACCTGGATGCGGCCCTCAAGCAATATGACCGGCTGCTGGATGTGAGCCGCGAGGACCTGGAACAGGTGCTGCGCCTCGCCGAGGTGCGGGCCTATGCCCGTCGCTCCGGCGAGATCACCTGCGCCGACATCATGTCCCGCGACGTCACGGCGGTCCCGCCCGAAGCCTCCATGCGGGAGGCGCTGAACCTCATGCGCGGGCATCATGTGAAGGCGCTGCCCGTCACCACCGACGATGCCAAGGTGGTGGGCATCGTCACCCAGAGCGACCTGTTGGACAAAGCCACCTGGGGCGCAAGCGGGCCCCGCGTCTCCTTTGGCCAGCGCCTGCGCCATGTGGTGCGGCTCGCCCGCGCGCCTCAAGGCTCCGTGCAGGAAATCATGAGCGTGCACGTGCAGTCCGCGCGGCCGGAGACGCCCATCGCCGATCTGGTGCCCCTGATGGCGGATGGCGGGCACCATGCCGTGCCGGTGGTGGACGCAAACGACCAGCTGGCCGGCATCGTCACCCAGTCCGACCTCATCGCAGCCCTGTTCCGCGACCGCCTCGTGCCGGGCTGAAGCCGTAGCGACGTACCCGGCCAAGAGGTCGCGGAAGAAGTGTGATGCCTTCCCGTCGCCAATTTGTAAGATGTCCAAGATACTTGAGGGCATCACGGAGGGCTGGGGCCATGGCGGGGATGCGGAAACTGGCGGTTCTGACGGCGGCGGCCGTCACGTTTGCGGGAACGGCCCTGGCTCAGACGCCTGCTGCGCCAACGGCGCCGGCGGCAGGGGATGATTCGGCCCTGGTGGACCGGGGCGCCTATCTCGCCCGCGCGGCGGACTGCATGCCCTGCCACACGGGCGATCCCAAGAAGCCCTATGCGGGCAACCTGTCCTTCAACACGCCGTTCGGCACCATGTTCTCGGTGAACATCACGTCCGATCCCACCTACGGCATCGGCAAATGGACGTTCGAGGACTTCAAGGGCGCGGTGCATGACGGCGTCCGCGCCGACGGGGCCTATCTCTACCCGGCCATGCCGTTCGACGCCTATACCGGCATCTCGGGCGATGACCTCAAAGCGCTGTGGGCCTATGTGCGCCGCATCCCGGCCATTGCCGAGCCGCGCAAGGAGAACGAGCTCGCCTTCCCGTTCAATGTGCGCCTCGGCCTGCTTGCCTGGCGCGAACTGTTCTTCGATGCGTCCTATTGGAAGCCCACCGCCGGCAAGAGCGACGCGTGGAACCGCGGCTCCTATCTCGTCGAGGTCCTCGGCCATTGCTCGGACTGCCACAGCCCGCGCAACCTGATGGGCGCGGTGAAGGCGAAGCAGCACTTCCTCGGCGCCGATGTGGACGGCTATTGGGCCCCGGACATCGACACCGCCACCCTCAAGAAGGACGGCTGGACCTCGGAGACGCTGACCCAGTTCTTCACCAACGGCTCCGTGCCCGGCAAGACCGAGGTGTTCGGCCCCATGGCGGAAGTGGTGCGCGAGAGCCTCGCCTACCTCACGCCCACCGACCGCGCCGCCCTCGTCACCTATCTCCTCGACAGCCCGCCGCCGAAGGACATTCCCGCGCCCCAGGCCGCCTCGCCGCTGCCGCCGGACGTGTTCCAGCAGGCGGCGAAGCTCTACATCGACAATTGCGCGCCCTGCCATCAGGCCGGCGGCACGGGCTCGTCCAACGTGGTCCCGGCGCTGGTCAACAACCCGGCGGTGGTCGCGTCCGAGCCCTATAACGTTATCATGGCCATCCTGGGCGGGCTGCCGGCGGGCGGCACTTACGGCCCCATGCCGTCCTTCGCCGGCCGGCTCTCGGACCAGCAGGTGGCGAACCTCGTCAATTACGTGCGCACCTCCTGGCACAATGGCGGCTCCGCCAATGCCACCGCCTCCATGGTGGCCGCGTGGCGCGCCACCGCCGACGTGCCGGACTACGGCACCCAGCAGGCCTCCGCCTTCAACTGCCCGAAGGTGGGCGGGGGGCCCGGCGCGACCGGCCCGGATCCGCAGGCGGTCGCCTCGCTGACGCAGATGATGCAGGGCGGCGAGCGCGAGACCCGCGTGCTCATCAGCGCCTACCAGAACGCCGACAGCGGCGCCTCCGCCGGCACGGTGGTGGATGCGCTGACCGCGGCCTATTGCCCGGTGGTGGCGCAGGCCCAGCTCCCCGACTGGCAGAAGTCCAGCGAGCTGCAGCGCTTCACCCTTCAGGTGGCGGCCGCCATCTCGGAAGGGCTCGCGGGGCCGGCCATGCCGCCCGTCTCCACCATCTGGGCGACGCCCACCGGCACCTCGCTGGTGGCGCGCCAGCCCACCAGCATCGCCGCCCAGCTCACCTGCCCGGACCCCACCGCCGCCAACAAGCTGGTGCCCAAGGCGCTGGTGGATGCGGCCGTGAGCCTGGTGGGCAAGCCCGCGGTGCCGGTGACCGGCGACGTGGCGACGCGCTTTGCCAACACGCTGATGCAGCAGAACCCGAAGGCCCGCCGCTCCGACGTCGCCAATGCGCTGATCGTCGCCTATTGCCCGCTGGTGACGGCCAAGGCGAACACCGGCGTGGCGGAGCAGTATTCGCTGCTCACCGGCTTCGGCCAGCAGGTGGTGCAGACGCTCCAGCTCGGCGCGCCCATGTTCAACGCTGCCGCTAAGTAAGGGGCGCGCCGCGCCCTCGCTCCAGCTTGAACGGCGCCGGAGAGCGCTTACGTCCAGCGCGGCGCCGGCCTCTTCCGTCGGCGTCCGCGAAGGATTGTGACCATGTCGAGCATTTATGATTACACGGTTCCGGTGCTGGCCCGGGGCCTTACCATCCTGTCCACCTATATGGACAAGGCGGCGGCCCACGCCGCCGCGCAGGGCATCGACCCTTCCGAACTGATCAATGCCCGCCTCGCTCCGGACATGCTGCCGCTCTCCGGTCAGATCCAGCGCGCCAGCGACACGGCCAAGGCCTCAATCACCCGGCTGACCGGCGTCGCCGCGCCCTCATTCCCGGACACGGAGACCACCTTCCCCGAGCTGAAGGAACGCCTCGCCAACACCCTCGCCTTCGTGGAGAGCGTGGCCCCAGCCCAGTTCGAGGGCGCCGAGGCGCGCGAGGTGGACCTGCGGTTTCTGAAAGTCAGCGGCGCGGACTATCCGGCGCAGTTCATGCTGCCGAACTTCTTCTTCCACCTCGCCATCGCCCACGGCATCCTGCGCCAGGCGGGCGTGAACATCGGCAAGAAGGACTATCTCAGCATCGCGTGAGCAGGACCTATGCGAGGAGGCGCGCCGCCTCGCCTTGGGCCTTGAGGAGCTTCACGGCCTTCCTGTCGAAGGACAGGAAGGTTTCCGCGCCGAGCCAGCTTCCCTCATAGGCGATGACGCCATCTGCGAAATCGCCGCCCGCGTCCAGCAAAGCGAGGCCGGCTTGCACCGCCGGCCGGTTCGCCACGACATTCGCGCCATTCATCAGCCGTCGGATGGCCTCCGCGATATCGGCCGACGGGATTCTGTAGCCGAGCGACAGAACCCATACGAGCTCGCACAGTGTCGGCAGCGTCAGCGCCACCATGTCCGCCTTCGCGAGCTCCGCCTGGGCGATCCTGCTTTGGCGCGCATCGTCGCCCGTGAGCGCCCGCACCAGGATGTTGGTGTCGGCGGTGATTTTCATCGCCGGCCGGCCCAGCCTTTGGCGGCGATCTCATTCATCTCTTCGGCGGACAAAGACGGGCCATTCTCCCGCTTGAGAAAGTCGAAGGCGTCAGAAATTTCCCCCTCGGGCCGCGCGGCGCGGACCTCGATCCGGCCATCGGGCAGCTTGTCCACGGTGATCCTGTCGCCGGGATGCACACCCAGATGGTCGAGAAAATCCTTGCGCAGGGTGACCTGGCCCTTGGCGGTGACGGTCAGTGTGATCATGACCCGAATGTAAGGCAAAACTGCCTTACATTCAATGGAGACTCAGCTTCCGTTCAAGCGGGAAAGCACCAGCCGGCCTGTAAGCCGGGTTCTGTACGGCGGGATTGCTCCCGCGTGGCGGCCATTCATCTGGGACGCCGGTTGCCCGGCGCCTCGAGCAGTCAACCCGGATGGCGGCCCGAAGACGGGGCCTTCCCGAAGGATGCCATCCCTATTCGACTTTGCTCCCGGTGGGGTTTGCCGTGCCGCTCCCGTTGCCGGTCGCGCGGTGGGCTCTTACCCCACCGTTTCACCCTGGCCCGCGCACGCGCGGGTGGTTTGATTTCTGTGGCACTTTCCCTAGGGTCGCCCCCGCCGGACGTTATCCGGCACCGTGTCTCCGTGGAGCCCGGACTTTCCTCGGCACCCGAAGGTGACGCGGCCGCCCGGCCGGCTGGTGGGGGACCAATGGGCGTGTCCGCCCGCCGCGTCAAGGGCTTATGCCATGAAGCTGTCATGTTGGGCACACCAGGCCGCTAGCCGCCGGCCGGCACGTCCTTGGCGATGACCATCTTGGCGAGCGGGATCAGCATCGGCTCGGGCGCCGCGGCGAGTTGCACCCGCGTGCCGGCTTCCAGCCGCTCCATGAAGCCGGCCGCACGCGGGTCGTCGCGCCCGCCCTCCAGGGCGCCCGCCAAGGTGGGGAAAACCGAAGCCCGGGAAAAAGCGGCCCATTGGGCGCCGAACGCCTGGGCATCGCCATCGGCTTCGAACTGCGCCCAGATCCTGTCCTCGGCGTGGAACACCTCCAGGTGCGCGATGGTGAGGCCGCCGAGCCCGCCATCCTCCAGCGGCGCCGCCAGTTCCGCCCGGCTTCGCCCCACCGTGGGAATGGCCATGAGCCTGAGCTCGTCGGGCCTGATGAAGCCCTCGCGGACCATGCCTTCGAGCGTGGCTTGGATGGCCGCGAGCAGGGGGCGGTAGCCGAACTCACCTGCATCGTCCACGGCCATGGTGAGCACCACGAGCCGCCCGCCGGGGCGCAGCTCGCGGCTTCGGGCGAAGAGGAATGTCCGCCAATCCTGCGCGGCCTGTCGGGCGAAGGCCGCGCAGGCGTCGGGGTCGCGGCTGAAGGCGATCTGGACCTGGTCCGGGATCACCGCCGGCACCCGGCTCAGCCATTGCACGGCCCAGGAGCTCCACCCCAGGGTCACGCTTTCCGGAGGCAGGATCTGTTCGTAGAAGGACCGTCCCACGGCAGAGGCGAACGCGGCCGGATCGCCTTTGAGATAGCTGTCCGGATCGTCCTCGAGGGTCTGGAAGAGCGCGGTGAAATCATTGCCGGGCAGGTCGGTATGGACGATGCTGATCGCCCGTTCCGGCCCGAGGCGCTCCCTCAGTACCCCGATGGCGGCCGCCATCGGCACCAGCGAATTGCGCCCGGATGAGGCGCCATAGTCCGCGACCAGCACCGGCTGCGTCCCGGATTCCAGCGGGACAATACGGGTCGCGTCCTGCAGCAGCGTCACCGCCGGCAGGAGCCCGGCCGCCTGCACGCGGGAATTACGATTATAGGCGCCATGCCCTTCCATGGGCATGGGCCGCACATCGCCGGAAGGGCCGGTCATGCCACCTCTTCGCCCGGACGGGTCATGATCAATTCCCGCAGCGTCATGATGGTGGAGGCATCCGCGACGCCGTCCACCTTGGAGCGGCGGAAATGGCGCTGGAAGGCGCGCACCACCGCTTCCGTCTCCCCGTCATAGGCGCCGGTCACGGCGATGCCGTAGCCGTAGAGCGCCAGCATGGACTGAAGCGCAGCCACCGGCTGGCCGGCATCCCCCAGCATGAAGAAGCGGCCGCCCTGCATGGGCGCCTCGTGCACCAGATGCCCGACGCCCGCATGGTGCATGAGGTGCCAGGGGAATTTCTCGCCCGGATCGTCCTTGCGCAGCGGCGCCACGTCGGAATGGGCGAGTACCCGGTCGGCCCGGATGCCATGGCGCTCCACGATCTCGGCGCAGAGCGCCGCCACCGCCACCATCTGCGCCTCGGGGAAATCTGGGTAACCCTGGCCGTGCCCCGGATTGACGATCTCGATGCCGATGGACCGGGAGTTGATGTCGGTGACGCCCTCCCAGGAGGAGAGGCCTGCATGCCAGGCGCGGCGGGATTCCGGCACCATCTGAACGATGGTCCCATCCTCCAGCACCACATAGTGGGCCGACACCTCCGCCTCCACCGCCCGCAGCCGCTCCACGGCGGCCTCGGCGCTTTCCATGCCGGTGTAATGCAGGAGCAGCATGTCCACGGGCGCGCGCCGCTCGCCATGATTGGGCGAGGGGGCGAGGACGCCGACGAGAGGACTGTCGGGCGGGAAGGGGATGGGGTCCGGCAGCGCGCCCGTCACTTCAACCCCCGCATCTTCGAGACCCTCTCATAGGCGGCATTCACGGCTGCCACACGGTCGTTGGCGAGCTTCACCGCGGCGGGCGGGAGGCCGCGGGCGGTGAGGCGGTCGGGGTGGTGCTCGCCCACCAGGGTTCGCCAGCGGGCCTTCACCTCGGCGTCGCTGGCGTCAGGGGCGAGGTCGAGGACGGCGTAGGGATCGCCCGGCCGGCGCACGTGGCGGGCCTCGATGCGCTCATAGGCGGCGCCCTCGAAGCCGAGGAGGCGGCCCACCTCCTGGAGGAATTCAAGCTCCCGCTCGTGCAGCGCATGGTCGGCCTTGGCCACGTGGAACAGCGCGTCCAGAAGGTCCTCGCGGGTTTCCGGCTCATCGGCGAACAAGGCGCCGATCTGGCTGGCATAGGCCTCGAAGCCGGCCGTATCCTGCTTGGCGAGGTCGAACACGCGGGCAACGCCGGCCAGCTCCTCCGGCGGGATGTCGAACACCTCGCGGAACGCAGCCACCTCCAGTGGCACCACGACCCCGTCCGCTTTCGCCATCTTGGCGGACAAGGCGATGAGGCCGATGGAGAAGGCCGCCGGCTTCGGCGCGGGGGCCAGCAGCCGGTCGAGCGCATGGCCGGCGAGCGCACCCACCAGGGCCCCGAGCGGCCCGCCCAAGGCGAGGCCCACCCCGGCCCCGCCGATCAAACCCACATAGACCATGTCCGTCTTCGTCTCTCTCCTTTGCCCCGCATCTCTTTTGCCATGGCGCGCAAGCCCAGGCCACAGGCGCACTTCAACCCTTCCTTAAGGTGTACGCCCGGTAAATGCGGGGTGCCAGAACCCATGGCGATTCATTGACTGCCCATACAATCCCATGTTAACCCAAGATCACCCAAGCAAGCGATCCAGTGCCGGAAAACCGGCGCGGAAATGCGCCGGAGAGGCCGGTGCGGGTGGTCGCCATGGGAAGCAGGAGGGGCGGCGAAAGCGTCATGGATCGCTTCGTGTCCACCTACACCATGCGCCTCGACGCGAAGGGCCGGGTCTCCATTCCCTCGCCCTACCGCGCCGTGCTGGCGCGCGACGGGACGGACACCCTCTATTGCCATCCCAGCCTTGCGGAGCCGGCATTGGATGCCGGCGGCTCCCGGCTGCTGGAAGAGATCGACACCTTGATCGCGCGTTTTCCGCCCTATTCGGAAGCGCGCGAGGAACTGGCGGCCGCGCTCTACGGCACCAGCGAGACATTGCGGATCGACCCGGAAGGCCGGGTGGTCCTCACCGAGACCTTGAAGGTCCATGCGTCCATTTCGGACACGGTGGCTTTCGTGGGGCTCGGCCACAAATTCAGGATCTGGGAGCCCGAACGCCTGCGTGCCCATCTCGCGGAGGCCACCGAGAAGGTGCGGCAGTTACGGCGTTCACTTGGCTCCGGAGCGGAGAATGGAGGCAGCAAGGGATGAAATCGGGCCGCGGGGTCGGGCCCACCGACGCCGCAGGCGGACCGGCCCGTCATCTTCCCGTTATGCTTGCGGAAGTTCTCGCGCACCTCGCGCCGAAGGATGCGGCCACTTATGTGGACGGCACCTTCGGCGCGGGAGGCTACACGCGGGTGATCCTCGAGGCGGCTGACTGCCGCGTGCTCGGCATCGACCGCGACCCCACCGCCATCACCGGCGGCGCGGATCTGGTGCTGGAGGCAAAGGGCCGGCTGACGTTGGCCGAGGACCGCTTCGCCAACCTCGACACTTTGGCTGAAAATCTCGGCTTCGCGCCCCTGGACGGCGTGGTGCTGGACATCGGCGTCTCCTCCATGCAGCTCGATCAGGCGGAGCGCGGCTTCTCCTTCCGCCGCGACGGGCCGCTCGACATGCGCATGGCGGACCATGGGCCGACCGCTGCCGATCTGGTGGCGGAGCTGCCCGAGGAAGAGCTGGCCCACGTCATCTACACGCTGGGCGAGGAGCGCCTGTCCCGCCAGATTGCCCGGGCCATCGTCAAGGCGCGCACGGAGGCGCCTATCACCCGCACCGCGCAGCTCGCCGAGATCGTGTCGCGCGTCGTGTGGGCGAAGCCCGGTGAGATCCACCCCGCCACCCGCACTTTCCAGGCCCTGCGCATCGCCGTGAACGGCGAGCTTGACGAGCTTGTGAGCGCGCTTGCCGCCGCCGAGCGGGCCTTGAAGCCCGGCGGGCGGCTCGTCGTGGTTACTTTTCACTCCCTCGAAGACCGGATCGTTAAGACTTTTCTGTCACACCGGAGCAAGGCGCCGTCCTCCTCGCGCCACCTGCCGCAAGCCGAAGGGCCGGCCCCCTCCTTCCGCCTCCTGTCCAAGGGGGCGGTGGAAGCCGGTCCCGAGGAAATCTCGGCCAATCCGCGTGCCCGTTCCGCGAAACTTCGCGCGGCCGAGCGCACGGAAGCCCCGGCGCACGGGGAGGGCGACCTTCCGGGCCTGCGCCCGGCCGAGATGCAACGCCGCGGGCGGAGATGAAGCTGGATGTTTCGCGTCGCCAACCTCGTCATGGTCGTGGCGCTGCTCGTGACCGCGGCCGTGGTGTATCAGGTGAAATACGCCTCCACGGCCGATGCCGAGCGCCTTGCCCATCTGCGTCAGGCGATCCGCGCCGAGCGTGACGCCATCGCCGTGATGCGCGCGGAATGGGCGCGCCGCACCTCCCCGCTTTATGTGCAGGGCCTCGTGCAGCGCCATCTCGACCTCCAAGTGCTGAGCGTCGATGCCATGTCCACCCTGGACGACCTGCCGGAGAAGCCGGCGGGCGGCGGCGACGGCCTCGGCGGCCTGATCGAGGCGCTGAGCGACGCGCCGCTGGTGACCTCTTCCGTGGGCAAGCCGGAGCGGGCTTCCACGTCCTCCTCATCATCTTCGTCCTCTTCTTCGTCCTCCACCGGGGGCGGGGCCGCCGTGCTGCCGGCCACCTCCGCTCTGCGCCCGGCCTCCGCGCCGGTGTCCGCGCCCAAGCCTCCGCCGTCGCCGAGTGCGTCCGCTGCCCCGCGCCCCGCGGCCCCGCGTTCCGCCTCGCAACCCGGCCTTGCCATGTCCGAACCGGCCTCGGTGCCGACGCCGCCCCCGCCGGCCGCCTCCCCCGTGGAAGGGCTGGTGCGCGGCCTCGGCAGCTTCTTCGGCCCCGTCGTTCCCTCCAGCGGGCATTGAGGAGCAAGACCTATGAACCTGCCCTCCTTCAATCTGCCCCCGCTCCGGCTGCCCTCCCTCCGGCTTCTCGCCGACGGGGTTTCCTCAGTGCGGCATCTTTCCGCGCGGCTGCCGTCTATTCCGATTCCCGGGCCGATCCGCGTCGCCTTTGCCTTCGTCGGCCGCATCATCGGCTGGGCGGTCATGGCCATCGTGATGGCGGTGGTGGAGGTCTATCTCAGCCTCACCCACCGGGTGGCGCGCATCATTCACGGCCTCATCATGGGCTGCATCCGCCTGGCGTTCGGGCTGGTGCGCTTCTCCTTCAGCTTCTCGCGTGGGCTGGTGCGTGCGCTGTTCGGCATGGACCGGCAGGATACGGAGACCGTCACCCGCGCCCGGCTGAAGCTCATCGTCGTCGCCTTCTGCCTAGTGTTCACGGCGGTTGCCGGCCGGCTCACCATCCTCGCCGTCTTTTCCGATCCCGATGGCGGACGCGGTGGCGGGTCGGATGCGGTGGCCTCCGCGCGCCCCGACATCATCGACCGCAACGGTGACACCGTCGCCATCGACGTGAAGTCGCCCTCCCTCTTCGCCGAGCCGCGCCGCCTCATCGACCCGGACGAGGCGCTGGAAGGCCTTCTGAAGGTGCTGCCCGACCTCGATGTCGCGGAAGCGCGGACCCGCCTCAATTCCGGCAAGGGCTTCGCCTGGCTGAAGCGCGAGATCACGCCCGCCCAGCAGCGCGCCATCTACCGCCTGGGCCTGCCCGGCATCGGCTTCGTGCGCGAGAACCGGCGCGTCTATCCCGACGGGCCGACCATCTCCCACGTGCTCGGCGGCGTGAACGTCGACAATCAGGGCATTGCCGGCATCGAGAAATATGTCGACGGCTCGGGCCTTGCCGAACTGCACCTTGCGGGCCTTGCCACCGACCGGCAGCAGGAGCCTGTCCAGCTCTCCATGGACGTGCGGGTGCAGAATGCCGTGCGTGACGAGCTCATGCGCTCCAAGGACAAGTTCAAGGCCAAGGCGGCCATGGGTATCGTCACCGACGTGCGTACGGGCGAGATCATCTCCCTGGTCTCGCTGCCGGACTTCGACCCGAACGTGGGCGGCAACCCCAAGGACGACGCCTATCTGAACCGCCTCACCACCGGCGTGTTCGAGATGGGCTCCACCTTCAAGGCCCTGTCCTTTGCCATGGCGCTGGATTCCGGGAAGATCGGCCTCAATTCGTCCTTCGACGCGCGCGGCGCCCTCTCCTTCGGCCGCTTCGCCATCCACGACTACCATGCCGAGAACCGCGTGCTCTCCGTGCCGGAAATCTTCCTCGTGTCGTCCAACGTGGGCACGGCCAAGATGGTGCTTTCGCTCGGCGTCGAGGCCCATAAGGTCTTCCTGAAGAAGATGGGCCAGCTCGATCGGCTGCGCACCGAGTTGCCGGAAAGCTCCGAGCCCATCGTGCCCAAGCGCTGGGGTGAACTGAACTCCGCCACCATCGCTTTCGGCCACGGCCTGTCAGTCGCCCCGCTCCAGGCGGTGATGGCGGTGAACTCCATGATGAATGGCGGCTTCCTCATCCCGCCCACCTTCCTGAAGCGTTCCCAGGCGGATGCGGAAAAGGTGGCGGTGCGGGTGCTGAAGCCCGAGACGTCCGACAAGATGCGCTATCTGCTGCGCCTCAATGCCGAGAAGGGCACGGCCACCAAGGCCGAGGTCGCCGGCTATTATGTGGGCGGCAAGACCGGCACCGCCGAGAAGGTGGTGAACGGGCGCTATGCCAAGAACAAGCTGCTCACGTCCTTCACGGCGGTATTCCCCATGGACAAGCCGCAATATCTGATCCTGGTGATGCTGGATGAGCCGCAGCCTCTGCCCGAGACCCACGGCTATGCCACCTCGGGCTGGAACGCGGCGCCCACCGCCGGCAAGATTGTGGAGCGCATCGCCCCCATGCTGGGCGTGATGCCGCGCCAGAACCTTCCCACCGCCGACCAGATGCTGCGCAATTCCGGCCCGCCGCAGAAGGTGGCGGAGCGGTAGTTGTAGAGTTCCCCCTCCTCGCAAGAGGGGGTGGGGATATGGTGCACGGGAAGGAAAGTTCGCGGCTGGGGGGCCGCGCGAACGAGACGCAGGAGCAATGACCAGGATTCTCGGCGACATCCTTTCCGGCCACGCCCGCCTCATGAGCGGCGATGCGGCCACCCCCATCGCCGGGATCACCGCCGACAGCCGCAAGGTCGTGCCCGGATCGCTCTTTGTCGCCATTCCCGGCACCAAGGCGGACGGCGCGCGCTTCATTCCCCAGGCGGTGGCCCACGGCGCAGCGGCCATCCTCATGGAGCCCGCCGGCGAGATGCCGGACGTGGCGATCCCCCTCGCTTTTTCCCTCAATATCCGCCGCTCGCTGGCGCTCGCTGCGGCGCGGGTTCATCCCCGCCAGCCCGCGACCATCGCCGCCGTCACCGGCACGGCGGGCAAGACCTCGGTCGCCTTCTTCCTGCGCCATATGTTCGAGCGTCTGGGACACCGCGCGGCCTATCTCGGCACGCTCGGCCTCGTGGCGCCGGACGGCGCCACTTATGGCGGCCTCACCTCGCCGGACCCGGTGGATCTGCACGCGACGCTGGACCGCCTCGGGGGGGAGGGGGTGACCCACATGGCGCTGGAAGCCTCGTCCCACGGGCTCGACCAGTTCCGCCTGGACGGCGTGCGCCTGCGCGCCGGCGGCTTCACCAATCTTGGCCGCGATCATCTCGACTATCATCCCACCATCGAGGCCTACTACCACGCCAAGCTGCGCCTCTTCACGGCGCTGCTGCCGGACGATGCACCCGCCGTCGCGCTGCTGGACGCGCCCTATGGGGCGACGACCTTGGCCTGGGCGAAGACGCGCGGGCTGAGGACCATCGCCATCGGCCAGGGCGGCGATATCGATGTGGCCGCCATCTCGGCGGACGGGGTTGGCCAAAGGGTGCGCCTCGCGGATGGGCGGGAGATCCTCGTTCCCCTCATCGGCGCGTTCCAGGCGGACAATGCGCTGCTGGCCGCGGGCCTTGCCATGGCCTGCGGGGAGGACAAGGACGCCGCGCTTGCCGCCATGGCGACGCTCCCCGGCGTGCCAGGCCGCATGGAGCGGGTAGGGGCGGATGATAGCCGGCTCGTCTTCGTCGATTATGCCCATAAGCCCGAAGCCCTCCAGGCGGTACTGGACACCCTGCGCGCGGCAGTCCCCGGGCGGCTCATCGCTGTGTTTGGCTGCGGCGGCGACCGGGACAGGGGGAAGCGGCCCCTTATGGGGGCGATCGCCGCAAAGGGCGCCGATATCGTCATTGTCACCGATGACAATCCCCGCAGCGAGAACCCCGCCGCGATTCGCGCGGAAATCCTCGCGGCGGCGCCCGGCGCCAGGGAAATCGGCGACCGCGCCGAGGCCATCGACGCGGCGGTGAAGATGCTTCAACCTGGGGACGCATTGGTGGTCGCCGGCAAAGGTCACGAAACCGGCCAAATCATAGGCGACCGCACACTTCCCTTCTCGGACACCGCGGCGGTCCTCGCCGCATTGGGGGAGCAAGGCTCATGATGACCGATGTGACGCCGCTCTACGGCATCGAGGAACTGGCAGCCGCCACCTCCGGCGAGGTGCGCGGCGCTGCGTCCCCCGTCACAGGGGTCTCCATCGACACCCGCACCCTCAATCCCGGCGATGCCTTCTTCGCCATCTCCGGCGACAATAGCGACGGCCACCTCTATGTGGCCCGCGCGCTGGAGAACGGCGCCGCGCTGGCCGTGGTGGCGCGCGAGAAGGCGGACACCTTCGCCCCCGGCACGCCTTTGATGGTGGTGGACGATGTGCTGGGCGCCCTGGTGGCCACCGGCCTTGCCGCCCGTGCGCGGTCGCAGGCGTATATCGCCGCCGTCACCGGTTCGGTGGGCAAAACCACCACCAAGGAGGCGCTGCGCCTCGCGCTTTCTGCGGACGGGGCCACCCACGCCTCCGCCGCCTCCTACAACAATCATTGGGGCGTGCCGCTCTCCCTCGCCCGCCTGCCGCGCGCGGCGCGCTATGGCGTGTTCGAGATCGGCATGAACCATCCCGGCGAGATCACGCCTCTGGTGAAGATGGTGCGCCCCCATGTGGCGGTCATCACCACGGTGGAGCCGGTGCATATCGCCCAGTTCTCCGGCATCGAGGAGATCGCCGACGCCAAGGCGGAGATTTTCGACGGCCTGGAGCCGGGCGGCTCCGCAGTGCTTAACCTGGACAATCCCCAGTTCGCGCGCCTCGCCGCCGCCGCCCATGCCAAGGGCGCGCAGGTGGTGACCTTCGGCGCCGACCCCTCCGCCGACTGCCATCTGGTGGAGGTGTGCCTGAAGGCCGACTGCTCGACCCTGGTGGCCGATGTCATGGGCACGCGGGTGACCTTGAAACTGGGCATGCCGGGCCGGCACATCGTGCAGAACGCCCTTGCCGTGCTTGCGGCCGCCCAGCTCCTGGGCGCGGACCTCGCCCTGGCCGGCCTCGCCCTCGCGCGGCTGAAGCCCCCGCCCGGGCGCGGCGTGCCACTGCAGCTGGCCCTGCCGGGCGGCTCCGCGACGCTGCTGGATGAGAGCTACAACGCCAATCCCGCCTCCATCCGCGCCGCCCTCGACGTTCTGAGCCGCACCCCGGTGGGCCCGCGCGGGCGCCGCATCGCCGTGCTGGGCGACATGCTGGAACTGGGCGAGGCGGCGGCCGAGCACCATCGCGCGCTCGCCGGCCCCCTATCGGAGGGCGGCATCGATCTCGTCTTCTGCTGTGGGCCGCTGATGCACGAGCTCTGGCACGCCTTGCCAGCGGACCGCCGCGGAGGCTATGCGCCGACATCCAGCGCGCTCACGCCCATGCTCGCCTCGGCGATCCGGGCCGGCGACACGCTCATGGTCAAGGGGTCCAACGGCTCGCGCATGGGGCCGCTGGTGAAGGCGCTCGCCGACCGTTTCCGCACGGCCGAGGAGGCCGTGCTCGAAGGATAGTCAGATGCTTCAGTGGCTCTCGCAGCTCAACGACGTCTTCCCCGGCCTCAACGTTTTCCGCTACATCACCTTCCGCACCGGGGGGGCGATCGTCACGGCGCTTCTGTTCGTGTTCCTGTTCGGCCCGGCCATCATCTCGGTGCTGCGGGTGCGCCAGGGCAAGGGGCAGCCGATCCGCGCCGACGGGCCGCAATCCCACCTCGTGAAGAAGGGCACGCCCACCATGGGCGGGCTGATGATCCTCTCCGGGCTCATCGTCGCCACCCTGCTCTGGGCGAACCTGTCGAACCCCTATGTCTGGATCGTCCTGTTCGTCACCCTCGGCTTCGGGCTGATCGGCTTTTATGACGACTATCTGAAGGTGACCAAGCAGACCCATGCGGGCTTTTCCGGCAAGGCGCGGCTTGCGGCAGAATTCCTGATCGCCGGGCTCGCCGTCATCGCCTTCATCCATGTGGGCCGGGCGGGGCTCTCCTCCTCCGTCGCCTTCCCCTTCTTCAAGGACCTGCTCATCGACCTCGGCTGGTTCTTCGTCCTGTTCGGTGCCTTCGTCATCGTCGCTGCCGGCAATGCGGTGAACCTGACCGACGGGCTCGACGGCCTCGCCATCGTGCCTGTCATGATCGCCGCCGGCTCGTTCGGCGTCGTCACCTATCTCTCCGGCAACGTGGTGTTCTCGGACTACCTGCAGATCCACTACGTGGCGGGGGCGGGCGAGCTGGCGGTGCTGTGCGGCGCCATCATCGGCGCGGGGCTCGGCTTCCTGTGGTTCAACGCGCCGCCGGCGCAGATCTTCATGGGCGACACCGGCTCGCTGGCGCTGGGCGGGCTTCTCGGCGCCACGGCGGTGGCCATCAAGCACGAGATCGTCCTTGCGGTGATCGGCGGCCTGTTCGTGCTGGAGGCGGTGTCGGTGATCGTGCAGGTCATCTCCTTCCGCCTCACCGGCAAGCGCGTGTTCAAGATGGCGCCGATCCACCACCATTTCGAGCAATTGGGCTGGACCGAAAGTCAGGTGGTGATCCGCTTCTGGATCGTCGCTGTCGTCCTCGCGCTTCTGGGCCTCGCCACGCTGAAGCTGCGTTGAGGCACTAGGTTTACCCTCCCCCCTTGCGGGGGAGGGGGTTTAGAAGGCTAAGGCTGGAAATCCGCCCGGAATGTTGCGACTGTTCGCCTGACATCGTCCCTCCGGAGCCGGCATGACCCCTTCCGCGGACCCGCCGCTGGACCCCGCAGCGCTCGCGCGGGAGCGCTCCATGCTGATCGGCGGGCTCTCCGACATCGTGCTGGTGGTGCTGGTCTTCTTCGCCGCGGTCTTCGGCAACTCCCTGATGATGCTGGCGGAGACGGCACGTGCCGTCCTGCTCATCAGCCTGGAAATGCTGCTCCTGGTGCTGATGCGGCGCATCCATCGCGGGCGCACCCACGCCTTCGACTATGGCGCGGGCAAGCTGGAGCAGTTCGCCAATGCGGCCGTCGGCACCGCCATGGGCCTTGCCGGCGTCTCGGTGGCGGTGGCCGCCGCCTATCGCTGGTGGCATCCGCCGGAGCAGCAGGAGCTGGGGCTCGTCCTCGCGACTGTCTTCTGCGCGGCCAACGTGGTGCAGAACGGCCTCGTGTTCCGCGCGCTCTGGAAAGCGGGACGGGACGGTGCCTCTGTGATCATGACGGGGCAGGTGCGCACGCGCCTCGCCAAGTTCATCTCGTCCGGCATCGTGCTGGTGGCGCTGGCGGTGAACGCGTTCTTCAACGACACGCCTCTCGGCCACGCGGCGGAGGTGGCCGGCTCGGCCTTCGTCGCTTTCGTCATGCTCCAGCTTTCCGTCTCCATGTGGCGTCAGGCGCTGCCCTCCTTGCTGGACCGGACGCTGGAGGAGCACCAGCAGCGGCTCATCAACCGTGCGCTGACCACCCATTTCGAGGCCTATGACAGCTTCCTTGCGGTGCGCTCGCGGCTCTCCGGCAACACGCCCTATGTGGAGATCGAGCTCGGCTTCGCGGCAGCGCGGACCATGGGCGAGGTGCAAGGCGTGGCGGATCGGGTGCGGAGGGAGGTGGCCGCGCTCATTCCCGGCGCGGTGGTGACGGTGACGCCGGTCGCGGAGTGAGGTTTTGCGAATTATGCAACTTTTTAGTTGCCAATATGACCTCTCTCTGCCACCTTACGAGCAACCAGGAGGTTGCCAATGTCCAATCGCATCGAGAAGACCCTCACCCTCAAGGCCCCCGTGGAAAAGGTCTGGCGCGCGCTTACCGACCATGAGGCGTTCGGCCAGTGGTTCCGGGTGAAGCTGGACCGGCCGTTCGAGCCAGGGGAGAAGTCCACCGGCCGCATGCTGATCAAGGGCTTCGAGCATGTGCGCTGGAACGCCACCATCAAGCAGATGGAAGAGCCGCGCCTGTTCTCGTTCACCTGGCATCCCTATGCCATCGAAGCGGACGTGGACTATTCGGCCGAGACGCCGACCCTCGTTGAATTCCGCCTGGAGCCGGCCGAGGATGGGACGAAGCTCACCGTGACCGAGACGGGTTTCGATGCCTTGCCCGCCCACCGCCGGCCCGATGCGTTCCGCATGAACGATCGCGGCTGGGGGGCGCAGATGGAGAATGTACGCGCTTATGTCGAAGGCGAGGGATGAGGCGGCGGACCCGGCCGCCATCTTCGCGGCACTGGGGGACGGCACCCGGCTGTCGCTTCTGGAGAAGCTGAGCGACGGCGAGGCGCTTTCCATCGCCAAGCTCTCGGCGGGAACGCGCCTCACCCGGCAAGCCGTCACCAAGCATCTGCATGTGCTGGAGGGCGCGGGCCTCGTGACCAGCGCCCGCATCGGCCGCGAAAGCCTCTATTCCTTCGCGCCTGCGCCTCTGGGCGCAGCGCGGACCTATCTGGAAAGCGTCTCGGCGCAGTGGGACGACGCGCTGGGACGGCTGAAGGATTTCGTGGAGCGGTGAGGGGGCTGGCCATTAACCCCCGGTCGCTTCCGGGACCGTTGCGCGGTTCCCTCTCCCGCTTGCGGGGGACGGAGCCCAGCGCGTGAGAGAGAAGCCTCCACACGCAGACACCTTCCCTTCCCGGTCGGCGCGCTTTACTGCTCGGGTATCGATTCCCTCACCTTAGCCGGCTCGCCCATGATTCCCGTCTCTACCTTCAAGGGCCTGACCGTCGCCGTGTTCGGCCTGGGCGGCTCGGGCCTTGTGACCGCGCAGGCGCTGATGGCCGGGGGCGCGGAGGTCGTGGCCTTTGACGATGGCGAGAAGAGCCGGGCCAAGGCGCTGGAAGCCGGCATCCCCGTGGGCGATCTCAACGGGCTCGATTGGAGCGCCATCGCAGCGCTCATCCTTTCCCCCGGCGTGCCGCTGACCCATCCCGAGCCCCATTGGTCGGTGAAGCTGGCCCAGGCGGCGGGGGTCGAGATCATCGGCGATATCGAATTGTTCTGCCGCGAGCGGCGCGCCCACGCGCGCCATTCGCCCTTCATCGCCATCACCGGCACCAACGGGAAGTCCACCACCACGGCGCTTATCTCCCATCTCCTCCAGAGGGGCGGGCGGGACGTGCAGATGGGCGGGAATATCGGCACCGCCATTCTCTCGCTGGCCCCGCCGGCCGGCCGGCGCGTACATGTGGTGGAATGCTCCTCCTACCAGATCGACCTTTCGCCCACCCTCGATCCCTCCGTCGGGGTGCATCTCAACCTCACCCCGGACCATCTGGACCGCCACGGTTCCATCGAGGGCTATGCTGCGGTGAAGGAGCAGCTCATCGCCGGCGTCGAGCGCGGCGGCACGGCGGTGGTGGGGGTGGACGATGATTTCTCCGCCGCCATGGCCGAGCGGGCCGAGGGCGCGGGGACCCATGTGGTGCGCATCTCGGTCATGCGGCCGCTCGAAGACGGCATCTGGCGGGACGGGGAAGAGCTGGTTCTGAGCGAAGGCGGGGTGGAAAAGTTCCGCTTTTCCCTGTCGGGCATTCCTTCCTTGCGCGGGGTTCACAATGCCCAGAACGCCGCCGCTGCCTTCGCCGCCGCCCGCGCCCTCGGTCTTGCGCCAGAGGTAATCCTGGTGGCCATGCGCTCCTTCCCGGGCCTCGCCCACCGCATGGAGCAGGTGGGGCACAAGGGCGGCGTGCTGTTCGTGAACGACAGCAAGGCCACCAATGCGGACGCGGCCGAGCGGGCGCTGCTCTCCTTCGATGACATCTTCTGGATCGCCGGCGGCAAGCCCAAGGCCGGCGGCATCGCGCCCTTGGCGCCGCTCTTCCCGAAGCTGCGCAAGGCCTATCTCATCGGCGAGGCGGCGGAAGACTTCGCCCGCACCCTCGGCCCCGTACCCCATGAGATCACGGGCACGCTGGACGGCGCTGTCGCGGCGGCCGCCCGCGATGCGGAGGCAGCGGGTCTGCCGCAGGCGGTGGTGCTACTCTCCCCCGCCTGTGCCTCGTTCGACCAGTTCCCAAATTTCGAGGTACGGGGCGATGCGTTCCGCGCGCTCGTGAAGGCGCTGCCGGGCGTTGCCTGAGCCCGGCTAGGGGATGATCTTCTGGTAGGTGTTCTTCATCTCGTCCTGGATCACGGTGGCCTTGCCCGTGGCCTTCAACAGCAGATCCTGGGTGGGCGTGACCACTGAGTAGGACCAGCCCGCGGGCAGCTTCAGGCGCGCGCCGAGGTTCGGCAGGTCATTGTAGGTCAGTGATTTGTCGATGAAGGCCGCATAGGCCTGCATCACATAGCTCGCCCCCTTGGGGGATTTGAGCTGGAAGGTCGGCTGTCCGGCATCGAACCGGTAGACGGTTTCCCGGTTGATGGTGTGCTCGGAATAGGGCTTTTCCTGAAGCTCGAAGAGCGAGAGCTTCACTTCCGCCCGGCTCTCGAACGTCATCCCGCCGATATCGGCCATCTCGCCCTTGGCGGTGGCGCCCTTGGGGATGATGCGGTCCATCAGGAAATAGCGCGGCCCGTTCATCATCACCGTCACCGCGCCGAACTGCTTGCGCACGGCGGATTCCGACAGCTTGTCCCAGAGGGCGGCGGGGCAGTCGCCATAGCCGATGGTGTTGAAGACCCGGGCCTTCAGGCCGTTGAGGCCGAGACTGATGGGCAGGACCTCGCAATAGCGCGCATTCCGCAGCGTCTTCGGCTGCGCGGGGGCGGAAGCCTGCGCCGCCGCCGGTGCCTGGGCGGGAGTGCTTGTCTGTGCAAAGGCGATCGCCGGCCATGCGGCGAGCGCCAGTGAGACCGCCAAAATTCCCCTCACGCCAACCTCCCCCCAGGGACCACGAGGGACCTTAGGGGCGGGGGGCGGGGGCCGAAAGGGATAAGCGGGGTTGGGCCAAAAAACGCCAGGCTTCAGCTTAGCCGGCTCAGGCTGCCGTCAGCTCCACCGGGATATTGCCGCGCGTGGCCTTGGAATAGGGGCAGACCTGATGGGCGGCTTCCAGCAGCTCCAGGGTCTCGGCGGCGCTCTTGCCCGGCACCTTGCCGGTGATCTTCACGGCAAGGCCGAAGCCGCCATCCACCTTGCCAAGGGATGCGGAGATGGTGATTTCCGCCTGGGAGGCGTCCACGCCCTTGCCCTTCGCGACCAGTTCCAGCGCGCCGCCGAAGCAGGCGGCATAGCCGGTGGCGAAGAGGTGCTCCGGCGTCGTCTTGCCCGGCTCCAGGGCGCCGCCCTTGGGAAAGCCGAGATCGGCCTTCACGGAGCCGTCGGTGGTCTCGGAATGGCCGTTGCGGCCGCCATGGGACGTGGCGGTGGCGGTGAAGATGGTCTCGAATGCCATGATGTTTCCTCCCGAAATGGGATCTCAGGCATACAAGATACACAATGCAAATGGAATGACGGCGCGGTGGGGCAAAACCCTTGTCCCCGCCGCCCGGCCGTGGCACCTCCTGCCCGTGAAAAAGAGGAGCCCGCAATGGTGGATGGGGTGAAGAGCGGGCTCGTGGCCCCGCGCCGGGTGTCCGGCCTGTCGGAGCTGGCGGGCGATTACGACCTCATCCTCTGCGATATCTGGGGCGTGGTGCATAACGGGGTGCATGCCTTCCAGCCGGCCTGCGCCGCGCTCAGTCACGCGCGGGCAAAGGGCGCAAGCGTGATCCTGGTCTCGAACGCGCCCCGGCCGTCCTCCTTCATCATCACCATGCTGGACCGGCTCGGCGTCCCCCGCAGCGCCTATGATGCCATCGTCACCTCCGGCGACGTGACCCGCGCGGTGCTGGCGCGCCATCCCGGCGGGCGCATGTTCCATCTCGGGCCGCCCCGCGACATCGGCACGTTCGACGGGCTCGACCTTGTCCAGGCCGGGATGGACGATGCCGAGATGGTGGTCTGCACCGGGCTGCTGGACGACGAGGTGGAGACGCCGGACGATTATGTGGACCGGCTCGCGGCCATGAAGGCGCGCGGCATGCTGTTCGTCTGCGCCAATCCCGATCTCGTGGTGGAGCGCGGTTCCAAGCTGATCTACTGCGCCGGCGCGCTGGCGAAGGTCTATGAGGAGATGGGCGGCGAGACCATCTATTGCGGCAAACCCCACAAGCCCATCTATGACGAGGCGCTCCGCCAGGCCGCCGCGGTGCGGCCGGAGGGCGTGCGCGAGGGCAAGGTGCTGTGCATCGGCGACGCGCTGCGCACGGACATTATCGGCGCCACCGCCGCCGGGTTCGACAGCCTGTTCATCGCCAGCGGCATTCACGCGGCGGAACTGAACGCGCATGAGGGCTCGGAGCCCGACGCGGCGGCGCTCGCCAACCTGTTTTCGGGCCATGCCCATCCGCGCGGCGTGATGCCGCGTCTCGCCTGGTGAGGCGCGCCAGCCATCCTCGCCGCTTGACGCTCGCCGGGGGGTGGGCGAAGGGTGGCTCCCCCGCTCGTGATCCGGCCGCTGCCGATGTCCCTGTCCTTGCCTGACGCTCCCGCCTTCGCAGTCGTTGAGGGCTTTGCGCCGCTGCCGCCTTCGCTGGAGCGCCCGGTGCTTGCCATCGGCAATTTCGATGGGGTGCATCGCGGCCATCTGGCCGTGATCGGCGCGGCGCGGCTCATGGCGCAGCAGCTTGGCCGGCCCGCCGCCGCCCTCACCTTCGAGCCGCACCCGCGCAGCTTCTTCAAGCCGGACACGGTGCTGTTCCGCCTGACGCCGGGGCCGCAAAAGCTGGCCCAGCTCGCCCATGCCGGCCTCGATGGCGCCATCGTGCTGCCGTTCGACGCGACCCTCGCCGCCATCCCCGCCGAGGCTTTCGTGACGGAGGTGCTGGTGAAGCGCTTCGCGGTCGCGGGCGCCGTGGTGGGCTTCGACTTCCATTTCGGCCAGGGCCGCGCCGGCTCGCCCGCCTTCCTCCAGGAGGCGGGCCTGTGGCACGGCTTCCCGGTGGACGTGGTGGAGCCCATGCGGGACGAGGGCGACCCCATCTCCTCCTCCGCCATCCGCAACGCGCTCGCCGCCGGGCAGGTGGGGCACGCAGCCCACATGCTGGGCCGACCCTGGTCGGTGAGCGGCGCGGTGATCCACGGCGACAAGCGTGGGCGGGACCTGGGTTTTCCCACGGCCAATATCGCCCTGCCGGCCGGCACCACGCTCGCCTTCGGCATTTATGCGGTGCGCGCGCGGGTAGGCGGAGAGGTCATCGATGGCGTTGCGAGCTATGGCCGGCGCCCCACCTTCGACAATGGCGCGGCGCTGCTTGAAGTGCATCTGTTCGACTTTTCCGGCGATCTCTACGGCCGGGAAATGGAAGTCGCGTTCCATAACTACCTGCGGCCGGAGCTGAAATTCGACAGCATCGAGGCCCTCGTGCGCCAGATGGACAAGGACGCCGCCACGGCCAAGACCGTGCTGGCGAAGCCGGAGCGCTATTCGGAGTGAGCGAGCGGCTGCGACAGCGCACTGGCTCATCCCGCGGTTGAACCGTCATGGCCGGGCGTGTCCCGGCCATCCACGCGCCTCCGCCGGGTCCAGCTTAAGGGGGAGACGTGGATGCCCGGGACACGCCCGGGCATGACGGTGTCTTTTGACGGTGCCCCTTGGAAATCCTTTACAGCCCCACGCCCGGATTAGGCGGCTCTTAACCGAGATGCCGCATTGTTCGGACAACTCCGCGACAGTGAGACGATGCCAGCTTCGACCCCCTCTTCGCCCGCCCCCGAGGATCGCCGTTCCCCCTTCGTCCGCCTTGCCGACCTCCTGGCGGGAACGGAGCCGGGGGCGCCTGCCCTGAGCGCGGCGGTGGGCGAGCCGCAGCACGCCATGCCGGCCTTCGTGCCGGATGTGCTGGCGGAGAGCGTCAAGGGTTTTGGAAAGTATCCCCGCGCCGAGGGCCTGCCGGTCTACCGCCAGGCGGTGGCCAACTGGCTCGACCATCGCTACGACCTGCCGCGCCCCGTGGACCCGGACCGCGAAATCCTGGTGCTGAACGGCTCGCGCGAAGGGCTGGTCTCCGCCGCCGTGGTGGCGAAGCGCCTCGTCTCCGAGCGCGCCGGCCCGCCGGTGATGCTGCTGCCCAACCCGTTCTATGCCGCCTATGCGGCCGGCACCGAGCTGGCCGGCTGCGAGGTGGTGGTGATGCCCACCACCAAGGAGAGCGGCTGGCTGCCGGACCTCGATGCGCTGGACCCGGCCCTGCTGGCGCGCACCGTGGCCGTGTTCATCGCCTCGCCGGCCAATCCCCAGGGCGCCGTGGCCTCGAAGGCCTATCTCGCGCGCCTCGTGGAGATGACACGGGCGCACGGCGCCTATCTCTTTTCCGACGAGTGCTATTCGGAAATCTATCTCAATGACGAGGCCCCGGCCGGCGTGCTGGAAGCCTGCGGCCCGGACTTTTCCGGCGTCATCGCCTTCAACTCCCTCTCCAAGCGCTCCTCGCTGCCGGGCCTGCGCTGCGGATTCTGCGCGGGGGATGCGGACTTCATGAAGGCATTCCTCGCCTTCCGCTGGGTGGCCGCGCCCCAGGTGCCCGAGCCGCTCCAGATGGTGGGCGTCGCCGCCTATGGCGACGAGGCCCATGTGGATGCCTCCCGCGCGCTTTATCGCGAGAAGTTCGACCTTGCCGACCGCGTGCTCGCCGGCCGGTTCGGCCACGAGCGGCCAGCGGGTGGCTTCTTCCTGTGGCTCGACGTGAGCGAGGTCGGCGGCGGCGAGAAAGCGGCGCTCCGGCTCTGGAAGGAGCAGGGGCTGCGCACCGTTCCGGGCGGCTATCTCGCCCGCCGGGGGGCGGACGGCCTCAACCCGGGCGATCCGTATATCCGGGTCGCGCTGGTCCAGGATCTTGAAACGTGCGCGGAGGTGCTGAGGCGCCTCGTCGCCGGACTGAGCTGAAGGAGACCCGATGCCTGCGGCCCGCCGTCGTCCCGCATCGCCCCTCGCCCTGCGCCCGCCGGGCCTTGCCATGGACCTCGTGCCGGAAAGCGCGCGGCGTGCGCTCAAGCGGCGTTCGAGCCAGATCGCCGGCGTCGCGCTTCTGGGCGTGAGCCTGTTCTGCCTCGCGGCCATGGTCACCTGGTCGGCCACCGACCCGAGCCTTTCGAGCGCCAGCAATGCGGGCGTGAAGAACCTTTTGGGCCGCCCCGGCGCCATCGCCGCGGACCTGCTCATGCAGCTCCTCGGCCTTGCCTCGCTGGCGCTCCTGCTCTCGCTCGCCTTCTGGGGCTGGCGGCTCCTCACCGCTCGGCCGCTGCGCCGCGAGAAGCTGCGGGCCGGCGCGCTCACCGTGGGCGTGCTGGGTATGTGCGCCTTCCTCGGCTCGCTGCCGGAATTTCCCGCCTGGCCCATCCCCACGGGCCTGGGCGGAGCCATCGGCGATCTGTTCCCCCGCCTGATCTCGGTGTTCCGGGGCGGTGCGGCCACCCTGTTCGACACCATCCTCATCGGCACCGTGGGTTTCGCCTGCGGCCTTGGCGGCCTTTACCTCGGTGTCAGCCGCCCGAGCGCCGGCGTGCGCCACGAGACGTCCTCCACCCACAACTCGCCCTACGACATGGACGAGGAGGAAGAAGAGGAAGAGGATCCGCGCGACCGGCGCGCCATCTCGCTGGGGGCGCTCACCCATACGTTGCTCTCCGCCAAGGCGCGCCTGTTTCCCAAGCGCGGCCGCGCGCGTGGCTCGGTGGTGGGCGGGCTGGTGCGCGAGATGTTCGCGCCCGACGAGCGCCGCCCCGACCCCACCGGCCGCGTGGAGCCGGGCTTCGGCGGGCGGGCACCGGCCGCTGCCGGCCTTGGCGGCGTCACCCGCGAGGAAGTGGAGAGCTTCGAGGATGAGGAGCGCGCTTTCGCGCCTGCCTCGCCTGCGCCCACCGGCCGCCGCGCAGCTTCGGGCCAGAAGATGGCGCGCTCCGCCGAGCCGCCGCCGCGCGGCCGCCCTGGCGTCTACCAGCATCCCGAACTGACGTTGCTCGCCGCCCCGGCCCCCTCCAAGGGCCCGGCCATGAGCCAGGAGGCGCTGCAGGACACCGCCAAGATGCTGGAGGGCACGCTGGACGATTTCGGCGTGCGCGGCGAGATCCTCCAGGTGCGCCCCGGCCCCGTGGTGACGCTCTACGAGCTGGAGCCGGCGCCCGGCATCAAGTCCTCCCGCGTCATCGGCCTGGCCGACGACATCGCCCGCTCCATGAGCGCCATCTCCGCCCGCGTCGCCGTGGTGCCGGGGCGCAATGCCATCGGCATCGAGCTGCCCAACGCCAAGCGCGAAAAGGTGCTGCTGCGCGAGCTGCTGGCCACCACCGATTTCTCCGAAAGCGGGCATAAGCTCGCCATCGCGCTGGGCAAGACCATCGGCGGCGAGCCTGTCATCGTGGACCTTGCCCGCATGCCCCATCTGCTGGTGGCCGGCACCACCGGCTCGGGCAAGTCGGTGGCCATCAACACCATGATCCTGTCGCTGCTCTACCGGCTGAAGCCGGAGCAGTGCCGCCTCATCATGGTGGACCCCAAGATGCTGGAACTCTCCGTCTATGACGGCATTCCGCACCTCCTCGCGCCCGTGGTGACCGACCCCAAGAAGGCGGTGGTCGCCCTCAAATGGGCGGTGCGTGAGATGGAGGACCGCTACAAGAAGATGTCGAAGCTGGGCGTGCGCAACATTGACGGCTTCAATGCGCGCATCGTGGACGCGGAGAAGAAGGGCGAGAGCATCGCCCGCACGGTGCAGACCGGCTTCGACCACGAGACCGGCGAGGCCATCTATGAGCGCGAGGAGATGGACCTGTCTCCTCTGCCCTACATCGTCGTCATCGTCGACGAGATGGCCGACCTCATGCTCACCGCGGGCAAGGACATCGAAGGCGCCATCCAGCGCCTTGCCCAGATGGCCCGCGCCGCCGGCATCCATCTGGTGATGGCGACGCAGCGCCCCTCGGTGGACGTGATCACCGGCACCATCAAGGCCAATTTCCCCACCCGCATCTCCTTCCAGGTGACCTCCAAGATCGACAGCCGCACCATCCTCGGCGAGATGGGCGCGGAGCAGCTGCTCGGCCAGGGCGACATGCTCTACATGGCCGGCGGCGGGCGCATCAGCCGCGTGCATGGCCCGTTCGTCTCCGACGACGAGGTGGAGCGCATCGTCCGCCACCTGAAGGCGCAGGGCGCGCCGGCCTATCTGGAGGCCGTCACCGCCGACCAGGACGAGGGCGGCGAGGACGACGAGGGCGGGGCGGTGTTCGACAAGGGCGCGTTCGGGGACGAGGGGCAGGACCTCTATTCCCAGGCGGTGGCCGTGGTCATGCGCGACAAGAAATGCTCCACCTCCTATATCCAGCGCCGGCTGCAGATCGGCTATAATCGTGCGGCCTCGCTGGTGGAGCGCATGGAGCGCGAAGGCGTGGTGGGCGCGCCCAACCATGCGGGCAAGCGGGAAATCCTCCTGCCGGACGAAGCCGCCGAATGAGATCCCTGCGCAAACGGGGCCACAGGTTCGCCATAGGCGTGGCTTACGAAAGGGTCGGTACCTTGGAACTTTCGCCCCGCCTTCGAGACCGCCTCATGCCCGTTCGCGCCCCCTTCCTGCCCGTTCTTGCCGCCGCTTTGGCGGGGACGTTCCTTATGGGTGGTGCCGCGCAGGCCCAGGGCGTGCTGCTGCCGCCGGGCGAGGTTCTCCGGCCGGGCGCGGGCGTGCCTGGCGCGGCGCAGCCCACGCCTTTCCAGTTGTTCTCGCCCCAGCAGGCCGTGCCCCAGCAGGCGGCGCCGCAAGCGAGCGCGCCTCAGATCGCAGCGCCCCAAACCGCCGCACCCCAGGCCAGCGCTCCGGCGCCGGCTGCCGCGCCCCAGGCTGCTGCCCCCCAGGCGGTGCCGCTTCCGGCCAAGCGCCCGGCCAGCGCCAATGCGGCGCCCGCCGCGCCCACCCAGATCGCGCCATCCCAGTCCGCATCGGCCGCAAAGCCCGGTCCGGTGACGCCCGGCCCTGTTGCGCCCACCCAGGGCGACCAGGACCGCGCGCCGATCGAGACCATCCAGAAGGTCTCGGACTATTGGAACAAGGTGCAGGTCCTGTCGGGAAACTTCGTGCAGGTGGACCCGGACGGCAGCCGCAAGACCGGCGACTTCTACATGCAGAAGCCCGGCCGCGTGCGCTTCGAATATAACGCGCCCGTGCCCATCGAGCTGATTTCCAACGGCCAGTCGGTGGCGGTGCGCGACCGCAAGCTGAACACGCAGGACATCACCCCGCTGTCCCAGACGCCGCTGCGTTTCCTTCTCGCGGACCGTGTCGATCTGGCAAATGACTCCCACGTGGTCGGCACCTACCAGGACAATCTCTACATCACCGTGGTGATGGAGGAGAAAGTGCCCATGATGGGCACCTATCGCCTGATGCTGCTGTTCGATGCGAAGACCTATGCGCTCAAGCAGTGGATCGTCACGGACCCGCAGGGCTACGACACGTCGGTGGCCATCTCCAACCTCGACTACGCGCGCCGGCCGGATCCCAAGCTGTTCGTGATCAATTTCGAGCGCATGCTGCAGTGACTGTCACTGGATGAGTTCCCTCCCCCGCAAGCAGGAGAGGGGGCTATGGCGCTCCCCTCGGGGCAGATTGCAAATAAACTCACAAATGATAATTGATTGAGAAAGGGCGCGGCCAAGGAGCCGCTGGGCCCGCATGGGGAGAGCCATGGCGGAGTACGAGGTCTCCATTCCTTCCGACGGCCTGGAGCTGTCGGGCGTCGTCTCCATCCCGGACGATTTGAAGGACGGCGAGTTGCGCGGCGCCTTCCTGGTGCTCCACGGCTTCGGCAGCACCAAGGAATCCGGCAATGTCATGGGTCCGGCCAAGCTCCTGAACGCGCTCGGCTACATCACGCTGCGCTTCGACATGCGCGGCTGCGGCACCAGCGGGGGCGAGCGGGGGAGGGTGATCTGCCTGGAGCAGGTGGCCGACACGCAGAATGCCGTCACCTTCCTCGCCACCCAGCGCGGGGTCGATCCCAAGCGCATCGCCGTGGTGGGCACCAGCTTCGGCGGGGCCGTGGCGGTCTATGCAGGCGGCGTGGACGAGCGCATCGCCGCGGTGATCTCCAACGGCGGCTGGGGCAATGGCGAGCGCAAGTTCCGCGGCCAGCATTCGACGCCGGACGCCTGGGCGCGCTTCATGAAGATCCTGGAGGACGGCCCGAAATACCGCGCCGCGCACGGCCGCTCGCTCATGGTGCCGCGCGATGCCATCGTGCCGGTGCCGGTCCATGTGAAGGATAATATGGCGAAGCAGGAGGTGAAGCTCTGGCCCGCCAACGCGCTCCAGGAATTCCCCGCCGAGACCGCCCAGAGCATGTTCGACTTCATGGCAGACGAGGTGGTGGGAAAGATCGCCCCGCGCCCGCTGCTCCTGCTCCACAGCGCGTCGGATTCGGTGACGCCCACCGAGCAGTCCATCTCTCTGTTCCAGCATGCCGGCCAGCCCGCCGAGATGCATCTGTTCAGCGATGCGGACCATTGGATGTTCTCGGAGGACAATCCGAGGGTGTGGGGGGTCATCCGCAACTGGCTGAAGGATTATTTCCCCGCGGTGGTGTGAGGACGCGCCGAAAGGGCGCCATCCCCGGGCTTGATCCGGGGATCCTCGGGGAAGAAGGGGCACCAGATGGCCGGGTCAGGCCCCGCCATGACGGCTCCGAACCGGCCTACTCCTCGTCGCCCGCAGTCACTTCGCGCGCCCTTATGATCAGCTTGTCCATCAGCCCTGAGAGGGTCTCAAGCTCGCCGGCCGTCAGCGCGGAAGCCAGAGCCCCGTAGTCAGTGGCGGCGCCGGGCCATGCGGTGGCGTGGAAAGCGATGCCGGCCGGCGTCAGGGTCAGGGGAATGCGCCGCCCGCCATGGGGATCCGGCGCGCCGGCGATCAGGTCGCGGCCCAGCAATTCCTTGACGCCCCGGTTCACCGCCATCTTCTCGAAACCCCACAAGGCGGTGATCTCGTTGGCGGAAAGGCCGGGCACGTGCGCCAGCGTCAGCAGCACGCGCCAGGCCACCAGGGAGAGGCCGGAATGCAGGCTCGGGTCCGCGTGGACGCGGCGGACCATGAGATAGGACAGCACATGGATGCGCCAGAGCAGGGAAAGCTCGGTGCGCAGCACCGCCTCCGCGCCGTTGAGGCGCGCCAGAGAACGGGCTTGCGCTTCCGCACGGCGGCTCCGGCGCGGCACTGCTGCGGCCATGATCTCTCCTGCTCCCCGGCGATGGTCCCCGTTCCTCATACCGGAACAGGGCCGTAACCGGAAAGCTGTCCAGCGGGCTACTTTGTGTCGAGCGTGCTCAGCAATTGCGCCTTCTCGGCAATGTCCACCTTCAAATGGGCGGCAAACGCGGAGGCGGGATAATAGAGATTCGGGCTGAGGCGCAGGTTCTTGGCGGTCTCCACATAGCGCGGGCTTGCGGCGGCTGCCTTGCAGGCCGCTTCCAGCCGCGTCTTGACGTCGGCGGGAACGCCCTTGGGCGCGAACAGGCCGCCGAAGCTGGTGGGCGTCACGTCGAAGCCCTGCTCCTTCACGGTGGGAACATCCGGGATGAGCGGGTTCCGCTGTTCGGCGAACAGGCCGATGATGCGCACCCGCCCTTCGGGCACTGAGGACAGGGTGATGGGCGCGAAATCGATCTGCGCGCCCATGAGCGCCGGCACGGTCTCGGCGTCGCCCTTATAGGGCACCTCCACCACCTTGATGTTCGCGGTCTTGGCCATTTCCAGCATGGTCAGATGCGGGATGGAGCCGCGCCCGGCATGGCCCCAGGTGAGCTTGTCCGGCGTCTTCCGTGCGGCCTCCACCAGATCCTTTACGGACTTGTAGGGCGAATCGTTGGGCACGATCAGCGCCATCTGGCTTTCGAAGGTCTGGCAGATGGGCTCCAGGGATTCGGCCGTGAAGCCGGCGGCCGGCTGCATCACCGGCACCACCGAGGCGATGAGCGCGGGCGAGAAGAGCAGGGTGTAGCCGTCGGGCTTGGCACGGGAGACCATGGCCCCGCCCACCGCGCCGCCGGCGCCGAGCCGGTTCAGCACCACCACCGGCTGCTTCAGGTTCGCCGAGAGCCCCTCGGAGAGGGCGCGCGCCAGCACGTCCGGCGTGCCGCCCGGGGCAAAGGTGACTGTTACCTCGATGGTCCGGTCGGGAAATTCCGCCGCGGCGATGCCCGGCGAGAGGAACGTGAAGGCGGCAAGCGCCAAAGCGATGCTTCTCGGCGTCATGTCATGTCCCCTTTGGGTGAAGTCCGTCCCAAGCGGCGCAGTCGTTGTGATGCCAATGTCTCATAATAATCAATATCAAATGTGACCCAGGGGCGCAGCGGAGAGACTTGGCTTCGAGGCTTGATCTAATATCAGATGTGATCTAATTGACCTATGCCGGCCTCTCAGGGGCCGACAGTTGAGGGCAGCATATTCCGATGATCAGGATCAACCGCCTGGCATTTGCCGCGTTCGCCTCGCCGGACACCGAGCAGCTTGCCGATTATTACGCCCAGGTCATCGGCCTTTCCGAGACCAGCCGCGCGCGCGGCACGATCCACCTCGCGAGCCCCCTGGGCGAGACCTGCGTGCTGCTCTCGCACGGCGATGCGACCGCCTGTCAGGCGCTGGCCTTCGAGACCAGCGCGGAAACCCCGCTCTGCGATCTCGCCAAATGGCTCGACGGGCACGGAATCGCCTCGGAGCTGCGGAGCGACCCGCACCCGGATATCGCAGCGGTGCTCGCCTTCCGCGACTACAATGGCACGGGCATCGAGCTGTTCAACGCGGCGCCCCCGCCCGCACTTGTGCCGCCGACGCCCGCCATCTCGCCACTGAAGCTCGGCCATGCGGCCTTCTATGTGAACGAGATCCACGAGGCGGTGAATTTCTACCGGAACATCCTCGGCTTCCGGATCGCCGACTGGATGGAGGACTTCTTCGTCTTCCTGCGCTGCGGGCCGGACCACCACACCTGCAACTTCATCGCCGCGCCGCGCCAGGGCATGCACCATATGGCCTTCGAGCTGAGGGACTGGGCGCATCTGCAGACCGCCTGCGACTGGCTCTCCCGCTCGGGCTACAAGCTCACCTGGGGGCCCGGGCGGCACGGCATCGGCCACAACATCTTCACCTATCACCGCAACCCGCAGGGCCAGATCGTCGAGCTGTTCACGGAATTGGACACCATGTCCAACGAGGAGCTTGGCTATTATGATCCGCGCCCCTGGCACAGGGACCGCCCGCAGCGCCCCAAGGTCTGGAGCGCGAAGGATGCGGTCAATCTCTGGGGCGACGGCCCGCCGCCCGGGCACCGGGACTGATCCCGGCGCTCGGTTCGACGGCACCCCCATATGCGGAGTTGAGGCGTCCCCATGAATGACAGTCCGTCCCCGGCGCCGAAGTCCGGCGCGCCGCTGCGCGATCCCGCTCACCTCCATGATCTGGTGGTGCGCATCTTCACGCGCGTCGGCAGCACCAAGGAAGATGCCGCGACCCTGGCCGACATGCTGGTCTGGTCCCATCTCACCGGCCGCGACGGCCACGGCGTGGTGCGCGTGCCCTGGTATGTGCAGATGGTCCGTACCGGCGAGCTGGATCCGGCCGGGCGTCTCGTGGTGGAGAAGCAGCTTCCCGCGACCCTGCTGCTGGACGCGAACCGCGCCGCCGGCCCGGTGGCGATGGTGGCGGCCACCGACATCGCCATCGCGCGGGCGCGGGAGCAGGGTGGCTGCTTCGCGCTGGTGAAGCGCACCACCCACACCGGGGCCATCGGCTATTACGCCCTGCGCGCGGCGGAGGCGGGCATGGCGGCCATCGTCATCTGCTCCGGCAAGCCCATCATGGCCTATCACGGGGCGAAGGTGGCGAGCGCGCCCACCAGCCCCATCGCCATGGCCGTGCCCGGCGGCGCCGGCGGGCCGATCCTTCTGGACATGGCGTCGAGCATCGCCTCCTTCGGCCGGCTGCGCCAGCTTGCGGCGCGGGACGCCGAAATCCCCGAGGGCTGGGCCCTGACCAAGGATGGAAAGCCCACCACGCGGGCCAAGGAAGGCGTCATCCCCCTGCCGCTGGGCGGGCCGAAGGGCTCGGGCCTCGCCCTGATGTTCGAGGCCATGACCGGGGTGCTCGCCGGCGCGCCGGTCCTGGCGCCCACCTTGGCCGATCCGGACGGGCCGGGGCGCGGGTCGAGCGCCATGCTCATGGTGATGGACATTGCCGCCTTCACCACGCGCGAAGCGTTCAACGCCGAGGTGGAGGCGTTGCGCGCCACCATCACGGCCCTGCCCCGGCAGGACGGGGTGGACGAGATTCTCCTTCCCGGTGACCGCTCCCGCGCCCTGGCCGCTGTTCGCGCCCGCGACGGCGTTCCGGTGCCCGACGCGCTGATGGCGGAGCTGGAAGCGCTGGCGGGCTGAAACTTGGACGCTCCGCCACATGGGCGGTCCAACGAGGTAAGGTGCAGAAGCACTTCGCGGGACCGCCCGGCGGCGTAGATCTGTGCTACGCCCTTGAAATCGTGCGCGGCAGCGTGCGCGAATCTCGCCTGCGTATCAGCGCGCCGCGAGACGGGGGGAATCATGGACAGCACGCCGCTCAGTGCCGCCTTGCGGCCTCGCCGCCTCATCTCCAAGCTGGCGACGGGCATCGCCGTGGCCTTGTCCGTGTGCTGCGGGGCTGGCCTGTCCGCCCAGGCGCAGACCCCCGCAGGCCGGATCGATCCCTCCGTGCGGCCGGACTTCCGCGAGCCGGTGACGCTGGCGAGCAAGGACGGCGTCCTGGAGGTTCGGCTCACCGGGCGCCAAAGCGAGGCCGTCCTCGACACGGTCGCTTCGCCAGTGAAGAACTTCCTCCTCTTCGATTATCAGGTGATCCGCGGCACCTCGTCGAACGGCCGCATGTCAGGCAGCAACCTCTATCCGGCGCCGACCTTGCAGGTGTTCCCCGGTGAGAGGCTGATCGTCCACCTGGACAACGCCCTCTCAAATCTCACCATCAGGGATTATTACAGTCCCCAGTACACGCCCAAGGGCCAGCAGGTTCCGCTCTATCCCGAGCAGATGACCTCATCGCCCATGAACCTTCATGTTCACGGGCTTCACGTGAGCCCGAAGGGGAATTCCGACAACGTCCTGCTGCACATCCCCGACGGCATGTCGAACACCTACGTCTACGACGTTCCCAAAAATATGCCGCAGGGGGCCTATTGGTATCACACGCACCTGCACGGCCTCACGGCGGCGCAGGTCTATACCGGCCTTGCCGGCCTGCTCTCCATCGGGCGCACGGATGGCAACCTGCCGCTGGTCACGCAGAACAACATTCCCATCCGGAACATGGCGCTCCAGTATAATTTCGTGTTCGATCGCGATGGCGGCCTCGCGCAGCTCAACAACGCGTACTGGCCGCAATTCGTCAGCACCATAACCCCGCCCAAAGGGGACGAGCTGGCCAAGGGCACCTACCGTCCGTTGCTGACGCCGGTCAATTTCAGCCAGTCCAAGGTGGGGGAGAAATACTTCACCATCTGGTACGAAGGCCCGCTCTCCATCCACAACATGCGCGGGCTCCTGCAGTTCATTCCGAGCAACCTGATGCGCTTCAGCGCGCTCGGCGGCCGGGCCGACCTGGATGTGCCGGCCGACCCATCGCTCCCCGACTACCAGCGCGACACGCAATTCACGGTCAACGGCCAGTTCCAGCCGGTGATCAAGAGCAAGGCCGGCCAGACGGAGATCTGGGTGCTCGCGAATATCAGCGACATCGCCTACATGAACGTCCAGCTCACGGAGACGGCGACCGGGCGGCACCCGAAGATCGCCATCGTCGGCCAGGACGGCAATCCCTACACCAAGGTCCATTATCCCGTCACCGATGACGGCACGCGGCTTCTGATCCCGCCGGCGAGCCGGTTCGCCATTGCGGTGACGATCCCCTCGGAGGGCGAGCTGATCCTTGAGATGCCGCCCCGCGGCGGCGGCGCCAAGACGGTCACGGCGCCCGGCGTGCTCTACACCAATGACGGCAGCGACAATCCTCCGGCGGTGCTCGGCAGCCTCAGCGTTCAGCCCTCCGGCGTGAGCTATGCCGACGGCTTTTTCGTCTTCCCGACCCAGGTGCTGGCCAAGGCTGTGCCCTCGGAAGGCAAAGGCGTGACCACCGCGTTCGCCGAAGGACAACAGCTCGGCGCCTACACCTCTTTTGAAGATCTCTCCGGCGTGGCTCCCGATTTGAAGCGGGAGATCAAGATTTCCGGAGGCTTCCTCAACAACCTCGTAAGCCCATCGGATTCGAAGGCGTTCATCTATGCTTTCGATGGCGGGGCATTTCCCAACGTGCCGCTGATCCAGCCCCGGCTCGGTTCGGTCGAGGAATGGAGGTTCGTCAATTACAACAATGACGAGCACCCCATCCACGTCCACGTCAACGACTTCCAGGTGACCGAATATTACGACCCCACCACCGGGCTTCGCACCGGCGCGGACAAATTCGGCGTGGACAATGCCAACGCCCCGGCGCCCACCATGCTCGGCGACGAAAGCGTGGTGGAGCCCGGCATTCTCGAGATCCGCACCAAGTTCGAGGACTATACGGGCATCTTCGTGCTGCACTGCCACCGGCTGAACCACGAGGATAACGGGCTGATGATGCTCGTGAGCGTCATCCCCGCGGTCTCCAGTTATGCGGTGGCGGTGCCGGGCGCTCCGGGCAAGGCGGCCGAGGTGCGCATCTATGACGGCAACGGCGACCGGCTCCTCGCCACGCTCACCCCGTTCCCCGGATACGAAGGCAGTGTCAGCGTCGCCATGGGGGATGTGGACGATGACGGCGTGCTGGACCTGATCGTCGGCACCGGCAAGGACCGCGCGCCTGAGGTTGTGGCCTATGCGGGCCAGGGCAAAGACGGGAAAGGCCCGTTTGCGACCGAGCTTACGCGCTTCCAGCCCTTCGCCGCCGAGGCGCGCGGCGGGGTCAGCGTGGCGGCGGCGCAGATCGACGGGACGAGCGCTGACAACATCGTCGTGGGGTCCGGCCCCGGCATCCCGAGCGAGGTCCGGGTTTATGGCTCCGCGCTGCCGTCAGCGCCGGGCACAGCGCCGGCGCTCTTCTCGAGCTTCAGCCCCTATGCCGGCGACCGCTCCGGCGTGAGCATCGCCACCGGCTTCGTGGATTATGCGACGGGCCGCTTCAGCATCGTCACCGCGCTGGGCGCCGGCACGCGGGCCGAGGTGAAGGTGTTCGCCTTCCCGCTGCTGAAGCCCGTGGACAATGGCGCCAGCCAGGCCGCAGCGCATGGCGGAATACATGGGGCCGAGCCGGACAAGCCCACTTTGACCGCCGCCTTCGTGCCGTTCGGGGATGCCTATAAGGACGGCGTTTCCCTCAGCACGGGCTGGCTTGCCGGTTCGCTCGGCGGGGCGGAGCGGATCGTGGTCAGCCAGCTCGCCCAGGCGGGCACGGTGAAGGTCTTCTCCAGCGGCTCGGCCCTGGATGGCGGCCCCGCCCTCTATCTCCACAGCCCGGTGGAGCATGGCCATGGCCCGACCTTCCGCGAGATCGCAAGCTTCGAGCCGTTCGGCGGAACGTCCGGCACGCGGGTCGCCACCACGAGCACGACCACGGGCGCCAACCTGCTGGTGAGCGGCATCGCGTCGCCGAGCGGGGGCGCGCGCGTCCTGAAGTACGATTTCATCAGGCCGGACGCCGAGGCGACGACGCTGAAGCCTGTGCCTCTCGGGGAGGTCTTCTCGGGGGCAGGGACACAGCCTGTGATGCTCGGCGGAGACTGATTCCTCACCAAGTTGCGCTCGGGGGAGGCGGGCTAAAGCCGCTGTCCCCCCATCGCCTCCTTGAGCCGCAGTGCGGCGGCGCGGCCGATGGCGAGGGGCTCGGCCATGCCCATCAGGGTCAGGCGGACGTCGTCCCGTGTGCGCGCCTCGATCTGGCGCAGGCGGTCGCGATTGATCATCAGCGAACGGCCGAGGCGCAGGAAGGGCGGGGAGGGCAGCAGACCCTCGAAATGGCCCAGCGTGCGCCAGATCATCAGCGGCGGCTGGTCGGCCAGGAGAACGCGGGTGAAGTCGCCGTCCGCCTTCAATGCAGCAATGTCGGCGGGCGCGGCGAGGACGGTGCGGCTCGGCGTGCGCAGTTCGATGAGGCCGGCCTCGCTTTTGCCGACCTTGTCCACGACCAGCCGCTGGACCCGTCCCAGCGCTTCCGCGAGGCGCTCCGGCGCCACGGGCTTGAGGAGATAGTCCACGGCCTCCACGGCGAAGGCTTCCACCGCATGCTCCGCATAGGCGGTCACGAACACCACCTTGGGCGGGTTCTCCAGCGCCGCGAGGAGGTCAAAGCCATCGCCCCCGTCCAGCTCGATGTCGAGGAAGACGAGGTCCGGCTGGGTGCGCAGGATCGCGTCCATGGCTTCAGTGACGCTCTCCGCCTCCCCGAGGATCTCCACCGTCGGATGGGAGGCGAGAAGGCGCCGCATGGCACGGCGGGCGAGGGGTTCGTCATCGACGATCAGGACCCGGAGCACGGCTCACCCTCCAGCACCAAGGTTGCGACCACCCGGCTTTCACTGGGGTGCTCGGCGTCGCCACCGGCTTCGCTCAAGGTGAAGGTATGCCGCCCGGGATAATGCACGTCCAGCCGCCGCCGCACATTCTTGAGCCCGATGCCCCGTCCGCGCCGCCGTCCGGTGGCGCCATCCAGCGTTCCCGTATTGACGATCACCACCTTCAGGGCATTCGCCACCAGCGCGATATTGATCCCCACCTCCAGGTGCCCGCCCCGGGCGCCGTGCTTCACCGCATTCTCCACCAGGGGCTGAAGCAGGAAGTTGGCGATGGGGCGCATCGATGCCGCGTGGTCCGTGTGGAGATGGGTGCGCAGCTTCTTGCCGAACCGCGCCTCCTGGATGCGCAGATAGGCGGCGAGCGAGGCCACCTCCGCATGCACCGGCACCACCGGCGTGTCGATGCCCGCGAGCGAGTGGCGCAGATAGTCGGTGAGGTCGCGCATCATGGCGAGCGCGGCGTGGGGATGCTCCGGGATTTCCTCTGCGACCCCATTCAGGGCGTTGAACAGGAAATGCGGATCGAGCTGCATCCGCAACTGCTGGATCTCGGCGCGCAGCGCCTCCGCCTCCGCCACCATGGTCCTCTGATGGTCCGCCCGCCGGTCCAGCTCGGCGCGCATCCAGAAATAGCAGATGCTCCAGCCCGAGAGCACGAAGCTGTAATGGATCAGCGGCACCGCCACTTCGTCGAACGGATGCCATAAGGGAATGCTCCAGCCCGACACCTGCCGGATGCCCGCGACCACGCTCACCACCACCACCGCCGACGCGGTGGAGAAGGCAACGATGATGGCGAGGGAGGCCGTGCTGAGGCGCGTGCCGGGGATGGTGCGGGCATAGACCGCCCGCAGACCGGTGGAGAGCAGCACGAGGACGGGGCAGACCATGACCGTGATGGCCAGCGCGATGGGAAAGCTGTGATAGGTGAGCTGCCGGTTCACCAGGTCCACCACAGCGAACAGGCCCCAGCCGATGATCTGCGCCTGCCAGAAGAGGGGCAGGCCATGCCACCAGGCGCGCACCTTCTCCTTCAGCGGGGCCTGCATGGGGGGCAAGGGGAGGTCTCCGGACGCGCTGGCGGAGCGCGGCGCCAGCAAAGTCCATTCCGCAGCGCCGGGCAAGATGGCCGCTGGGGAAACCTTATGCCGGCAAACGCCGAAGCGTGCGCCGGGCTCGGCGTTTTTCCTGCCGCGTTCATCGAGTGCGCGCGCCCCACCCGGTGCACATTCCCAAACGCCATGACATCACTTTCCCAACTTCAACGGGGCGCGACGCGCGCCTCCGCAGGGGAGCGACACCAATGGCGAACATCGACTACACCGTGGCCGACGACTGGGGCTCTGGCTTCGTGGCCAGCATGACCGTTCCTGGCGGCGCTGAAGGCCTCGATGGCTGGACGGTGGAGTTTGAGGCGACCTTCGACATTTCCAACATCTGGAATGCGGAGATCGTCAGCCATGTGGGCAATCATTACGTGGTGCGCGCGGCCGCCTGGAATGGCGACGTGCCGGCGGGAGGCGCCATCTCCTTCGGCTTCCAGGCCGCCCCAGGGCCGGGCGCTGGCGGCAAGGCCGCGACCGGCTTCGTGCTGAACGGCGAAGGCTCCGGCACGCCGCAGGAGCCCGAAGGGCCGGGCGAGGATCCCGGTGAAGATCCGGGTGAGAATCCGGGCGAAAACCCTGGGGAGAATCCCGGCACCGGCGAGCCCGGCCGCATCTTCCATGTCACCACCAATGGGGCGGACATCGTTGGCTTCGACCCGGCCAAGGACAAGCTCGATTTCGGCGATGTCAGCGTCCACAACTTCATCGTCGTGGACACGCCCCAGGGCGTGGGCTTCCTGAACCCCTGGTCGGGCGAGGTGGCCGTGGTGGTCGGCGTCTCCCTGTCCCAGCTCACCATCGACAATTTCACGCCCATCCAGAACGACCATCTGCGCCAGGACCTCTCCGGCGCGCTCGCCTGGGAGCAGGGCGTCACGCCCGAGCCCCACACCGTCTATGCCCGCTCGCACGAGATCGGCCAGATCGACCGCGTCGCGTTCGACCCGGCCACCGACACCGTGGACTTCCGCTATTTCGGCACCCGCGAGCAGATCTACATGGAGGACAGCCCTGACGGGGTGGTGATCTCCAATTCCGGCACGGGGCAGGCGCTCATCCTTCTGGGCGTCACCAAAGCCGAGCTGTCGGTGGAAAATTTCGTGTTCCACTTCGCCCAGGTGCGCGAGGACCGCGTCGCCCTGCAGCTCGGCCTCGGCCCGGTGCCCGACGACCATGTGCTGCCCCAGGGCGTGCCCGTGGCCGGCACCAATGAGTGGCCGGACGGCGCCGGCGGCGGCACGCCGCCCTCGGGCGAGGTGGGCGTCACCACCGTGATCGGATGGCATTACGGCACCGACACGGTGATCGACTTCAACCCGGCCGCGGACAAGCTCGATTTCGGCTGGTTCAAGGATTACGAATTCACCGTCACCGAGGTGGATGGCTCCACCGTGATCTCCATCACGGGGAACAACCAGACCTACACGCTCGAGGGGGTCTCCCTCTATGAGCTGGAGTTCAACAACATCATCGCGCTGGACAATAGCGCGCGCACCGAATGGCAGGGGCTGATCAACAATGCCACTCCGCCGGCCGCCTTGCCCGTGCTGTCGGTGGACGACGGCGCGGTGAGCGAGGGCGATGCGGGCACCACCCACATCATGTTCACGGTCACCCTGTCTGCGCCCTCCACCAGCCCCGTCACCGTGAGCTATTCCACCCTCAACGGCACCGCCACCGCCGGCCAGGACTACGCCTCCACCGTGGGCACCATCACGTTTGCGCCCGGCGAGACCTCCAAGATGATCCATGTGGAGGTGGCGGGCGATGCCCTCGTCGAGCTGGACGAGCGCTTCAGCCTGCATCTCTCCTCGCCCACCAATGCCACCATCATGGACGGGTCGGCGGTGGGCACCATCGTCAATGACGACATCGACGATACGCCGGAGACGCTGCCGGCCGTGTCCATCGCGGACATGGCGGTGGCCGAGGGCAATGGCGAGCACATGCACTTCATGTTCACGGTGACGCTGGACAAGGCGTCCACCGAGCCCGTGACCGTGCAGTACGCCACCTCCAACGGCACGGCCATCGCCGGCTCGGACTATGCAGGGACCACCGGCACCATCACGTTCGCCCCCGGCGAGACGTCCAAGATGGTGCATGTGGACATCATGGGCGACACGGCGGCGGAGGCGGACGAGACCTTCACCGTGACTCTCTCCCAGCCCGCCGGCGCCACCATTGCGGACGGCATCGCCATCGGCACCATCCTCAATGACGACGCGGTCGCCCCGGTGGTTCCGGCGCTCTCCATCGGCGATGTCTCCATCGTCGAGGGGAATGCCGGCACGTCCGTGCTCATGTTCATGGTGACCCTGTCCCAGGCCGCGACCGGCCTGGTGACGGTGCAGTACGGCACGGCCAACGGCACGGCGACCGCCGGGTCCGACTATGCGGCGCTGTCCGGCACGCTGACCTTCGCGGCGGGCGAGACCTCCAAGATGGTCCATGTCACGGTGAATGGCGACACGGCGGTGGAGGCCAACGAGACCTTCACGGTCGCGCTCTCCAACGCCACCGGCGCCACCATCGCGGACGGCTCGGCCACCGGCACCATCACCAATGACGACGTGGTGGCGCCGGTCCTGCCGGCGCTCTCCATTGGCGATGTCTCCATCGCCGAGGGCAATGCCGGCACGTCCGTGCTGATGTTCATGGTGACCCTGTCCCAGGCCGCGACCGGCCCGGTGACGGTGCAGTACGGCACGTCCAACGGCACCGCGACCGCTGGCTCGGACTATGCGGCGCTGTCCGGCACGCTGACCTTTGCGGCGGGCGAGACCTCCAAGATGGTCCATGTCACGGTGAATGGCGACACGGCCGTGGAGGCGAACGAGACGTTCCTCGTGAACCTCTCCAACGCCACCGGCGCGACCATTGCGGACGGCGCGGCCACGGGCACCATCACCAATGACGACGTGGCCGTTCCGCCCACCGGCGGCGCCTCCGTGGACTATGACGTCAACGACAATTGGGGCGCGGGCTTCGTTGCCGGCATGACGGTGGAGGCGGGCGCCTCCGCCCTCAATGGCTGGACGGTGGCGTTCGATGCCTCTTTCAACATCACCAACATCTGGAATGCCGAGATCGTCAGCCATGTGGGCAACCATTATGTGATCCGCAACGCGGCCTGGAACGGGGCGGTGGGCGCCAACCAGGACGTCTCCTTCGGCTTCCAGGCGACCCCCGGCAGCGGCGGCACCACCGCCACCGGCTTCACCATCAATGGGGTGCCTTCGGGCGGCGATCCCGAGCCGGTCCTGCCGACCCTGTCGGTGGGCGATGCGACCGTGACCGAGGGCAATGCGGGCACCACGCAGCTCATGTTCATGGTGACCCTGTCTGCCGCCTCCACGACGCCGGTGACGGTGTCCTACGGCACGGCCAACGGGACGGCGACCGCCGGGTCCGATTATGCCGGGCTGTCCGGCACCCTGACCTTCGCGCCGGGCGAAACCTCCAAGATGATCCACGTCACGGTGAACGGCGACGTGGTGGTGGAGGGCAACGAGACGCTGACCCTCACTTTGTCCGCGCCGAGCGGCGCGACCATCGCCGATGGGTCGGCCACCGGCACCCTCACCAATGACGATGTGGCGGCCCCGGTGCCGACCCTGTCGGTGGGCGATGCGACCGTGACCGAGGGCAATGCGGGCACCACGCAGCTCATGTTCATGGTGACCCTGTCCGCCGCTTCCACGACGTCGGTGACGGTGTCCTATGGGACCGCCAACGGCACGGCGCTCGCCGGGTCCGACTATGCGGCGCTGTCAGGCACGCTCACCTTCGCGCCGGGCGAGACCTCCAAGATGGTCCACGTCACGGTGAACGGCGACGTGGTGGTGGAAGGCAACGAGACACTGACCCTCGCCTTGTCCGCGCCGAGCGGGGCGACCATCGCCGATGGCTCGGCCACCGGCACGATCACTAATGACGACGTGGCGGCGCCGCTGCCGACACTCTCGGTGGGTGACATCACCTTCGCCGAGGGTGCGGACGGCGCGCCGGGCCAAGGCATGTTCCTGATCACGCTCTCGGCTGCCTCGACCACGGCGGTGACGGTGAACTTCGCCACGGCAGACGGCACCGCACATGCCGGCAGCGACTATGTGGCAAACTCCGGTGCCATCACGTTCGCGCCCGGCGAGACCTCGAAGATGGTCCATGTCTCGGCCATCGGCGATGGCGTCGTCGAGCCGAACAAGGCCTTCTCGCTGGTGCTGACCGCCCCCACCGGGGCAACCATCGCCGACGGCACGGCCACCGGCACCATCACCAATGATGACACCGCCGGCCCGCAGCCCACCCAGCCGACCCTCAACGTCTCCGACGTAACGGTGACGGAGGGCAACCCGGCCACGGGCGCGGCGGCCTCGGGCTGGTTCTCCACCGAGGGCAACCAGATCGTCGATGCCGATGGCAACACCGTGCAGATCGCGGGCGTGAACTGGTTCGGCTTCGAATCCAGCAATGCCTCGCCCCACGGCATCTGGACGCGCAGCTACAAAGAGATGATGGACCAGATGAAGGATCTGGGCTTCAACACCATCCGGCTGCCCTTCGCCACGGACATGCTGCACAGCAATTCCGCGGCCGGCATCGACTTCTTCCAGAACCCGGATCTGCAAGGGCTCACCCCGCTCCAGATCATGGACAAGATCGTCGATTATGCCGGGGACATCGGGATGAAGATCATCCTCGATCACCATCGCTCCAATTTCGGCGGCGGCACGTCCGACAACGGCCTCTGGTACGACAGCGCCCATCCGGAATCCCAGTGGATCTCCGATTGGCAGATGCTGGCGCAGCGCTATGCGAACGACCCCACCGTCATCGGCGCGGACCTGCACAACGAGCCCTATAACGGCACCTGGGGCGGCGGCGGGCCGAACGACTGGGCGGCGGCGGCCGAGCGGGCCGGCAATGCCATCGGCGCGGTCAATCCCAACTGGCTGATCTTCGTCGAGGGTGTCGGCACCTATGACGGCGACAGCTACTGGTGGGGCGGCAACCTCGAAGGCGTGCGCGACCGGCCCATCGATCTCAACCTCGACAACAAGCTGGTCTATTCGGCCCACGATTACGGCAACTCGGTCTATCCGCAGAGCTGGTTCCAGAATCCCGATTTCGCCCAGCACCTGCCGGAGGTGTTCGACGAGGCGTGGGGCTATATCTACCGCGAGGGGATCGCGCCGGTTTATATCGGCGAGTTCGGCGCCAAGCTGGAGGACCCGAAGGACGCCCCGTGGCTGGAGGCGCTCACCTCCTACATGTCGGGCGACTTCAACAATGACGGCGTCTCCGACATTCCGGACACCGACCAGGGCATCAGCTGGACCTACTGGTCCTGGAACCCGAACTCGGTGGATACGGGCGGCATCCTGAAGGACGACTGGCGCACCGTGCACACGGAGAAGCTCGCTTTCCTCGAGCCCATCCAATTCGACTTCGAGAACGATGTGCCCGGCGGCGAGGGGGGCGATCCCGGCGACCAGAACCATGCCGCCTTCGTGGTGACGCTCTCCGAGGCCTCCGCCGACGCGGTGACGGTGGACTACCACACCATCGCCGGCGATGCGGACGCGAGCGACTTCACCTCGGTCAGCGGCACGCTCACCTTCGCGCCCGGCGAGACCACCAAGACCATCCTGGTCCCGGTGACGGCGGATGCGAACGACGAGCCGAACGAGCACTTCAACCTCGTGCTCACCGACGCCCATGGCGCGGTGCTCGGCATCGCGCAGGGCATCGCCACCATCACCGATGACGACACGGCGCCCACCACCCCGACGGACCCCGGCACGGGCGGCCCTGGCAATCCCGGTGGCCCTGGCCACGAGCCCTCGGGTGATCTGGAAGCCCTGCTCTCGCTGGTGGATTCCTGGAGCGGCGGCTTCAACGCCTCCATCGCCATCCACAATGAGGGGGCGGCGACGACTGGCTGGGAGATGCATATCGACATGCCGTACCAGATCACGGACATCTGGAACGCCGAGATCGTCTCCCACGATGCGGACGGCTACGTCATCCGCAACGCCGCCTGGAACGGCGCCATCGGCCACGATGCGGATGTGAGCTTCGGCTTTGTCGGGACGGGACAGTTCAACCCGTCCCAGGTGGACATCCTCATCTGATCGCCCGACGCCGGCCGTAATATTTCACGGCCGGCGAGGGCGAGGCTCCGGGCGTCCCCCGCGCGCCCGGAGCCGCATGTCAGATCAGGAAGCCGCTGCCGGCGGTCGAGGTGAAGTCGAGCTGGACGACCAGATCGTTATAGTCGTGGTCGCCCCCGCCATAGAGATCTTCCCAGCCCCAGGTATTGAGGCCGTAGCTCCACAGGTGTGTGACCGGCGCGCCGTCCACGATCTCGTTGGCCGGCGCGAAGGCCCAATAGGTGTTGGCGCCGTTGGTGAGCGTCATGGCGATGATGTCGCCGGAATGGACGTCCGTGAGTTCCGTCTGAAGGAAATTCCCCCAGCCCGGCCCTTCGACGGACGTGCCGCCCTCGCTGGTCTGATAGGCGTTGGCGGCGGCTAGGGCCGCATAGCCGGCCTGGCCCGGCGCGACGCCGTGGATGGAGCCGGACAGGTCGTCCACCTTGTAGAAGCTGACCGAGACGTCATCCTCGCCGTTCTGGCGCATGCGCACGACGGCGGTCTGGTTGATGGGATCGTCCGCCATCTGCGCGACGGCCACCGGACGCGCCACCGTGATCCCCGCATAGAGGCCACCGAACGCGGCGAAGCCGTAAGACGAGGTAAGGGCGGTCTGGTAGAGGCCGAGGGCCGTGCCGTCCATCCTGGCGGACAGCGTGTCACCGGCGTTCACGTGAAGGGTCGAGACCTCTCCGTGCGCGGCGCCGTCGAGGAGCCGCACCAGATCGGGATCGAAATCCTGCTGGAGAACCTGCCCCGCAAGACGGCTCGTCCAGGCCAGCGCCGCGCTGTCCGAGACGCCCTCATAGGACTGGTCGCCGGCGGTGAAGTGGAAGGCGCCGAGGTCTCCGCTGGTCTGCACCAAGAGCGACTGGCTGGCATCGCTGCGCGCCGTCACCGCATCCTGCGCCGTTACCACATCCGGCGCGAACGGGCCGTTCATCTGGGAATGGGCGATCCAGGAAAGTGCGCGCGCCAGGAGCAGCCCGTTGGGCGAGCCGAGGCCGGTGGTGAGGTCGTATCCCGCTTCCGCATAATAGCCGATGCCGGTGGGCAGGATGAGGTCGCCGGTCGCTCCGGCATAGATCACATTGCTGTCGTCAGGCACCGGCGTCGCGCCGTCGTAAAGGTAATAGGTCGAGACATTGTTGCCGAGGGTGATGTCGTTGAAGGCGCCCGGCGCGATCGCCGCGGCGATGTAGAGAAGGTCGTTATAATAGCCGAGATAGGGCAGGCCCTGATCGTGGAACACGGCGTCGAGCTGGGCGGTGAGGGCGGCCCAGAGCGGAGTGGCGGCGCTGGTGCCGCCGGAGCCGTGGGTCAGGTTGGAAGAGCTGCCGTTCGTATAGTTTGAATTGAGCACCTCGTACCAGGAATCGCCGCCCGCCAGGGCCGCGACGTCCGGGGTGCCGCGCCCGCGTTGGGGATGGGGTCCTGCGCTGACGAGGTTCAGGCCGAAGTCGATCTGGTAGGCCGGGGCGTCCCAGGTGCTGTCGACGCCGCCGGTTCCCGCTTCGTTGCCGGTATAGTCCGGCTGCATGTACAGGCTGGCATTCTCGAAATCGGCCGGGTTCCAGGTGCCCGCGGGGTTCAGGTAGTAGACGTTCCACACCGCTTCCGTGAAGGTCTCGAACACGCTCGACGACAGGTGCGAGGGCAGGGCGCTGAGGCCTGCGGCCGTGAGGGCGAAAAGCGTCGAGGGATCTTTGTCCTTGGCCTGCGCGACGATGGTGGCGAGCGTGGCGTCACTCTCCGCCGCGCTCAGGGGGGCGATGGAGGTGCCACCGACGATCACCGCATTGGGGATGCCGTGGGTGTTCCGGACCAGCGGCGTGCCGGTTCCATATTCCGATTGCGATCCGCCATCGCCGGCCGAGAGGAACACCGAGATGTTGCGCAGCTGGGCATCCACGAACAGCTCGTAATAGGCGCGCTGGAACGGGGAATCGGGGGAGAAGCGGGCATCCTCCGGATAGGAGGAGGAGATGATGCTCGGCCTGTTGATCTGATCGAAGATCGCCTGCTGGTAGGAAGTGAAGTAGGTGTCCCCATTGTTCGAATAGAGCACCTGCGTGCTCGTGGGCACCGCATCGGCGAGAATGGAGATATCGAGGTCTATTTCCGCCGGATCCCCGCCCGTCGCGCCGTACACGCTGTTCCAGACCACTTGAAACTGCTGCTGCGTATAAGGCGCATGCCCCATATAGACGCGGTACTGGTTGATATAGGCGAAGAGATCAGCATAGCTCCCGACGTCACCTTCCACGAGGGCGATGGTCGGGGTCTGGACCGATCCGTCCAGCGGGAAATGATAAGCGGCACCGACTGCGCTCGGGGCGGCCTCAACCTTCCCTCCGGCGACATTGGCGCCGTTTCCCTGCCCGAGGATTCCCGGCGCGTCGGCTGGGTCGTCGGGATTGAGCGGAACCACATGGGTCTCGGCCGCCGCGAGCGCGTTCGACGGGATTCCTTCCTGGACCCAGATGCCATCCAGATGGGTCTGGATGCTGTCGTCGATGGAGAGGTTTCCCGCCCACGCATAATACGTGCCCCAGCCCGGCGCCGAGACCTGGAGAAGCGGGGTGTGGAACAGGTCCTCGAAGCTCTGCGGCGTCAGTTCAAGCCAGATGGTCCTGGACTCGGCGGTGGAGATATAGCCGCTCGGCGTGATGGCGCTGCCGGTGCCCGTAGTATTGGGAACAAGGCTGCCGCCGCCCGCCGCTACGATGCCGGCAACGGCTGTCGAGACCGTGTTGTAGACGCCCGGGTTGGTGCCGTAGGCGTTCGCCACTTCCGTCTGGTCGGCGAGGGCGTGCTGCCGCGTCGCCCAGTTCTCCTTGAGAAGGTCGGCCGGGTGCGTGGCGCGATCGAGCGTGAGGCCGAGATAGAGCTTCGGTGGGGCATGGACGGTAGTGGCATCGACCACGCTGACCGTGACGTCCGGTGACGCCCGGGCATAAAAGGCCTGCTGGAAGATGGACGCGATTGCGTTCAGGTCCGTGGGCGAGACCGTGCGGAGCTGTTGAAAGAGGTCGCCGCTGACGAGCTGGTAGCTCGTCATGTCGAAGAAGGTCGAGTTCTGAATTTCTGCCATGTGCCCCCGCATTCCGGCGAATGGGAGGCACTATAATTCCGCTATCGCAGCTTGCGAGCGCTATTTGCGGGCTCAGCTTCCGCCGATGAGGATGCCCGCCGCCAGGACCAGCGCGCCGCCCAGCACCACCTGGAACACCGCCCGCATGAAGGGGGTCTCCATGTAGCGGTTCTGGATCCAGGCGATGACCCACAATTCCACGAACACCACGAGGCAGGCGATAGCCGTGGCGGTCCAGAAATTCGGGATGAGGTAGGGTAGCGCATGGCCGAGGCCGCCCACGGCGGTCATGATGCCCGAGGCAAGGCCCCTTTTGATGGGCGAGCCGCGCCCTGAAATGACGCCGTCATCATGGGCCGCTTCCGTGAACCCCATGGAGATGCCCGCGCCCACGGAGGCGGCGAGGCCCACGAGCAGCGTCGTGTGGGAGTTCTGCGTCGCGAAGGCGGTGGCGAAGATGGGGGCGAGGGTGGACACCGAGCCGTCCATGAGCCCCGCAAGGCCCGGCTGAACCCAGGTGAGCACGAATTGGCGCTTCGCCTTGTCCTCTTCCTCGTGCTTCACCTCGTCGGGGCGGTTGGCGGCCTCCAGCGCCTCGGCGGTGGCAAGGTGCTGCTGCTCCTGGAGCGCGAGGTCGCCCAGCAGCTTGCGGGTGCCGGCATCCCCCGCCTTCTTCACCGCCTGGCTGTAGAAATGGGCCGCCTCGTCCTCCATCCGCTGGATTTCGGAGCGGATGCGCTCGATGCCGAGATTCTTCACGAGCCAGACGGGCCGGCGGGCATAATAGCCGGAGACGTGCTCGCGCCGGACCAGCGGGATGTGCTCGCCGAAGCGGCGCCGGAAGTCGGCGATCAGCGCCTGCCGGTGGCGGTCCTCCTCGGCGGACATGCCGTCGAACACCTGGGCGGTGGCGGGATACTCGGCCCGGACGGCCTCCGCATAGTCCGCATAGATGCGGCTGTCGTCCTCTTCGGACGAGATGGCGAGAGCGAGGATCTCCTTTTCGGAGAGGTCTGAAAACTGGCGCCGCGCGCCGAAGCCCGGAATCATGCCTTGCCCCTCGCCTGAGACGATAAATTCGTCGGCAACATATTCTGCTGCAACGATAATCGCATAACGGGCCCGTCTCTTACACGCCGTGCCTTGCCCCGCCATCCCCTCCGGGCCGCGTCAGTTTGGCCGGGCGGGATGCAACCTTGCAGGCGCTGGAGCGTTGGCGCGGCAGGAGGATGACGCAGATGGCGGGACGGTCCAAGGCTTCCGCGCGGCCGGCATCGTCGCGGCGCAATAAAGGCCCCACGCGCAGCGCGTTCTGGAAGGGCTTCCTGAAGCTGTCCCTGGTCACCTGCCCCGTCACCATGACCCCCGCCACCACCGAGAGCGGGAAGGTGCGCTTCCACACCATCAACCGGGAGACCGGCCATCGCGTGCGGGCGAGCTATTACGACCCGGACACCGACGAACCCGTGGACGAGGACGATCTGCGCCGGCTATGAGCGCTCGGAAGGCGAGTACGTGGTGTTCGAGGAAGAGGAGCTGGAGGCGGTGGCCCTGGAGAGCGCCCGCACCATCGACATCGAAAGCTTCGTGGAAGAGGCCTCCATTCCCTGGCTCTGGTACGACAAGCCCCATTTCCTGGCGCCCGACGGAGCTGTGGGGGAGGAGGCTTTTGCGGTCATCCGCGCGGCCATGGTGAAGACCGGCACCGCCGGCTTCGCGCGCCTCGTCCTGTATCGCCGCGAGCATCCGGTTCTGGTGACGCCGCGCGGCAAGGGCATGCTGCTCTGGACCCTGCGTTATGGCGAGGAGGTGCGCGAGCCGGAGAACCTCTTTCCCGGCAAGGATGAGGAGAAGGTGGACCCCCACGTGAAGCGGCTGGTGGAGAGCCTGATCACTGAACGCACCCTCGCCTGGGACCCGAAGCTCGTCACCGACACGGTGCAGGAGGACCTGCGCAAGCTCATCGCCAGCAAGGAGAAGGGCCGCAAACCGCCCCGCCGGAAAGCTGCGGCCGAGCCGGAGGAGACGGGGACGAACGTGGTGGACATCACCGAAGCGCTGCGGCGGTCGCTGGCGGCGGAGAAGGGGCGGGGGAAGACGTGAGGTTTTGTCCCCGTGTGGTGCACCGCGCTCCCTCTCCCGCTTGCGGGGGAGGGCTGGGGAGGGGGAAGTGGTGCGACGTCTCAGTCAATTGCAGCTTCGCTCTGCTTGAGGTGCCCCCTCCCTAACCCTCCCCCGCAAGCGGGAGAGGGAACGACTCGAGGGGGAGGGGAAAGCGGCGGCCGGTCATTTCGCCTTCCCGCGCGCTTTCTTCACCCCGCCATACTCCGGCAGCGGCTTTGCGGCTTTGCGGAAATCCGCCCACGGGTCGCTCTCCAGATTTGAGAGCCGCGCCACGGCGTTCAGCACCGTGAAATGCGCCGCGCCGATCTCCGGCGACAGCTCTTCCCAGGCGAGGGGCATGGAGACCGGGGCGCCGGGTCGGGAGCGGGTGGAATAGGGGGCGACCGCCGTGTTGCCGCGCCCGTTTCGCAGATAATCCACCAGGATCTTGCCCTGGCGCTTCGCTTTGGACACCACGGCGATGAAGCGGTCCGGCGCATCCTTCGCCATCTCATCCGCCACCCATTTGCTGAACGGCTTCACCGCGTCCCAGTCCGCCTGCGGCTTCAGGGGCGCGACCACGTGCAGGCCCTTGCCGCCGGAGGTCTTCACGAAGCTCTCAAGCCCGAGCGCGGTCAGCCGGGCGCGCACCTCGAACGCAGCGTTGATGACGTTGGGCCACGTCACGCCCTCGCCCGGGTCGAGATCGAAGATCACCTGATCCGGCTGCTCCAGCGCGCCGAGGGTCGATCCCCAGGGGTGGATCTCCAGCACCCCCGCCTGGACGAGGCCGATGAGCCCGTCGAGGTCGGCGACCGTGATGAGCGGGTCGCCGACCTTTTCCTTCGGGTCCTCTGCAAGGCGGATGGACTTGCTGGCGCCGCGCCAGACATGCTTCTGGAAGAAGCATTGGCCCGTAATGCCTTCCGGGCATCGCACCAGCGCCAGGGGCCGGTTAACGATGAAGGGGCTGATGAGCCGCCACACCTCGGCATAATAGTCCGCGAGGCCCGCTTTGGTGACGCCGGCATCGGGCCAATAGATGCGGTCGGGGTGGCTGAGCTTCACCTTGCTGCGGGGTGCGGGGGCCATGGCCTTTTCCCTGGTCTCGCGGACCACCTCGCGCGGGTCCTTGTCCTCGCGCAGGCCGCGGAAGGAAGTGTGGCGCAGGTTGTCGTCCGCCGTCCAGCCGCGGAACTCCACTTCCGCCACCAGCTTCGGCTCCACGAACACGGCGTCGCGCGCCGCCTCGGCGGAAAGGCGCGCCTTGAAGGGGCTGGTCTTGCGCCGCAAGGGCTGGAGCATCTGCATCAGATCGTGGGCGGTCTTGCGCGAGAAGCCGGTGCCGACCCGGCCTGCATGGGTGAAGGCGCCATCCTCGTAATAGCCGAGCACCAGGGAGCCGATGGCGTCGCGGCCGGTGGAGGAGGGGACATAGCCGGCGATCACCATCTCCTGGCGCTCGTTGCAGCGGCTCTTCACCCAATCCTTCGCGCGGCCCGAGCGATAGGGCGACTCCCGCCGCTTGGAGACGACGCCTTCCAGGCCCAGCCGGCAGGCATGCTGTTGGACCAGCGCGCCGTTCTCCTCGAAATGCACGCTGAGGCGCAGCAGGCCGGAGGCGCCGGCGAGAAGCGCGGCGAGCGCCTCCTTGCGGGCGATGAGGGGGCTTGCGCGCAGATCATAGCCGTCGAGATAGAGGAGATCGAACAGGTAAAGAACAAAGCGGTCCTTCCGGCCCTCGGAGAGGTCCGCCTGGAGCGTGGAGAAGTTCGATGCGCCGGTGCCGTCCTCCACCACCAGTTCGCCATCCATGAGGGAGGTTTCCAAGGGCAGGGCCTGGAGCGCGTCGGAGACCGCGGTGCCGAAGCGAGACGTCCAGTCGAGGCCGCCCCGGGTGATGAGCTGCACGCGGCCATCCTCAATGCGCGGCTGGAGGCGATAGCCGTCGAACTTGATCTCGTGCAGCCATTGCGCGCCTTCCGGGGCGGCCTGCATGCGGGTTGCGAGGATGGGCGGGACGAAGTCCGGCAGCGGTGCTTTCTTCGCGCCCTTGATCTTGGAAGGGTCGATGGCCGGCCCGGCTTTCGCCCGCTTGGCGGGACGCTCTTTCGGCGCGGCCTTGCCGTTTCGTTTGATAGGCCCGGTCTTGGATGACCAGCCGGGCGCCTCATGCTCCACATCGGCGATGAGCCGTCCGGTCTTCACGGATTCCGGCCGCTCTTCCAGGATGTCGGGCTCGTCCTCGGCGCGCGCGGCGGCGTCCTCGCCCTTGATGAGCAGCCAATTCTCCCGCTTCTCGCCGGGCTTGCCTTTCAGGCGCACCAGATGCCAGCGGCCGGTGAGCTTCTCGCCGTGCAGCGTGAATTCCAAATGGCCCTTCGAGAGGCCCTTCTTCGGGTCCCCGATGGGCGTCCAGGTGCCCCGGTCCCAGACAATGACGGTGCCGCCGCCATATTCGCCCTTGGGAATGGTGCCCTCGAACCCGCCATAGGCCAGCGGGTGGTCCTCCACATGCACGGCGAGGCGCTTTTCGCCGGGCACGAGGCTCGGACCGCGCGTAACCGCCCAGCTCAGGAGCACGCCGTTCAGCTCCAGGCGGAGGTCGTAATGCAGCCGCGTCGCGTCGTGCTTCTGGATGACATAGGAATCGCCGCCGGTGCTGCGGTCGGCCTCGCCGCGGGGCTCGCGGGTGCGGGTGAAGTCGCGCTTGGCGTTGTAGCGTTCAAGGGCCATGGGCTAGCTGGCTTTGCGGCGGGTGGTGGCCCTGGTGGCGGGTTTCTTTGCGGCGGGCTTCCCGGCGGCAGTCTTCTTCGCGGCCGGCTTCCCGGCCTTGCCGGCGCTCTGCCGCAGGGCGTCCATCAGGTCCACCACATTGGCGCGGGCCGGCGCCTTGCGGGGCTTGATGGGCTTGCCTTCGAGCTTCAGCTTCACCAGCTCCGTCAGGGCCGCCTCGTAGCGGTCCTCGAACTCATGCGGGTCCACGGCGCCGCGCTTGGTGTCGATGATGTGGGTGGCCAGCTCCAGCATCTCGCCCTCGACCTTGATGTCCTTGATGCCGCTGAAGCTTTCGTCCTCCGCCCGCACCTCGTGGTCGAAATGGAGCGTGGTGGCGATCATGCCGCCTTCATGGGCGTTCAGCAGCAGCATGCGGGAGCGTCGGAACAGCACCGCTTCCGCCAGCGCCGCCACGCCCTTCGCCGCCATGCCGGCGCGGATCACCGCGAACACCTTGGCGGAGACCGCATCCACGGGGGCGAGGAAATAGGGCTGGTCGAGATAGACCGTATCCACCTTGCCGCACGGGAGAAAGCCCGCCACGGAAAGGGTCTTGTCGCTTTCGGGAACGGTTGCCGCCACTTCTTCCGGCTCGATCAGGATGTGGTCGCCGGAGCCGGTCTGGTAGCCCTTCACCTGGTCTTCCCGCTCCACCACGTCGCCGGTCTCCTCGTCCACGAAGCGGCGGCGCACGGCATGGCCGCTGGTGCGGTCCACGGTGCGGAAGGAAATGCGGTGGGCGGCGGAGACGGCCGTATAGAGCCCGACCGCGCAGGACAGCTCGGCGACCTTCAGGAACCCTTTCCAGGTGGCGCGCGGTGCCACGGCGCTTCTCCGACCAAATTCACAGGGAATCGAAACGCCCAGTGGCGTGGGTCGTTCCAACCTTCGGCCCGGTTCCCGTCCGGCGAGCGCAATGCTATGCCGGAAGGCAAAGAAGGAGCGCCACAATTGCCCCCAACGGCAAGCCGCAGCACGGCCGAGAAACGCCGCCTCGATCCGAAGGCGCGGGAGGAGGCCATCGTCAAAGCCGCCATTGCGTTCTTCGCCGAGCATGGCTTCGACGGCTCGACCCGTGATCTTGCGGCGCGCATCGGCATCACCCAGCCTTTGCTCTACCGCTATTTCCCCTCCAAGGAAGCGCTGCTGGACCGGGTCTATGAGGAGGTCTACGTCCATCCCTGGAACCCGGACTGGGAGCCGGCGCTGAAGGACCGCTCCGTGCCCCTGGAGACGCGGCTCACGCGCTTCTACCAGGATTATGCGCGGGTGCTGCTGACCTATGAATGGGTGCGCCTATTCATGTTCGCGGGCCTGAAGGGCCTCGATTTCAACGCTCGCTACCTCGCCTTCCTCCGCGGCACCGCCTTCGACCTTGTTGTGAAGGAGGTGCGCCACGAGCGCGGGCTGCCCCTGGACGAGCCCATCCATGAGGGCGAGGTGGAATTGGTCTGGGGCCTGCACGCCTCCATCTTCTATATGGGCGTTCGCCGCTTCATCTACGGCATGCCGCTGCCCGCGGACCTCGATGCCGACATGGCGCTGCGGGTGCGGTCCTTCCTGAAAGGCGCGCCCGAGGCGTTCGCCACCCTCGTCCCGCCGAAGCCCCCGCGGCGTCGGAAGAAAGATATTGATCAACTGATAAATAACACTTGACGCATCGCCCCTGCGGGAGGATGTTTTATCAAGCGATCAATATGGTCGAGCCGCCCCATGAAGGCGGTGGCCACGGAGGAAGCGCCGTGCGCCGCACGGCTGAAGGAGGCGAGGATGGCGTTGTCCGGCGCTGCCGCGACGCCCAGGCGGGCGCTCATCATCGGCGGGTCCATGGCGGGATTGTTCACCGCCCTCAGCCTGCGCCGCGCCGGCTGGGACGTGCATGTCTATGAACGCATCGGCTCGGAGCTGTCCGGGCGCGGGGCCGGTATCGTCACCCATGCGGAACTCTTCGAGATCCTGAAGGCGTGCGGGGTGGACAGCGAGGCGGCGCGGGTCGGCGTGTTCGTCTCCGGCCGCCGGGTCTTCTCCCGTGAAGGCGCGCTCACCGGCGAGCTGCGCCTGGAGCAGATCGTCACCTCCTGGGGCCATCTCTACGGCCTGCTGCGGGAGGCTTTGCCGACACAGCACTATCACCACGGCCGCAACCTTGCCCGCGTGGAGGAGCAGGCCGATCGCGTGATCGCCCATTTCGAGGATGGCAGCACGGCGGAAGGCGACCTTCTCGTCGGCGCGGACGGCATCTTCTCCACCGTGCGGGCGCAGTTCGCGCCTGATGTAGCGCCCTCTTATGTTGGCTATATCGCCTGGCGCGGCCTCGTGGCGGAGACGGACCTCTCCGCGAAGACCCGCGAGGAGCTGGTGGACTATTTCGCCTTCTCCCTTCCTCCCGGCGAGCAGATGCTCGGCTATCCCGTGGCGGGTGAGAACGAGGCCATGGAGCGCGGCCAGCGCCGCTTCAACTTCGTCTGGTATCGCCAGGCGCCGGCGGAGACGGTGCTGCGCGATCTCCTCACCGACACGGACGGGGTGGAGCACGCCCTTTCCATCCCGCCCAACAAGATCCGCCCCGAGATCGTCGCCGCGCTCCGGCACACGGCGCGGGAGACGCTCGCTCCCCAGTTCGCCGAGGTGGTGGAGTGCACGCACCAGCCCTTCATCCAGGTGATCCAGGACCTCGCATCGCCCCACATGGTGTTCGGCCGGCGCACGGTCATCCTGGGCGATGCCGCCTTCGTGGCCCGGCCCCATGTGGGCATGGGCGTTACCAAGGCGGCGGGCGATGCGGCGGCACTGGCCGATGTGCTGTCCCAGATCGACGACATCCCGGCCGCCCTTGAGGCCTTCAACGCCAAGCGCCGTCCCTATGGCGCCGCCGTGGTGCGCCGGGCCCGCCAGCTCGGCGCCTATATGCAGGCGGAGCTTTCGACCGAGGAAGACCGCATCGCTGCCGAGCGCCACAAGCAGCCCGAAGCCATCATGGCCGAGACGGCGGTCAATACAGGCATCGCAGCCTGACGAGGATGGAGGACGAGACCATGGACAAGCACGTCATCCGCGACTGGCCGAAGGCCCCCGCCCAATGGCCCGAGGCGCTGCGCGCCCGCTTTGAGGCCCGCGCCGGCAATGGCGAGGTGGGCACGCGCCTCGTCTCCCAGACCGAGCGGGTGCGGGTCTGGACGCTGACCCTGAAGCCCGGCGAGAGCATCGATTTCCACACCCATGTTCTCGACTATTTCTGGACCTGCCTCACCGGCGGCTCTGCCCGCTCCCATTATGGCGACGGGCGTATCGTGGACGTCACCTACGAGCCCGGCGAGACCCGGCATCTCGGCTTCAAGGCCGGGGAGTTCATGACCCACGATCTGGAGAACCGGGGCACCGCCGACATGGTCTTCACCACGGTGGAATTCCTCGACAGCCCCAATGCTCCGCTGCCGCTGGCGCCCTCCGTCCTGGACGGCCTCACCCAGGCGGCGTGATCGGGTTCTCAGCCCTCTCCCCCCTAGGCATTCCCTCTCCCGCTTGCGGGGGAGGGTTAGGGAGGGGGAAAAGGTGCTCACCGCAGATCCGGATGCGGTGTCCTGCTTGAAGAGCCCCCTCCCCAGCCCTCCCCCGCAAGCGGGAGAGGGAGCCGTCAGGCGTGTCGCAACATTCAGGCCGCGTCTTGCGGCCATTGATGTTGCCCCAGGCGTCGCCTCGAACATAAGGTAAGCTTGCTTTTCGATCCGGCGGGCCTATTGCCGGATCGGCGCGCGGCACGGGGCTGGGGCGCCTGCCGCGGGACGGGGTTGGGATGACAGAGTTTGCACCGCAGATCGTCGTCGCGGGCCTCGTGGCGGTGTTCCTCATCGCCTTCTGCAAGGGCGCCTTCGGCGGCGGGCTCGCGGTGGTGGGCATCCCGGTCCTGGCGCTGGTGATGGACCCCGTGGACGCAGCGGTGGTGCTGGCACCGCTTCTGCCGCTCATGGACATCGCCACCCTCAAGGTGTTTCCGCCGCGCACCTGGTCCATCCCGGACGTGACCTGGGTGGCGGGCGGCGTGTTCTCGGGCATGATCGCAGGGGCGCTCCTATTCGCCGGCCTGCCGCGCGACGTCACCGGCGCCCTCATCGGCGCCGCCATCCTCATCTTCGCGCTGCGCTATCTCATCGTGCGGTCGCAGCCGGGGCCGCCGCTGGGGGTTTCCCCGCCGCGCGGCTTCTTCTGGGGCACGCTGGGCGGGTTCGCCACCTTCCTCGCCAATGCCGGCCAGCCGCCGGTGGCGATCTATCTGATGCGCCGGCAGCTCACCAAGACCACCTATGCCGGCACCATGTCGGCCATCTTCATGATCGCCAACATCACCCGCCTGCCGCTGCTGGCAGGGCTCGCCTTCGCCAGGCCGCATCTGCTGCTCTACTCGGCGGCGCTTGTGCCGGTGATCCCGGTGGGTGCCTATCTGGGCAAGCTGCTGCATGACCGGCTGGATCGCGAGCGACTGTTCTCCTTCGTCTATCTCATGCTCGTGATCGCCGGCGCGAAGCTGCTGGGCAGCAGCCTGGGCCTCATCCCATGAGGCGGGACAAGGCGGGCTGATGCGCTCCGGGCTCACCCTCCTTCTGGCGCTGGCCGGCGGTGTCGCCGTCGCAAACCTCTATTATTCGCAGCCGCTGCTCGGCCCCATCAGCGCGGCGCTGGGCATCTCGCCCGCCGCCGCCGGGCTCGCCATGACGGTGACGCAGGCGGGCTACGGGCTCGGCATGGCGCTGGTGGTGCCGCTGGGGGACCGCTTCGAGAACCGCAGGCTCATCGTCTGCGCCTTCTCGGTGGTGGCGGTGGCCTTGCTGTGCGCCGGGCTGGCGCAGAATGCGGCGACTTTCCTCGCGGCGGCCTTGGTGATCGGGCTCGGCGCCTCGGTGGCGCAGGTCATCGTGCCCTTCGCCTCCCACCTCGCGACGCCGGAGGAGCGGGGGCGCACCGTGGGCAATGTGCTCGCCGGCCTGATCATGGGCATGATGGCGGCCCGCCCCCTCTCCAGCCTGGTTGCCGACGCCTATGGCTGGCGCGCCATCTTCCTCCTCTCGGCCGGCCTCGTGGCCCTGATGGCGCTGGGCCTGTCCATCCTTGCGCCCAGGCGCCAGCCGCCGCCGGGCTTCCGCTATCGCACCCTTCTGCGGTCCATGCGGGAGCTGTTCCGCGCAAACCCCGTGCTGCGGCGCCGGGCGGTGGTGCAGTTCTTCCTGTTCGGCGCCTTCACCTTGTTCTGGACCGCCATCCCCCTGCTTCTGCTGAGCCCGGCCTATGGCCTGAGCCAGCGGGGTGTCGCCCTGTTCGCGCTCATCGCCGTGACCGGCGCCGTCGCCGCGCCCATCACCGGCTGGGCGGCGGACCGGGGCTGGAGCGTTGCGGGCGCGCTCATCGCGCTCTCCGCCTCCGCTTTGTCCTTCGTGCTCAGCTTCTTCGGAGAGGCGGGAACTTTCGTGAGCCTGGCCTGCCTCGTGGCCGCCAGCGTGCTGATCGATTGCGGCGTGGCGGCGAGCCTCGTCATCAGCCAGCGCATGATCTTCACCTTAGGAAGCGATGCGCGCAGCCGCCTCAACGGCCTCTTCTACACCATCTTCTATTCCGGCGGCGCGGTGGGTTCGGCCGTCGGCGCCTGGGCCTATGTGGTGGGCGGCTGGTCCCTCGTCTCGGGCATTGGGCTTGCGATGACGCTTGTGGCGGGCGCGCTCCATCTCCTGGAGCCGAAGGGCCGATGAAGCCGCCTCTTTCATTGCGCCGCGCCGGCATGCCACCTTATGCGCAAAGGCAGCATCCGCCCGCTTGGCGCGGGGGCGGGCGTGAAGCGCCAGAAAACCGGACGGGACGGCCGTGGCCGAAAGCTTGAGAGAAATCCGCCTGTTCGTGGCGGCCTATGAGGAACGCTCCTTCACCGCGGCGGCGCATCGCGAGCACGGCACCCAGTCCGGCGTCTCGCAGCATATCCGCAAGCTGGAGGAGCGGTTCGGCGTGCGCCTGTTCTCTCGCGAGAAGGGCCGGGTGACGCCGACCCCTGCGGGCGATGCCTATTATAGCCGCTGCGTGGAGATGCTGCGGCTGCACGAGGCCACCCACCAGTCCATGATGCTGTTCGGGCACGGCGTTTCCGGCGACATCGCCGTGGGGCTGATGCCCACCATGACGCGCGTGACGCTGGCCCCCGCCATGCGGCGCTTCATCAAGGATTATCCCAACGTCTCCATCCGCGTGGTGGAGGCGTTCAGCCCCATCCTCACCAACAGCGTGCTGAACGGGGAGATGGACTTCGCCATCGTCCCCTCCATCCCCGGACGGCCGGGCTTGAAGACCCAGCATTTCCTCACCACCCATGAGACGCTGGTGAGCCGGCTGGACCCGGCGTCCCACCTGAAGCCGGTGCACATGGCCTCCCTCGGCCCGCTGAAGCTGGTGCTGCCCTCCATCGCCAATACGCGCCGCACGCTGATCGAGACCTATATCGCCTCCAACGGCGTGCAGATGGAGCGCATGCTGGAGATGGATTCCATGATGGGCACGCTGGACTTCGTCGCCTCGTCCGACTGGCGCACGGTGGTTCCCGCCATCATGCTGGCGGCGGACATCGACCTGCTGCCGCTCTCGGTCCAGCCCATCGTCGATCCGGTGGCGCCGCTCAACCTCGTCCTCATCGAGCCTTCGCGTCATGTCATCTCCCCGCCGGCCGCCGCTTTCCTGGAGCTGTTGCGGGAGGAAGCGGAGCGGCTGAACAAGTTCTGGGAAGGGTATTTTTGATCGGTGCTTCCCGCTTTGGGGACTGCTGCAATATCCGACCGAGTCCCGGAAGGGTTCTCACCTCTCCCCGAGGGGGAGAGGTCGGCCGCGCAGCGGCCGGGTGAGGGGGCTCCGGCTGTTCAGGACTGGGGAGGGTGGTTCCCCCTCACCCCAACCCTCTCCCCCTCTGGGAGAGGGAGTACGGTGCACCGGCTCGACGTCTCGCATTGAGTTTTGCGACCCTCCCCTCAGGGGAGGAGGGCGAGCGTCATGCTCAAAAGAAAAAGGCCCCGCAGAGCGGGGCCTTTTCTCTTCAAGCGGGGCGTTGCGCCAAGTTCACTCGCCGAAGCTCGGCTGCTCGACGGGGGCGGCACTTTCCTCCTCGCCCCCCTCGGGCCGCTCGGCGCGCGAACGGTAGCGGCTGCGGCGGCGGCGGGTGCCGGCGAGGCGCTCCTCGCCCCCCTCTTCACCCTCGGGCGCGGGCTGGACGGGGGCTGCGGGCTCGACGGCCTGCGGACGCTCTTCCTCGATGAACTCGCGCGGCTCGGGGCGCGGGGCGCTGCCGGTGATGAAGGACGGCAGGCCGAGCTGGGCTTCCTCCTCGCGGGGGAAACGCTCAGTGCGCTCCTCGCGAGGCTGGCGCTCCTCACGGGGCGGGCGGTCTTCACGCGGCGCGCGAGGCGGGCGCGGCGGCCGGGGCGCATAATTGCCCTGTTCCTCCTCGCGGGGCGGCCGAGGGGCGTAATTCCCCTGATCGTCCTCGCGGCCGCGGCCACGGAATTCGCGGGGCGGCTGCTGGTAGCCTTCGCCACCCTCTTCCTCGCGGCTGCGGCGCTGATAGCCGTTCTGGCGGTTGTCGCGCTGGCCGCGATCGTCACGCGGCGGGCGATCTTCGCGCGGACCGCGATCGTCCCGAGGCTGGCGGTCATCGCGCTGGCCGCGGTCGTCACGCTGGCCACGATCGTCGCGCGCCTGGCGCTGATCGCGGGGCTGATAATTGTCGCGCTGCTGGAACTGCTCGCGCTGCTGGTAGGGCTGCTGATACGGCTGCGGCGCCTCGAGGCCGCCGACATCGTCGTCCTCGCCCTCGTCCATCTCATCACCCTGGCCGAAGCCCTGCTGGGGTGCGAACTGGGCCTGGAGGGAGGCGATGAGGCGCTGATAGTGCTCGGCGTGCTGGTAATAGTTCTCGGCCGCCACATAGTCGCCGGAGGACTGGGCGTCGCGGGCCAGCTGCTGGTACTTCTCGGCAATGTGATGGGCGGTGCCGCGCACCTTCACGTCAGGACCGTTGGATTCGTACACCCGCGTCAAAGGGTTCGAGCCACGGCGGTTGTTGTTCTGCCGGCCGCGCATGCGCTTCTGCTGACCATTTCTCATCTGGATCGTTCTCTACTCGCTCGGCAGCACCGCCACCGTTTCGCCCCCGGCACCAATGGACTGGAGCCGAGGCTGCCAGCCGTTTCCGGGGACAGATATGACGGATGACCGTCTTTCACGGCCGGGGGCAACGCCCCAGGCCTGTTGAAGCAAAACCTTGAAGAATCAGGATCCGTTTGCCCATGAGCCCCGCTCCGCGCACCCGCGCGGCCAGCCAACCCATCCTCCGCACAGCCACGCCGGGCGTGCGCGCGAGAAACTGGTAATGCATTCGTCCCGTGAAGGAGATTGCGGCACGGTCTCGGCGCGCCACCACATCGCCTTTCCTCACACCCGAAGCATCTGTTCAGATTTCGGGAGCGCGCTTCAGCCCTGTGGACTTTGCCCCATGGGCCAATGCATCGGTTCGACTCCTAGGACAGGACACTAGCCAGTTCGCCCCGCCCTTCCAAGCGATTTTTTCGTGACGGTGCGGTGTCCAAAGCGTTACGGCCGCACGCAGGCCAGCGCCCGGGGGATGCCGCCAAGGTCCCGTCGGGCGGGGTGCGGCACGGTGAGGCCCGCGTGCCGTAGCAGCCCCGTCACCGCCGCCTCCTGCCCGATGCCCAGCTCCAGGACGGCGATGCCCCCCGTCTTCAGCAGCCGCGGCAGGTCGGCGGCAATGGCGGCATAGGCATCAAGCCCTTCCGTACCGCCATCCAGCGCCGCCAGGGGATCGTGCCGCCGCACCTCGACATCGAGCCCGCCGATATCGCCGCTCGGGATGTAAGGCGGGTTGGAGACCACGAGGTCGAATGGCCCCGCCAAAGCGGCGGCCCAATGGCCCGAAAACACCAGCACCCGCGCCCCTAAGCCCAGACGCGCCAGATTGTCGCGCGCCGTGATGGCGGCGCCTTCAGAGCGGTCCACGCCCACGCCGGTCGCTTTCGGCAGTTCCACGAGCAAAGCGGCGAGGATCGCCCCGGAGCCCGTGCCGAGATCGAGGACGCTCAGTTGTGCCTGCCTGTCGCCGATATGGGCCAGGGCTGCCTCGACCACCGTCTCGGTATCCGGCCGGGGCACCAGGGTCTCCGGCGAGAGGAGGAAGGGCAGGCTCCAGAATTCCCGCTCGCCCAGGATGCGCGCCACAGGCTCGCCGGCGAGGCGCCGCGCCAGCAGGGCCTCGGCCCGCAGGCGCTCCTCTTCCGCGACCGGCGCGTCGGAAAGAAGCGCCCCTGCATCCTCCCGGAGGGCATGAGCGAGGAGGAGGCGCGCATCCAGCTCCGCGCCAGGGATGCCCGCCGCCGTGAGCCGCACCGCCATCTGCCGGCGCAGGGCGGAGCGGAATATGGCGCTCATCCCTCGGGGGCTCACGTTTCGGCGGAGGCCATCAGCTCCGCCTGGTGCTCGGTGATGAGCGCGTCGAGGATCTCGTCAAGTGCCAGCCCCGCGATCACTTCCTCCAGCTTGTAGAGGGTGAGATTGATGCGGTGGTCTGTGACGCGCCCTTGCGGGAAATTATAGGTGCGGATGCGCTCGGAGCGGTCGCCGGAGCCCACTTGCCCGCGCCGGTCGGCGGCACGGCCAGCCTCCGAGCGCTGGCGCTCCTCGTCCACCATGCGCGAGCGCAGCATGGCCATGGCGCGGGCCTTGTTGCGGTGCTGGGAGCGCTCATCCTGCACTGCCACCACGATGCCGGTGGGGATGTGGGTGATGCGCACCGCGCTCTCGGTCTTGTTCACATGCTGGCCGCCGGCGCCCTGGGCACGGTAGACGTCGATGCGCAGGTCGCTCTCATTGATGTCCACGTCCACCTCCTCCGCCTCGGGCAGCACCGCCACGGTGGCGGCGGAGGTGTGGATGCGGCCGGAGCCCTCGGTCGCGGGCACGCGCTGCACCCGGTGGACGCCGGATTCGAACTTCAGCCGGGCGAAGGCGCCGGCGCCGTGGAGCGCGGCGATCACTTCTTTGTAGCCGCCCATGGTGCCCTCGCTCTCGGAGAGCACCTCCACCGTCCAGCCCCGCTCGGCGGCATAGCGCGAATACATGCGGAACAGGTCGCCCGCGAACAAGGCGGCCTCGTCGCCGCCCGTGCCGGCGCGCACTTCCAGGATGACGCCGCGGGAATCCATGGCGTCCTTGGGCAGGAGCGCGATCCGCACGGCGGCGGTCAGGCGCTCCAACTCGGCGACGAGGCGCTCCTCCTCGCTCAGCGCCAGCGCCCGCATGTCGGCGTCGGTGTCGGGATCGTCGAGCAGTTCGCGGGTCTCGGTGAGATCGCGGGCGGCGGCGCGCAAGGCGCGCACCTCCTCCACCACAGGGGTCAGCTCGGAGAATTCGCGGCCGAGACGCACATATTCCTCACCCTCCGCGCCGGCGGCCAAGAGGGCCTCCACCTCGGCATGGCGAGCAACCAACTGGTCGAGCTTGGCGATGGGCAGTTTCGAGAGAAGAGGGTCGTCGCTCAAAGGGGCAATCCGCTGATGTCAGCAAAAGCGCGCAGCGTGGTGCGCACGTCGCTGACGCCGGAGGTATCCTCCAGCATGGGAAGCAAGACCGCACGGGCTGCGCTGACGTCGAGCTGGAGCAAGGTGGCCTTCACCGGGCCGACGGCGGCAGGGGAGAGGGAGAGGGAGCGATAACCCACCGCGGCCAGCGCCACCGCCTCCAGCGGCCGCGAGGCCAGCTCCCCGCAGAGGGTCACGGGCTTGCCGTGGCGCTCGCCCGCCTCCGCCACCGCGCGGAAGGCGCGCAGGGCTGGCGGGCAGAGGGGGTCGAAGCGGTCGGCGACGCGCACATTGCCCCGGTCCGCCGCGAACAGGAATTGCACGAGGTCGTTGGACCCCACGGAGAGGAAGTCCACGCGGGAGAGGATCTCGTCCAGCTGGAACAGCAGCGAGGGCACCTCCACCATGGCGCCCACGAACACCCGGTCCGGCAGACCGTGGCCATGCTTGCGCAGATGGGTCAGTTCGCGCTCCAGGATGGCCTTCGCCTGGTCGAACTCGCTCGCCGCCGCCACCATGGGGAACATGATGCGCAGCTCGCGTCCCGCGCCCGCCCGCAGCAGAGCGCGGAGCTGGCTGCGCAGAAGCCCGGGCCGATCGAGGCCGAGGCGGATGGCGCGCCAGCCGAGGGCCGGGTTCTCTTCCTCCACGGTGCGCATGTACGGCAGCACTTTGTCGCCGCCGATATCCAGCGTGCGGAACGTCACCGGCCGGGTGCCGGCTGCGTCCAGCACCGCGCGGTAGAGCTTCAGCTGCTCGGAGATGCGCGGGAAAGTGGAGGCGATCATGAACTGGAGCTCGGTGCGGAACAGGCCGATGCCTGCCGCCCCCGTCTCGGCGATGTGCGGCAGGTCCACCAGGAGGCCGGCATTGAGGTTGAGGTCGATGGCGACCCCGTCCTTCGTCACCGCCGGCTTGTCGCGCAGCGCGGCATATTGCGCCTGCCGGCGGGCACGGAAGCGGGCCTTCTCGGCATAGGCGGCTTCCACGTCCCCCGGCGGGCGCAGATGCACCTCGCCGGCCTGGCCGTCCACGATCACCGGGTCGCCGGGCTCCACCAGTCCGGTGGCGTTCTCCACCTGCCCCACAGCCGCGATGCCCAGCGCGCGGGCGACGATGGTGACGTGGCTGGTGGTGCCGCCCTCTTCCAGTACGAGGCCGCGCACGCGGGTGCGGTCATAATCCAGCAGGGCCGCCGGGCTCATGTTGCGGGCGAAGATGACCGCATTCTCCGGCAGGTCCAGGCGGTCGGCGGAGCGCACGCGGCCGGTCAGTTCCCTCAGCAGCCGGTTGGCGAGGTCGTCCAGATCGTGCAGCCGCTCGCGCAGATAAGGGTCGGAGGCGCGCATGATGCGGGCGCGGGTGTCGGACTGCACGCGCTCCACCGCCGCCTCGGCGGTGAGGCCAGTCAGCACCGCCTCGCGCATCTTGTGCATCCAGCCGCGGTCGTGGGCGAACATGCGGTAGGCTTCGAGAATCTCGCGGTGCTCGCCCGCCTTGGAGAGTCCGTCATCCTCCAGCAGCAGGTCGATGGAGGCGCGCAGCTTGCCGATGGCGGCGTCCAGCCGGGCCGTTTCGCGCTGCACGTCGTCGGCGATGACGTTGGTGACGACGATGCGCGGCTCGTGCAGCACCACATGGCCGAGGCCGAGCCCGTCGGCCAGGGGGATGCCGGACAGATGCACCGGCCGGCGGACGGCCGGCTCGGCGCCGGGCTTGGCGAGGGCGGTGAGCTCGCCAGAGGCGATCATCTCCGCCAGCACCATGGCCGTGGTCTGGAGCGCCTCGACCTCCTCTTCCGCATAGGTGCGGTGGGCGCGGTTCTGCACCACCAGCACGCCGAGGGTATTGCCGCCGCGGAGCACCGGCACGCCGAGGAAGGAATTATAGATCTCTTCGCCCGTCTCCGGCCGGTAGGAGAATTCCGGATGGTTCTGGGCGTCGGAGATGGCGACCGGCTCGGCCTCGCGCGCCACGTGGCCGACAAGGCCCTCGCTCACGCGCATCACGGTCTGGTGGACCGCGTCCCGGTTCAGGCCTTCCGTTGCGTACAGCTCGAGAGTCTGGTCGACGCGCAGCACATAGACCGAGCAGACTTCCGCCACCATGTTGGCAGCGATAAGCACAACGATCTTGTCCAGGCGGTCCTGCGCGCTGACCGGCTCCGCCATGACTTCGCGGAGGCGTCTCAGGAGAACGCGGGGGCCGCCGAGCGCGCCACGCATCGGCCGCATCCTTAATGAGGTACCCGGGGACCGCTGACCCGGGTGGGTTGCGGGTGGCGCCCCCCGCGCCAAATCGTCAGCCGCTGGCTCGCGCCAGATTTCAGCTATCGAGACCGTATAGCGAATGGAGAGTCCGCACCGCAAGCTCGGTATAAGCCGCATCGATCAGGATCGAAATCTTGATCTCAGATGTGGTTATGGCGCGAATGTTGATGCCCTTCGCCGCCAATGCCTTGAAGGCTTCCGCTGCGACGCCCGCGTGGGAGCGCATGCCGATGCCGATGACCGACACCTTCACCACATCAGGCTCGCCCTCCAGCGTGTCGTAGCCGATGGCCCCGCGCGCCTTCGTCAGCGCGTTCTTGGCGCGCTCGAAGTCGGCGGTGGGAACGGTGAAAGTGATATCGGTGAAGCCGTCCGCCGACACGTTCTGGACGATCATATCCACATTGATGTGCGCCTCGGCCAGGGGCCCGAACACCGCCGCGGCGATGCCCGGCTTGTCGGCCACCCGGCGGATCGAGACCTGGGCCTCGTCGCGGGCGAAGGCGATGCCGGTGACGACCTGGGATTCCATCTGGTTTGCCACGATTTCCTCCTCCTCGCAGATGAGCGTGCCCGCCGCCTCGGCCGTGCCCATGTGGGGCGCATCGGGATCTTCGAAGCTGGAACGCACGAAGGTGCGCACCTTATGCACCATGGCAAGCTCTACCGAGCGCACCTGGAGCACCTTGGCACCGAGGGAGGCCATTTCCAGCATTTCCTCGAACGCCACCTTGGGGAGGCGCCGCGCGCGGGGCACCATGCGTGGGTCGGTGGTGTAGACGCCGTCCACGTCCGTATAGATGTCGCAGCGCGCGGCGCCGATGGCGGCGGCAATCGCCACCGCGCTCGTGTCCGAGCCGCCGCGCCCGAGGGTGGTGATGCGGCCGGAGGGCAGGTGGATGCCCTGGAAGCCAGCGATCACCGCCACCTCGCCCGAGTCCATCTGCGCCGTGAGGGCCGTGCCGTCGATCTCCATGATGCGGGCGGAGCCATGGGCATCGTCCGTGGAGATGGGGATCTGCCATCCCTGCCAGGAGCGGGCGGAAAGGCCCATATTCTGGAGTGCGACGGCGAGCAGCCCCGACGTCACCTGCTCGCCCGAGGCGACCACGGCGTCATATTCGCGGGCATCGTGCAGGGTCGCGGCGTCGCGCACCCAGCCCACCAGTTCGTTGGTCTTACCGGACATGGCGGAGACTACGACGGCCACCTGATGGCCGGCCTCCACCTCGCGCTTCACATGGCGCGCCACATTGCGGATACGATCGATTGTGGCGACCGAGGTGCCGCCGAACTTCATCACCAGCCGAGCCATGGCTCGCGTCTTTCTTCAAAAAAGGGGGATCTCAGGGAGGAAAGCGTCGGCGGTGCCCGCCGTGCGCGACGTCATTTTCGCGCGCGTTTGCTCCCGTGGCGCCCGATGGCGCGGCAAGACATGTCGATGATCGTGGCCTGTTGGCGCATTCCCTCAACCCTCCCCGCACGAACGTTGCGCGCGGGTTCTGCAAAGTGGGCGCCTAAATAGCGGGGCGCGGGCGCGACGGCAACTGGGAGGTTTTTCGAACTGCTGGAGCGCCCTACTCCCTCTCCCGCTTGCGGGAGGGGATTGCGCGGCAAGGGCGCTCCCTCACAGCATGGAGGGCAGCACGCGGTCCGGCGGCCGGTGGCCGTCCATGAAGGTCTTGATGTTGACGATGACCTTCTCGCCCATGTCGATGCGGCCTTCCAGCGTCGCCGAGCCCATGTGGGGCAGCAGCACCACCTTGCCGTGCTTGGCGAGGCGCACCAGCTTGGGGCTCACCGCCGGCTCGTGCTCGAACACGTCGAGCCCGGCCCCGGCGATCTCCCCGGCCTCCAGCATGCGGATGAGGGCATTCTCGTCGATCACCTCGCCGCGCGCCGTGTTCACCACGTACGCGTCCGGCTTCAGCAGCTTGAGGCGGCGGGCGGACAGGAGGTGGTAGGTGGCCGGCGTGTGGGGGCAGTTGATCGAGACGATGTCCATGCGGGCAAGCATCTGGTCGAGGCTTTCCCAATAGGTGGCTTCCAGCGCTTCTTCCGTTGCCTGGGGCAGGGGGCGGCGGTTGTGGTAGTGGATCTGCAGCCCGAACGCCCTGGCGCGGCGCGCCACTGCCTGGCCGATACGGCCCATGCCGATGATGCCGAGGCGCTTGCCCCAGATGCGCCGGCCGAGCATCCAGGTGGGCGACCAGCCGCTCCATTCCGACTGGTCTCCGCCGGCGAGCACCTGCGCGCCCTCGGTGAGGCGGCGCGGCACGGCGAGGATCAGCGCCATGGTCATGTCGGCGGTATCTTCGGTGAGGACCGCCGGCGTGTTGGTGACGGTGATGCCCCGGTTCAGCGCGCTCGCCACATCGATATGGTCGATGCCGTTGGAGAAGGAGGCGATGAGGCGGAGATTTTCGCCCGCCTGGGAGAGGATGGCGGTGTCGATCCGGTCGGTGACGGTGGGCACCAGCACGTCGGCGACCTTCACCGCCTCGACCAGCGCCGCCGCGTCCATGGGCACGTCGTCCACATTGAGCCGCGTGTCGAACAGTTCGCGCATGCGCGTCTCGACCGTGTCGGGCAGTTTCCGCGTGACGACGACGAGCGGTTTCCGACGCGCCATGGCTTCCCGTTCCCCGTTTCTTAACCCTTCTCGTTCCGTCTATCAGACAGCCGGGGAAACACAATGGGCTGAAGGTGCCCGGCCCTTGACGGCGCTCGACGTGGGGCGCAGACGAAGGCGCGCGACACAGGCGGGAAGGATGACGGGAATCATGCGGAAGATGGGACTTCGCGACGCCCTTTTTGCCTCAGTCCTCGCTTTTCTCGCCTTGCCGGCCGCAGCGGCTTCTGACGATGCCGGCACCGGCCTACCAGTGCCGCGTTTCGTCTCGCTCAAGGCCGACAAGGTGAACGTCCGAAACGGGCCGAACAAGGACCAGGACGTGTCCTGGATCTTCTCCCGCGCCGGCCTGCCCGTGGAGATCACCGCGGAGTTCGAGACCTGGCGCCGCATCCGCGATTCCGAAGGCTCCGAGGGCTGGGTCTACCATTCGCTTCTTTCGGGACGGCGCACCGCTCTGGTGGCGCCATGGGTCAAGACCGGCACCGTCTCGCTGCGTGAGAAGGCCAATGCGGATGCCGCCGTCACCGCCCGCCTGGAGCATGGGGTGCTCGGCACGCTGAAGAGCTGCGATGGCCAGTGGTGCCGGTTCATGGGGCCGGGCTTCGACGGCTTTGTGGAGCAGAGCCAGCTCTGGGGCGTCTATCCCGGCGAGAAGGTGGATTAGGCACGCGCCTTCCGTCTCGCACTGAACCAGCAGCTAAGCCTTTTTTGTCATGGGCCCCTCGCTGGACATAGCCGGCTACCACAACTATATCGAGAGTGTACCTCTGGTTGTGGGGCGGGGTTGTGGACTCGTTTGTGGTCTCTGTTGTCTGCTATTGGCTGGCAGCTTCGCTCGCCATAGTCGTGCTCGTCACCCTGGTGCGGATGGCCAGGGGCAGCATCCAGGATACGGACCGCACCTTCTGCTTCATCCTCGCGGGGATGCTGGTGCTGGCGCTGCTGTTCTCCGCGGCGGGCTGGGCGGTGTCCTCCAAGGGCCGGTTCTTCGGATCTACGCCGGTCGTGCCGACTTTGCGGCGGGCGTGACCGCTCGCAGGGCTTTCCCGGGTTCCGGCCGGGGGAGGGGCAAAGAAAAAGCCCTCCGGCAGGGCCGAAGGGCTTCTGATCTCTCGCGATGCAGGGCGGGTCAGGCCTTGCCGGTCTTCCGGCGCAGGCGCACCACCACATCGACGCGCGCCACCTCGTAGCCTTCCGGCGGCTCGGGCAGGCGGTCCACCATCACCTCTTGCTCGGGAATGTCCACGAGCTCGTTATGACCCTCCACGTAGAAGTGGTAGTGGTCCGAGGCGTTGGTATCGAAGTAGGTCTTGGAGCCGTCCACGGCCACTTCGCGCAGTAGGCTCACTTCGGTGAACTGGTGCAGCGTGTTGTAGACAGTGGCGAGCGATACCGGGAAGCGGGCGCGGATCGCCTCTTCGTGCAGCATTTCCGCCGTCACGTGCCGGTCGCCCTTGGCGAACAGCAGCCAGCCGAGCGCCAGGCGCTGGCGGGTGGGGCGCAGGCCGACCTCGCGAAGCATTTCGCGCACGTCATGGAACGGGCAGCCGGTGCGGCGCGCCGAGGAGACGTCGCGCAGCTGGGCGACGGGGAGGACTGCGTCGCTCTCCGCGTGAATGCTGCGAAGCGGAATACCGTCGCCGAAAATGGCCCTCGTGCGTGATGTATCGCTCATCGTTTGTCTACAATCTCAATCGGACAAAGGCGGATGACCCAGGGGCCACCATCGCATAGCTGGCATAACGTATAGCGTGACAGGACGTCGATTGCCACCATTATAGATTGTAGTTATGCCAATGTAATTCAACGCCCTCAATGCCTTACTTGTGAAACGACAGGCATCGCGCCCCGCGCTATCGCCGCTTCGCCCGGCCTATGATGTTGAGATGGTGATGGATCTTCGTTCTCCAAGGACTGCCTGCCTTGTGAACGCGCTTGGCGCGGCCTTCGCACTTGCGGCAGCGTGGTTTTTCCAGCTCGTTGTTGGTCTTGCCCCTTGTCCGCTCTGCCTTGACCAGCGCTTGCCTTATTATGCTGCGGTGCCTCTTGCGCTCGTCCTGGCGGTGCTTGCGGCCCGTGGATATCACGGCATTGCCAGGGCCGGCCTGTGGCTGCTGGCGGCGCTGATGCTGGTGAATGTGGGCCTCGCCACCTATCACGCGGGCATCGAATGGCACTTCTGGCAGGGACCCACCGCCTGCAGCGGCACTGCGCCCGTGGCGGTCAGCGACATTATGTCCGCCCTGAAGACGGCCCACGTGCCGCGCTGCGATGAGGCGGCGTGGCGCTTGCTCGGGATTTCGATGGCGGGCTGGAATGCGCTGATCGCGCTGGCGCTGGCCGTCGTGGCGATCTGGGGCGCGACGGCACCGAAGCGGGCCTGAGCTTACGGGTCGAGCTCGGTGTCCCAGTAGAGATAGTCGAGCCAGCTCTGGTGCAGGTAGTTGGGCGGGAAGTGGCGGCCGTTCTGGTGCAGATCGTGCACGGAAGGCTGGAAGGGCATTTGCGCGGGCCACATCCCCACATGTCCCGGCATGTCGCCGCCCTTGCGCAGATTGCAGGGGGAGCAGGCGGCCACCACGTTTTCCCATGTGGTCTGGCCGCCGCGCGAGCGGGGAATGAGATGGTCGAAGGTCAGGTCATCGCGCGAGCCGCAATATTGGCAGGTGAAGCGGTCACGCAGGAAAACGTTGAAGCGGGTGAAGGCGGGGTGCCGGGACGGTTTGACGAAGGTCCTCAGCGACACCACGCTCGGAAGCCGGATTTCGAACCCGGGACTTCGTACCGCCTTGTCGTAGTATTCGACGATGTTCACGCGATCGAGGAACACCGCCTTGATCGCATCCTGCCACGACCAGACAGACAAGGGGTAGTAGCTCAAGGGGCGGTAGTCCGCATTGAGCACGAGAGCCGGCCAAGCACCAGGTGATATGGCAGCCGTCAAGGGTCGGAACTCCTCACCCTTCCGCGTCGAATCGGTCCCAGCCTCCCCGACGCGCGGCGATACTGTATATGGAGCATGTCAATCTTGTGAAGCACTTCTACCGCGTGCGGCACGAAGGGCCGGCAGTCGGCTTAGCTTCGGCGTGACAGGTTCCGGGCGATGAAATCACCGCCGAGGGTAAGGCCCACCTCGTCGATGCCGTGGCCGAGACCATGGCTGAGATGCCATTCCACCGGCACGCCGGCGCCGGCGAGCCCGTAGCTTGAGGCGAACAGCGCCTCGGCGGGGATCACCTGATCCTCGCTGCCGTGGAGCAGGAGGATGGGCGGCGGCGCAGGGTGTGCCTCCGCCTCCCGGGCCGCGCCCGCCCAGAGGCCGGAATAGGCCACCACCACGCCCGGCGCGGCGCGCATCCTCAGCGCCACGTTGAGCGCCATCATGGAGCCTTGGCTGAAACCCACCAGCGCGAGCCGGCTCGGCGGCAGGCGCAGGCGCTCCAGCTCTGCGCAGAGAAACTGCTCGATGCCGGGGGCGGCCGCCTCCACCCCGCGGGCCAGCTCCTTGAGGTCCATGCGCGACAGCGGAAACCATTGCCGCCCCACCGGCGCTTCAGTGCAGGGGTCCGGCGCGTGGGGTGCCACGAAGGCGGCGCCGGGCAGAAGGTCCGCCCACGCGCCGCCAATATCGATGAGGTCGCGCCCGTCCGCCCCATAGCCATGGAGCAGCACCACCAGCGCGTCGGGCGCGCCGCCGGAACGGGGCGGGAGGCGGGGGCCATCGAGAAGGGGCATGGAAGACCTCAGGCGGAGTGAAACCTCAGGTGGGGACACCGATGCGGGCGCGGCGGGCACCATAATAGGCCCAGAGCAGCTGCGCCGCGACGCCCCGGCAGGGCCGCCAATCCTCGGCGATGGCCACCAGCCCGAGGGGCGAGGCGCGCCCCGGCAGCCCGAACGCATCGCCCGCCGCCACCTGCAGGGCGAGATCCCCGTGGGGGAAGGCATCGCCCCGTCCCAGGCAGAACAGCAGATAGATGTCGGCGGTCCAGAGCCCGATGCCCGGCAGCTTGGTGAGATAGGCCGCCGCTGCGTCCGCTTCCATGTCTTCCACATGGGCAAGGTCCACCTCGCCCGAGACCAGGGAGTTGGCGATGCCGGTGAGGGTCCGGATCTTCGGTGCGGAAAGGCCCGCGGCCTTCAGTGCGGCAGGGTCTGCCGCCAGGATGCCCTCGGGGGTCGCGTCGCCGCCCATCGCCGCGTCGAGCTTCGCCTGGATGGAGCGCGCCGCCGCCACGGAGAGCTGCTGGGCGATGACGATGGCGACGAGGCCGGAAAAGCCCGGCGCCCGGCGCCGGAGCGTCGGCCGCCCGGCCAGCTCCAGCAAGGGATGCAGCCGGTCGTCCAGCGTCAGGAGATGGTCCAGGGCCGTGTCGAAGGCCGCCTGGTCATGAAGCCTTGGTTCGGGAAGGTGCGGCATGGACATCGCCTTTCAAGCCAAACCAATCGCGTCAAACCAATCGCGCCGTGAGCGCGACCTGATAGATTTGCGCGTGCGTCCCTGTCATGCCCGCGCTTGGTGGGAAAAGCGAGAGCCATGTCCATCCTCTGCCGCTTCGCGCCGAGCCCCAATGGCCGCCTCCATGTGGGCCATGCCTTCTCCGCCATGGTCAATCACGATGCCGCGCGGGCATCGGGCGGCCGCTTCCTGCTGCGCATCGAGGATGTGGACACGGCCCGCTCGCGGCCGGAGTTCGAGGCGGGCATAAAGGAGGATCTCGGCTGGCTGGGCATCCTCCCTGCCGAGCCGCCGCGCCGCCAGTCGGAGCATTTCCCTTTCTATGCGCAGGCCCTGGAGCGGCTGGAGGCGGAGGGCCTTGCCTATCCCGCTTTCGAGAGCCGCGCCGATATCGCCCGGGCCGTGATCGCGCACGAGGTCACTGCCCCCTGGCCGCGCGACCCGGACGGGGCGCCGGTCTATCCCTTTGCGCGGGAGAGCCTGACCGAGGCCGAGCGCTCGCGCCGCCGCGCGGCAGGCGAGCCCTTCGTGCTGCGCCTCGACATGGCCCGCGCTGTGGAGCGTGCCGGCCTGCTTGCGTGGAAGGAGGCGCAGGACACCCCGCTCGGCCCGGTGGAGGCGCAGGCCGCGGATCCGGCCGCCTGGGGCGACGTGGTGCTCTCCCGAAAGGATACGCCCGCCAGCTATCATCTCGCCGTGGTGCTGGACGATGCGGAACAGGGCATCACCCATGTGATCCGGGGGCTCGATCTGTTCTTCGCCACCGCCATCCACCGGCTGCTCCAGCACCTGCTGGGCCTGCCCGAGCCGGTCTATCACCACCACCGGCTGATCCTCGGCGCGGACGGGCGCAAGCTCTCGAAAAGCGCCGGCGCGCCGAGCCTTGCCGCGTTGCGCGCGGACGGCGCCATGCCCTCCGACATCCGCCGCCTCGTGGGATTGCCCACGTGGAGCGAGGCCTGACCTAGCCCACGTCCAGGATGTAGAGCCAGAAGGCGATGGTCACGAGCGCCAAAGCGGTGGACAGGGACACCGCGCTGGAACTGGTCCTCACGCCCGCGCCATAGCGCTGCGCCAGGAGGTAGGCATTGATGCCGCACGGCATGGCCGCAAATAGCACCGCGACGCCCGCCCAGACCGGCGGCATGGGCAGGAACTGCACCAGCAGGAACACCAATGCGGGGTGAACCAGGAGCTTCAGGGCCGAGATGGAAGCGCTCGCCGTGAAATCCCCCGCCATTCCATAGCGGTTGAGCGCGAGCCCCAGGGAAACAAGGGCGCAGGGCGAGGCGGAGGCGGCGATGAGGTCGAGAATCTGCTTGGGCACGCCCGAGGTCTCGATGCCGAAGATGCGGCCGAGAGCGCCCGCATAGATGCCGACGAGAATGGGATTGAGGGCGAGGGTGCGCAGGAGGCGCTTCAGCGTGCGCAGGGAGAAGCCCGCATTGCCCTCCACCAGCAGCGTCGCCGCCACAAGCATGATCGGCAGGTGGACGGCGATGAGCAGGAACAGCGGCACCGCGCCTTCCTCGCCATAGGCTTTCAGGATCAGCGGCACGCCCATGAAGACGGTGTTGGCCTGCCCGGCCGCGAAGCCGTGGATGACAGCCTCGGTGTGCCCGCGATGAAACACCTTGCGCGCCATCACCATGGCGATGCCGAAGACCATGAAGGCCGCGGCGAAGTAGGCAAACCAATACCCCCAGGGCTGCGCCTCGGGCATCTTAGATTCGCTTAAGGTCTTGAAGATGAGGATGGGCACCGCAAGGCCGAACACATATTCGGCCAGCCCATCCGACGCCTTGTCGGAGATGAGGCGGGCTTTTGCGGAAAGGAAGCCCACGGCGACGATGCCGAACACCGGCAGGATGATGATGGCGATATCGGCGATGATTGAGCCCATGGGGTCTAGGCCGCAGCCTCCACAGCCATGCCTGTGCGCATCAGCCGGATGTGCCGCACCGTGACCATGGTGGCGAGGCGCGCCTCCAGGCGGGCGGCGAGATCGGCGCTCGCGCAGAAGTGCAGATCGAGCCGCAGCGCGCCATCTCTTGCGCCATCCGGGGCGGCGACGTCGACGCGGTGCGGCAGCACGTCGTGGATCACGAAAGGCTCCAGGACCCTGAGAAGCGCATTGGCCTCGGGCTCGGCTTCGACCATGAGATGATGGAACGTTGCGCCGGACGGCGCGACGGAGTGGGCAGACATGGGACTGTTCCGGAAAAAAGGGAGGGAGCGTGCGTCAGCGGGCCCGGCCGAACATGTCGACCGGGCGGCGAATTCGCAGCGCCGACGCGAGGACGCGCCGCTCTTTGATCACCGGAACAGACATGGTGGGACCGTAGGCGCGCGGGGAAGCTCCGTCAACGCGCGCACCGCGAAAGGCAGGTGCGCGCTTGGCGCAGAGGAAGGGGCGGATTAGACTGGAAAACGGGTCATCGGCCCGGACGGACATAGAATGAGCATGTCACGCGGCATCGATACGGGCACGGAGCTTCCCGCCGGGCGGGAGGAGGGACTGAAGCGCGCCCTCCTGGCTGCGGTCGCGGTCGGCGTCGTGCTCCTGCTGGGCGCCGCCATCTTCCTCTGGCAGCAGCACGGCACGGCGCTTTTCTTCGATACGCTGGCGGCCGGCATCGCCGCCTGTTTCTGAAGGGGTGCGTCCGAACGCCCTGATCAAAATCTTTTGCCTCGCGCGCAGCTCTGCTTCATGCAAAGCCGCTGGTTGAAGGCGCATTGCCGCCGTGAGCGTCAGGAAGTGGTCCCATGTCGTCCCGCACCAAGATCATCGCTTTGTTCGCCGCCTTTGCGTGCGGCGCGTTGATCCTGGTGGTGGCAGCCACCGCGCTCCTGCCTTCCCGGCAGCAGACGGGCGGGTCGGGGATAGCGGCCGTCGGCGGGCCGTTCAAGCTGGTGGACCAGGACGGCAAGCCGGCCACCGAGGCACTGCTGAAAGGCAAGCCGAGCCTCGTCTTCTTCGGCTTCACCCATTGCCCGGACGTGTGCCCTACGGCCCTGTTCGAGATGTCCGAGATCTTCAACGCCCTCGGGCCGGATGCGTCCAAGCTCCAGGCCTTCTTCATCACCGTCGATCCTGAGCGCGACACGCCGGAGGCGATGAAGGCGTATCTCTCCTCCTTCAGCCCGCAATTGCGCGGCCTCACCGGCACGCCGGAGCAGGTCGATGCGGTCAAGCGGGCCTACCGGGTCTATTCCAGGAAAGTGCCGCTCGACGGCGGCGACTACACCATGGACCACACGGCCGTGATCTATCTGATGGATAAGAGCGGCACCTTCCTCGCCCCCTTCAATGCAAAGCGGACGCCGGCCGACGCTGCGGGCGAGCTGCGCCGCTACCTTTGACCGGCTGCGTCTGCCTGCGTCGCGCAAGGCCGTGCTCGGTCTTGTCCCAGCGGTAGGGATCGACCACCAAGTCAACCAAAGCGCGCCAGATGGCCACCGACTGCAGCAGCCAATAGGCGGGCAGGGTGAGTAGGACGGGCGCGGCGGAGAGCCGGCGCCTGCGCCACAGCCCCACGAGGGCGATGATGATGGCCGCCACATAGCCGAACATCAGGTTCACATAAGACAGGGCATAGGTCAGCGCTTCGACCGTGCTTGTCGCCGGGCTTCCGAGCGTTCCCCTCCAGAGGTCGCCGAGCAGCACCGCCAGGCTGATGGGATGCACCAGCATGGCCGCGAAGGGGCTGATGGTCAGCAAGGCCGCCGCCGCGGCGCAATGCGGTCCAAGGTCGCGCAGGAAGCGGCGCGGGTTGCGGCCATGCACCATGATGGTCTGGGCCCATCCTTTCATCCAGCGCGTGCGCTGGCGCAGCCAGGCCCTGGTCGTCACGGGCGCCTCCTCCAGCGTGTCGGACGCGATCACCTCGATGTCCCAGCCCATGCGCGCGAGGCGCAGGCCGAGGTCCGCGTCCTCGGTGACATTGTAGGGGTCCCACCCGCCCGCCCGCTCCAGGGCGGCGCGGCGGAAATGGTTGGAAGTCCCGCCCAGGAGGATGGGCAGCCGCAGCGCCGCCAGAGCCGGCAGCAGCACGTCGAACTGCCCGCAATATTCCAGCGCGAAATGCCGGCTGATCCAGCTGTCCTGGGCATTGTCCATCGCGAGGCGCGCCTGCACGCAGGCGACCCGGTTTCCCCCGCGTTCGAATGCAGCGAGGGCGGCGCGGAGCTGGCCGGGGTCCGGGATATCCTCCGCGTCGAAGACCGCGATGAATTTGCCGCGGGCGAAGGGAAGGGCCGCGTTGAGCGCCTTCGGCTTCGTGCGTGGGCCCACCGGCGGGGCGACGATGGTCTCGAACGAGGGCGGCAAGGCGCGGCGCAGGATGGCGTCCCGGGTCTCCGGGTCGTCCGGCTCCACCACCAGCTTGATGTCCAGCTTCTCGGGCGGATAGTCGAGCGCGCGCAGCGCGGCTTCGAGCCGGGGCAGCATCACCGCCTCGCGGTAGAGCGGCACGATCACGGTATAGACCGGCAGATGCCGGTCCTCCATGCGCGGCGGCGGATCGGGATGCGGGGGGATCATGCAGCCGGCGAGCCGCAGGCCCATGGCGCACAGGAACAGCAGCGAGAGCAGGCACATGCTGACCAGTTGTGCCAGGGCCGGCGCGAACAGCCAGGCCGAGAAGAATATGAGCCCGGCGAGGGCGAGCGGCAGCCCGAGGGCGAAGCCCCGGGGCACGGTCGCAGCCGAAAGATGAGGCTCGGTATCCTTCAGCTCATAGGCAGCGGCATGAGCGAGGGGAATGCGCGCATGCTTGCCAAGCCGGTCGCGCAGCGCCTCTGGTGAGGTGAGGCTCATGCGGTGTGCGCGGGCGGGATTTTCGGCGAGCGCACGCGCCAGCCGGCGCACGTCCTTGCCGCGCGGCGCGACTATATGGTGCGGCCCTTCGGGGAACGGCTCCGTGATGAGGCCGGTGCGGATGGCACTGGGTGCCTGCTCGGGCGCTAGGCGAAGGGGGGCTGACGGGTCGGCGAGGGGGAGGCCGAGATGGGCGGCGAAGGCCGCCGCCAGTTCCTCCGGTTCGGCGAGGCCGGCATGAAGGAGCACCTCGTCTGCGCCGATGCCCAGCCGGTGGGCGCGCCGCTGTGCCCGGCGCAGCATCCCGTCCGGAAAGTGGCCGCGCAGCGCGGCAATCTCGGCGGGCCAGGAGCGGCTTGCAGGGTGGGGTTCCGCATCTGCGCGCAGTGTCGACTTGCGGCGCGGCGCTGCCTCCCCCAACATGTGGGCCTCCCCCGATGCCAATGCACGGAAAAGTTGAGAATTACTATGAAACCACCGCGCCGGCCAGCTTCAGCCCTGCGCTACGCGGCCGCTGGCATCGTGGCCGGACTCATGTGCTTTCCAGCGGTGGCGCAGGCGCCGGCCCCTGCGGGGGTTCCGAATTTCTGGAACGTGGAGCGCCGCGTGGAGCGGCCGGACGCCTCCCAACTCCCGACCACCGTCCGCTTCCTGACCACGGACGACTATCCGCCGTTCAACTTTGCGACCCCTGACGGTGCGCTGATGGGGTTCAACGTGGACCTTGCGCGCGCGGTCTGCGCTGAGCTTTCGGTGACCTGCACCATCCAGCCGGTGGCCTTCGACACGCTTCTGGACGGGCTCGACCAGAACAAGGGCGATGCGGTGATTGCCGGCCTCGCCTCAACCCCGTCCATGCGCCAGAGGGTGGATTTCACCGAGCGCTACCTCGGCACGCCGGCCCGTTTCGTCGGCCGCAGGGGGCTGGCCCTGCAGAGCCCGACGCCGGAACAGGTGGCCGACAAGAAGGTAGCGGTGGTCGCGGGCACGGCGCACGAGGCCTATCTCCGTGCCTTCTTCAACGAAGCCGGCATCCGCCCCTATCCCGATGCCGCCGCCGCGCGCGAGGCGTTGCGGAAGGGCGACGTGGATCTCCTGTTTGGCGACGGCATCGGCCTCGCGCTGTGGCTGAACGGCACCTCCTCGCAGGGCTGCTGCGGTTTCGTCGGCGGGCCGTTCACGGAGAGCCGCTTTTTCGGCGACGGTCTCGCGGTGGCGGTAAAGCCCGGCAACGACCAGCTCCGCCGCGCCATCGACTATGCCCTCCAGCGCATCTGGGAGAAGGGCGTCTATGCCGACCTCTATCTGCGCTGGTTCCCGGTGGGCTTTTACTGACCTTGGGTCAGTCTCGGCGATGACGCGAGCGTGTGTGGCGCCGTCGCGGGATCGAGGATCACATGTGCGGCGTTTTTCATGGGTCATGGAGACCTTCATGCTTCGACGCATCCTTAGCCTCGCTTTCGCCACCGCCCTTTTGGCCGGTCCCGCTCTCGCGCAGCAGCCGGCCATGTCCGTCGTCCGGGGAACGCTCGCCGCGGTGAACGGGCGCGATCTCACCGTGGACACGCAGGGCGGCAGCAGCGCCAAGCTGGCGCTCATCGATACCTCCGTGCTTACCGGCATTGCCAAGATCACGCTCGCCGACATTAAGCCTGACGCCTATGTGGGCGTTGTTTCCGTGCCGGGGACGGACGGGACGGAGCGGGCGGTGTCGATCCATGTGTTCCCGCCGGAGCAGCGCGGCACCGGCGAGGGTTCGCGCCCCTGGGATAAGCCGGGCACCACCATGACCAATGCGGCCGTGTCCCAGCAGGTGACGGCCAAGGATGGCGAAGTCCTCACCCTCAAATACGGGGCGGACGAGAAGAAGGTGCTGGTGACGCCTGAGAGCTCGCTGGTGCGCTTCGAGCCCGGCGCGACCACCGCCGAGCTGAAGCCGGGTGTGAAGATCATCGCCTTCACCAATGCGACGCCGGACGGCGTGCGCCAGGTGCGCCGCGTCCTGATCGCGCGGGGGGATTTCACTCCGGCTCTGTGAGGCTTCCGCCCACCCTGGCGGCACACGTGCCGCCAGGGTGCGGCCGCGCTTTCTGACGGCTGGTCAACTGGCGGCTTCCCTCCGCCCGGTCATCGCTCTAGTGTCCGCGCCTTCCCGCAACGAGCGCCCACCGGAGACCCATCAATGACCTTGGCGCCGGCCCCGACCGAAGACCTTGCCCACGACCTGCGCGCCGCCGCCGAGACCGCGAGCGCCTGGCCGTTCGAGGAAGCGCGCAAGATCGTCGAGCGGCTGAAACGCAAGCCCAAGGACGAGGTGCTGTTCGAGACCGGTTACGGGCCCTCGGGCCTGCCGCATATCGGCACCTTCGGCGAGGTGGCCCGCACCACCATGGTGCGCCACGCCTTCCGCGTGCTGACCGACGATAAGGTGAAGACGCGCCTTTTGTGCTTCTCCGACGACATGGACGGCATGCGCAAGATTCCGGACAACGTGCCGGACCGCGCGGCGCTCGAGCCCTATCTGCAGATGCCGCTGACCTCGGTGCCCAACCCCTTCGGCGGCGACTATCCGAGCTTCGGCGACCACAACAACGCCATGCTGCGGCGCTTCCTCGACACGTTCGGCTTCGACTACGAGTTCGCGAGCGCCACCGACTATTACAAGTCCGGCAAGCTCGACGCCGTGCTGCTGAAGGCGGCCGAAAAGTACGACGCCATCATGGACGTGATGCTGCCGACGCTGGGGGAGGAGCGGCAGGCGACCTACAGCCCGTTCCTGCCCATCTCACCCACCAGCGGGCGGGTGCTCTATGTTCCGCTGAAGGCGGTGGATGCCAAGGCCGGCACCGTCACCTTCACCGACGAGGACGGCGCGGAGAAGACGCTGCCCGTCACCGGCGGCGCCGTGAAGCTGCAGTGGAAGCCGGACTTCGGCGCGCGCTGGGCAGCGCTCGGGGTCGACTTCGAAATGTTCGGCAAGGACCACCAGACCAACGCGCCGGTCTATGACCGGATCTGCGAGGTTCTCGGCGCCGAGCCGCCCGAGCATTATGTCTACGAGCTGTTCCTCGACCAGAACGGCCAGAAGATCTCCAAGTCCAAGGGCAACGGCCTCACCATCGACGAATGGCTCACTTATGCGAGCCCGGAGAGCCTGGCGCTCTACATGTTCCAGTCGCCGCGCTCGGCCAAGAAGCTGCATTTCGATGTGATCCCGAAGGCGGTGGACGAATATTTCAACTTCCTCGCCCGCTATCCCTCTCAGGATTGGAAGAACCGGCTCGGCAATCCGGTCTGGCACATCCATTCGGGCAATCCGCCCGTGATCGACATGCCGGTCTCCTTCACCATGCTGCTCAACCTCGCCTCCGCCTCCAACGCCGAGGACGAGGACGTGCTGTGGGGATTCCTGCGGCGCCACGTGCCGGGGGTCTCTTCGGAGACCCACCCCAAGCTCGCGGAGCTGGTGGGCTATGCGGTGAGGTACTTCAAGGCGTTCGTGGAGCCGAACAAGAGGTTCCGTCCCGCCGACGACGTGGAGCGCGGCGCGCTGGAAGCGCTCTACGAGGCGCTCGGCGTCCTGCCGGAGGATGCGGGCGCCGCGGAGATCCAGGACGTGCTCTACGACGTGGCGCGGCCGATCCCGCGCTACCAGGACCTAAAGGCGAAGGGCGCGACGCCGGAGAAGCCCGGCGTGTCGGTGGAATGGTTCAACGCCATCTACCAGGTGCTGCTGGGCGAGCAGCGCGGCCCGCGCTTCGGCTCCTTCGTGGAGATTTACGGCATCCCGGAGACCCGGGCGCTGATCAAGGAAAAGCTGGGCTAGGCTGCGCCCGCGCATTGATCCCACCCACGCGTCATGGCCGGGCTTGACCCGGCCATGACGCGTGGTTCAGCCGGGTCGTCGCTTAAAGGAGAGACGTGGATGCCCGGGTCAAGCCCGGGCATGACGGTGGTTCTTTGAATAGACGCCTTCTAGTTTCCCGCGTGTGCCGCTCGACCCTCTCGGTTCAGGGTGAAGCTCGCCGTGGTGACCAGGGGACCGCCCGGCTCCGCCGCATCGCGCACGGTGAAGGTGAAGTGGCCCTGGCCGGCATTGCGGATGATCATGACGGCATCGCTGTCGCCATTCACCGGCTTCGGCCATTTTACCGCGAGCACGAGGGCGTCCCCCACCCGCGTGCCATCCAGCGCCGCCGGCGGATCGCCCTCGGTCACGTAGACGCCGCTATAGCGCCGGGTCGCCGGATTGAAGATCAGGTCCGCCGAGAGATTGCGGCTGAGGACCAGCGCGCTGCATTGCCCGCCCAAGGAGAGGGTGCTGCGGCCCGGCTCGCCGTTCGCGGAGCAGCCGAGGGGCACGCTGACGGCCTTGGCGGTGGGTTTCATGGAGCCGCTGCCCGACCAGCGGCCTTCGAAGCGCGCCAGATAGTCCGTCTCGTCCGCCTGCGCCGGAATGGCCGGCAGGATGGCCGCAGATGTGAGAATCGCCGCGGCGAGCGACACTCCGATGCGCATGCGCATGGTTCGCCTCCCGGGAATGCGCGGCGTATGCCGCATGAGGTCAACGCCTCGCCCGGCCGGGTGTTCCGTAGCGCGCCCATTGATTTAGCAGCCGTTTGTGGTATGATTATAGAAATAACATCTCACTGTTGTGATAAGGAGGATGAGATGTCGCTCAGGCTTGGAGACACGGTGCCGGATTTCACCGCCGAGACCACGCAAGGCCCGGTGAGCTTCTACGAATGGCTTGGCGATTCGTGGGGCATCCTGTTCTCCCACCCCAAGAACTTCACCCCCGTCTGCACCACCGAACTCGGGCAGGTCGCGCACCTGAAGGGCGAGTTCGACAAGCGCAACGTGAAGGTGATCGGCCTCTCCGTGGACGCGCTGTCGAACCACCCGGCCTGGGTGGAGGACATCAAGCTCGCCACGGGCGCCGAGCTCAACTTCCCGCTGATCGCCGACACCGAGCGCAAGGTATCGGACCTCTATGACCTGATCCATCCGAACGCGAGCGACACCAACACCGTCCGCTCGGTGTTCATCGTGGGTCCGGACAAGAAGCTGAAACTGACGCTCACCTATCCGGCGTCGACCGGCCGCAACTTCCAGGAGATCCTCCGCGTGGTGGATTCCCTCCAGCTCACCGCCACCCATTCGGTGGCGACCCCCGCCGACTGGAAGCAGGGCGAGGACGTGATCATCGTCCCCTCCGTCTCCGACGAGGCGGCGAAAGAGAAGTTCCCGGAAGGCTGGAAGACCGTGAAGCCCTATCTGCGCATCGTCCGCCAGCCGGGCGCTGCAAACTGAACCTCCCCCTCCGTCCGGCTGCGTGCTACATGCGGCCGGACGGAACGAGGACGGCCATGGCGGACAACCAGCTCACGCGTTTCTTCGGCGGCTCGCCCGCCATGGTTCTGGTGCGCCTCGTGGTGCTCTCGGTGGTGGTGGGCGTGATCCTGGCCGCGCTCGGCCTCGACCCGCGCAACCTCCTGGAAAGCCTGACGCAACTGGTGCAGAACCTGCTCAATCTCGGCTTCGGCGCGATCGAGAGCGTGTGGCGCTATTTCCTCCTCGGCGCGGTCATCGTCATCCCGCTCTGGCTCCTCCTGCGCATCACGCGCGGCCTGCGCCGCTGATGCACGATGCCGCTGCGGCTCGCCCCGTGGAGGTGAGCCACCGGCGCGTGCTCGCCATCGCGCTGCCCATGACGGTGGCGCACCTGACCACGCCGCTGCTCGGCATCGTCGATACCGCGGTAGTGGGCCGGCTCGGGGATGCGGCGCTCATCGGCGGGGTGGCGCTGGGCGCGGTGGTGTTCGACTTCCTGTTCTGGGGCTTCGGCTTCCTGCGCATGGGCACGGTCGGCCTCGCCGCGCAGGCGCTGGGCCGGGGCGATGCGATCGAGGAGCGCGCGGTGCTCGCCCGCGCTCTGCTCATCGCCGCCGTCTGCGGCGTCGCGCTTGTCCTGCTTCAGGCGCCCATCAAGGCGGCCGCCCTGTCGCTTGCCGGCGCGAGCGATGCGGTGGATGGAGCGGTCGGCATCTATTTCGACGTGCGCATCTGGGCCGCGCCCTTCTCGCTCGCGAGCTATGTGGTCGCCGGCTGGCTCACGGGCATCGGCCGCACCGGGCATGCTCTGGCCATCCAGGTGGGCATCAGCCTCCTCAACATGGCGCTCACCATCTTCCTGGTGCTGGGCCTGTCCTGGGGCGTCGCCGGCTCCGCCGTGGGCACGCTGCTGGCGGAGATGGCGGGCGCTGCCGCCGGCCTGTTCGCCTGTGCGCGGCTGCTGGGCTTCCGGCTCTCGGTGCCGCGCCACGTGCTGCTGGACCGCAAGGAGCTCGCGGCCACCTTCGTGCTCAATCGCGATATCATGATCCGCACCGCGGCCCTGATGCTGGGCTTCAGCTTCTTCGCCGCCCAGGGCGCGCGGGCCGGCGATGTGACGCTCGCGGCCAATGCGCTGCTCAACAACATGGTGCTGCTGGCCGCCTATTTCCTCGATGGCTTCGCCACTGCCGCCGAGCAGATCTGCGGGCAGGCGGTGGGCGCGCGCAACCGCGCCGCCTTCCTTAAGGGCATGCGGCTCGTGCTCATCTGGGGCTTCGGCTTCGCGCTGGCGGCGAGCCTCATCTATCTCATAGCCGGGCCGGTCCTGATCGACCTCATGACCACGAGCCCCGAGGTGCGCGCCGCCGCCCGCGCCTTCCTCGTCTTCGCCGCCATCCTGCCGGTGGTGGGCGTCTTCGCCTATGCGTTCGACGGCATCTATATCGGCGCCTTGTGGTCGCGCGACATGCGCAATCTCATGCTGGCGGCGCTGGCGTTCTATTTCCTGGCCTGGTGGCTGCTGTTGCCGCTCGCCAATGCCGGGCTCTGGCTGGCGCTGCTCGCCTTTCTCGCCGCGCGCGGCCTGCTTCAGGCGGCGCGCCTGCCGGCGCTGATGTTACGCACCTTCCCTTCGTCTTGACCTCGGGTGGTGCGTCCGGCTCTACTGCCCCGCACCTGGGGTTAGGGGGAAGTGATGTCCAAGTCGACGCCGTCGGTTCTCATCGTGGGAGCGGGGCCGACGGGCCTCACCCTGGCCACCTCCTTGCAGCGCCAGGGCGTTTCCTTCCGCATCGTCGACAAGCTGCCTGTCGCCGCCCCCGTATCCAAGGCGCTGGCGGTGTGGAGCGGGAGCCTGGAAGCCTTCGCGGCCCTGGGCGTGGCCGACGACTTCATCGCGACGGGCATCCGGATGTCGCATATCCGGGTGGGCGACGGCGCGCACGAACTCGCCGCCATGCCCATTGCCGAAGGGGTGGACAGCGCCTTCCCCTTCACCCTCATCGTCCCCCAGTCCAAGACCGAGGAGATCCTCGCCGCCCACCTCGCCAAGGCCGGCCTCGCGGTGGAGCGCGGGGTGGAACTGGTGGACTATGTGGAGATCGGCGACACGGTCCGCGCCACCCTCAAGCATCCCGACGGGACGCAGGAGACGGTGGACACCCTGTTCCTCGTGGGCTGCGACGGCGCCCGCAGCGTGGTGCGCCACAAGACCGGCATCGCCTTCGAGGGCTATACCGAGCCGCAGACCTTCATCCTCTCCGACACCCGCATCGACGGGCCCCTGGACCCCACCTCCATCTATATCTGGTGGAGCAGCGCCGGCAGCATCGCCTTGTTTCCCGTGGTGCCCGGCGTGTGGCGCACCTTCGCCATGCGCGACGAGCCCGCGGGCGAAGAGCCGCCCACGCTGGAGGAGATCCAGAGCCATATCGAGGCGTCCGGCCCGCCCGGCATCAAGGTGCACGACGCGTCCTGGCTCTCCACCTTCCGCGTCAATGAGCGCCTCGCCGCGGGCTACCGCAAGGGCAGAGTGTTCCTGGCCGGCGATGCCGCCCACATCCACAGCCCCGCCGGGGGCCAGGGCATGAATACCGGCATCCAGGATGCGGTGAATCTCGGCTGGAAGATCGCCTCCGTTCTGGCGGGCCGGGGTGATGCCGAGGCGCTGCTGGACAGCTACGAGGCCGAGCGGCGCCCCGTCGCCCGCGAAGTGGTGGCGGGCGCGGCGCAGAAGCTCCATCTCGGCATGGTGGCGAAGGGCACGGCCACGCGGCTCGTGCGCGACACGCTCGTCTCCATCGCCTCCCGTGTCCCTGCGGTGCGCCGCAAGCTCCAGGTGGAGATGTCGGAGACCGAGATCCGCTATGAGGACGGGCCGCTGATCGAGGCCGGCCGCCGCGTCGGCGGCTCCGGCGCGCCCAAGGTGGGTGCCCGGGCGCTCCAGACAACGCACGATGGCTGGTCGCTCTGGTCGTTCCTCTCCGCCAGCCACCACACCCTGCTGCTGTTCGGCCCGCCCTCCGCCCATGGGGACCTGCGCACCGCGGCCGGCCGTTTCGGCTCCGCGCTGGAAGTAATGGACATGGGCACCGATGCCGCCGCGGCCGAGCGCTACGGCATCCATGGCACCGGCTGGGTGCTGGTGCGCCCGGACCAGTTCATCGCGACGCGGGGGACCGAAGGCGATATCGGCGTGTTCGACGCCTATGCCGGGCTGGCGCTGGAGGCGGCGCGGTAACGGGGCAGACTGTTCCCTTATCCGGCGGCGTCGGCGACGCACACGAGCCCCGGCACGGGTGCGTTCTTCTCCGTCCGCGTCGCGGCCGCCGACAGGTCCAGAACCCTGAACCCGGCTGCGCCAAGCCCTGCTTCCACCAGCGCGGCGCCGTGAGCATAGCGCAGGGTGTCGCGCAGGATCATGCCGGCGCCGTCATGGGTCTCCACCGTGAAGGCGAACAGGCCGTCAGGCCGCAGCGCCCGCCGCGCGGCGGAAAATATCGGCGCGAGATCTCCCACATAGCAGAGCGCATCCACGGCGATGATCGTGTCCGCGCTTGCGGCGGCCTGTCGTTCGAGGAAGGCCGCCATCTCCTGCGCATGCAGTTCGGCATAAAGGCCGAGTACTGCCGCACGCTCCACCATGGCGGGGGAGAGGTCCACGCCCACCATCTCCCGCGCCATGGGCGCGAAGAGCGGCGCGGCGAGCCCGGTGCCGCAGCCGAGGTCGATGAGCCGACGGAAATGCAGCGCACGGCCTGACGAGGTGCAGGCGCGTTGCACAGCCTCCGCCAGAAGCTCCGGCCCGCGATAAGCGAGCCCGTCCCGCAGCGCCGTGTCGAAGCGCGGCGCGTACTGGTCGAACAAGGTGCGCACGAAGGCGGGCGACATGGCGCCGGAGGCGTCCCGCGCGCCGAGCCGGGCAAGGCGGATGCCCGCGCCGAGCGTGTCGTCCGGGTCGAGCCTCAAAGCCTCGCCATAGGCTGCCGCCGCGTCTGCCAAATCGCCGGTCGTCTCGTGCGCCTCGCCCAGCAGGAACCAGGCGGCGATGAAGCGGGGCGCCTCGGCCGCAAGGTCGGCGAGCATGCCCGCCGCCACCGCGGCATCGTCCTCCAGATAGGCGCGCGCCCAGTCGAGCCGACGGTCGAGGGCCGGGTCGCCGGAGGACTGGAACGGAAGGGGTGAAACCACGGGGCCTCGCTAATCCGGGGGCATCACCCATATAACGGGCAATCATGCGCCCGGAAGACCTTCTGCGGCCCTCACCGAGAGGGCTCTACTGCCCCGTTGGAGATTTTTACATCGATCCCACCCGCGCGGTGCCGCGAGCGGTGATCACGCACGGCCATTCCGACCATGCCCGGCCGGGCCACGGCCGCGTGCTCGCGACCCGCGAGACGCTGGACCTGATGGCGCTGCGCTATGGCGAGAATTTTGCCGGCGAAGTTCAAGCCATCTCCTATGGCGAGAGCGTGGAGGTGGGCGGGGTCCGCATCACCGCCCACCCGGCGGGCCATGTGCTCGGCTCGGCGCAGATGGCGCTGTCCTGGCGCGGCTGCACCATCGTCGCTTCGGGCGATTACAAGGATGCGCTGGACCCCACCTGCACGCCGTTCGAGCCGGTGCGGTGCCACGTCTTCATCTCGGAGGCGACCTTCGGCCTGCCCGTGTTCCGCCATCCGGACGCCGCCGCCGAAACCGCAAAGCTGGTCCGCTCGCTCCATGTCTTTCCCGAGCGCGCCCATATCGTGGGGGCCTATTCGCTGGGCAAGGCGCAGCGGGTGATGGCGCTGCTGCGGCAGGCCGGATACGCGGCGCCCATCTACATCCACGGCGCGCTCGCTGCCATCAGCGCTTACTATGCCGAGCGGGGCATCGATCTCGGGGAGATCCGCCCCGCCACCGGCGCGAAGAAGACGGACCTCGCCGGCGCGGTGGTGATCGCGCCGCCCTCCGCCATCACCGATCTCTGGTCGCGCCGCTTTCCCGACCCTGTCACCGCCTTCGCCTCCGGCTGGATGCGGGTGCGCGCCCGGGCCCGGCAGAGGGGCATCGAGCTGCCGCTGGTCATCTCCGACCATGCGGACTGGGACGGCCTCATGGCCTCCATCCGCGCCACAGGCTGCGAGGAATTGTGGGTGACCCACGGCGCCGAGGACGCCCTCGTCCATTGGGCGGGCACCATGCAGTTGCGCGCCAAGCCGCTGCACATGGTGGGCTATGGCGATGAGGATGCGGAGGAGCCCGCGCCCGCTGAGTCCTCTTCGGAGGCGGCGCCCGAATGAACCGCTTCGCCGCGCTCCTCGACCGCCTCGCCTACGAGCCCGGCCGCAACGCCAAGATCCGGCTGATGGCGGACTATTTCCGCTCGACGCCGGACCCGGAGCGCGGCATCGCCCTTGCCGCGCTCACGGGCGCGCTCTCCTTCGCCAATGCCAAGCCGGGCCTCATCCGCGCGCTCATCACGGAGCGCACGGATCCGGTGCTGTTCGCCATGTCCTACGATTATGTGGGCGACCTCTCCGAGACGGTGGCCCTCATGTGGCCCGCCCCACTGGGCGACCAGCGGCCGGACCATGCGCCGCTGCTCTCCGAGATCGTCGCCGCTTTGGCCACCTTGCCGAAGCGCGACCTGCCGGCCCAGCTCGCTTTCTGGCTGGACGGGCTCGACGATACCGGCCGCTGGGCGCTGCTGAAGCTCATCACCGGCGCGCTGCGGGTCGGCGCCTCCGCCCGCCTCGCCAAGACCGCCGTCGCCTCCCTGGGCGACCTGCCGCCGGACGAGGTGGAACTGGTCTGGCCGGGGCTCACCGCGCCCTATCTCGATTTGTTCGCCTGGGTGGAGGGGCGGGCCGGGCGGCCGGAGACCGGCGATCCCGTGCCGTTCCGCCCTGTCATGCTGGCCCATGCCATCGAGGCGGGGGATTTCGGCACACTGAACCCGGAGGATTTCACCGCCGAATGGAAATGGGACGGCATCCGCATCCAGGCAGTGGCGGGGCGCAGGGAGCATGGCGAGAAGCTGGTGCGCCTCTATAGCCGCACGGGCGAGGATATTTCCGGCGCCTTCCCGGACCTCTGCGAGGCGCTCGATTTCGAGGGCGCGCTGGATGGCGAGCTGCTGGTCCGGCGCGAGGGCCGGGTGCAGTCGTTCAACGTGCTCCAGCAGCGGCTGAACCGAAAGGCCGTCACGCCGCGCATGCTGAAGGAGTTTCCCGCCCATGTACGCGCCTACGACCTTTTGGTGGAGGCGGGGGAGGATCTGCGCGAGCGCCCCTTCGCCGAGCGGCGCGCGCGGCTTGAAGGATTAGTGGCCCGCCTCGCCTCACCGCGGCTCGATCTCTCCCCCCTCGTGCCGTTCTCCAACTGGACCGAGCTTGCCGCCGCCCGCGCGGACCCCGTGTCCGCAGGCGCGGGGGTGGATGCGGAGGCCGTGGAAGGGCTGATGCTGAAGCGGGCGGACAGCCTCTATCTGCCCGGCCGTCCCAAGGGGCCATGGTGGAAATGGAAGCGCGACCCGCACACCGTGGATGCGGTGCTCATGTATGCCCAGCGCGGCCACGGCAAACGCTCCTCCTTCTATTCCGACTACACGTTCGGCGTCTGGACAACGGGGGAGGAGGGCGACGTGCTGGTGCCAGTGGGCAAGGCCTATTTCGGCTTCACCGACGAGGAGCTGAAGGAGATCGACAAGTTCGTGCGCAACAATACGGTCAACCGCTTCGGCCCGGTGCGCGAGGTGCTGCACGAGCCGGACGAGGGGCTGGTGCTCGAGGTGGCGTTCGAGGGGCTCGCCCGCTCCACCCGCCACCGCTCCGGCGTCGCCATGCGGTTCCCCCGCATCGCCCGCCTGCGCTGGGACAAGCCGCCGAAGGAGGCCGACCGGCTGGAAAACCTGGAAGCGCTGCTGCGGGAGGCGTGAGAGACAAAAGCGGTCGTCAAACCCGGGCATGACGGGGTTTCGGGGCAGGCCGAATTACTGCGTCGCCCAGATGATGCGGGCGATCCAGAGCACGTCGGTGACGGCCAGCTGCAGATCCTCATGCTCGGGATTGAGCGAGCGCAGCTCCACGGTCTTGGCGGTCTTGCGCACCAGCTCCTTCGCCAGCACCTCGCCTTCGCGGGTCTTCACGATCACCCGGTCTCCGCGCCGCACATTGGCGGCGGGCGAGACGATGACGATGTCGCCCTCCCGATAGAGCGGCTGCATGCTGTCGCCGGAAATCTCCAGCGCATAGGCGTGCTCGTCCTCGACCGCGGGGAAGAGGATTTCGTCCCATCCGCTGCCCGCCGGGAAGCCGGCATCGTCGAAATAGCCGCCCTTGCCTGCCTGGGCGAGGCCGATATGAGGGATGGAGCGCCGCGGCCGACGCGTCTCTTCGGCAAAACCGGCATGGGGCTGGCCGCCGCTGCCGTCCAGCAGCGAGGTAAAGTCCTCGATGCTTGCCCCCGTCGCCGCCAGCACCTTGGCGATGCTCTCCGTGGAGGGCCAGCGCGGGCGGCCGTCCGGAGTGATGCGCTTTGAGCGGTTGAAAGCTGTTGAATCAAGCCCCGCCCTCTTGGCGAGGCCCGAGGCTGATAGGCCATGCTGCGTAGCGAGGCGGTCAATGGCGCCCCAGACTTGGCCATGGGTGAGCATGAGATCCTGCGACCTGGAACGCTTTGCGATTAAAGAGCATTTAGCGGCAAAGGCAACGAGTTTCGATGCCTTTCCGAACTTTCGTGCGTGCTCGCATTCCCCCGCTTAGCGACTCGCACTCTTACATGGTACATTTAGGAAAATAAACATTCAATCGCTCGATTTAAAAGGAACTAAATCCTTAGAGATCGGAGGCGATTTCTTTCGTGGCCCGGCGTGCGCGAGGACGCTACATGGACGCCATGACACTGCCCCCCGCTTTCATCTACAAGATCGTCCCCGCCTCCCTTTGGGAAGGGGCGCTGCAGGCCGGCAGGTTCGACGGCGCGCCGGTGGACCTGAAGGACGGCTACATCCATTTCTCCACAGCCGCCCAGGTCGGGGAGACCGCGCGGCGGCATTTTGCCGGCGGAGCGGACCTTCTGCTCGTCACTGTGCGGACCTCGGCGCTAGGCGACGCGCTCAAATGGGAGCCGTCCCGCGGCGGGGACCTCTTCCCGCACCTCTTCGCCCCGCTGCCGCTGGATGCGGTGGAGCGAAGCGAGCCTCTGCCGCTCGGGCCTGAGGGCACCCACCTGTTCCCACCGCTGGACTGACCGTCAGGACAGCGACAGGCCGAACGGCTCGCCCTCGAACGCGTCCCGGCCCCGCCCGATCGCCTCGATGGCCTTGACCATGCGCCCGTCCCGGCCGAGCGCCGCGTCGGCCAGGGCCACGATGCGCGCATTGGGTGTCGCGGTGGGGGAGGCCTTTCGAAGCTCCCAGGCGAGTTCTGCCTCGTCGCGGTCCGGCAGAAGCGAGCAGAGGGTCACATAGGCCGCCGCCGTGGAGCGGGAAATGCCGGCAAAGCAGTGGATCACCAGCGGCGCCTCGCGCGGCCATGTCTGAACGAAGTCGAGAAGCTCGTGCAGATGCGCTTCCCCCGGCGCCACCAGGCCCTCGATCTCCTCGACGATGTCGTTGATGCCGAGAAACAGATGGTTCGTCGGATCCACATTGCTGGGGCGCGTGAGCACGGTGTCGCCATTGATCAGGGTGATCACGTGGCGCGCGCCGGTCATCTCGACGGTGTCGTGCAGCCGGGCGAGGGAGCAGACATGGATCATGGCACAAGCTCCTCGAAACGCGCGAGAAAGCGGCTCTTGGCCGCTTCCGCCGTCCAGGGGGTGAGATAGTCCTTTTCCACGGCGGGATCGAGGCGAATCGGACGGCCGAAGAAGCGCCGGGCCTCCTCGGTGCCGAAGCCCGCGAGCCGCGTCGCTTCCAGATAGGCGGAGGAATGGTCGGCCGCCTTCACGATCTTCACCAGCGCGTCCGGCCACACGGCGGGGAGGCCGAAGCGCAGGCTGATGGCGGTGAGCAGACGCGCCTCCACTGCCTTGTAGTCGCCGCCGAGCACCGTCTTGAACGGCGAGATCATGTCGCCGATCACGTATTCGGGGGCATCATGCAGCAGCACGGCGAGCCGCCAGCGATGGTCGATGTCCGGCGCCGCGCGCCGGGCGAGCCGCTCCACCAGCAGAGCGTGCTGGGCGACGGAGAAGATGTTCTCGCCGCTGGTCTGGCCGTTCCAGCGCGCCACGCGGGCGAGGCCGTGGGCGATGTCCTCGATCTCCACGTCGAACGGGGAGGGGTCGAGCAGGTCCAGCCGCCGCCCGGAAAGCATGCGCTGCCAGGCGCGCGGAGGTCGCGCGGGTTCGGCCTTGGTCCGGGTCGGCATCTTGGGCGTCAGCATCACGAATCGCGTGTTCGTTTCAGCACGCAAGGGTAAGGTGACGGCACGCGAGCACAAGGTGGAACAGGTGAGGCATGGCGCAGACGGACAAGGCGGCACCGGCGGTGCGGGCGACCCTGGCGGCGAGCGCGGCGGTGTTCCGCGGTCCCCGCGTTCTGCTCGCCAAGCGCGGCTTCAATCCGGGCCTCGGCCTGTGGAGCCTGCCCGGCGGGCGGGTGGAGCCCGGCGAGACCGTGGCCGAGGCCGCCGTCCGGGAGGTGATGGAGGAAGTGGGCGTCGAGGCTGAGGTGCTGGGCGTCGCGGCGGTTCTGGACTTCATCTCCCACGACGATGCCGGCGCGCTTTCGAGCCATTTCGTGGTCATCGCCCATGCCGCTCTGTGGCGCGCCAACGAGCCGGCGCCGGGCCCGGAAGCGACCGAAATCGGCTGGTTCCTGCCGGAAGAGGTGGCCGCGCTCCCCACCACGCGGGGGCTCGCGGACGTGGTCCGCAAGGCAGCAGCCTTGCTTGAGCCGCTTTCGGCCGGATGAGCCGGTGCTCGGGCCGCGCTACTCCGGCCGCCGCTCCAGCGTGACATAGGTGAAGGGGGCCTCGTCTCCCGGCCCTTGCTGGGGGCCTTCGCGGGCCACCTCACGCCAGACCGCCGGATCATAAGGCGGAAGCGTCACGTCGCCCTCGGGCGCCATGTGGACTTCCGTGAGATGAACGGTCCGCGTGAAGGGCAGCGTCTCGGCAAAGACGCGCCGGCCGCCAATGACCATTACTTCGCCGGCTTCCATCTCGGCCATGGCGCCTTCCGCCACCGACAGCGCCTCCTCCAGCGTGCGGCCGAGGCGGACGCCCTCCGGCGGGGTGAAGGCAGGGTCCGTGCTCACCACCACGGAGATACGCCCCGGCAAGGGCCGGCCGATGGAGAGGAAGGTCTGGCGGCCCATGAAAATGGGCTTGCCCCAAGTCAGCGCCTTGAACCGCTTCAGGTCCGAGGGCAGGCGGAAGGGCAGGCTCTGCGCCCGGCCGATGACGCCGTTCTCGGCAATGGCGACGATATGGGCGAGCGGGGGCATCAGGCGGCCTGATCCAGAAGCGCGAGGCTGCGCCGCGCTGCGGCAAGGCCGGACAAATGCGCGCCATGGCAGGTTGAGAAGTCGTGCGCGGAAACCGCTTCGCCGGCAAAAAAGATGCGATTGGCCAGCGGTTCCAGAAGGCGCGCCCGCACATGGGCCTTGCCTGGCAGGGCGCAGGAATAGCCGCCGCCGATGAAGGGATCGCCCGCCCAATTGGTGGCGCGCACGGCGGTGACGTGCTGCCGGATATCGGCGCCGAATGCGTCGGTGAGTGCGGAAAGCACGACGTCTGCCATGGCCTCGTCGCCCTCTTCCAGCATGGCCTTGGCGGCATCGCCCGCCGTATGGCCCACGGCGACGGGGCGGGGGCCTGGAAGAATCTGGAAATTGACCGGGGTGCGGCTGGCCTCATAGACGCTGACGCCGGTGCGTTCGCTGTAGCCGAACACGTCGCGGTCGAAGCCGATGGCCACCTTCTCCGCGACGCCCAGGGTGAGGGAGGAGAAAGCCTCGCCGAGATCCGCCGGCAAAGCGGGCGTGAAGGCAAGGCGTCCGTCCGCAATTACGGCTGTTGATACGGTGACGATGACGGCACAGGCGCTCACGTCCCCCTTCGGCGTGACGAGGCGCAGGCGCGGGCCGGACCAGTCGATGCGGGAAACCGGGCAATCCAGCGTCACCGGCACGTCGGCGCCATAGGCGCGCACCAGGGCGCCATAGCCGTCCAGCACCGGCCAGTTGTACTCGGTGCCCGCATAAGCGGCGAAATCCTTGGTCGAGACATGCTGCGGGGAGCTTGCCGTCATGAGGGCGAGCCAATGGCGCACCAGGGCATTCCATTGGCCGGCATCGGAAAGGACCTCGCTGGCTGCGACGTCGCGGCCGTCCGCGCCGGCTGCCTCCACCTCATCGAAGCCGCGGTTGACGGCCGCATAGGCGGCGTCCGCCTCTTCCGCCGCAGCCCAGCGCCCGCCGCGCCAGAGATTGCGCACGAGACGCGTATAGTCCTTGCGATAGGTGAAGCCGAGTTGGTCCGCGATGGCGACGAAGGGGTTCACATCCGCCGAATGGAGCCAGTGGCAGCCGAGATCCCAGGGCTGGCCGAACGTGGTTGTGTCGGTGAATGCGCGTCCGCCGGTGCGGCTCGAGGCTTCCAGCACCACGAAACTGGCGCCCGCCTCGCGCAGGGCGCGGCCGGCCGAAAGCCCCGCGGCGCCCGCGCCGATGACCGCAACATCGCATTCACCCGGCATGGGAACGGTCCGGCAAGGCCTTATTTCTTGCGGAACACATCAAGGCGCACAACCTCAGCGCCGCCGGGCCGGGCCTCGTCATTGGTCGGCGCCTTTTCGGGCTCCGCCTTGTCGTCCGCCGCATCGGTGTTCGAAGCCTTGCCCGTGCCGCTCGCCACCGCCGGCTCGGAAGCCGCGCCGCGAACCACAGGGCGCCCGGGCAGGACCGTGCTCAGAGCCGGGGTCTGGGCCTTGTCGCCGGCGGGGATCGGCTGGCCGGCCTCGTCGGTCTCGGCCAGCTCGAACTGGAGGCCGAACTTCACGGAAGGGTCGAAAAAGCCCTTCAAAGCGGAGAAGGGCACCAGCAGGCGCTCGGGGATGCCGCCGAAGGAGAGGCCCACCTCGAAGGAATTCTCGGTCACGTCCAGGTCCCAGAACTGGTGCTGGAGGACGATGGTCATCTCCTCGGGGTATTTCTCCCGCATGCGCTGGGACAGCCGCACGCCGGGGGCGCGGGTATCGAACGCCACGAAGAAATGGTGGTCTCCCGGCAGGCCATCGCGCGCCACGTCGGTCAGCACGCGCCGCACCACGCCGCGCAGGGCTTCCTGCGCCAGAAGGTCGTATCTGATGTGATCCGTCGAAGCCATAATCGCCCGCAACCGGCTTGGTCCCCAACCGAACAGAGGGTGATGAATAAGGACCCTCAGAGAACGGACAGGGAGGCTTGGACCCCCTTCCCTCAAGGTCCGGCCGGCCCGAAAGGAAGTGGAGGCTTCTGTTGCCAGGTGCCTCCGAACCCCGCCTATCCAGTGCTACCCGGTAGGACTTTGATTTCGATCGTCAAACCGCTCACGCGGCCAGAGCAACCGGAGCATAGTTGTCATTCGCAACTATAGGTCGGCCCGATATCGGCGGAACCATGCCGAGCGAAAGAAAGCCCTTTACACCCTCGTCGATCCTATTTCGCCCCCGCCGGAGCCCATCTCCCCCGAAGGAGGGATGGGCTTTGGTGGAGGCGCCGGGTACTGCCCCCGGGTCCGAAAGGCTTATTACGACAACCGTTTATCGCCATATCCAGCTTGCGCCGGCCCAAGGAATATAGGCGCGGGCGGCGCGCGATGAAAGGGGCGCCCGCGCATTTCCCCACCCATCTACCCGCGGGAGAGCGGGTGAAGATCCCGCACCATGCCGGCGAGGCGTTCGTCCAGAACATGGGTGTAAATCTGCGTGGTTGAGATGTCCGCATGCCCCAGCAGGGTCTGCACGATGCGCAAATCCGCCCCGTGGGCGAGCAGGTGGCTCGCGAAAGCGTGACGCAGCACGTGGGGGGAAAGGCAGGCCGGGTCGAGGCCGGCGGCCGCCGCCAGGTCCTTCAGGTCCAGGGCCGCATGCTGGCGGGTGAGGTGGCCGCTCTCGCCCGATGAGGGGAACAGCCATTTGGAGGCGTCCAGCCCTGCTTCCCTTCGGGCGTCCAGATAGGCCGCCATGGCGGCCTTGGCGGCGGTGCCCAGCGGCACCAGCCTTTCCTTGCCGCCCTTGCCGGTGACGATAATGGCGTCCGCGCGGGTGCGGGCGGCGCTGGCCGGCAGGGCTGCAAGCTCGGAAATGCGCAGGCCGGTGGCGTAGAGCATCTCGACGATGCACACCACGCGCAGCCGCCGCAGCTTCTCGCCGGGCTTTCCGGCTTCGGCGGCGCGGGCATGGGCGGTCTCGATGAGCCGGTTCACGTCGTCCACCGTCATCACCTTGGGCAAGGGCCGCCCGCGCTTCGGGCCTTCCAGCACCGCGGCGGGGTCATCGCCGCGGTGGCCCTCGGCATAAAGGAAACGGTAGAGCTGGCGGACGGCCGAGAGGCGCCGCGCGACGGTGGTGGATTTGAAGCCGCGTTCGGTGAGGTCCGCGAGATAGGCGCGCAGCACGGGCGTTCCGGCGGTGAGCACCGCTTCGCCCCGTCCGGCGAGGAAGGCGGCCAGATCCTCAAGGTCGCGGCGATAGGCGTCCAGCGTGTTGCGGCTCGCGCCCCGTTCCACCGCCTGCATGTCGAGGAACAGAGCGAGAGGCCCTGCCGCGCTCATTTGCTGAACTTGTCGTTGGGCACGGTGAAGGTGACGTCGCGCGCCACCGGCTGCACCTTGGTGGCGAGCCACCACGCGCCGCCATAGACGCAGCCCGCGAGGATGGCGATGACCACGAGAAGGCGAATGAGGCTGGCCACTTTATCTTGCCCGAATCAGCGCTGGCGGGACGTTTGCCACACGTCGCACGCCGCCGCGCCGCTTTCAACCGGATTGCCGCCCGGCGAGGGCGATGCTACTGGCGTTGCGACATATTTGCGGGCTTTCACCCGCGGAAGGATGAAGCAGGTGGGTGGCGAGGACGCAACGGAGGCATTTGACGCCGCGGCCGAGGGGCTGCGGGCGCGCCTCGGAAAGCGCGCGCTGGTGCTGGTGGGCATGCCGGGTGCGGGCAAATCCTCCGTGGGCCGCCGCCTTGCCAAGCGCCTGTCCCTGCCTTTCTTCGATGCCGATGACGAGATCGAGAAGGCGGCCGGGATGACTATTCCGGAAATCTTCTCCAGCCGGGGCGAGGCGGAGTTCCGGCTGGGCGAGAAACGGGTGATGGCCCGCCTCATCCAGGGCGCCCCCAACGTGATCGCCACCGGCGGCGGCGCCTTCATGAACGAGGACACCCGCGCGGCGGTGAAAGCAGGCGGCATCTCCATCTGGCTGCGGGCCGACCTTCCGACCCTGCTGCGCCGGGTGAAGAAGCGCAATGACCGCCCGCTCCTTGCGGCGGGGGATGCCGCCGAGCGGCTCGCCACCCTTTTGGCCGCGCGCGAGCATGTCTATGCGCTCGCCGACGTGGCGGTGGATTCGCGCGACGTGCTGCACGACATGGTGGTGGAGGAGGTGATCGCCTCCGCGACCCGCCACCTCGCCACCTTGACCTGAGGATTTCTGACCATGCCGGCGGCATCGCCTCTTCCCGCTCCCGAAGCCGGCGCGCGCATTGTGCGCGTGGACTTGGCCGGGCGGCCCTATGACATCGCCATCGGCGCGGGCCTCCTCTCCGGCATCGGCGCGCGCATCGCGGCGCTGCGGCCAGGGGCGCGCGTGGCGGTGGTCACCGATCGGAACGTGGCGGAGCGCCATCTCGCCACGGTGGAGACGTCGCTGCGGGAGGCGGGCATCGCCGCCTCGAACGTCATCGTGGCGCCGGGCGAGAAGACCAAATCCTATGCCGGCCTCGAACAGGTGACGGAAGGCCTGATCGCCGCCCGCGTCGAGCGGCGCGATCTGGTGCTGGCGCTGGGCGGCGGCGTCGTCGGGGATCTGGCGGGCTTTGCCGCCTCCGTGGTGCGCCGGGGCATCGACGTGGTGCAGGCGCCCACCTCTTTGCTGGCGCAGGTGGATTCCTCCGTGGGCGGCAAGACCGGCATCAATTCCCCCCAGGGCAAGAACCTTGTGGGCGCCTTCCACCAGCCGGTCCTGGTGGTGGCGGACACCGCCGCGCTGGATACTTTGCCGGCACGCGAGTTGCGGTCGGGCTATGCGGAAGTGGCCAAATACGGGCTTCTCGGCGACGAGGCGCTGTTCTCCTGGCTGGAATCCAAGGGCCGGGAGGTGATCTCCGGCGGCGAGGCCCGCGCCGAGGCGGTGGCGGCGAGCTGCATGGCGAAGGCCGCCGTGGTCGCGCGCGACGAGAAGGAGACCGGCGACCGGGCCCTGCTCAATCTCGGCCACACCTTCGGCCATGCGCTGGAAGCCGGTGCCGGCTTCTCCGACCGGCTGCTGCACGGCGAGGCGGTCTCCATCGGCATGTGCCTCGCCTTCGCCTATTCGGCGCGGCAGGGGCTGTGCTCGGGCCAGGACGCGGTGCGCGCGGCGCGGCACCTGGAGGCCATGGGCCTTCCCACCCGCATCGCCGACGTGCCAGGCGACCTGCCGGACACTGACGGCCTGATGACGCTGATCGCCCAGGACAAGAAAGTGAGCCGGGGCGCGCTGACCTTCATCCTCGTGCATGGCATCGGCAAGGCGTTCATCGCCAAGGATGTGGATGCTGCAAGCGTGCGCGACTTCCTGGAGCAGGCGCGGGCGGCGTAAGCCGGCCATCTCTTCACGCGCTGGATCGCGGTTCTCGGCTCAAGCCCTGCGGACGACCCAATGCGGGGCAACGCTCCGTTTCGACAGCCGCATGATGCCTGTGCTAACCGGCGGGCATGGATGGCCGGGACAAGCCCTTGCCATGACGGTCGCGCCAAGTCCCATGTTCGACACGCCCCTTCCCATTGACGCCGTGCTTCCCGCCGTGCGTGACACCCTCGCGGCGCGGACGTCCGCCGTGCTGGTGGCGCCGCCCGGAGCGGGCAAGACGACGCGGGTGCCGCTAGCGCTGATGGATGAGGGCTGGGTCGCCGGCCGGAAGATCCTAGTACTGGAGCCGCGCCGGCTTGCCGCCCGCGCCGCCGCCACCCGTATGGCGAAGACTCTGGGCGAGCCCGTGGGCGAGCGGGTGGGCTATCGCGTGCGGCTGCGGGCCGAAGTCTCCAGGCGCACCCGGATAGAGGTGATCACCGAAGGCGTCTTCACCCGCATGATGCTGGACGATCCGGAGCTGTCCGGCATCGCCGCCGTGCTGTTCGATGAATTCCACGAGCGCTCGCTGGATGCCGATCTCGGCCTTGCGCTCGCGCTCGATGCCCAAGGCGGCCTCAGGGAGGATCTGCGGCTCCTCGCCATGTCCGCCACCCTCGACGGCGCCCGTGTGGCGGCTCTCCTGGGGGCGGAGGGCGAGCCCGCGCCGGTGATCGAGAGCGAGGGCCGCGCCTTCCCCGTGGAGACGCTCCATCTCGGTCGCGATCCGCGCGCCCACATCGACCGGCAGATGGCGGATGCGGTGATGCGCGCGCTGAATGCCGAGCGCGGCTCGGTGCTCGCCTTCCTGCCGGGCGCGGGGGAAATCCGGCGCACCGAGACCCTTCTACGGGAGCGGGTGCGCGATCCCGCAATCGATATCGTGCCCCTGTTCGGCGCGCTGGATGCGGCCGAGCAGGACCGGGCCGTGGACCCCGCACCGCCGGGCAGGCGTAAGGTGGTGCTCGCCACCTCCATCGCCGAGACCAGCCTCACCATTGAGGGCGTGCGGGTGGTGGTGGATTCAGGCTTTGCCCGTGTCCCGCGTTTCGAGCCGGACGTTGGGCTGACGCGGCTCGAGACCGTGCGCGTCTCCCGCGCCGCCGCCGACCAAAGGCGCGGCCGCGCCGGGCGCACCGAGCCGGGGGTGTGCTATCGGCTCTGGAGCGAGGGCGAGACCGCGAGCCTCAGGCCCTTCGCGACCCCGGAAATCCTTGCCGCCGATCTTTCCGGCCTGGTGCTGGATCTCGCCGCCTGGGGCGTGCGCGATGCCAGGAGCCTCGCTTTCCTCGATCCGCCCCCCGTGCCCGCCCTGGCGGAAGCGAAGGCGCTGCTGGTGCTGCTGGGCGCACTCGATCGGGAGGGGGCAGTGACGCCTCTCGGACAACGCATGGCGCGCCTGCCGCTGCCGCCGCGCCTCGCGCATATGGTGGTGATCGGCGCAGATGCGGGGGCAGGGGCGCTTGCCGCAGATATCGCCGCCATCCTGGTGGAGCGGGGGCTGGGCGGGGACGGCGTCGACCTCCTGCACCGCCTGGACGGCTTCCGCCGGGACCGCTCGCGCCGGGCGGACGATGCCCGCCGCCTTGCCGCCCGCTGGGCTGATGCAGCCGGCAAAGGATCTTCGGTCGCGCCTCGCCCCTCGCCCGCCGCCCTGCTGGCGGCCGCCTATCCCGACCGGGTGGCGAAATCGCGGGGTGACGGCACGCGCTTCCTTCTCGCCAACGGGCGCGGCGGGGTGATGGACCCGGCGGTCTCCCTCGCCCGCGCGCCATACCTCGCGGTGGCGGAGGTGTCCGGCCGGGCCGAGGCGGCGCGCATCACGCTGGCGGCGGAGATTTCGGAGGAGGAACTGGAACGCCTGTTCGCCGCCGATATCACCTCTGGGGTGGAAGTGGCCTTCGACCGGGACGCGGCGGCGGTGCGGGCGCGGGAGACCCGCCGGCTCGCGGCCCTCGTCCTGGCGGAGCGCCCGCGCGCGGTGCCGGCGGGCGAGGAGACCGCGCGGGCATTGGCACGGGGCGTCGTCGCGCTCGGCCTTGCCCGCCTGCCCTGGACGGCTGCGCTCTCCCAATGGCGCGACCGGGTGAACTTCCTGCGCCGCGCCGAGGGCGAGCCCTGGCCGGACCTTTCCGAGACAGCGCTGGCGGACCATGCGGAGGATTGGCTCGCGCCTTTCGTGTCGGGGAAGACGGCGCTTCAGGAGATCGGCGCGGACGATCTCTCCAATGCGCTCCGGGCCTTGCTGCCCTATGAACTGTCCGCCCGCCTGGAGGCGGAGGCGCCGACCCATTTCAGCGCCCCCTCCGGCTCCCGCTTGCCCATCGAGTATGGAGAAGAGGGCCCCGTGCTACCGGTGCGGGTGCAGGAGCTATTCGGCCTCACCGCCCATCCCGTCATTGCCGGCGGGCGGGTGCCGCTCACCCTGTCGCTGCTCTCGCCGGCGCACCGGCCGATCCAAGTGACGAAGGACCTGCCGCAATTCTGGCGGGGCTCCTGGCGGGATGTGCGGGCCGAGATGCGCGGACGCTATCCCAAGCACCCCTGGCCCGAGGACCCCGCCAGCGCCCCCGCCACCAGCCGCGCCAAGCCGCGCGGGACGTGAGGGCCATGGCGCTTCGGTTGGACCCCGCCGCGGCGCCGCGATAAAAGCGCGTCGGGGGACGCGGGGAAGAGACATGAGCAACCATCGCATTGCCGGCCTCACCGGCGCCGTGCTCGCCGGCGGACAGGCGCGGCGCATGGGCCATGTGAACAAGGCGCTCGTCACGGTGGGCGGCGCGGCGGTCATCGATCGCATCCTCGCGCGGCTGGAGGAAACCTGCGAGCACGTGATGGTGATCGCCAACGATCCCGCGCCCTATGAAAGCCGCGGCCTCTCCGTGTTCCCGGATGCCATGCCCGGCCACGGGGCGCTGGGCGGCCTCCACGCGGCGCTGCTGAATGCGCCCACCGAGGCCGTGTTCGTCTGCGGCTGCGACATGCCCTTCATCTCGCCGGCCCTGATCCGCCACCTTGCCTTCAGCATCGGCGATCACGACGCCGCAGTGCCGCGCGACGGCTACGGCCTCCAGCCGCTGCATGCGATCTATGCCCGGCGCATCGCGTCGCTCGTGCCGCCCTTCCTGGTGCGCGGCGACCTGCGCATGGAGCGGTTCGTCGCCGCCCTCAACGCCTGCATCCTCCCGCCCGACGACATCGCCGCCTACACGGAAGAGGCTGAGGTGTTCTTCAACGTGAACACGCCGGATGATCTGGAGCAGGCGCGGGCGAAGGCGGGCGAGGCGTGAGCGAACCCGCCGAATCCACGCTTTATGACCGCATCGGCGGCGAGGACGGCGTGCGCCGCCTCACCCGGCGCTTCTACGCGCTCATGGACACGCTGCCCGAGGCGGCGGAATGCCGGGCCATCCACCCGCCGAACCTGGAGGGCAGCGAGCAGAAGCTGTTCGAATACCTCTCCTACTGGCTGGGCGGCCCGCCTCTGTTCGTGGAGCGGCATGGCGCGCCCATGCTGCGGCGCCGCCATTTCCCAGCCGCCATCGGCCCGAGGGAGCGCGACGGCTGGCTCGCCTGCTTCCGCCAGGCTTTCGCCGAGACAGTGCCGGATGCGGCGCTACGGGGGCTGGTCCTCCCCAAGGTGGAGGCCCTCGCCGCGCACATGCAGAATCGCGACTGACGGGCGGCCTGTTGGCGTGCGGGAGAAGCGCCACGCCGTTTATTGACGTCATGCCTGGGCTTGTCCCGGGCATCCACGTCTCCCCGTTGCGTGCGCACCCAGCGGAGCCCCGTGGATGGCCGGGACAAGCCCGGCCATGACCATTGGTCTTTGGCAGATTGGCTCGCCGCAGACGAACGCCATTCCCCTCTCCAGCCTTCCTCCAAGCGAGAGAGCGGATCCAACCGTCAGGAGAAGATCCCGAGCGCCTGCATGTAGAGGTCCACGATCGCCTCATGCTCCTTGCGCTCGTCGGCATCCTCCTTGCGGATCTTGAGGATGGTCCGCAGGGCCTTCACGTCGAAGCCGTTGGCCTTAGCCTCGGCGAACACGTCCTTGATGTCGTCCGCAATGGCCTTCTTCTCCTCCTCAAGGCGCTCCACGCGCTCGATGAAGGATTTAAGCTGTTCCTTGGCGAAGCCCGCGGGGGCATCCGAGACGTCTTCCGACACGTGGGCCTACTCCTGAAGCCAAACAAGGGCGGGATACAGGCCGCATGGGAGCGCAAAGGTCAAGGAAGTGTCCCCGCTATTCACGGGGTGGGATAAATGTGATTGGTCCCGGCCCGCGGACGACGTGCCGCCGCTAATGCCCCGCTTTGCCCTCGAACGCCGCTTTCTGCCCCGCGCTCGCCTCGCGCTGGTGCTGTTCCTTCCACGCCTCATAGCTCATGCCGTAGACCGCATGCCGGCTCTGATCCTTGGTCAGCGGCACGCCCTCCTTCTCGGCGGCCTCCAGATACCAGTTGGAGAGGCAGTTCCGGCAAAAGCCGGCGAGATTCATGAGGTCGATGTTCTGGACCTCGGGATGGGCGCGCAGATGCTCCAGGAGCCGGCGGAACGCGGCGGCTTCCAGGCGCTCGCGCACAGTCTCGGGAAGCGGTGTCTCGGGGGTGTCGGTCATGGCCTGATCCTCTTCTGCTGGAGCATGTGGACAAAGCGCCGCCGTCCCGCAAGGCCGCCCGCCTCCTTCTCGCCCCGATCACTGCCGAAAAAGCCCGCTTGGCCCGTGACCGCAAGCGCGGGCATTGACGCTCGTCCCGCGCAAGGGCACACACGCACCCCATGCCTCGCCGCTGTCTGTTCCCCAGTATCCGCCGGCGTCTCGCAGCGCCACTTCGGCGCCGGATGCGGGCCCTCCTCTGTGCGCTCGCGCTGGCCGGCGCCCTGACACCGCTGATGCCGGCCTTGGCTGCCGCCGATTTCCGCCTGTGCAACCGCACCCAGAGCCGGGTCGGCGTCGCCGTCGGCTACAAGGAAAACGACATCTGGATGACCGAGGGCTGGTGGAACGTCGCCGCCAACAGCTGCGAAACGCTGCTGCGCGGAGATCTCGTGGCGCGCTTCTATTACCTCTACGCTGTCGATTATGATCAGGGCGGCGAATGGTCGGGCCGCGCCTTCATGTGTACGAGAGACAAGGAGTTTACCATCCGGGGGACCGAGGATTGCCTGGCGCGGGGCTTTGACCGCACAGGTTTCCTCGAAGTGGACACCAAGGAGCAGCGCGGCTGGACGGTCCAGCTGACAGAGAAGAACCAGACCGAGGCCGCCAGGCCCTCGGCCGTGCCCCCCATTCCCGGCGGCGCCCCCATGCCGCTGCCCAATCCCGCGCCGCGGCCCAAGAGTCCCTAAGGGAAGGGGCGGCCGGCGGCGCCAAACGGAGGACGCCCATGAGACGCCAGCGCCGCACCAAGATCGTCGCGACCTTAGGCCCCGCATCCTCCGACCCCGAAATCATCGAGCGCCTGTTCGTGGCCGGTGCGGACGTGTTCCGCATCAATATGAGCCATACCCCCCACGACAAGCTGCGCGCCTTCGTCGCCACCATCCGTGCCATCGAGGAGAAGCACAACAGGCCCATCGGCATCCTGGTGGACCTTCAGGGCCCCAAGCTCCGGCTCGCCGCGTTCGAGGGCTCTTTCGCTGTTCTGGCGCCGGGTGCCGCCTTCACGCTCGATTCGGACCCCGCGCCGGGCACTGCGGAGCGGGTGCACCTGCCGCACCCGGAAATCCTAGCCGCCCTTGAGCCCGGCCACTCTTTGCTGCTGGACGACGGCAAGATCCGCCTTCTGGTGGAGGAGGCCTCCCCCGAGCGCGCGGTGACGCGCGTGGTGGTGGGCGGGCGCATTTCCGACCGCAAGGGCGTGAGCCTGCCGGATACCACCATCCCCGCCTCCGCCTTGACGCCCAAGGACCGCAAGGACCTGGACGCGGCACTGGAAGTGGGCGCGGACTGGATCGCCCTCTCCTTCGTGCAGCGCCCGGAAGACGTGGCCGAAGCCCGCAAGATCGCCCGCGGACGGGCCGGCGTCATGGTGAAGGTGGAGAAGCCGCAGGCGGTGACGCGCCTTTCCGAGATCATGGAGCTGTCGGATTCGCTCATGGTGGCGCGCGGCGACCTTGGTGTGGAGATGCCGCTGGAGCGGGTGCCCGGCGTGCAGAAGCAGATGACGCGCGCGGCGCGGCGCTCCGGTACGCCCGTGGTGGTGGCCACCCAGATGCTGGAAAGCATGATCACCGCCCCCGTGCCCACCCGCGCCGAGGTCTCGGACGTGGCGACCGCAGTGTTCGAAGGGGCGGACGCCATCATGCTGTCCGCCGAGAGCGCGGCGGGGCAGTATCCCGTGGAAGCGGTCGCCACCATGAACCGCATCGCCGAGGAGGTGGAGCGCGACCCCACCTACAGGCAGGTGCTGAACAACCAGCGAGCGGAGCCGGAGGCCACCACCTCCGACGCCATCGCTGCGGCGGCGCGGGACATCGCCGAGACACTGGATCTCGGCGCCATTGTCTGCTGGACCGCCTCGGGCGCCACCGCGCTCCGGGTAGCGCGCGAGCGCCCGCGCCCGCTCACCATCGCGCTCACGCCCAACGCCGCGACCGCGCGGCGGCTGACGCTCGTGTGGGGCGTGCACTGCATCGTCACCGAGGACGCCCATGATGTGGGCGACATGGTGGACCGCGCCTGCCGGCACGCCTTCCTGGATAATTTCGCCAAGGCGGGCCAGCGCATCATCGTGGTGGCGGGCGTTCCCTTCGGCACGCCGGGCGCCACCAACATGCTGCGCATCGCCTTCGTTCCGGGGACGTGAGGGAGGGCGAGCTGCCCTCTCCATTCATCATGCCCAGGGGCAATGCACCCCCTCTCCCGCTTGCGGGGGAGGGCTGGGGAGGGGGAAAGGACGCGCCCCCTCGGATCGTCGCGGCTTAGCACTGCTTGAGCTGCCCCCTCCCTAACCCTCCCCCGCAAGCGGGAGAGGGAATCATTTCCAGCTCGAATGTTGATCTCCCCTAAGGCCGCGCCTCCAGGATCATGTTGAACGGGTTGGCGGTGGCCTTGCGGAAGCGGGTGAAGCCGCCGCTGCGCACCACTTCGCCGATCCGCTTCGCGCCCGCCTGCGCGCCGAGCGCGAGCCCCACCTCCTGGTTGAGGGAGGTCGGCACGCAGATATGGGTCGAGCCGGCATAATAGGCCCGCCCCACAGGATTGAGGTTCTCGCCGAGATCATCCCCGGCCGCCGGCTCCACCAGCATCAGCGTCCCGTCGTCCCGCAGCACACGTTTTGCATGGGTGACCGCGCCCACCGGATCGCCCATGTCGTGAAGGGCGTCGAACATGGTGACGAGATCATAGCCGGCGCCGGCGAAGTCCTGCGCCCGCGCGGTGTCGAAGCGGATGTTCGCGCGCCCGGCGGCTTGGCTCTGCGCATGGGCGATGGAGGCATCGTGATAGTCGATGCCCACGAACTCGGAATTCGGGAACGCCTCCGCCATGAGCAAAGTGGAGGCGCCGTGGCCGCAGCCCACGTCCGCCACCTTCGCGCCGCGCTCCAGCTTCTCCACCACGCCATCGAGGGCCGGCAGCCATTCGGCGACGAGGTTCGTGCGGTATCCCGTGCGGAAGAAGCGCTCGATGCCGCAGAACAGGCAGTTGCAGCGCTCGCCCCAATGGAGGCCCTCTCCGGTCCGGAAGGCATCGGTGAGCTTCGGCTCGTCGTGATAGACGGCGGTGAGGAAGCTGAACGCGCCCGCGAGGAAGGCCGGGCTGTCCTCGTCCGCGAACACCGCCGCCTGCTCGGGCGACAGGGAGAATGTGCCGGTGCCAGTGTCGTACTCCACAAAGCCCGATGCTGCCTGGGCGGACAGCCATTCGCGCACATAGCGCTCATGGGTGCCGGTCTTCTCCGCCAGTTCCGCCGGCCGCATGGCACCGTGCGAGAGGGCGCGGAAAAGCCCCAGCTTGTCTCCGAGGATCACCAGGGCTGCGTTGGAGGCCGCGCCCAGTTCGTTCACGACGGTGCCGAGCAGCGGCTCCAGCTTTTCCATGTTGAGTGTCATCGTTCATGCCTCGCGGGAAGGGGCGCGCAGATGCGCCAGTCCCCGGGTCCTACCCTTGCGTGAGGTCTCCCGTGAGAGGCAGAATGGCCGCTTCCGAGCCATTCGAGCCATCCGGGCGTCATCGCCATGACTTCGAAACGCGTGCGCGTCAGCATTCCGGTATTCCCGGAGTGCGACCCCTCCATCATCTACGGCGTGTTCGACACCCTCTGGGCGGCGGGGCGTGCGTGGGACAATGTGAAGGGCGGGACCCCCGAGGGCCTGTTCGAGCCGCGGCTCGTCGCCAACGACACCGCGCCCATGGAGATCATCACGGGCGTGCGCATCGTCCCGCAGGAGAGGATCGATGCGGTGGAGGAGACCGACATCGTCTTCGTCCCCAATGTGGTCATCTGGCCCGGCCAGTCGCCGCGTGATCTGGACCGCCCGCTCATCGATTGGATCCGGACGATGCATGCCAAGGGCGCGCAGATCTACGCGGCCTGCGGGGGGAGCATCGTGCTGGCGGAGGCGGGGCTTCTGGACGGGCACGAGGCCACCACCCATTTCGCCTATGCCCCGCTGTTCCAGGAATATTATCCCGAGGTCACGCTGCGTATCGAGCGCATCCTGGTGCAGACCGGCCCGGCGCAGACCCTCTATTGCGCGGGCGGCGCCTCATCCTGGCAGGATCTCGCTCTGCTTCTCGTGGCCAAGCACGGGGGCACCGAGGAAGCCATCCGCATGTCCAAGCTGTTCCTCTACCAGTGGCATCGCGACGGGCAGCTTCCCTATGTATCCATGATCCAGAACGTGAAGCACGGCGACGCCATCATCCTGCGCTGCCAGCAATGGATCGCGGAGCATTATCACAGCCGGGACGTGGTCGCCGGGCTGGTGGGGGAAGCGGGGCTCCCCAAGCGCAGCTTCGACCGGAGATTCCGCGCGGCGACGGGCTATTCGCCTTTGTCCTATGTGCAGACGTTGCGGGTGGAGGAGGCGAAGCAGCTTCTCGAAACCAGCCATGCCGCCGTGGCTGAGATCTCCGAGGAGGTGGGCTATGAGGACGAGGCCTCGTTCCGGCGGCTGTTCCGCAAGCTCACGGGCCTGACGCCCGGGCAGTATCGGCGCAATTTCCAGCCGCCCGTCGGCATGATCGGGCGGGCGGGCAGCGTGCGGCAGAGTGCTTAGGGCCAACCCGCGTCTGCAAGTGAGCCGCTTGGTCCCTTTACCTTGCCGTCATGGCCGGGCTTGACCCGGCCATCCACGCGGCTCCGCTAGGTTCAGGCCGATGGCGAGACGTGGATGCCCGGGACAAGCCCGGGCATGACGGTTGCTTAATGGGAGATAGAAAGGCGATTAAGGCGATTGTAGCGTTCGGGCAGGCCGCACCTCACAGCTTCCGTAACGACACCTCGGCGATCTCATGATCCCCCGCCTTGCGCAGGATGAGGTCGGCGCGCTGCCGGGTGGGAAGGACGTTTTCCTTCAGGTTCGGCAGATTGATGCGGTTCCAGATGGACAGCGCGGTCGCCCGCGCCTCCGCATCGGTCAGTTCCGAATAGCGGTGGAAGTAGGAGAGCGGGTCGCGGAAAGCGGTCTCGCGCAGGCGCATGAAGCGCTCCACATACCAGCGCTCCAGCACGTCCTCGTCCGCGTCGATATAGACCGAGAAGTCGAAGAAGTCGGAGACGAAGGGGATGCCGCCCCCGTCGCGCGGCGGCCGGCCGGTCTGGAGCACGTTGAGGCCCTCGACGATGAGGATGTCGGGGCGGTCCACCTCGACGCTCTGGTCGGGCATCACGTCGTAGAAGAAATGGCTGTAGAGCGGCGCCCGCACCGGCCGGAGCCCGGCCTTGATGTCGGTGAGGAAGCGCAGGAGGAGGGGGAGGTCGTAGCTCTCCGGAAAGCCCTTCTTCTCCATCAACCCCTCGCGCTCCAGCACGGCATTGGGCAGGAGGAAGCCATCGGTGGTCACGAGGTCCACCTTGGGCGTGTTGGGCCAGCGGGCGAGCAGGGCCTGGAGCACGCGGGCGGTGGTGGACTTGCCCGCCGCCACCGAGCCGGCCACCCCGATGATGTAGGGCATCTTCCCGTCGCCATTGGGATGGGCGTGGTCCAGGAAGTGGCTCATGGCCCGGAACAGCTTCTGGGTCGCGCCCACATAGAGCGAGAGCAGGCGCGAGAGGGGAAGGTAGATCTCCTCCACCTCCTTCAGGGACAGCCGGTCGTTGAGGCCCTGGAGGCGGACGATCTCCTCCGTCCGCAGGGGCATGGGTGTGTCCTGGCGGAGCACGGCCCATTCATCGCGCGTGAAATTGCGATAGGGCGAGAGGCCGTGGTCGATGCGCTGGTCCATGGTGAGCTTCCCCGGCATCTTGGCTCAGCCTCGTGACGCCTTTTCCGCAAGCCCGGACTGCCGCGTGCGGCGTGCGAGCTCGGCGTGGACGTCGTCGAGGGAGACACCGCGCGCATGCAGCAACACGGCAAGATGATACAGCAAGTCTGACGTTTCCGCGACAAGCGCGGCATCATCGCCCGAAAGGGCGGCGATCACTGTCTCGACGCTCTCTTCGCCGAGCTTCTGGGCGCATTTGGCGACGCCCTTGTCCAGGAGCGAGCGGGTGTAGGATGCACCCGCATCCGCCTGCGCGCGAGAGGCGATGATGCGTTCCAGATCCAGCAGCGTGACGCGGTCTTCAGCCATGGTGATCCCCCGTCACACGTCGAGCCGCACCGGCAGGCCCGCTTCCGCGAGCCGGGCCTTGGCCTGACGCACCGTGAAGGTGCCGAAATGGAAGATGGAGGCGGCGAGCACCGCCGAGGCGCCGCCCTCTTTGATGCCGTCCACCATGTGATCCAGCGTGCCGACGCCGCCCGAGGCGATAACAGGCACATGCACTGCGTCCGACACCGCGCGGGTCAGCGCCGTGTCGAAGCCGAGGCCGGTGCCGTCGCGGTCCATGGAGGTTAGCAGGATCTCGCCGGCGCCCAGGTCCACCACCTCGCGGGCATAATGGATGGCGTCGATGCCGGTGGGCTTGCGCCCGCCATGGGTGAAGATCTCCCAGCGGGCCTCTTCATCCGACCCGCTCACCTTCTTGGCGTCGATGGCCACCACGATGCACTGCTCGCCGAACTTCTCCGCCGCCTCGCCCACGAAGGCGCGGCGGTTAACGGCGGCGGTGTTGATGGAGACCTTGTCCGCGCCCGCATTCAGGAGGGTGCGCACATCGTCCACCGTGCGCACGCCGCCGCCCACGGTGAGCGGCATGAAGCATTGCTCGGCGGTGCGGCGGACCACGTCGAGGATGGTGCCCCGGTCCTCGTGGCTGGCGGTGATGTCGAGGAAGGTCAATTCATCGGCGCCCGCCGCGTCATAGGCGCGGGCGGCTTCCACCGGATCGCCGGCATCGCGCAGATCGACGAATTGGACACCTTTGACGACGCGACCGTCCTTCACGTCGAGGCAGGGAATAACGCGGACTTTCAGCATGGACCTGGGGTAATTCTAGCGAGTGGCGGGAACGTATGGCCGAATTCAGCGCTGGTGTCATCTTTTGGCGCTGCACGGCAGCATTGTCCTTGCGTAAGGTGCCGTAGCGGAGGCTGGACGCTCCCGTGAACTTGCAGGAATTCTTCGCAAGTGCTGTCGGATGGGCGCCGCCTCGCGCGTCTTGGGGGCGGCCGGATGCGCCGGCCGGGCAATGTCTGCTCCAGATGAAGGGACGCGGCCATGAAATATGTTCTGATGATCTACGGGAATGAATCGAAGTTCGACGCCATGTCGAGCGGGCAGCGTGAGGAATTGATGTCGGCCTATGGCGCCTATGGCGAGGCGCTGCGCAAGGCGGGCATCATGGTGGGCGGCGACCGGCTGCAGCGCTCCAGCGCCGCCACCGCCGTGCGGGTGGCGGACGGCAAGACCCAGGTGCTCGACGGGCCTTATGCCGACACCAAGGAGCAATTGGGCGGGTTCCTCGTGATCGACGTGCCGGATCTCGACGCCGCGCTCGCCTGGGCGGCCCGCTGCCCCGGCGCGACCCATGGCACGGTGGAGGTGCGGCCCATATGGCCCTCGGCTGACCCCTGCCCCATGAGCTACCAGCCGGTCGCGCAGAGCGTTGGCTGAAGCGGCGGCCAATGCTCCCCGCGCCGCCGAGGCGGCGGCGCGGCAGAGCTACGGCAAGCTCGTCGCGTATCTGGCGGCGCGCACGCGCGATGTGGCGGCGGCCGAGGACGCATTGTCCGAGGCCTTCGCAGCAGCGCTGGCGGACTGGCATGCCAATGGCGTGCCGGACTGTCCCGAGGCGTGGCTGCTAGCGGTGGCGCGGCGCCGGATGATCGATGCCGTCCGCCGCGCCGGCACGCGCGCCGGGGCGTCCGCGCACCTCCTCATGATGGCGGACGAGCTGCAGGCGGCGGAAGACGCGATGCGCGACATGGATATTCCCGACCGGCGGCTGGCCTTGATGTTCGCCTGCGCCCATCCCGCCATCGAGGCCGGCATCCGCGCGCCTTTGATGCTCCAGACCGTGCTGGGCTTCGACGCGGCGCGGATCGCCTCCGCCTTCCTGGTGTCCCCCGCGGCCATGAGCCAGCGGCTCCTGCGGGCCAAGACCAAGATTCGCCAGGCGGGCATTCCCTTCCATATCCCCGCCGCGTCGGAGCTGGCGGGGCGCCTCGATGCGGTGCTGGCGGCGGTCTATGCGGTGTTCTCCGAGGGCTGGTCGGGCCATGGCGGGCTGGAGGATCGCCGCGCGGGGCTGACAGAGGAAGCCATCTTCCTCGGCCGGCTGGTGGCCGCGCTGTTCCCGCAGGAGCCGGAAGCCCTCGGGCTTCTCTCCCTCATGCTCCATGCCGAGGCGCGCCGGGCGGCCCGCCGCACGGCGGAGGGCGAATATGTGCCGCTCGCCGAGCAGGACACGGCCCTGTGGGACGGCGCCATGGTGGACGAGGCGGAGGCGCTGCTCGCCCGGGCCAGCCGCATGGAGGGGGGCGGCCGCTACCAGATGGAGGCGGCGGTGCAGTCGGCCCATGCGGTGCGGCGGATCGCCGGAAGCGCGGACTGGCGGGCCATTGCCGCCATCTATGCCCATCTGCTGCGCGTGTCGGGCTCGCCGGTGGTGGCGGTGAACCATGCGGCGGCGGTGGCCGAGATGGAGGGGCCGGACGCGGGGCTCGCCTTGCTCGATGCGGTCGCTGGCGATGCGAGGCTCGAAAACTACCAGCCCTTCTGGGCCGCGCGGGCGAGCCTCCTGCACCGGACGGGTGCGCGCGTGGCGGCGGACGAGGCCTATGCCCGCGCCATCGGCCTTGAGGCGGACCCGGCGGTGCGCCGCTTCCTCCAGCGTCGCCGGGCTATGTTGGCAGAGGGTTAGCCGGGGCCGATCGATATTTCGGAGATGAGTGGCTTCACCGCATTTCCACCGTCATGGCCGGGCTTGTCCCGGCCATCCACGGGGCTCCGCCAGATACAGCTTAAAGGAGAGACGTGGATGCCCGGGTCAAGCCCGGGCATGACGGCGCTTATCAAAGAGCGCTGATTGATCCTACCGCCCCGCCACCAACGCCAGGGCTTCGCGCGGGTCGAGCCGGCCGTCATAGAGCGCCCGGCCCGTGATGGCGCCGGCGAGCTTCTTCGCGCGCGGCTCCAGCAGGGCTTCCACGTCCGCCAGCGAGCCGAGGCCGCCGGAGGCGATGACGGGGATGTTCACCGCATCGGCGAGCGCGATGGTGGCGTCCAGGTTCAGGCCCTTCATGAGGCCGTCGCGGGCGATGTCCGTGTAGATGATGGCGGTCACGCCCACATCCTCGAACCGCCGGCCGATATCTTCCACGGGAACGTCGGAGGTTTCCGCCCAGCCCTCTACCGCCACGCGGCCGTCGCGGGCGTCGAGGCCCACGGCAACGCGGCCGGGATAGGCGCGGGCGGCGTCCTTCACCAGCTGCGGGTCGCGCACCGCCGCCGTGCCGAGGATGACGCGGGTGACGCCCTTCTCCAGCCACGCCTCGATGGTGGCGATGTCGCGGATGCCGCCGCCCAGCTGCACGGGGATGGAGACGGTCTCAAGAATCCGGTCCACCGCCGCCGCGTTCACCGGCCGGCCGGCGAAGGCACCGTCCAGGTCCACGAGGTGCAGATAGCGGAAGCCGAGGCTCTCGAACTCGCCGGCCTGGCTGGCCGGGTCGCGGTTGAACACGGTGGCCCGCGCCATGTCGCCCTGTTCCAGGCGCACGGCGAGGCCGTCCTTCAGATCGATGGCAGGAAACAGGATCACGGGCGCCATTTCAAAAAGTTGGCGAGAAGGGCGAGGCCCAATTTCTGGCTCTTCTCGGGGTGGAACTGTGTGCCGGCCACATTGTCCCGCGCCACCACCGCCGTGACGGTGCCGCCATAGTCGGTGGTGGCCACGAGGTCGGCGGGGTCGGTGAGCCGCATGTGGTAGGAGTGGACGAAATAAGCGTGCAGGCCCTTTTCTCCTGTGGGGATGCCGTCCAGCAAAGCATGGGGCCGCGCAAGCTCAAGCGTGTTCCAGCCCATGTGCGGGATCTTCAGCTCGGGGTCGGACGGCTCGATGCGGTCCACCTCGCCCTTGATCCAGCCGAGGCCAGGGCTCTCGCCATGCTCGAGGCCCTTCTCGGCCAGAAGCTGGAGGCCGACGCAGATGCCGAGGAAGGGCCGGCCCTTGCCGTGCACCACCTCGTCCAGCGCCGCCACCATGCCGGGCACGGCGTCGAGCCCGCGGCGGCAGTCCGCGAAGGCGCCGACGCCGGGCAGCACCACGCGCTCGGCGCTGCGCACCACATCAGGGTCGCTGGTGACGGTGATGCGCTCGGCGCCCAGTTCGGCTGCCGCGCGCTCCAGTGCTTTGGCCGCCGAGTGCAGATTGCCGGAGCCGTAATCGACGATGGCGACGGTCATGACGGGCGCGCCTCCGGGAAGGAGCCGATCACGCTCGAGAGCCCGGCACGCGGAGGACGCGGGCGCTGGATATCGAATGTCGGCGCGGGCTCATAGTTGGCAAAGAAACGCCGCTCGGCGGCTTCCTGGGTGTCGGCCACCACGACGCCGGCCTCCATGTAGCCAATGCGGCGCAGCTTCCGATTGCGCAGGGAGGAGAGTTCCAGCGCCACCAGAAGATGAAGGCCGATCACCACCGTGGTGTCGAAACTGTCGGAGGTACCGATGAAATGGTCCAGCACCGTCACCGCAACGATCACCCCCACATAGCCCGCGAACGCCAGCCAGAGCCGGAAGCGCAGCAGAACGAGGGGGGCGAAGAGGAAAGCGGCGAAGGAGAATTTTTCGCGCAGGAACACCACCCGCTCCGCGCGGCGGGTCTCGCTCTCGCCGGACAGCTCCTTGGTGAGCACGCTCCAAATGGCCATGCCGGCCTCCTTCAGACGCCCAAAGTCAGACGCCAAGGGCGCCCTTGGTGGAAGGGATCTCGCCCGCCGCCGCAGGGTCGATGGCGACCGCAGCACGCAAGGCGCGGGCGAGGCCCTTAAAGCAGCTCTCCGCTATATGGTGGCTGTTCTCGCCGTACAAAGTCTCCACATGCAGCGTCACGCCGGCGTTCGAGGCGAACGCCTGGAAGAATTCGCGCACCAGCTCGGTGTCGAACTCGCCGATCTTCTGCGTCGGGAAGGACGTGCGGAACACCAGGAAGGGGCGGCCCGAGATGTCGAGGGCGACGCGGGTCAGCGTCTCGTCCATGGGCAGGTGCACGTCCGCATAGCGGGTGACGCCGCGCATCTCGCCGAGCGCGCGCTTCACCGCCTGGCCGAGCACGATGCCCACGTCTTCCGCGGTGTGGTGGAAATCCACGTGCAGGTCGCCCTTGGCCTCCACCTTCAGGTCGAAGCGGGCGTGGCGGGCGAGAAGGTCGAGCATATGGTCGAGGAAGCCGATGCCCGTGGACACGGTGGCGCTGCCCGTCCCGTCGAGGTCGACGGAAAGGTGCACCTGCGTCTCTTTCGTCTCGCGAACGATTTCGGCCTTACGCATGGAACTCCTCCAAGGCCGCGCGTTCTAGCAGGTCGCGTGCTGCAATGCCATATGGCGGTAGCATGACAACCAATCGCCTTGCCTGCCTCCGGCGAACTTCCTAAACAGCGGAAGGGCAGGGCGGGGCGACATGGCGGCCGGACACGATCCGCAGCTTTATTTTCACGTGCGCGTGGTCATGGGGATGATCCTCGGCCTCAGCATCACGCGCCTGTTGAGCGGCTTTGCCAAGTTCATCCAGCATCCCACGGAACATCGGGTCAGCCCGGTCCATCTCGGCTGGGCGGCCAGCACCTTGCTCGGCGCCATTCTGTTCTGGTGGTGGGAGTATCGTCTTTCGACCATCGAAAATTGGACCTTTATGGTCTATTTTTTCGTATTGGCTTATACAAGTCAGTTCTACTTTATGTGTGTCCTGCTATTTCCCGATCATCTCAGCCAGTATCCCAGTTATCACGATTATTTTTACGCAAAGCGGAAATGGTTCTTCGGCATTCTTGCGGTCTCGCATGTCATGGATGTTGGAGATACCTTCCTGAAGGGCGTGGAGTATGTACAGTTCGTCGGTCTGATCGAGGGTGTCGAAGCTGTCGTGATGGTCAGCGGCTGCCTCGTCGCCATGCGGACGCGGAACCCGCGCTTTCATGCGGCCTTTCTTCTTCTGGCGCTGGTGGACCAGTTCTTCTGGATCGGCTGGCTGCTGAACACCCTCACCTGAAGGTTCCGGCGGCACCATGGACCTCTTCACCTCCCACGACGGCATCAAGCTCGCTTATGACGTGGAGGGGCGCGGCCCACCGCTGCTCATCATCGGCGGGCTGGCGGCGGACCGCATCTTCTGGGGGCTGAGCCGGCCGCTCCTCTCCGATTTCACCACCCTGAGCTTCGACAACCGCGACATGGCGGCGAGCGGCCGGGCGGACGGCCCCTATACGGTCGCCGACATGGCGGGGGACGCGCTGGCGGTGATGGATGCCGCCGGCATCGAACGCGCCCATGTGCTCGGCCATTCCATGGGCGGCGCGATCGCCCAGGAACTGGCGCTGATGGCGCCGGAGCGGGTGGACAGCCTGATCCTCACCAACTCCCTGGCGCGGCAGGACGGCTACACGATCGAGGTCCTGGGCCTTCTGAAGCGGCTCCGGCGGGAGATCGCGGACGAGGTGACCTTTGTCTCGACGCTCGCGACCTTCACCCTCGGCCAGGTGACGCTGGCAAGCGTGCCGCTGGAGACCATTGCCCGTCAGGCGCTGGCCGCAAGCCCCTTGCAGGAAATCTCCGCCTTCGAGCGGCAGGCGGATGCCTGCGCCAACGTAGACACGCTGGACCGCCTCGGTGCAATCAAGGCGCGCACTCTGGTTTTGTACACGCCGGACGACCGCTTCTTCGCCCCGCCTTTCGCACGCAAGATCGCCGAGGCAATCCCTGGCGCGCGGCTCCAGGAAATCGCCCTTTCCGGCCATTGCCCCATGGTTGAGGTGCCCGACGCCTTCACCAAGGCGGTGCGCGATTTCCTGAAGCTCGCATGACAAACGTTGCGCGGCGGCGGGAAGGACTTAAGTAAGGCTCCGTCATGGAGCCCCGCATGCATTCCCCCGATACCATTTACGGCACCACCATCGTCTCGGTGCGCAAGGGCGGCCGCGTCGCCATTGCCGGCGACGGGCAGGTCACCCTGGGCCAGACCGTGCTGAAGGCCAATGCGCGCAAGGTCCGACGGCTCGGCAAGGGCGACGTGATCGGCGGCTTCGCCGGCGCCACCGCCGATGCCTTCACCTTGTTCGAGCGCCTCGAGGCGAAGCTGGAGCAGTATCCCGGCCAACTCCAGCGTGCGGCTGTTGAGTTGGCAAAGGACTGGCGTACCGACCGCTATCTCAGGCGCCTGGAAGCCATGATGATCGTTGCCGACGCCAACATCTCCCTCGTGCTCACCGGCACCGGCGATGTGCTGGAGCCCGATGCGGGGGTCGCGGGTATCGGCTCCGGAGGCATGTACGCGCTCGCCGCGGCGCGGGCGCTGCTGGACCGGGAGGAAGATCCCGAGGCCATCGTGCGTCGCTCCCTGGAGATCGCAGCGGACATCTGCGTCTACACCAACCGCAACATCGTGATCGAGACGGTCGGCTGATCCATGGACCCGTCCCGGTACAGCTTCAGGCCCATGATCGACGGCGACCTGCCGCGGGTCGTGAGCTGGCTCGCCGAACCCCACGTGGCGGCCTGGTGGCACGATGGCGAGGATTTCGAGTTCGTCAGCGGCGATCTCGACCATCCCGACTTTGCGCAGTTCATCGTGGCCTGTGACGAGCGCCCTTTCGCCTACCTGCAATGCTACAGGATCAGTGACTGGCATGTCTCCTTCGGGCCGCAGCCGCCCGAGACGCGTGGCCTCGACCAGTTCATCGGCGACGCCGACATGGTGGGCCGCGGCCATGGTTCCGCCTTCGTGGCGGCCTTTGCCGAGGGGCTTTTCGCGCGCGGCGTGCCGCGCGTGGTCGTCGATCCTCGTCCAGACAATTCCCGGGCGATCCGCGCCTATGAAAAGGCCGGCTTCACCCGGGACCGGGAGGTCACCACCCCGGATGGCCCTGCTCTCTTGATGGTACGCAACGCATGAGCGACTTTTCCCCCCGCGAGATCGTGTCCGAGCTGGACCGTCACATTGTCGGCCAGTCCAAGGCCAAGCGCGCGGTCGCCATCGCGCTGCGCAACCGCTGGCGGCGCCAGCAGCTGGAAGGCCAGATGCGCGAGGAAGTTCTGCCCAAGAACATCCTCATGATCGGCCCCACCGGCGTCGGCAAGACCGAGATTTCCCGCCGCCTCGCCCGCCTTGCGGGCGCGCCCTTCCTGAAGGTGGAGGCGACGAAATTCACCGAGGTCGGCTATGTGGGCCGGGACGTGGAGCAGATCGTCCGCGACCTCGTGGAGGTGGGCATCGGCCTCGTGCGCGACGTGAAGCGCAAAGAAGTGCAGGCGCGCGCCCATCTTGCCGCCGAGGAGCGGGTGCTGGACGCCTTGGTGGGGCAGGGCTCCTCCGCCACCACCCGCGAGAGCTTCCGCAAGAAGCTGCGCGCGGGCGAGATGGACGAGAAGGAAGTGGAGATCGAGGTGCAGGCGGGCGGACAGGGCCTGCCTTTGTTCGAGATCCCCGGCATGCCCGGCGCGCAGATGGGCGCGGTCTCCCTCGGCGACATGCTGGGCAAGGCGTTCGGCGGGCGCACCAAGGCCCGCCGCGTGCTGGTGAAGGACGCCCACCCGCTGCTCGTCACCGAAGAGGCGGACAAGCTGATCGACCAGGACGCCACGACCCTGGAAGCCATCTATGCGGTGGAGAATAACGGCATCGTCTTCCTGGACGAGATCGACAAGATCGCCGGCCGCGAGAACCGCTCCGGCGCCGACGTTTCCCGCGAGGGCGTGCAGCGGGACCTCCTGCCTTTGATCGAGGGCACCACGGTTTCCACCAAGCACGGCCCGGTGAAGACCGACCACATCCTGTTCATCGCCTCCGGCGCGTTCCATGTGTCGAAGCCCTCGGATCTGCTGCCGGAGCTTCAGGGCCGCCTGCCCATCCGGGTGGAGCTGGAGGCGCTGACGCGTGAGGATTTCGTGCGCATCCTCACCGAGACCGAGGCGAGTCTCGTGAAGCAGTCCGTGGCGCTAATGGCGACCGAGGGCGTGACCCTCGACGTCACCATGGATGCGGTGGAGGCCATCGCCGACGTGGCGGTGGAGGTGAACGGCTCGGTGGAGAATATCGGGGCACGCCGGCTCCAGACGGTGATCGAGCGGGTGCTGGACGACCTCTCCTTCTCTGCCCCGGACCGTTCCGGCGAGGTGGTCACCATCGACGCTACCTATGTGCGCGACCGGGTCGCGGACCTTGCGAAGAATGCGGATCTGAGCCGGTTCATCCTGTGAGCCGCATGGAAGTGGGGGCAGGCATGGCCGACGAGAACGACGACTACGTCTATGACGAGGCGACCGGCGAATGGCGGCCGGCCTCGGAGATGGCGGCGGCAGCGCGGATCGAGGTCCGCGATGCCGCCGGAAATCTTCTCGCCGACGGCGATTCCGTCGCCCTCATCAAGGACCTGAAGGTGAAGGGCGCCGGCCAGACCCTCAAGCAGGGCACTGTCATCCGGTCGATCCGGCTCACGGACAATGACCAGGAGATCGACTGCCGCTACGAAGGCATCAAGGGGTTGGTCCTGCGCGCCGAGTTCGTGCGCAAGCGCTGAAACCTAGCCTTTCGAGGCCACCGGCGCGCGCATGTCCCGGGCAAGCCCGGCGGCTTCCAGCTCGCCCAGCACGCGCATGGCGTTGTCGTTCCAGGGCAGCATGCGGTGCACCAGGCGCTGGACGCCGGCCGGCCCTCCCTGGGTGTCGTGCATGAGCGTGGCTACCACCCGGCGCTCATCCTCCGCCCGGCCCAGCACGTGCAGCACCAGAGCAAGGGCGATGCGGGTCTGGGCCGTGGGGTGCGTCTCCAAGGGCGGCACGGCGTTGGCCGCGGCGATCTCATCGGTGCGCAGGAAGGCGGCGATGCCGAGATAGATGTCCTGGAGCTGGGTGCGCTGCGCCCCGTTCTCACGGGCGAAGGTGAGCAGCGCCTCGCCCTGCTCGACCTTGCCGAGGCCGATCATGATGGTGCCGGCGCTGGCAGCGACGTCGTAATCCAGCGGGTTGAGGGCCACCGCCCGCTCGGCGGCGGCCAGGGCCGCGTCCCGCTCGCCGAGGAAGAAGTCCACATTGGCCAGCACCTTGGCGGCGAACGCGCTGGTGGGCGAGAGGTCGGCGCCTAGTTCCGCCTCATGCCGCATCTGGGCGCGCGCCGCCGGCTCGGGCTCCTTGTCGCTGACGGCGAGCGCCTCTTCCAGCAGCATCATGGCCTTGACCGAATGGGCGATGCCGAAGCCGGTATCCCGCATCACCAGCCGGTCGAGGCAGGACCGGGCCGCGGAGGCGGAGGCGCTCTCGTCCCGCCGCAGCACGGCGAAGGCCTGGGCGATGCAGCCGAAGCCGGAATCGGGCGCCTCCGCGCGCACCTGGGCGCGGGCGCGGGTGGGCAGAGCGGAATAGGATTCCATCAGCGAGGAGGCGACCTCGCGCACCACGCGCTGCTCTGTGGTGGCGCGGTCCGGTCCGCGCTTCAGCCCTTCAAGTTCCTTCGACCAGATGATGTTGCCGCCACAGCGGTCGGAGAGGCGCAGCAGCAGCGAGAAGGTGCCGTCGCTATGGCCTTCAGCAAGGCCGCCGAGGGAGAAGACGGAGCGCGGCGGCGCGCCGCGGCATTCCCGCTGTGAGGCCTCGGGACCTGCCGCCATCACATCCACGAAATCGAAGCGGGAGAAGGCGTCGCGCAGGCGCACCTCCAAGGTGTGGATCTCCTCCGGCGCGGGGGTCGGCACGCCGGCGATCTCGAACGGCCGCACTTCCAGGATGGGCATGCCCACGCGGTCCGCCAGCTCGGCGGCGGTGGTGGGGCGCCCGCCCAGAGTGACCGTGACGGTGTTCGGCCCGTTCTCGATGCCCACCTCGAAGCCGGCCAGGGTCAGCCAGATCAGGGCGCCGCCCATCAGCAGGACAAGGCTCGCGGCTGCCGCCCAGGGCCAGATGTGGCGCCGGGGCGGTGGCGGCGGCGCGAGGACAGGCAAGGCCGGCTCGACCGGAGCCGGAGCTTCCACGCCGGTGCCGCGGGCGCGGAAGGCGGGCACATAGCTGCCCTTGGGGACGACGATCTCCAGCGTCTCGTCGGGGCCGGCGCTGCCGTAATAGCGCTCCAGCGCCCGGCGCAGCCGCGTCGCCTCCACCCGGACGATGGGATCGCTCTGCGGATCGAAGGAGGTGGGGCGCCCCAGGGCCTCCACCGCGATGGTATAGCCCTTGATCTCTTCCGCCCGGCCGGACAGCGTCGCCTCGACGATGAAGCGCAGGAAGTCCGCCAGACGGGGCGAGGAGACGAACTCCTCGGCCGCCAGCACCCGCGCCAGAGCCGCGCGCACATCCCCGTCCGCCGCATTGGCCTTCGGTGCGGCCTCCTCGGGGGGGCTGTCTGGGTCCAGGGAAACGAGTGTCACGGCGTCTCGTCGAGCGGTTCGGATGATGGATATGCCCGGGCAGATGCCGGAGCGGAGTGACCTAAAGTCACGCGCTGTTTTCCGCCACATGGCCCGCCGGCGCAAGAGGAAGTGCGGTTCGGTGCGGTTCCCTCGCAACGCAGGCGCTGATACCTTCTGAGGAGAGCGGCGATTGTGAGGCCGTGCAGGCTCGTTCCACAGGGGCGATGAGGAGATCGATCATGGCTTTGGAAGAGGTGTTGGACCGGACGGCGGCGGACCTGGTCCCCAACGACCTGGAAGCCTTCTGGATGCCCTTCACCGCGAACCGCGCCTTCAAGAAGCGGCCGCGTTTGGTGTCCAAGGCCAAGGATATGCACTATTTCACGCCGGAAGGCCGGGCGATCCTGGACGGTACCGCAGGGCTCTGGTGCGTCAATACGGGCCACAACCGCGCCCCTGTCGTGGAGGCCATCCGCACGGCCGCGACCGAGCTCGATTTCGCCCCCACCTTCCAGTACGGCCACCCCAGCGCCTTCACCCTGGCAAGCCGCATCGCCGAGCTGGCGCCGGGCGATCTCGACCATGTTTTCTTCTGCAATTCCGGTTCGGAAGCCGTGGATACGGCGCTGAAAATCGCCCTCGCTTACCAGAATGTGATCGGCCAGGGCGCCCGCACGCGCCTCATCGGCCGTGAGCGTGGCTATCACGGGGTCGGTTTCGGCGGCATCAGCGTCGGTGGCATCGTGCCGAATCGGAAAGCCTTCGGCACCCTTCTGGTGGGTGTCGACCATCTGCCTGCCACCTATGATCGCGCCAAGCAGGCTTTCACGAAGGGCGAGCCGGAATACGGCGCGCATTTCGCCGACGAGCTGGAGCGCATCGTGGCGCTGCACGACGCCTCCACCATCGCGGCGGTGATCGTGGAGCCCATGGCCGGCTCCACGGGCGTCATTCCTTCGCCGAAGGGCTATCTGAAGCGCCTGCGCGAGATCTGCGACAAGTACGGCATCCTGCTGATCTTCGACGAGGTCATCACCGGATACGGCCGCCTCGGCTATGCCTTTGCCGCCGAGCGCTACGGCGTGATCCCGGATATGATCACCTTTGCCAAGGGCGTGACCGCCGGCGCTGTGCCCATGGGCGGCGTGCTGGTGCGCGGGGCGATCCACGATGCCTTCATGCGCGGGCCCGAGCACGTGATCGAGCTGTTCCACGGCTATACCTATTCGGCCCATCCGCTCGCCTGCGCGGCCGGCCTCGCCACCCTCGACCTCTATGCGAAGGAAGATCTGTTCGCCCGCGCCAGGAAGCTGGAGCCCTTCTGGGCCGATGCGGTGATGACGCTGAAAGACAAGCCGGGCGTGCTGGACATCCGCACGGTGGGCCTCACCGCCGGCATCGACCTTGCCCCCAAGGACGGAAAGCCCGGCGTGCGCGGCTATGCGGCCCTGGAAAGCGCGTTCCACGACATGGGCATCATGATCCGCTCCACCGGCGATACGCTGGCCCTCACCCCGCCGCTCATCATCTCGGAAGACCAGATCGGTGAGCTGATCGAGAAGACCGGCAAGGTCATCGAAGCGACGGCGTGATCCCGATCCCGTTCTGAAGAAAAGCGACGGCCCGCTCCTTGTACAGGGGCGGGCCGTTACGCATACGCCGGGCGAACCCGGCGCTTGCCTGGATTTAGACGCGGCCCGTGAGCGCCAGAACGATCACGATGATCAGCAGGATGCCGACGATGCCGCCCGGCCCGTAGCCCCAGCCGCGGCTGTAACCCCAGGTGGGAAGGGCACCGACCAGAATAAGAATCAGCAGCACGACCAGAATGGTTGAGAGCATGGCTCAAGTCCTCCCGATTTCTGTCGGTTAAGGTAACGTTGAGCCATGGCAAAGGTTCCTGCTGCTTTGCAGCGAAATCTCTATACTTCTTTCTTACCTTACGTAAGGTTAGAAAAGCCTGGCTTAAGCTAGAGGCGCAGTTGCCTGCATCAGCCACGCGCGGGCCTCCGGCTCCAGGCGCGGGCCGATGATGTCTGCCACCTCCGCATGATAGCGGTCGATCCAGTCGCGCTCCTCGGGCGTGAGCATGGAGACCTCGATGAGCTGCAGCTCATAGGGCGCCAGCGTTAGCGTCGTGAAGCCGAGCGAGGGCCTGTCCCCGCCGGGGCTGCGCGGCTCCACCAGCACCAGATTCTCGATGCGGATGCCGTATTCGCCGGCCTTGTAGTAGCCGGGCTCGTTGGAGAGGATCATGCCTGCCTTCAGCGGCACGTGGCCGAGCTTGGAAATGCGCGCCGGCCCCTCATGGACGGAGAGGCCTGCGCCCACCCCGTGGCCGGTGCCATGGTCGAAATCGAGCCCGTGCGCCCACAGAAACTGCCGCGCGAAGGGGTCGATCTGCGCCCCGCTGGCGCCTTCAGGGAAGATCGCGCGCGACACGGCCACGTGGCCCTTCAGCACCAGCGTGTAGCGCTGGCGCATCTCGGCCGTGGGCGTGCCCACCGCCAGTGTGCGGGTCACGTCGGTGGTGCCCTCGTCATACTGGGCACCGGAATCCAACAGGAACAGCTCGCCGGTGCCGAGCGCCCGGTTGCTGGCGCGGGTGACGCGGTAATGGACGATGGCGCCGTTGGGCCCGGAGCCGGAAATGGTGGGGAAGGAGACGTCGTTCAGGCGGCCGCCCTCCCGGCGAAAGGTCTCCAGCGCCTCCACCATGTCGATCTCGGTGAGGCCGCCGGGCGCCACCTGTTCGAACCAGCTGAGGAAGCGGGCGAGCGCCACGCCGTCGCGCACATGGGCGGCGCGCATGCCGGCGATCTCGGCGGCGTTCTTCACGGCTTTGAGGAGCGCGATGGGGTCCGCGCCCTTGGAGACCTTGCCGCCCGCCCGCTCGATGATTGTGGCGAGATGCACCGGAGCGGTGGCCTGATCGAGCCGCACCGTCTTGCCGGGCGAGAGCTGCGCCAGCGTGCCCTCCAGCGCCTCGCGCGGCAGGGTGTCGGCGGCATCCTCCAGCACTGTGCGCACATCCGGGGGCAATTGGGACGGCGCCGCGAACAGAACCGGCCGCCCCTCCACCGGCACGAGGCCCCAGGTGAGGGGGATGGGCGTGTGGGCGACGTCCGAACCACGCATGTTGAACAGCCAGGCGGCCGCGTGCGGGTCCGACACCAGGGCAAGGTCCGCCTTGTCCTTCTTCAGCGCCTCCTGGACCCGCAGCAGCTTGGCGGCGGTGGCTTCGCCTGCCAGCTCTATGTCCAGCAGGCGGATGGGCTCTGAGGGCGGCGACGGGCGGTCCGGCCAGATGGCGGCGACGGGGTCATCCTCCACTGCCACGAGAATTCCGCCGGTGGCAGCCACGGCGGCGGCGATTTTCTCGCGGGCATCGAGCGCGGTGCGCCAGGGGTCGAAGCCCAGCGCCGCGCCCTTGGGCAAATGCGCCTCGATCCACTTTTCCGGCGGGGTCTCGGTCAGCGGCACCACGGTGAAGGCGGAGGTGTCCACCTGGGCTGGGGCCTGGAGGGTGTAGCGCCCGTCCACGAACAGGGCGGCCTCCTCCTCCAGCACCACGCACAGGCCCGCCGAGCCGGTGAAGCCGGTGAGGAAAGCGAGGCGCTCCTCGCCAGGGGGCACATATTCGTTCTGGTGGGCATCGGCCCGGGGGATCACATATCCCTTCAGGCCACGCTTGCTCAGTTCCTCCCGCAACGCCGTAAGGCGCGCCGGGCCGGCGCGGCCGTCGGCGCTGTCCTCGAAGCTCTGGAATTCGGCCCGGAAGCGCGGGGCGGCGGGAAACGGCGCGGCGGCGCCGGGGAGGGGAGCGTGCTCAGGCATGATGGCCGAGCTTAAAGGGCGCCCTGCCGAGTTGGAAGCCGGGTTGGATTTTGCACGGCGGCGTTGGATTTGGGTTGGACGGCGTCGAGATCGCTCTTGCTGCCGCCGCCCCGGCTTCGCTATGGTGCGCGCCGCTGCGGGCGTAGTTCAGTGGTAGAACGACAGCTTCCCAAGCTGTATGTCGTGGGTTCGATTCCCATCGCCCGCTCCAATTTCGCGAGCGCCTTAAGAGAGCCTTTTGCTCCAACGCTGAACGAGGCGTTCCCTTCGTTCCCCTGATCGCGTCCCGCATTTTCGGCTTGTCGATGTCGCGCATCGGGCGCGTACTTGATGGACGAGCCGCGCGCGAAGGTGTGCCGTGCCGAAGCCCGCAACGGGAAGTCCTGCTGGGGTCAGTTCCGAACCGTAATGGAGAGACGCCATGGCCAAGGGTGAACAGAGAAGCAACCGCGAAGCGAAGAAGCCGAAGAAGCCCAAGCTGGCTGAGCAGGCGGCGCCCACGCCTTTCGCAGCATCCCAGAAGAAAATTCTCGACGCGGTCGCCCAGAAGAAGAAGTGAACCCCAGCGGGAAAAGCCCGGCTGGAGATAATCGGGCTGCTAACGCAGTCGGTGGACCATTTTGAGCGTGGTGTCGCGGTGGTTCTTCTGGACCTTTGCGACGCTCTACGCCCTCGCCGCCGCGATCTATTTCGCAAGCTCGCTGTCCCCCGAGGGCTCCGATCCGCTCTCGGGTATCTATCTCATCCCATTGGGATTGCCGTGGCTGCTGATCATCGATGCCGTGCGCGGCGGGGATGCACAAGGCGGCGCGTGGCTCGCGATCCTGTCGCCGGCCATCAACCTGGGGCTCGTCTACCTCGTCGCGCGCCGGTTCCGGCGCTGATCAGACGGACCGCCGGCCGAAGAGCGCGCCCAAGCGCGCGCGAAGCAGGCCGAAAAGAAGACTGGCGGCGCTGAGCTCCTGAGCCGGCGCCATAGCGGCATCGCCCCCCGACAGCTTCGCCTCCAGATTCCCCGCGAAATCCGCCGTGAGCCGGCTGGCCAGATCCTTCACCAGACCGGGCCGGCCGAACTGGGCGAGGACGCCGGAGAGGGTGTAGCCCACCTCCACTTCAACGAGACTGGTGCCCGGGGCGTCGCCCGGCAGCACCCGGTAGCTGACCGCGCCGCGGGCGGAGGAGCGGCCGCGCGCGTCGATGCCGCCGCCTGTGATGCGGCCGGAATGGGTCGAGCGATCGCGGGCGATGCGCGCGGTGCCCCGGAAGGCCGCAGCGATGGGGCCGATCTTCACCCGCATCTCGCCTTCCACGCGGTCCGGCGTGGGCGGGGCGGTCAAGGCAGCGCCGGGCAGGCAGGCGGCGACTGCCTCCACGTCCCCCAGCAGGGCGAAGACCTCCTCCGGCGGGAAGGCGACGGTCAGGCTCTGCTCGAAGCGGGCGGCGGGGATGAAGTCGCCTTCGTCCTCCGTCTGGGTGGCGGCGGGCTGGAGCGCCTCGCGCATGAGAGTGCTCACAACGGCGCGGGCCGCCGCTTCCGCCGGCTCATGGGCGCCGGCCGGGCCGAAGGTCTTGCGGCCGCCGTCCGGCTCTGCGGGAATGCCCCGCGCGCGCCGCTCCGCGATGACGCTGCGCACCGCACGGATGATGCCGACATAGCCGGTGCAGCGGCACAGGTTCCCGCTCATGCCCACGCGGATGCGCTTTTCGCAGGGCTCCTCCAGCCGCACCACCAGATCGCGGGCGGAAACCAGCATGCCGGGGGTGCAATAGCCGCATTGAAGGGCGTGCTCGCGGGTGAAGGCGTCGCGCAGCTCGGCGGTAATCTCGTCGTTGTCGAGCCCTTCGATGGTGGTCACCTCCGCCCCGTCGCAGGAGACGGCGGAGGTGATGCAGGAGCGGGCGGGCACGCCGTCGAGGAGGATGGTGCAGGCGCCGCACACGCCGTGCTCGCAGCCGAGATGGGTGCCCGTGAGGTTGAGGCCGTCGCGCACGAAATCGGCAAGCGCGGTGCGCGGCTCCACGGAGGCGCCGATGCGGTGGCCGTTGACGGTGAGGGAGAGGGGGGTCATTGGGCGGCTTCCCGCACGGCGCGGCCGAGCACGGCGACGTGGAAGTGGCGGTGGACGGGATCGGCGACGCCGGCTTTCACCAGCAGCGCATCCGCCGCCGCCGGATCGTAGCTTTGGGCGAAATCGCCGGTGACGCGCCCACCGAAGAGGCCGGACGCGTCGGGGATGAGGAGCGGGGGCGCGTCTATGGCGCCGATCAGGGCGCGGGCGGTCTTTGCATCCGGGTCCACCAGCACCGCGCCGATGGCGTGGGCGAACTCGCCGGTCTTGCGGCATGCCTTGGAATAGCCCCAGCGGGCGGTCTCCGGCATGGGCGGCACGCGCACCGCCTCCACCATCTCGCCCGGTTGGAGCGCGGTTTCCAGCGCGCCCACCACGAAGTCGGAGGCGGGCAGCGTGCGCGTGCCCCCGCGGCTGCGCAGGACGATGCGCGCATCAAGGGCGATGAGGGTGGAGACCCAGTCGGCCGCGGGGTCCGCATGGCTGAGGCTGCCGCCGACGGTGCCGCGATTGCGCACCGCCCGATAGGCGATGGCGCCTGCCACCTTGCGCATGGCGCCGCGCGTCACGTCGGGCACGCGGCCGTCCTCGATGTCGGCGTGGGTGATGCAGGCGCCGAGCACGAGGTCGCCGCCCTCCATCCCGGCGCGCTTCAGCGCGGCGATGCCGGAAATGTCGATGATCAGCTCCGGCTCCACGAGGCGCAGATTGAGCATGGGGCCGAGCGACTGGCCCCCGGCCACGATCTTCGCGCCGCCGCCTGCCTCGGAAAGGAGGGCGAGGGCCGCGTCCATCTCGCGCGGGCGCTCATACTGGTAGGGCGCGGGCTTCATGCGGCGGTCCGCTTCCAGGCAGAACCGCGGGCATGGAGCACCGCCTCGACGATGCGATGGGGCGTGATGGGCGACTGCACCAGTTCGACGCCGAGCCCCTTCAGCGCATCGTTCACCGCATTGGCGATGGCCGCGGGCGGAGCGATGGCGCCGCCTTCGCCGATGCCCTTCACGCCGAACTGGGTATAGGGCGAAGGGGTCTCCATATGGTCGAGGCGCGGCTCGGGCACCTCCGTGGGGCCGGGCAGGAGATAGTCCGCGAAGGTGGAGGCGAGGGGCTGGCCGGAAGGGTCGAACGGCATCTCCTCATAAAGCGCCGTGCCGATGCCCTGGGCGAGGCCGCCATAGATCTGGCCGTCCACCACCATGGGGTTCACCAGCACGCCGCCGTCTTCCACGATGACGTAATCGAGGATCTCCACCTCGCCGAGGTCGGGGTCCACGGCGAGCACCACCGCGTGGGCGGCATAGGAGAAGGTGCCGCTGTCGCGCACCGGCTTGTAGCCCGCGACCGCCTCAAGCCCGGAGGCGTCCACGTCCGCCGGCAGATCCTGCGGGCGGCGGTACCAGGTGTGGGCGATCTCCTTCAGGCCGACGCTGCCGGTGGCGGAGAAGACGCGGCCATTGGCGAACTCCACCTCCTCCGGGCTCACCTGCAGCAGCCGGGCGCCGATGCGCGTCACCTTGCCGGCCAGCTCGCGGCAGGCGGTTGCCACCGCGCCGCCGGCCATGACCATGCAGCGCGAGCCCCAGGTGCCGGTGGAATAGGGCGTCGAGCCGGTGTCGCCCAGCACCACCCGCACGCGGGAGATGTCCACGCCGAGGACCTCGTTGGCCACCTGGGCGAGGGTCGTCTCCAGGCTCTGGCCGTGGGAATGGACACCCACCTTCAACTCCAGGCCGCCGTCCGGCGTCATGCGCGCCGAGGCCATCTCGTGGCCGGGCACCATGGGAATGCCCCAGCCGGCATAGACCGAGGTGCCGTGGGCCGCCTGCTCGCAATAGATGGACAGGCCGAGGCCGATGCGCCGCCCGTCCGGCTCGCCCTTGCGCTGGCGCTCGCGGATGGCGGCCACATCGATGGCGGCCAGCGCGCGGTCCATGGCCTGCGGGTAGTCGCCGCTGTCGAAATGCTTGTTGGTGATGTTGTCGAACGGCATCTGCTCGGGGCGGATGAGGTTCTTCAGGCGCACCTGGAAGGGTTCGATGCCGGCCTCGCGGGCCACCGCGTCCAGCATCAGCTCCAAGGCGAAGCACACGCCGGTCCGCGCCACGCCGCGATAGGGCAGGATGGGGCACTTGTTGGTGGCGGCGGAAAAGGTGCGGCAGCGATAGGCGGGGAAGTCGTAGGGGCCGGGCAAGATGCTCGCCACCTGCGCGGCTTCCAGGCACGCGGAGAAGGGGTAGGAGGAATAAGCCCCCGAATCCACCGTCGCCTCGCAGTCGATGCCGCGCAGGCGCCCGTCGCGGTCCGCATAGGCGGTGATGCGGTAATGGTGCTCGCGGCAATTGGCGGCGGAGGTGAGGTGCTCGCGCCGGTCCTCGATCCAGCGCAGGGGGTAGCCGAGGCGCAGGGTGGCCCACGAGAGGCACACTTCTTCGGGCAGCAATATGCCCTTGTGGCCGAAGCCGCCGCCCACGTCCGGTGAGACCACGCGGATGCGCTCCTGTGGCATCCCGAGGCATTCGGAGAGGCCGTTGCGGTTGATGTGGGGCATCTGCGCGGCGGTGTAGACGGTGAGCTGGTCGAGGCGGTGATCGAAGGTGGCGACCACGCCGCGCCCTTCCAGGGGCGCCATACACTGGCGCGCGGTGGAGATCTCGCGGGTGACCTTGATGGGCGCGTCGAGGGCGCTCTCGAAGTTCACGTCCACGAAGGTCTCGAGAAAGACGTTGTCGCCCCAGTGCTCGTGGACGAGGGGCGCGCCGGGCTTCCTCGCCTCCAGCATGTCATAGACGGCGGGAAGTTCTTCCAGGTCCAGCGTCACGGCGGCGGCGATGTCCTCCGCCTCGGCTCGGGTGGCGCCAATGCACATGGCGACCAGCTCGCCCACCTGACGCACCTTGCCGGTGGCGAGAATGGGCTGCTCGGAGACCTTGAAGCCGGGCAATGCGGACACGGCGCGGATGGGCAGCACGCCCTCAAGGTCGGAGGCGATGAACACCCGGTCACGCAGATGGTCGGGAATGGTGATGCCGCGGATGCGGGCATGGGCCAGCGGTGAGCGGACGAAAGCAACATCCTTCAGGCCCGGCAGGCGGATATCGGCCACGAACTGCCCGCGCCCGCGCATGAGCCGGTCGTCCTCCTTGCGCAGGACCCGCGCGCCGATGCCCTGGCCGGTGGTCTCGGTGGCCGCGCTCATGGAGCGGCGCTTTCCAGCAGGGAGCGGGCAAGCTTCACCAGCGCGCCGTCGGGCCGGCGGAGATGGGCGAGGATGGAGAAATGATCTTCTCCGGGAATGGGCACCAGCGGGCCCGGAGCGTGCGCCGCCGCGCGCTTGGCATGGAATAGGCGGGCATCCTGCACCAGGGCCGGCAGCTCGGCCGAGCCATAGACAATGGCGAGGGGCTTATCGACCACCGGCAGGCGGAGCGGGGAGAGGGTGCGGATCTCGTCCTCTGTGAGTTTCAGCGCCTCGTTGAGCTTGGTGTCGCGGATGGGGGCAAGCTCATAGACACCTGATATGGCGAGGCCCGCTTTGACTGCCGGATGGTCCAGCAGCATGGCGGTGAGATGCCCGCCCGCCGACCAGCCGGAGACGATGATGGGCCCGGAAATGCCGTGCTCCGGCCCGTGGGCGGCGAGCCAGTCCATGGCGGCGCGCATCTCGCCGACGATCTGGGTGAGAGAGGCGTCGGGCGCCAGCGTGTGGCTCGGCAGGGCGACGGACCAGCCGTGGGCGGCGAGCCCTTCCGCCACCATGGCGAAGACCTCGCGGGAATTGCGCTGCCAATAGCCGCCATGGATGAAGACGAGGCAGGGCGCATTGGGGTCGGCGGCGGGATAGAGATCCCAGCGGGTGCGCTCGCCGGGTGCGTAATTGAGGTCGAGCACCGCGCCCGGCTTGGCGCGATAGGCCGCCGAGAGGCGGTTGCGCTCCTCAATCAGCGCCGGGCTGTTCGCCACCGCGCCGTTATTGTCATAGGCGGCGTCGCGCACGGCCTGGGAGAGAAAGGCCCAGTGCAGGCGCGGATCGTCATGCTCGCTCACGCGTTCCTCCGCGATCATTGCTTGTTCTTCAGCCAGTAGCGGCCGTGCTCGTCCCGATCGAGATCATGACGTTCGCGCACCTCGCCCCAGGCCACAAGGGTGGCGCGGTAGGTCTCATCCGACAAAGCCTCGATGACCTGCCAGAAGAAGACCGGCTGCTGGAGCAAAGCGAGGATGCGCGCGGAAAGGGGTGAGGCTTGGGTCACAGATAGTCCCTCAGCTGCACGTCGGCCTTGAAGGCAGGCTCGATGCGCTCATAGCGGAAGCCGGGAATGCCCTCGGGGATGGTGGCGTCGATGCCGAACTTGGCGGTGGTGGGCAGCTCTCCGGGCTTCAGGTCCCAGGGGCGCTGGCTCGGGTCCACGTGCTTGCCCTTCAGACCGGAGAGGACCACCACGTCCTTGTCCGCCTGGCAGCGGAAGGTAACCGCCCATTCCACCTGCGCGGGATCGTCGATGTCGATGTCGTCGTCGGTGACGATCACCTGCTTCACCACGGGCAAAGAGAGGAGTGCCGCGATGGCGTTCTTGCCCTCGCCCGCCCGCTTCTTGATGGCGGCCACCACCGACCAGCCGCAGCACCCGCCCTCGGTGGCGCGCACGGCTGTGGCCTGCACGCCGATGAGGCCAAGGATGCGCATGCAGGCGGCCTCCGTCGCCGGGCCGTTCAGCCAGTCATTCTCCCACGGCATCTGCAGCGAATAGAAGATGGGGTTCTCGCGGTGGGTGATGGCGTTCACCCGGAAGATGGGGTTGTGCTTGAGGTCGCCTTGCATGCCGGCGAATTCGCCGAACGGGCCTTCGTCCGCCGTCCAGCCATTGGGCAGCAGCTCGCCTTCCAGCACGATCTCCGCATGGGCCGGCACCTTCAAAGGTACGGTCTTGCAGTGCGCCAGCCGGGCAGGGGCGCCGCGCAGGCCGCCGGCAATCTCCATCTCGTCCGTGTCCGCCGGCGCCTTATAGGCCGCGCCCATATGCTCGAAGGCATGGACGCCGATGGCGATGGCGATGGGCATGGCCTCGCCGCGCCCGAAATAGCGGGTGTAGTAGCGCCGCAGGTCCGAGGCGGTGAAGAGGTCGATGGTCATCTCCCGCTTGGTGCGGAACATGAGCCGGTAGCAGCCCGCATTGGGGCCGAGGTCCGGGTCGTCGGCGAAGGCGACGCCCGCCGAGATGTAGGGGCCGCCATCCTTCTGGTGCATGAAGGGGATGGGGAGGGACGTGAGGTCCACCTCATCGCCCAGCATCACCTTTTCCTGGCACGGCGGGTTCTCGATGATGATCGGCTTGAGCGGCCGCGAGACGCCCTTGGCGAAACGCTTGCCCAGCTCCGCCTCGGGCCAGCCCAGCGCAGAGGCGGTGCGGGCGCGGGTCCAGAACAGGCCGCCCACGACGGGGACCTCGTAGGCCTCCACCTGATCGAACATGAGGGCGGTGGGCGCCTGCCCGATCAGCGCCGTCATATGCTGCGGCTTCACCTGCTTGCCGACGCGGCGCAGATGGCCCTCCGCCGTCATGCGGGTAAGCATGCCGCGGAAATCCTCGAATCCGGCGTCCGCCTCGACGGGGGTGGCGACGTTCACAGCGACACTCCCGCCGCCTTGAGGATGGCCTGCGCCCGCGCCTTGCTTTCCTCGCTGATGGTGAGGCGTTCGGCGAAGTCCCGGCCGGTGGGGCGGGTGGCGTCGATGCCCATCTTGGTGAGGGTGAAGGTCTCAGGGTCGGAGGAGGGGTCGAGGATGGCGCCCTTCGAGCCGGGGATCATGAAGACGTCCTTCTCCGCCCGCACGCGGGTGGCGATGGCCCACATCACGTCGTTCATGTCGAAGATGTTCACGTCCTCGTCCACAACGATGACGTACTTGGTGTAGAGTTCGGTGCCGAGCGCCGCCATGACCGCCATCTGCGGCTCGCCCTCGGCGATCTTGTTCATGGAGATGATGGCCATGAAGGCGCCGCAGGTGGAGTGCGGCACGTGCACCGCCTTCACGTTCGGCAGGTTCCGCTTCAGCGCATTGAGGATCTCGCCCTCGCGGGTGATGCAGGTGGTGAGGATGTGGTCCTTCGCCATGCCCGAGACCACCGAATGGTACATGGCGTCCTGGCGCATGCGCACGCGGTGGGCGACGAAGACGTTCTGCGTCGAGCGGTAGGAGGCATAGCCCGTGAACTCGCCGAACGGGCCTTCCGGCTCGTGCACGCCGGCAAGGATCTCGCCCTCGATGATGATCTCGGCGCCCGCCGGCACTTCGAGGCCCTCCACCCCGCACGGGGCGACGCGATAGGGCTCGCCGAACAGGCCGCCGATGATCTCGAACTTCCGCACGTTGGGCGGATAGGCATAGACCATCGAGCCCATGTAATGCAGCGGGTGGATGCCCAGCGTGATGGCCACGGGGAGCGACTTGCCCATCTGCTCGGCGCGGCGGTGGAACTCGTACATGCGCCGGCGCGAATGGAGGGAGACGCCGAGCCTGTTCTTGCCCTTCAGCATCAGCCGGTGGAAGCCTGTTGTATCCACGCCGGAAATGGGATCGCGCGCCACCAGCTGGCCGGCCGTGATGTAGGGCGCGGCATCGACGCCGAACTGGAGCGGGATGGGCAGCTTGGTGAGGTCGACATCATCGCCTTCCATCACCACGTCGTTCCAGGGCGCGTCATCCACGCGCTCGCAGGGAATGTATTTCTGGACGCGTTCGCGGAAGGCGGCGGGCAGCGCGTCGGGCTCGACGCCGAGCAGGCCGGCGAGCACCCGGCGGTTGGCGGCGATGTTGGTCACCACCGGCATGTCGAAGCCTTCGACATTCTCGAAGATGAGGGTGGGGTCGCGCCCGGCCTTCTCCAGCTCGAACACCGTGGTGGTCATGTCGAACTCGCGCTTCACCGGCACCTTGATGCGCAGCAGTTCGGCGGGGAATTCTTGCTCCAGGAACTCCAGGTAGCCGCGGAGCGACTGGCGATCATTGACGGGGTTCTTGACCAGCATTTGGGACCTCTTTGAAGGCGCGGATGGCGGCGTGGGGCGGCTCACGCCGAGGGGCGGCGCCTTTCGGGGACGTGGGATTCGGCGTGGCGCCTGGGGCAGAGCGGACAGGCGCCGGCCATGAGGCAGCCGGCGCGGGCAGGCGGGGCCTCGCCGCGCGGCGCATGGCCGGTCGGCGTCTCGCATGGGCCCGACAGCAGACCCCGGGCGGCGGCATTCCTGTGGCCGGCATCGGGGGCTGCGTCTTCGAACTTCTTCATGGGTGTCGGCATCCGGTCCTCGTTCGACCGGGAAATAGCAAGGCATGTGCCATGCAAGGCGGATGCTGGATCCGCAGAGCCTGACGGGTCCAACAGGGTGGACCAAGGCCGCGAGAGCGAGGTTTTCCCTATCGATATTGCCCTGAGGCGGCTCAGGGTGCCCGGATTGATAGGTGTTATCGATAAGGCCGGTTTCGTTGGAAAACTGCGTCCATCTCGCGGGTAAATCCCTTGTTTTCCAACGGATTTAGGAAGGACCGACGGCGCCGGGAATGCACCGCGCCCGCGCGGGCTGCTCCATTGATAGAAGTTATCGATAAAGCGGAGGCGGGAAGGCAGATGCATGCCCCCGCTGCCTGAGGGGCGGACGATCCTCTCCCAATGTCCCCGCCTTTGCTGGCGCAGCGTCTGGCATACGGCTTGCAAAATCCCCCTCAGGCGAATTTTGCGAACCATGAGGGCCAGATGGCGAAGCTGACGAGACGTGGGTTCATGGGCTCAATGCTGGCGGCCCCGGCCATCCTGGCGGCCCCGGCGCTCATCCGGTCCGCCCACTCCCAGGAAAAGCGCAAGATCACCTTCACGCTGCCCTTCCTGGCGGAAGGCGGCAATGCCTATGCCTATGTGGCGAAGGCGAAGGGCTATTGGGACGAGCTGGGGCTCGATGTCACCATCAGCCGCGGCTACGGCTCCGTGGCAGCGTCCCAGGCCATTGCGGCGGGCCAGTTCCAGTTCGGCCTCGCGGTGCCCACTTCCTCGATCCAGCAATCGGCCAAGGGCCTTGGTCTCGTCGCCATCGCCTGCGCCGGCTACGACGCCACCATGGGTATCTGCCTTCTGAATTCGAGCCCGATCCACAAGCCGGCGGACCTCGCCGGCAAGAAGATGGCTTCGGTGGTCACCTCCGGCGAGCATCCCTTCCTGCCCGCCTTCGCGAAGATCACCGGCTTCGACCTCAAGTCCGTGGAGATCGTCCAGACGGACCCGAACGTGCGCCAGCGCCTGCTGGTCAGCGGGCAGGTGGACTGCATGTCGGGCTTTGCGGTGTCGTTCATCCCGCCCTTGATCTCGCAGAACTACCAAGCCCACGCCATGCTCTACAGCGACTATGGCCTGACCCTCTACAACAATACCCTGCTCACCCAGCCGGCCATGCTGGAGAAGGAGCCCAAGCTCTGCGCCGACGTGGCGGCGGGCCTCATCAAGGGCATCAAGTACACGCTGCTTGAGCCGGAAGACTCCATCAAGCTGTTCGTGAAGGAAGTGCCGGAGACCGCGCTCTCCCAGGGCGGCGTCGAGCGCACCCGCCTCGGCCTCGGCATCTTCGCCAATTCCATTCTTCACGAGGAGCTGCAGAAGTATCCCATCGGCTATTCCGTGCCCGCCGATTACGAGGAGATGACCGAGCTGGTCATGAAGTATGTGGCCTCGCCCGACGACAAGGCGCCCAAGCTGAAGGACGTGATGTCCAACGACTTCATCGGCAGCATCAAGCTCACCCCGGAGGAATGGACCAAGGCCAAGGCGAATGCCGAGCCGTTCCGCAAATACCTGTCGGAGAAAGCGGGCTGATGGCGACCAACATCGCGGTTGAGAACGTCCGCAAGGTCTACCAGACCGGCAAGGACGAAGTGGAGGCGGTCTCCAACGTCTCCTTCACCGCGGAGGAGGGCGAGTTCGTCGCCATCCTCGGCCCCTCTGGCTGCGGCAAGTCCACCTTGCTGATGATGTGCGCGGGGCTTGAGACCATCACCTCCGGCCGCATCATCATGGACGGCCAGCCGGTGACGGAACCGCGCGCCCATGTGGGCATCATGTTCCAGGATTCGACGCTGCTGCCCTGGAAGACCGTGATGGAGAACATCCTCTTCCCGGTGAAGGTCCAGAAGCGCCCCATGGCGGAGCACAAGGAGCGGGCGCGGGAGCTGATCCACATGGTGGGGCTCTCCGGCTTCGAGGAGAAGAAGCCGCACCAGCTTTCCGGCGGCATGCGCCAGCGCGTCGCCATCTGCCGCGCGCTGGTGACCGACCCGGACATCCTGCTCATGGACGAGCCTTTCTCCGCCCTCGACGCCATGACCCGCGACGAGATGAACGACGCGCTGCTGGACATCTGGGACCGCTACCGCAAGACCGGCCTGTTTGTGACCCATTCCATCCGCGAGGCGGTCTATCTCGCCGATCGCGTGCTGGTGATGACCCGCCGGCCCGCCACCGTGGTGGAGGATCTGCGCATCCCCTTCGGTCGCCCGCGCGATCGCTCCATCGGCGAGAAGGCGGAGTTCAACGAGATCTGCGCCTATCTGCGCAACCTCATCGAGAAGCGGGAAGATAGCCCGCGCCGGCAGGCGAGGGCGGCATGAGCACGCTCCCGCAGGACCGCCGCGAGCACATCCTCACCCTCGCCTTGCCGGTGCTGCTGGGTGTCGCCGTACTCGGCGTCTGGCAGGTGGTGACGCAGGCGTTCTCCATTTCGCCGGTGCTGCTTCCGGCGCCCAGCGATATCGTCTCCTCCTTCGACGACATTGCCGGCACGCTCGCGCGCAATGCGTGGGTAACGGGGTCGGAGGCGCTCGTCGCCTTCTTCCTCTCCGCCATCCTCGGCGTGGTGGCGGCGCTGGTGCTCACCTCCTCCGCCGTGGTGTTCCAGGCCTTTTATCCGCATGTGGTGATGTTCCAGATCATCCCGAAGATCGCGCTGGCGCCATTGTTCGTGTTCTGGCTCGGCTTCGATTCCCCGTCCCGCCTCTCCTATTCCATCTTCATCAGCTTCTTCCCCGTGGCGCTCGCCACCATGACGGGGCTGAACCGGGCGGACGCGAACGCGCTGCGGCTGTCGCGCGCGCTGACCGCGAGCCGCTGGCAGATCCTGTTCCAGGTGCAGGTGCCGTATGCGCTGCCCTATTTCTTCTCCGGCCTGAAGATCGCCGCGACCATGTCGGTGATCGGCATCGTGGTGGGGGAGTTCATCTCCTCCAAGCGCGGGCTCGGCCACTACATCCTCTATTCGCAATCCCACAGCGAGACCGCGCACATCTTCGCGGCCATGGTGGTGCTGTGCATCGTCGGCCTCATCCCCTACGGCATCGCCATTGGCGGCGAGCGGCTGGCCCGGAAATGGTGGCGGGGATGAGCGGCCTCCGCACGGCTCCCGCCCGCAGACACGAAGGCGCCTTTTCATGAAGTCGGCGACGGCCAGACTGGAGACATCCCCCATGCGGCCGGGCGACGGGCTCGGACCGAAAGCGGCGGGTGCGATGGCCGCCATATGGCGCCGGATCGCGCTGTTCCAGCGGGTGCTGCTGCCGCTCGCGGTGGCGGTGGTCTTCATCCTCATCTGGGAATACGGCACGAAGCTCGCCAAGGTCTCGCCGCTCCTGTTCGCGCCGCCCTCGGCGGTGTGGAAGAGCCTCGAGCTGTCCTTCCCCATCCTCGTCCAGCAATCGCTGCCGACCCTCAAGGAGACGCTGCTCGGCTTCGCCCTCGCTTCCCTGCTAGGTGTCACGCTCGGCACGGCCCTGGTGCTGTCGAAGCGGGTGCGCCAGGCGCTCTATCCGCATATCCTCCTGTTCCAACTCATCCCCAAGGTGGCGCTGGCGCCGCTGTTCATCGTGTGGCTCGGCATCGGCCCCACCTCGCGGCTCTCCTTCGCGGTGTTCATGGCCTTCTTCCCGGTGGTCATCGCCACGATGACCGGGCTGCTCAGCGCGGACCGCAACATCGTGCGCCTGTGCACCTCGCTCACCGCCACCCCCTGGCAGACCTTCATGAGTGTGCGGGTGCCCTATGCCATGCCGCACCTGTTCGCGGGGCTGAAGATCGCGGTGACCATGGCGATCATCGGCGTGATCGTCGGCGAGTTCGTCACCGCGCAGGAGGGGCTTGGATACATCATCATGTTCGCCTCCTCCGCCGACGACACGGCTTTGGTGTTCGCGGCCATCGGCATGCTCTGCGCGGTGGGACTGACGCTCTATGGCGCGGTGGCACTGGTGGAGATGCTGATCCAGCGGCGGCTGGGCGTGACCATCACGTCGAGCGAGTTTTAGCCCTTTCCCTTTTCCGTCATGCCCGGGCTTGACCCGGGCATCCACGGGGCTCCGCTGGGTGCCGCTTAAGGGATGGCCGTGGATCCCCGGATCAAGTCCGGGGATGACAGGCGCAAGAGCGTCAATGCCGCTTTTTCCATGACGCCGCCGCGCTCTAAAACGCAATCATCCCTGTGGGCAGGATGTCCGCATCCTCGAAGAACACCTGGTGGCGCTGCGCCGTGTCGTCGATATGGCGGGTGAGCATGGCCACCGCTTCGGTCTGTGCGCCGTTCATGACGAGGGCGAACAAATCCTCATGGTCGGGCTTGGCGCCCGCCTCCACCGACAGGCTGCCGGCATCGAGGCGGCGATAGCGGTCGATCTCATCATACCATTGCCGCGCCAGCTCCACGACGGCGGGCATGCCCGAGCCCTCGATGAGGGAGAGGTGGAACGCCTGGTGCAGGCGCTCCCATTCCTCGTTGAGCGGGCGCAGGTCGCCCACCCGGGCGTCGATGGGCTGGAAGGCGGCAAAGGCCCGCTCCACGTCGCGGCGCCATTGAGCATCGCCGTTGCGCAGCGAGGCGGCGAGAAGCCACGGCTCGACACGCCGGCGCAGCAAAAGAAGGCTCGCAAGGCGGCTGCGGTCGGCCCCGCTCACATGGAAGCCGTGCTGCGCCTCGGTGGTGACGAGCCCTTCGCCCACGAGGTTCCACAGGGCTTCGCGCACCGGCGTCGCCCCCACCCCGTAGCGCAGGCACAATTCCCGCACCGAAAGGCGGGTGCCGGGCGGCAAGGCGGCGGTGAGCACGTCGCGCTTCAAGGCCTGGCGGACGGCGTCCGTCAGCGTCTCCGCCGCGCCTTCCGAGAGGAGGGCGCGCTTGGCCACATCCTCGATTTCATCCTTGCTGCGCTTTGCCATCAACCGTGCCGTGCAGTGGGACAAGGCCTTGAGAGCCGGACCCTCATTGTTGCCCCGGATTGGTCATTTTGTGAACGGTCTGCTTTCCCAGTGCCGCTCATCGATACCTGATGAAGAACGGGGCCGCATGCCTCCAACTTGAGCCACCGAAGTCCACAATATGCGCAAACTTCGGCGGCTCTCCCATTTTCGAAGAGTTTTAAAGGACCTATCATCCTAAAGATAGTCCCTTACGTCCGCTGCGGCCCGGTCCGGCTGCGTCTTCGCGAGGGAGCCCCACCACAGCGAGGCCGCGAAAATGGAACGATCAGGCGGGCATCCGGGCACGTTCGGTTCCGCGCTGAAGGGCGCGTGCCTCCTCTCGGCTCTCGCCTGCGGCGTTCTCCTCGGCGCGCCCGGGGCGCGGGCGGCGGACAATGTCCAGCTTGCCTTGAGCTGGCTCGTGAGCGGCAAGAATGCGGGCTATTTCGTAGCCCTCCAGAAGGGCTACTACGCGGACGAGGGGCTGAACGTTACCATCTCCCGCGGCAGCGGCTCGGGCGACACCATCAAGCGCATCGCGGCGGGCGAATCCACCTTTGGCCTCGCGGATTCCGCCTCCGTGCTCCAGGCACAGGCGAACGAGGATTCGCCGGTGAAGATGGTGGCGATGATGTCGGACAAGTCGCCGGTGGCCATGCTCTACGTGGCCGAGGCTGGTATCTCCAAGCCGGCCGACCTGAAGGGCAAGACCGTCGCCCGTTCCGCTGCCGGTGCCTCGGTGAACATGTTCCCGGCCTTCCTGAAGGCCAACGGCATCGACCGCGCGAGCCTCACCGAGGTGGTGGCGACGCCATCGAGCTTCGTCGCGCTCATGCTGTCCCGCAAGGCGGACACGGTGCTGGACCAGAGCTCCTATCTCCAGCGCTACCGCAAGGCGGGCGCGGCCGCCGGCATCACCATCAATGCCTTTCGCTATGCCGATTACGGCCTCGACATCTATGGCGACGTGATCTTCACGAAGACCGATCTGGCAAAGAGCAATCCGGACCTTATCCGGCGCTTTGTCAGGGCCTCCATCAAGGGCAGCCAATACGCCTTCGAGCATATTCCCGAGGCCATCGACATCCTGCGCAAGACCAATCCGGAGATCGAGCCGGACATCGGCCAGGCGGAGCTTCAGGACTACACCGAGCTCGCCTGGACGGCGGAGGCCAAGCAGCATGGACTCGGCACCTTCGATGCGGAGCGGATGAAGCATGTGCAGGGCGTGCTCGCCGAATATATCGGCCTGAAGAAGACCCTGCCGCTCGAAGAAATCTACACCACGCAATTTCTTCCCAAGAAGAACTAACGGGCTAGCAGCCCGCGCTTTCCGAGTGCCCCAGCTCTGCCGCGGCACGCCACGTGCATGTGGCGGAAGCGGGAGGGAGGGAGCAACGGGCGCATGAGGAAGCAGACGAGGAAGGGTCATGAAGCGGACAGGTCAGCTCAAGCTCGGCGCGTTTTTCCACCCCACCGGGCATCACATCGCATCCTGGCTCCATCCCGGCGCGCAGATCGATGCCGGCACCAATTTTTCCCATTATGCCGAGATGACGAAGGCCGCCGAGCGGGCGAAGTTCGACCTCATCTTCCTCGCGGATGCGGTGGCGACCCGGGACGGAAACCTCGAGGCGCTCTCCCGCTGGCCGCAATACATGGCCTTCTTCGATCCGCTGACGCTGCTGGCGGGCCTGGCGTCAGTGACGACCCATATCGGCCTCGTGGCCACAGCCACCACCAGCTACAACGAGCCCTACAATATCGCTCGCCGATACGCCTCCCTCGACCATATGAGCGGCGGGCGCGCGGGCTGGAACGTGGTCACGTCAGGCAATGCGTCGGAGGCCTACAATTTTGGCCGCGACGCACATTACGGCCATAGCGAGCGCTATGAGCGGGCCGGCGAGTTCGTCGAAGTGGTGAAGGGGCTGCTGGACAGCTACGACGACGACGCCTTCGTGCGCGACCGCGGCACTGCGCGTTATTTCGACCCCGAGAAACTGCATTTCCTCAACCACCACGCCAAGCACTTCAATGTGCGCGGCCCGCTCAACACGGCGCGCCCGCCCCAGGGCTGCCCGGTGCTGTTCCAGGCGTCCTCCTCGGACACGGGCAAGGACCTCGCGGCCCAGATCGCCGAGGTTCTGTTCACGCCGCTGCACGATCTTGAGAAGGCACAAGCCTTCTACACCGAGGTGAAGGGGCATGCCGCCAAGTTCGGCCGCGCGCCCGAGGACATCCTCATCATGCCCGGCCTCAATGTGGTGGTGGGCGCCACCCAGAAGGAGGCGGACGAGAAGCTCGAATACCTCCAGACCCTGATCCATCCGGCGGTGGGGCTGGAGCTGCTCTCCAACGCGCTGGGCGGCGCGGACCTTACCGGCGTGGATATCGACAAGCCGCTGCCCGACCACATCATCTCGCCCGAGGACCGCAAGACCAGCCCGCGCTACGCCTATCTCTTCAAAGAGCCGCTCACCGTGCGCCAGATGTATGAGCGCTACGGGGCCGCGCGCGGCCAGCGCACGCTGAAGGGCACGCCTGCGACCATCGTCGACCAGATGGAGCAGTGGTTCGTGAATTACGGCGTTGACGGCTTCCTCATCCAGCCGCCGGTGCTGCCGCTCGGGCTCGACGAGTTCATCGCGCACGTCATCCCCGAGCTTCAGAACCGGGGCCTGTTCCGCACCGAATATACCGGCCGGACCCTGCGCGAGAATCTCGGCCTGAAGCGCCCCGCCAGCCGCTATGCGCAGGCGGCCGAACCTGCGCGGGCAACGGCATGAGCGGGGCCGCGATCCTGCATGACGGGGACCCCTCAGCGGACCCCCACGCCTTCCGCCGCTGCCTCGGCCAGTTCGCCACGGGCATCACGGTGGTCACCTCGCGCATGGGCGAAGAGAGCGTGGGGCTGACGGTGAACTCCTTCGCCTCGGTCTCCCTCGATCCGCCGCTGGTGCTGTGGTCCATCGACCGCAAGTCCCGGAGCTTCGCGCATTTCGAGGCGAGCGGGCGCTTCACCATCAACGTGCTCGCCGCTGACCAGATCGCCCTCTCCCGCCATTTCGGCCGCTCGGGGCCGGACAAGTTCAAGGACGTGGCGTGGTCGGAAGGGGCGCATGGCGTGCCCGTGCTGGACGGCGTCGCGGCCGTGTTCGAATGCCACCGCGAGGCTGCACATGCGGCGGGCGACCACCTCATCCTCATCGGCCGCGTGGAGCGCGCAATGCTGATGGACCGCAGCGTGCTCCTGTTCGCGCAGGGGCGCTACCGCATCGCCGGCGATCATCCGGACGAGGTGGCGGCGGATGAGAGCGCGGCGGCCGGCTCCTCCGCCGTCCTGGCCGCGCTGTTTCGCGCCAACCACCGCCTGTCCGCCGATTTCAGCCGCTTTCGCGAGGACCTCACCCGCGATCAGCACCGGGTGCTGATCGGCATCGAGAAGAACCCCGGCCTCCGCTTCGAGGCGCTTGTGGAGGAGACCTTCCTGGGCGCGCAGGCGACCCAGGATGCGCTCTCCGGCCTCGTCTCCGGCGGGGCCGTCGCGGTGGCGGCGGATGGCGCGCTGACCCTCACGCCGAAGGGCCGCGAGCGCCGCCGCATGCTCAACGCCAACCTCGCGGAAATGGAAAGCACGCTGCTCGCCGGCATTCCGCCGGGCGTCCTCAATGCCGGGCGCCAGCTTCTCTCCAAGCTCGCCGAAGGCTGAACGAACACCTCATCCAGAGACAAAGGCCCCTCGAAGGGCCCAACCAGGGGAACAGCACGATGACCGCACGGAAGATGCCCGCACCGCCCAGTCCGCTCTCGCGCCTTGCTGGCGCGCTGGCCATGGGCGCCCTTCTGTTCTCCGCCGCGCCGGCGAGCGCGGCGGACAATGTGAAGCTTGCCCTCAACTGGCTGGTGAGCGGCAAGAACGCGCCCTATTTCGTGGCGGCCGATAAGGGCTTCTACGCGGAGCAGGGTCTCAACGTCTCCATCTCCCGTGGCAACGGCTCCGGCGACACCATCAAGCGCGTCGCCTCTGGCGAATCTGATTTCGGCCTCTCCGATACGGCGGCGGTCATCGGCGCGCAGGCCAACGACAGTTCGCCGGTGAAGCTGGTGGGCCTCATCTTCGGCAAGTCCTCGGTGGCCATCCTCTATGTGAAGGGCGCCATCAAGGAGCCGAAGGACCTCGTGGGCAAGAAGCTCGGCCGCTCGGCGGCGGGCGCCTCGGTAAACCTTTATCCCGGCTTCCTCCAGGCCAACAAGATCGAGCGCGCGGGCATCAGCGAAGTGGTGGTCTCCCCCTCCTCCTTCCTGCCGCTCATGCTCTCCAAGCAGGTGGACGCGGTGCTGGATCAGTCGTCCTATCTCGGCCGCTACCGCAAGGGCGCCCAGGAAGCCGGCATGGACATCGACGCCTTCCGCTTCGCCGATTACGGCCTCGATCTCTATGGCGACGGCATCATCGTGAAGACCGACCTCATCAAGTCGAACCCGGACCTCATCAAGCGCTTCATGGCGGCGACGCTCAAGGGCAGCCAGTACGCCTTCGACCACCCCGAGGAGGCCATCACCATCATGCGCAAGACCAACCCGGAGATCGACGCCGACGTGGGCAAGGCGGAGCTTCTGGACACCAAGCAGCTCGCCATGACCGACGAGGTGGCCAAGCACGGCCTTGGATACATCGATGCCAAGCACATGGAGAATGTGCGCGACATCGTCACCAAGGCGCTGAACCTGAACCGCTCGGTGCCGGTGGAGGAGATCTACACGCTGGAATTCCTGCCCCCGCAGAAGAAGAGCTGAGGGCGGGCCGATGAACGCCATTGTGGAGTTCCGCCGCCTGTCCATGGAGTACACGACCCGCTCGGGCCGGTCGGTGCTGGCGCTGGACGACATCAACGCGGACATCGGCGAGAACGAGTTCGTCACCATCCTGGGGCCGAGCGGCTGCGGGAAGTCGACGCTCATGAAGATCGTCGCCAGCGTGATCAAGCCGTCCTCGGGGGAGGTGTTCTTCGAGGGCCGTCCGCTCACCGCGCCCACCGCGCGCATCGGCATGGTGTTCCAGCAGCCGATCCTCATGCCCTGGCGCAACATATTGGAGAACGTGCTCTTTCCCATCGAGATGATGGGAAAGAGCACGAAGGCGCACGAGGCCGAGGCGCGCGATCTGCTGAAGCTGGTGGGCCTCGCGGGCTTCGAGAAGGCGATGCCGTACGAGCTTTCCGGCGGCATGCAGCAGCGCGCCGCCATCTGCCGCGCGCTGATCTATGACCCCAAGCTGCTTCTGATGGATGAGCCCTTCGCCGCCCTCGACGCCATGACCCGCGAGGAGCTGGGCATCGAGCTTCTGCGCATCTGGAGCGAGCGGAAGAAGACGGTGATGTTCGTCACCCATTCCATCCAGGAAGGCATCCTGCTCGCCGACCGGGTGATCGTGATGACGGCCCGGCCGGGCCGCATCGCCACCTCCATCAAGATCGACCTGCCGCGCCCGCGCACGATGAACATGGTGTCCACGCATGAATACGGCCGCTACGCTGAAGAAATCCGTTCCCTTATCTCCGGCGGGGCGCAGATTGCCGCCGAATAAGGTGCCTTATGCGCGGCTGAGGCGCTTTCTGCAGGGCAACTTCGCCGCGGTGCTGGTGTTCGCCTGCCTCCTCACCACCTGGGAGCTGGCCTGCACCATCGGCAAGGTGCCGCAATGGCTGCTGCCGGCGCCGAGCAAGATCGTCAGCGCGCTGTGGGGCGCGCGCGACATGCTGCCGATCCACGTCGCGACCACCACGTTCGAGGTGCTCATGGGCTTCAGCTTCGGTGTGCTGGTGGGCGTGCCCTTGTCGATCCTCATCGTGCTCTCGCCGCTGGCGCGCAAGGTGGTCTATCCCATCCTCGTGGTGCTCCAGTCGGTGCCGAAGGTAGCCCTCGCCCCCATCGTGCTGGTGTGGATCGGCTATGGCACGGAATCGAAGGTGCTGATCGCGGCCATGACCGCCTTCTTCCCCATCATCATCAACACCTCTGCGGGCATGGAGGCGGTACCGAAGGAGCTTCTGGAACTGTCTCGCTCGTTCAATTCGCCGAGCCTCAAGGTGTTCTGGAAGGTGCGCCTGCCGTTCGCCATGCCCTATCTTTTCTCGGGCATGAAGGTGGCCATGTCGCTGGCGCTCATCGGCGCGGTGGTGGGCGAGTTCGTGGGCTCGGACCGGGGCCTCGGCTATCTGATCCTCACCTTCTCCTCCACCATGAACACGCCCCTCGTGTTCGGCGCCATGGCACTGCTGGCGGTGCTGGGCATCTGCCTGTTCTATCTGGTCTCGCTGGCCGAGCGGGTGTTCTGCCCCTGGTATCAGAGCGGGGGCGAGAAGGAGCGGTATATCTGAGGGCTGCGCCGACTTGCTGCTTATCCCCTCTCCCGCTTGCGGGGGAGGGTTAGGGAGGGGGCTCTCTCCGCTGTCATGGCCGGACTTGATCCGGCTATCTCTTCCCGGACCGGGCGCAGCAAGAACGACAGGAAATCCCAGGATCAAGTCCGGGGATGACAAGATAGCTCCAAGCGCACTGCGCCCCCTTACCCGCAGGCGAGGGAGTACATCGCCTCACCACAGATCACTCATGCCCTTCGCCACCACCGCCGAATAGGGCACGTCCACGTCGAGGATGCCGATGTCGCGGGCGAAGCGATTCATGCCGGTGACGAAGTCCGGCGTAAGGTCGGCCTGGTAGAAGGGAAGGTCACGCCGGATCAGCTCCTCGATGCGGCCGGCCTCCTCGGGAAACAGCGTCTCGCCCACCTCCCGCGCGCGGGAAACGTCGGCGGTGAGGATCTTCTGTGCATCCACGATGGCGCGCACGGCGGCCTCGGCGGCTTCAGGATTTTCCGCGATGAGCTGGTCCGTCGTCGCCACGGTGGCCATGGTGTAGTTGAAGGCCTCCGCCGGCCCGTCGCCCCGCCGCACGTCCAGCACCACGGTGCCTACACCGCTGGTGACGGCGATCTCCGCGCCCATGCCGTTGGCCCAGAAGCCGTCCACCACGCCTGCTTCCAAAGCGCGCACGGCGGCGAGGCCGAAATTGACGCGCGGCTCCAGCGAGCCGGGGGTGGGCGCAATGGTGATGTTATCGCGTGCGAGGTCGAGGCCGGCCTGGGTGAGCAGCCGCTTCAGGCCCATGCCCACCCAGGGCGCCGCGCCGATGCGCTTGCCCTTCACCACGTCGAGGTCGCCGCGCGTGGCGCCCAGATCCGCGCGCATGACCAGAAACCAGTACATGCCCTGCGACTGCGCGCAGAGCAGCTTGGCGCCCCGCCAGCGCGGGAATGCGGAGAGCGCCGAATGGGCCGAGCCGGCGACGAAGTCCACCGCGCCGTCGCGCATGGCCTCATAGGCCCGCTCCACGGGCGAGATCAGCTCGATCTGCGCGTCGACGCCATGGGCGGCGAAGCAGCCCAGCTCCACGGCGGCTTCGGCGGGGAAATAGGAGGGAGAGACGAGATCGGGAATGGCAATCTTCATGGGACCACACCCGCTTCAGCGGGCCTTCCTGAACAGCGAACGGAATTTCTCAGCGATGACAGCGGTGACGAGCGCCCAGGGCCGGAACGCAGTCTCCGGCGGGCTGGAATCCGCCTCGCCGTGCTCCAGCGTGTATTCGAGGCGGCGGGCGAATTCGCCGGCGAGGCGCGCCAGCAGATCCTGCACGATCTGGCTGCGGCCGAACTGGGCGAGCGGGCCGGCGAGGAGCGCGCGCAGGGAAATCTCGATGCGGATGGCATCGTCACCCGCGGGCGACAGCCCATAGGTGATTTCCGCCCGCGCGGTGGACCCGCTCAGGCCGTCGCGGCCGGCGCCATAAAGGATACCGCGCTTCTCCGGATCGTTGCGGATGATGCGCGCGGCGCCGCTGAAATTGGTGGCGATGGGGCCGACCTTCACCGAGACGCGGCCCTCCACATGGCCGTCCACGGGCGGGGCAGCGAGCACCGCGCCCGGCATGCAGCGGGCGACGCGGGGGATGTCGTCCAGGACCGCCCACACCTCCGCCAATGGGCGGCGGACGGTGAAGGCGAGGGAAGTCTCAAGATTGGGCGGCCGCCCGCCGAGGCCGAGATCGGCAGTGGTGGGCGTGCTCGCTTGCGCGACCTTTGCGACAGCCGCCACGGCCTGGATACCCGCGCCGGCTGCCTTGCGCGCGCCCACGGGCCCGAGGCGGCCCTGGGGCGCGGGAACGGCGCCTTTGCGCTCCTCCAGCACCCGGCAGACGGCGCGGACGATGCCGGCATAGCCAGTGCAGCGACAGAGGTTGCCGGCCAGCTCCACCTTGACCCGGGCCGCATCCGCGTCCGGCAGGCGCAGGACGATGTCGCGGGCTGTCACCAGCATGCCCGGCGTGCAGAAGCCACATTGCAGCGCGTGCTCCTGGTGGAAGGCGGCGCGCAGGCGGGCCATCACCTCGTCCGCCTCGAAGCCCTCGATGGTGGTCACCTCGGCGCCCTGGCAGGCGACGGCGTAATTGATGCAGGAACGGGCCGGGGCGCCGTCGATGAGCACGGTGCAGGCGCCACACACGCCCTGCTCGCAGCGCAGATGCGTGCCGGTGAGGTTGAGCGTGTCGCGCAGGAAATCGGCGAGGTGGGTCCGCGGCTCGGCGGAGCCCGAGATGCCGCGCCCGTTCACGGTAAGGGCGATATCGGTCACGTTTGGAAAGCCTCGGCAGCGGCGCGCCGCAATGCTGTCAAATGGAGCTGGCGGGCGGCGGGTTCGGCGACGCCATGCTCGGAGAGGAGAGCGCCGGCGCGCGTTTCATCAAGGGTCATGGCAGGGGAGAAGATTTCGCGGGCGTCGGGAATGAGGATGGGCTTGCCGTGGGTTGCGCCGATGAGGGCACGGAACACGTTGCGGTCGGGGTCGGACACCACGATGCCGATGGCCATGGCGAACTTGCCGGTCTTGCGTGAGATCTTGGAATAGCCGTGGCGGGCGGACCGTGAGAGCTTGGGCACGATGATGGTTTGCAGCACCTCATCAGGCGCAAGCACCGTCTCGAACGCGGCGGTCATGAAGTCGGCCGCGGGCACGGTGCGGGTGCCTTTCGCATCGGCCAGCTCGTAGCGCGCATCGAGCGCGGGCAGGAGGTTCACCCAGTCGGCGGCGGGATCGGCGTGGGCGAGGCTGCCGCCCATGGTGCCGCGATTGCGCACCGCGCGATAGGCAATGCCGGCGGCCACCTTCTGGAGCAGCGGCACCGCGCTTGTGTCGATGCGCTGGTCCTCAATATTGGCAGCGGTGATGCCGGCGCCAATGCGCAGCGCGTCCGCCGTCGCCTCGAGGGCGTGGAGCGCGTCGAGGCCTGCCACGTCCACCAGCAGGCGCGGCTGGACGAGGCGCAGATTGAGCATGGGCCCGAGCGACTGTCCGCCGGCAATGAGCTTCGCCCCACCCTCTGCCGCCAGCGCGGCGGATGCCTCCGCCACGCTCTGCGGGCGGACATAATCGAACGGCGCGGGCTTCATGGGCGGCCCACTGAGAGGATGGCGTTGAGGATCAGGTCCGGCGTGAGCGGCACCTGGTTCAGTTCAACGCCCAGGGGGCGCAGCGCATCGTTCACCGCGGAGACGATGGCGGCGGGCGGAGCCACCGCGCCGCCCTCGCCGATGCCCTTCACGCCGAACTCCGTATAGGGCGAGGGGGTCTCCATGTGGAGGATGCGGATGTCGGGTACGTCCGTGGCGCCGGGCAGGATGTAATCGAGCATGGTCGAGGCCAAAGGCTGGCCCTGCACGTCGAAGGGCATAGCCTCGAACAGGCCTGTGCCGATGCCCTGCGCCGTGCCGCCGGTGATCTGCCCGTCCACGATCATGGGGTTCACCAGGACGCCGCCATCCTCCACCACCACATAATCGAGGATCTCCACCAGCCCGGTCTCCGGGTCCACGGCGATGATGGCCGCGTGGGCGGCATAGGAGAAGGTGCCGCTGTCGCGTCCCGCGCGATAGCCGGCGGTGACTTCGAGGCCGGCCGTGTTCACGCCGGGCGGGAGCTGCTGGGGCTGGAGATACCAGGCCCGCGCCACCTCTCCGAACGAGACGCTGGCCTCGCCGCCGCGCACCGCGCCATCCGCCACCTCGACGGAGGCGGCATCGGATTGCAGCAGCCACGCGCCGATCTGCGAAATGCGCTCCGCCAGCGCGCGCGATGCCTGCGCCACCGCGCCGCCGCCCATGACGATGGAGCGCGAGCCCCAGGTGCCGGTGGAGAAGGGCACGAGCAGCGTGTCGCCCTGGAACACCTTGATGCGCTCGAATGGCAGGCCCAGGATTTCGTGGGCGATCTGCGCGAAGGTGGTCTCGTGGCCCTGGCCGTGGGAATGGGTGCCGACCCGGATTTCGAGGTCGCCGTCCGAGGTGAGGCGCACGGTAGCCTGCTCATAGCCGGGCACCACGGGGCGGCCCCAGGAAGCAAGCACGGAGGTGCCGTGGGCGCCCTGCTCGCAGAAGATGGCGATGCCCACCCCGACGCGCCGGCCATCCTTCTCGCCAGCTTTCTGCCGCACGCGGACGGCCGCCACGTCGATGGCCTCCACCACTTGGCGCAGGCATTCGGGATAGTCGCCGCTGTCGAAATGCTTCTTCAGCACGTTCTCGAACGGCATGCGCTCCGGCCCCACCAGATTGCGCATGCGCACCTCGTGGGGCTCCAGCCCCGCCTCATGGGCGATGGCGTCCATGATGGTTTCCATGGCGAGGCAAACGCCGGTCCGCGCCACGCCGCGATAGGGCAGGATCGGGCACTTGTTGGTGGCCACCGCATGGGAGCGGCAGCGATAGACGGGAAGGTCGTAGGGGCCGGGCAGGAGGTTCGCCACCTGCGCGGCTTCGAGCGCCGATGAGGTCGGATAGACGGAATAGGCGCCGGCATCCACATGGGCGACGCAGTCCAGGCCGAGCAGCTTGCCGCTCCTGTCCGCATAGCCGGTGATGGAATAAGCGTGCTCGCGGCAATTGGCGTTGGCGACGAGGTGCTCGCGGCAATCCTCCAGCCAGCGCACCGGCTGCCCGATGCGCCGCGTGAGCCAGGCGAGGGCCACCTCTTCGCGCAGCAGCAGACCCTTGTATCCAAAACCGCCGCCCACGTCGGGCGAGATGATGCGCACCTTGCCGTCCGGAATGCCGAGGCATTCGGCGAGCCCGTGCTGCACCACATGGGGCATCTGGGTGGCGGAGACGAGAGTGAGGAAATCGAGCCTCGCGTCCACATAGGCAACGACGCCCCGCCCTTCCATGGGGAACATGCAGTGGCGCGCGGTGCGGATGTCGCGCGTGACTTTGATCGCCGCCTCGCCGGCGACGGCATCGATGTCGCCATCCTCGGAGAAGGTGATGAAGACGTTGTCGCCCCACGCCTCGTGCACCAGCGGCACGCCGGGCTGGCAGGCGGCGATCATGTCGGTGACGGCGGGCAGTTCCTCGAAATCGAGGGTCACGCTGGCTGCCACGTCCTCCGCCTCGGCGCGGGTTCGGGCGAGGCACATGGCGACGATCTCGCCCACATAGCGGATCTTCTCGGAGGCGAAGATGGGCTCGGAGGAATGCTTGAATCCGGGCAGGGCCGTGGCGGCGCGGATGGGCTTCACGCCGGCAAGGTCGGACGCCGTGAAGACGCTGCCGCGCAGCGCCTCCGGCACGTTCACGCCGAGAAGCCGGGCATGGGCGACAGGGCTGCGAACGAAGGCCACCTCCTGCATGCCGTGCAGGCGAAAGTCCGCCACATACTGCCCGCGCCCGGTGAGGAAGCGCTCGTCCTCCTTGCGCAGGACCGACGCGCCGACCCCCGACGCGCCGGCTTCCGCCAGCCCAGCCATCGCCATGTCCTCAGGCCTTCTTCGGAATGAACTTTTCCGAGCGCGCTTCGAGCGCCGCCCACTCGGTGTCGTCCACCTTCACCGAGCCCACGAACTTGTTGGTGAAGAGCGTGTCGGTGGCGGGCACGTTCTTCACGTCCATGTAGGTCTTCACCGTGTCGACCGTGGCCTGGATCAGGGCCGGGTCCATGTATCCAAGGCCGTTGGCCTTCACCGAAGGCACGAGGCCGAGCGCGGTGCTCACCGCCTGGCCGTATTCGATGACCTTCTTGTTGATGGCGCTGCCGCCCTGAAATTCTTTCACGCTCTCCAGGTGCAGATCCACGGACTTCTCGGGGTTGAGATAGACGTATTTCAGCCCGTCCATCATCCCGTCCACGAACGCCTTGCACAGCTCCGGCTTCTTCTGGACCGTGGACGTTTTCGCCGTCACCACGTTGCTGAAGGCCTTGATGCCGTAATCCTCGTAGAGGATGGAATTGATCTCCAGCCCGTTGGCCCAGAGGCTCGGCGCGATGGAGCCGAAGAAGTTGCCCTCGGCCTTCACCTGCTTCTCCACCAGCGCCTTGATGAGGGCGGCGGCGTCCATTGTCACCTTGTTGACCTTCTTGTCGTCGATGCCGGTGGCCTTCACGAAGGCGGGCCAGAGCTGGAAGTCGCCCGAGCCCACGTCGAAGGCCACCGTCTGGCCTTCCAAATCCTTCGGCTTGGTGAGGCCGTATTCCTTCAGCGAGAAGATGCCGATGGGGCATTTCGGCCAGATGCCGGCGATGGCGGTGAGCTCCAGCCCGCGCGCGGCGCAGTTCATCATCACGGCGACGTCGATGATGCCGAACTCGTACTGGCCCTGGTCCACCGGCACGCACACCTTGCCGGAGCCGAAGCCGCGATCGATGGTGACGTCGAGCCCGCGCTGCTCCCAGAAGCCCATCTTCTTGGCGACGAACGCATAGCTGAACGTACCGAGCGGCAGCCAGGGCAGGGTCATCTTCACCGGGGTCAGCGGCGCCGCGCGCAGCACGGAGGGCATGGGGAAAGAAAGCGCGGAGCCCGCGCCCATGGCGCCGGCGAGTTTCAGGAAGGAACGCCGGTCCACGGTCATGACAATTCTCCGGGTGCGGGCAGGAAGCTGGGCTTCCGCGGGAAGGTGTTGACGATGTCGAGGGGGAGCATCGCGTGGATGCCGCGATTGCCGTTCACGAACTGGGTCACGTGCAGATCGGCGGCGATGCTGGCGAGGCGGTAGGCGTCGTGGAAGGCGAGCCCGCACTCCTCCATGACGGCGATGAGGCTGCGCATGGCGATGCGCGCGGCATCGTCCAGGTCCTCATGGAAGGCCAGGGTGAGGAGGTGCGTGGGCGAGACGGCGATGGGCCATTCCAGGGGAAGGCCCTTCAGCAGCGACAGCCGGAAACGGCCCTCCAGGCTGGTCTCCAGGGCGGTCTGGTTCACCTCGCCGTCGCCCTGGGCCGCATGCCCGTCGCCGACACTGAAGAGGGCGCCCTCGTTCCAGATGGGGAGCAGCAGGCGGGTGCCCTTGATCAGCTCCTTATTGTCGAGATTGCCGCCGTGGCGGTTCGGCGGGCGGCTGTCGAGAACGCCCCATTCGCGCGGCGGCGCGACGGCCATCTGGCCGAAGAAGGGGCGGGTGGGCACCTTGATGCCGGGCACCACTTCCGCCAGCCCCGTCTCAAGGTCGATGGGCATGATGGTGGTGCGGGTGGTGGGCTGTTCCATGGGGAACATGCCCTTCAGCGGCATGACGATGTTGTAGCCGTAGGGCTGGGTGATGCGGATATCGAGGATGTCCACCACCAGCACGTCGCCCGGCCGCGCCCCGCGCACCGCCACGGGGCCGGTGAGGATGTGGGGGCCGGAGCCGCGCAATGCGCGCTCATGGATCTCTGCGATGCCCTTGGGCAGCCAGTGGGGCGGCACGTCGTCGTCCGGGTGGGCGGAGACGGAGCCGATGATAATCTCCTCGCCCGGCTCGATCTCGAACACCGGCGCAAGGCGCGCCTCGTAGAAGCCGAAATGGACGGTGTCGGCGGTGGCATCGAGCCGCTTTACGGGCGGCGTCATGGCGCGTGTCATCCCTGTCCTCCCGCGCCCCAGTCCGAGGCCGGCTGCCAATAGATTGCGGCGCGCTCCGCCTCGGCGATGATCCAGTAGAGAAGGAGGCCGCTAAGGCTCAGGGCGGTGATGGCCGCCATCATGAGCGGGGTGTCGAGCAGCCCTCCGGCGAGCTTGATGAGGTAGCCGATGCCCTCCTGGGAGGCGACGAACTCGGAGACGATCACGCCGATGATGGCGAGCGTGATGGAGATCTTCATGCCGCTGAAGATGAAAGGCAGCGCATGGGGAAGCTGGATCTTCCAGAAGATCTGCCAGCGCGAGCCCATAAAGGTGCGCGCCATGCGGTGGATGTCCTCGTCCACCGACTGGAAGCCCATGGCGGAATTGATGGTCATGGGGAAGAAGGCGATGAGGAAGGCCAGCAGCAGGCTCGACAGGGTGCCGGTGCCGAACCACACCACGAACAGCGGCGCGATGGAGATTTTCGGCACCACCTGGGAGACGATGATCATGGGGTAGAACCCCTTCCGCAGCGCACTCGACCAGGTGATGAGGATCGCCACGGCGACGCCCCCCGCCACCGAGAGGGCGAAGCCAGCAAGGGTGAGGTAGAGCGAGGGCCACAGATGGGTGAGGATGAGGTCGTAGCGGGCGGCCATCACCTCGATGATCTCGGAGGGCGGCGGCAGGATGATGCTGCGGATGTGCAGCGCGCGCACCGCCACCTCCCACGCGGCCAGCAGGCCGAGGGGCACCAGGGCCGGCCACACGAACCGCTCAATGGCCTTGCGGAACGCCTTCATGGCTGGCCTCGATGCTGCGGCGTAGGTGTCGGACATAGCCATTGAAGTTTTCCTCCTCCGTCATCGCGATGTGACGGGGCCTCGGCAGGTCGATGGTCACGTCCTCGACCAGGGTTGCGGGGCGACGGCCCATGACCAGCACGCGGTCCGACAGGAAGGCCGCCTCGCGGATGGAATGGGTGACGAAGACCACGGTCTTGCGGTTGGCCTGCCAGATGCGCAGCAGCTCCACCGACATCTCGTCCCGCGTGATGGCGTCGAGCGCGCTGAAGGGCTCGTCCATGAGCAGCGTGGAGGGGTCGTGGACGAGGGCGCGGCAGATGGCGGCGCGCTGGCGCATGCCGCCGGACAGCTCGCGGGGCAGCGCGTTGGCGAAGTCTTCCAGCTTCGCCATCTTCAGAAGCTCCATGGCCCGATCGAGATAGCTTGCCCGGCGCTTCTTCAGCAGCTCGACCGGGAACAGCACATTGTCGAGCACCGTGCGCCAGGGCAGCAGGACCGGGCTCTGGAACACCACGCCCACGTCCGGGCGCGGGCCCGTCACCCGCTCGCCGGCCACCAGGATCTCGCCCGAGGTGGGCGGGATGAGCCCGGCGATCATCATCAGCAGCGTACTCTTCCCGCAGCCCGAGGGGCCGAGGAGGCTCACGAACTCGCCGTCGCCGATCTCCAGCGAGATGTTCCGGATGGCCTCGAGCTGGTTGAAGACCTTCCGCACGCCGCGGATGCGCAGCAGCGGAACGCCGGGATCGACGTCGCGAAGCGCGCCGGCGGCAGCAACTTTCATGGTTTTTTCAGACAGCCGGTGGCGGCCGCCGCCTCTGGATGCACGTGGGATCGCTGTGCTTCGGCAGGCGCCTCGGCAATTCATCCCATCATATGGTTGTTAGTAAGTTAGAATGAATTTAGGGGAAGCACAAGCGGGCCTCCCGGCTTCAAAAGCAGGTAACGTGCCAAGCGCGGTGGTGAGGCGTTGCGTGGGGCGTCTGAAAGAGATGCGGTCATGCCCCGGGCATGACGGCGCGGCGCGCACCCCCTTGGGGGGCCGTGCACTTCAGAATCCCCGGATCAAGTCCCGGGATGACAAGCGTATGGGGGTGGCGGGGCCGCTCAGGCCTGCTTGGCCTTCGGGCGCTTCGGCGCCTTCTCCGTCGGCGCCATGCGCGCGGCAGGGGTGGGCGCGTTGCCGAGGAGATCGATCTGCAGCTTGATGCAGTCGCTGCGATAGATGATGTCCGCCACGTAGATGGCCGTGCCCGTATCGTCGATCACCACGCAATGGCATTCGGCCGTGGGGGCGCCGATGGCCACCATCATGCGGTCCGCCGTCTCCGGGTCGGCGCTGCCGATCACCAGGGTCTGGTGGGCGTAGGCGACCTTCACCTGGGAGAGGCCGGCAATGGTGGAGAGCGCCGGAGCGCGCATAAACAGCTTGGGATTGAGATCGAAGATATAGCGCGCCAGATGCAGGTTCACGAGCGAATAGGGCTCGTTGTCGCGATACTGCACCGAGCGCAGCAGCACGTAGGCGTCCGCTGCCTTGCCGTCATTGGCCTGGAGGGCGGGTGCCGCCACGTTCTCTTCCAGGGAGATGTGCTGGGGCACGTTGTCCCGGATGGATTCGATCAGCTCGTCCCAGGTGGTCTCCAGCTTGAACCAGTGACGGCTCGGCGTGAGATCGGACACATAGGTGCCGCGCCCCTGCTGGGCATGCAGCAGCCCGTCGTCCTGAAGCACGCCGATGGCCTGGCGCACGGTGACGCGGGCCACCTGGAACTCCCGTTCCAGCTCTTCCAGCGTGGAGATTCTCTGCCCTGGCGCCCACTGCCCCGACTGGATCCTCTGCCGCATGACCGAGGCGACCTGGATGTAGAGCGGGATACGGCTGCGGTCGTAGGATTTGAGGAGCTTGGACATAACCCACGCGCTTGGGGAGAGCAGGAGCTAGATTGCATCTTGCCGGGCGATGGGCAAGGGACGAAGGGGCCCGGCGAACACGACTTTCGTCATGAGATTTGCCGGTCTTGCCATCTTCGGCAAGACCGCCTCATTGGTCGACCAATCGCCCATGGCCATGTGCCTATATCGCAGGCAGGAAGGCCCGGCATTTGCCTCCTGGGCGGGATTTAATCGATGGCGTCGGGAAGGTCCGTGACGTCCGAGTTGGCCCGCACGATGCGTCCCAGCAGGCGGATCAACGCGTCCTGCTCTTCGCGGCTCAGCGCCGCAATGGTCGCGGCATGGGCCTCCACGGCCGCCGTCTCCATCTGCGCCAGCAGCTTGGCGCCTTCCGGGGTGAGCTTGCAGGCGCGGGCGCGCTGGTCCTGCTGCGACACCGCCCGCTCGATGAGCCCGCGCGCCTGAAGCCGTTTCAGCGCGCCGGTGGTGGTGGTGCGGTCGAGCGCGATGTCGGCGGCGAGCGTGGTCTGGTCCGCCGTGCCGCGTCCGGCCAGAGCCGAGAGCAGGGAATACTGCACCGGGGTGACGCCGAAGGCGCCGCATTTCTCCATGAACAGCGCCACATGGATCTGGTGCATGCGGCGCGCGAGGAAACCGGGGCGCTCATTGAGCGGCCAGGGCGGCTGGGTTTGCGGCGCGGGCGGAGGAAGCGTGCGGGCGGAAGTGGTGCGCATCTTGAAGGGCCGTGTGGGCGAAGCGGATATGGGCTGGCGCGCAATGTGGCATGCGCGTTGCTTGCAATCCAGTGATTACGAAGTATGCTTCGCTTTAGATTGCGAAGTACGCTTCGTATCCAGCGCGGCGCCGGGCGCCGGTGCTTCGGGAATGAGCCTACGGGCCGGCCGCAACCAGGGCGCCGGCCGGAACCAGATGGGGATCAAAAATGTCCGAACGCCCTGCTTATGACCTTCTGCTGCGCGGTGGCCGCGTCATCGACCCCGCCTCGGGCATCGACGGCACCATGGATGTGGCCGTGCGCGACGGGAAGATTGCCGCCGTGGAGGCGAACATCCTCCCCTCCAGCGCCATCGAGGTCACCGACGTGTCCGGCAAGCTGGTGCTGCCGGGCCTCATCGACACCCACGGCCACGTCTATCAGTATGTGACCGGGCGCTTCGGCATGAATCCCGATCTGGTGGGCGTGGAGTCCGGCGTGACGACGCTGGTGGACCAGGGCGGCCCCTCCTGCATGACGCTGCCGGGCTTCCGCAAATTCATCGCCGAGCCCGCCAAGTCCCGCGTCTATGCCTTCCTCTCGGCCTATCTCGTGGGCGGCCTCGAAGGCCATATGTATCCGAACCTCTACAGCCCGGACTGCGTGGACATCGAGGCCACCACGAAGGCGGCCCTCGCCAATCTCGACATCGTCCGGGGCATCAAGGCCCATGCGGAGATCGGCGGCTTCGCCCGCTGGGGCATCAAGGTCATCGAGATGTCCGCCGAGATCGGCAAGCGCACCGGCCTGCCGGTCTATGTGCATTTCGGCCAGCTCTGGGGCCTGCCGGAGAGCGGCACCAATGGCGAGGACGTGGACACGATCCTCGAACGGGTGATCCCGCTGCTGAAGGAAGGCGACGTGCTCGCCCATCCCTTCACCCGCCATCCCGGCGGCTTCGTGAACCGCGAGGGCGAGGTGCATCCGGTGATCCAGGCGGCGCTCGACCGCGGCCTGAAGGTGGATGTGGGCCATGGCAGCCACTTTTCCTACCGCCTCGCCAAGAAGGCCATCGCCGCCGGCATCGTGCCGACCACGCTGGGCGCCGACATCCACGGCTACAACACCCATGTCCCGGCCCCTCCCGGCACCCCGGAAGAGCATGACGACGACGAGAACCACCCCTTCTTCGGGCAGGCGCGCTTCAGCCTGATCCAGGCCATGAGCTCCATGATGGCGCTCGGCCTCTCGCTGGAGCAGGTGGTGCCCATGGTCACCTCCAACCCCGCCAAGGTGCTCGACCGCGTGGACGTGGTCGGCGCGCTGAAGCCGGGCATGGACGCGGATGTGACCGTGCTCAACGACCTGCGCGGCCGCTTCAAGCTGTTCGACAACGAGAAGACCGAGGTGATCGCCGAGCGCCTGCTGCAGCCGGCCTTCTGCCTGCGCGCCGGCACGCGCTTCGAGCCGGTGTCGGTGGTGCTGCCGGAGGCGGTCGCGGCCTGACGCGCCTCAGGCGAGGTCTTCCTTCAGAAGCTCGCTGTTGATGGCGAAGGCGGCCGCGGCCCCTTCGCCGGCGGCGACGATGGCAAGCTGCACGTGGCGGGACATGTCGCCCGCCACGTAGACGCCGGGCACGTGGGTCTTGCCGTATCCGGCGGTGCGGATGAAGGGCGCGTCCGGGCTCGTCACCCCGAGCTGCGCGGCGATGGCGGTGTTCGCCTTGCCGTCGGAGCGGAAGAACATGGCCTTCGCGTCGAGGTCCGGGCCCGAGGCGAAGGTGATGCGCTCAAGCTGGCCCTCCACCCCTTCCAGCCGCGCGATGCGCTCTTCCCGGATGGCGATGTTGAGCCGATAAAGCCGTTCCTTGCGGGAGCGGGAGAGGCCGCACGGGCCGTCGCTCACCAAAGTGATGCGGTCGGTCCAGCGGGTCAGCTCCTTCGCCATGGAGAGGGCCGGCGCGCCCTGGCCATAGACGGCGATGCTCTCGCCGCGATGCTCGTAGCCATCGCAATAGGGACAGTGCCAGACGCTCTGGCCGTAATATTCCTCGATGTCGTAGAGCGGCGGCAGCCGATCCTCCACGCCGGTGGCGACGAGGACCTTGCGGCCGGAAAAGGTCTCGCCGGCGGTGGTCGTCAGCCGGAAGCCACGTTCGAAGGCCTCGGCCGCCATCACCTCGGTCTCCGCCCTGAAGGTCACGTCCCGATAGGCGTCCAGCTGCTCGCGGCCGAGGCGGCGCAGGTCCATGGGGTGCGCACCGTCGCGGGTGAGGAAGCCGCCGGTGCGGGTGGAGACATTGTTGCGGGGCTTGCCGGAATCGAACACCAGCACCCGCCGGCACGCCCGCGCCAGCACGAGGGCCGCCGAAAGCCCTGCCGGCCCCGCGCCGATGACCAGCACGTCGCAATCGTGTTCGTTCGGGAGGGGACGGGGCATGGCGGGCCTTTCGGGGCGAAGCAATCCTGCTGCAACGCCGCGGCCTGCTGTTCGGTTCAAGCTGGGGTGACAGTCTCCTAAAACTCCCTCTCCCGCTTGCGGGGGAGGGCTGGGGAGGGGGCTCTCAAGCAGAACAAGCCCCTGAGGCATTTCCAAAGGGGGCCTTTCCCCCTCCCTAACCCTCCCCCGCAAGCGGGAGAGGGAACGCCCCGGTCACGCGGAGAGCGTCGGCGCCAGCGCCACGCCCTTCACCTGGGCGTAGACTGCCCGGCCTTCCGCGAGGCCAAGCTGCTCCCAGGAGCGGCGGGTGACACGGGCGAGCAGGCGGTCGCCTGCGCCGTCTTCGCCCAGCCCCAGCACCACGGTCATCTCGTGCTCCCGCAACGCCGTGGCGGAGAGGATGCGGGCGCGGAGCACGTTGAGGATGGTGCTGGCGGAGGGCTGGTCCAGCGCGAGGCTCACATCGCCCGCCACCACACTGAGGCGCCGTTTCGCGCCGATCTCGCCCGGGGGCGCGGGCACGAGGAAGCGGCCGCCCCTTATGCCGAGCGCCAGAAGCCCATAGGCGGCGTCATAGCCTTCGATGACGGCATCGAAGCTCACACCGGCCTCGCGGGCGGCGGCCAGCGGAAGGGCGGGATCGCTCTGGAGCGTGCCCAGCGGTCCCGAGGCGCGTACCCGGCCCTTCTCCATGAGCACCAAATGGTCGGCGAGGCGCTCCACTTCGGACATGTCGTGGCTGACATAGATGACGGGCAAAGACAGCGCTCCGTGCAGCCGTTCGAGGAAGGGCAGGATCTCGTCCTTGGTGCTGCGGTCGAGGGCGGAGAGGGGCTCGTCCATGAGGAGGAGACGCGGCTGGGAGAGCAGCGCGCGCCCCACCGCCACCCGCTGGCGCTCCCCGCCGGAGAGGTGTCGGGGCGAGCGCTCGAGCAGGTGGACGAGGCCGAGGAGGCCGGTCACCTCATCGAAGCCGATGGCGTTCGCCGGGGCCACCTTGGGCGCGCCATACATAAGGTTGCGCCGCACGGACAAATGCGGGAACAGGCTCGCTTCCTGGAAGACGTAGCCCACCGGGCGCTTGTGCACGGGCCGGAAGGAGGCGGCATCCTGCCAGACGTCGCCGTCCACCGCGCAGGTGCCCTCCAGGCGGTTGAGCCCGGCCATGCAGCGCAGCACCGTGGTCTTGCCGCAGCCGGAGGGGCCGAACAAAGCCGTGACGCCACGCGCGGGCACGGTGAAGGCGGCGTCCAGCGAAAAGCCGCCGAGCCGTCCCTTGAAGGCGACCTCGATCTCGCCGTCGCCGTTCATGCCCCCGCCCGCGCGGCGCGCTTCTCGATGAGGGTCATGGTGAGGATGACGGCGAAGGCGAACACCACCATGCCGCCGGCGAGGATGTGCGCCTCGCGCCACTGGGCGGTCTCGACGAAATCATAGATGGCGACCGAGAGCACCTTGGTCTCGCCGGGGATGTTGCCGCCGATCATCAGCACCACGCCGAACTCGCCCACCGTATGGGCAAATCCCAGCACCGCGCCGGTGAGGAAGCCGGGGCGGGCGAGGGGCACCGCCACCGTCCAGAAGGCGCGCAAGGGCGAGGCGCGGAGCGTTGCGGCCACTTCCAGCGGCCGGTCGCCCATGGCCTCGAAGGCGTTGCGGATGGGCTGCACCACGAAGGGCATGGAATAGAAGACCGAGCCGATCACCAGCCCTTCGAAGGTGAAGGCGAGGGTGCGCAGGCCGAAAAGCGGGCCGACGAGCCCGCCCAGGGCGTTCGGCCCCAGGGCCACGAGCAGATAGAAGCCGAGCACGGTGGGCGGCAGCACGAGGGGCAGCGACACCACGGTCGCCACCCCTTCCTTCCACCATGCGCGCGAGCGCGCCAGCCACCATGCGACCGGCGTGCCCACGAACATGAGAAGGACCGTGGTGATGGCGGCCAATTCCAGCGTGAGCCGGATCGGCTGCCACGTATCGGCAAGAAGAAGGTCCATTCCGCCTCAGCTGGAGGCGCCGAAGGCGTAGCCGAACTTCTCGATGACCGCGCGCGCCTCGGGACCCTTCAGGAAGGTCATGAAAGCCTTGGCCGCCTCGTTGTCCGCGCCCTTCTTGAGCAGCACCGCATCCTGGCGGATGAGGGTGTAGAGATCCTGCGGCACCGTCCAGCGCGAGCCGGCCGTGACGTTGATGACCTGCGAGAGGGCGACGAAGCCCAGCTCGGCATTGCCCGTGTCCACGAACTGGAACGCCTGGGCGATGCTGTTGCCCTGGACGATCTTGGGCTGGAGCGCGTCATAGACCTTCAGCGCCTTCATGGCCTCGATGGGGGCGGCGCCATAGGGGGCAGCGGTGGGGTTGGCGATGGAGATCTTGGCGAAGTTCCCGCCCTTCAGGGTCTCCTCACCCTTCACGAAGCCGTCCGTCTTGCTCCACAGCACCAGCTTGCCGATGGCATAGGTGAAGCGCGAATCAGCCACCGCGAGGCCGTCCTCCACCAGCTTCTTCGGCCGCTCGTCATCGGCCGAGAGCATGATCTGGAACGGGGCGTCCTGGGTGATCTGGGTGTAGAACTGGCCCGAGGCGCCGAAGGAGAGGATGGCCTCGTGGCCGGTCTTGGCCTTGAACGCGGCGGCGATCTCTTTCGCCGCCTCGGTGAAGTTGGCGGCCACGGCCACATTGGTCTGGGCGGCGAACGCCGTCCCGGCAAACAGCGCTGCGGCAAGGCCGAGCGCGGCCGCCATGAGCTTCATGGTCTTCATGGGTGCTTCCTCTTCAGTCGATGGCGATGATGACGTGGGCCGCCTCGATCAGCGCGAAGGCGGATTTTCCCGGCGCGAGGCCTAAAGCCTCCGCGCTGTGGGCGGTGATGGTGGCGGCGAGCGTCTTGCCGCCGCCGATGTCGAGGACCACCTCGGCATTGATGGTACCGGTCTCCACCCTCTGGATGGTGCCGCGCAGGCAGTTGCGCACCGACACGCGGGGCGGGATGTCGCCGGGGGCGATGACCACGAACGGCGCCTTCACCAGCACCACCGCCTCGCGGCCCTCGACGAGGCCTAACTCCCGCACGCTCTGGTTGGTCACGAGGGCATGGATGACGGTGTCATCAGACACTTTCACCGCCACTTCGGCCGTCAGGGCGTCGGAGGCGATGCCGGTGATGGTCCCGCGCAGCGCGTTGCGGGCGCTCGTCTTCATGAGGAAACCCGAGACAAGGTTGATGGGGGAGATGCCGGTACCGGCCAGCTCCGGCTCGATAGCGCGCACCACCCGCGCCATCTCGGCCTCCAGCCGGCCGAAGGCGGAGATGACCCGCATGCCCGTGGGCGTGAGCCGGGCGCCGCCGCCGGCCTTGCCGCCGGCCCGCGTCTCCAGCAGCGGCTGGCCGAACAGGTTCGCCATGGCGTCGAGCGCATCCCAGGCCGCTTTGTAGGTGAGGCCCACGGCCTTTGCGCCCGCCGTGATGGAGCCCTCGCGCGCCACCGCCTCCAGGAGGCGGATGCGCTCGCGCCCCACGGGCGAAAGGCTTTCGCCCCTGAGGGTGACGAGGGCTTCGATGGTCACGAAGGCGGCTCCGGCTGCGTCATGTAGCTGCGCTATATAGCGCCAAGCATGACGTTTGCGGAAGCGGAATTTGGCCGCGCCTGACGCAAGGGCAATGCTTGACGGCCGCGGCGTCGGAGCGCATGAGAAGCATTCCAATTTTCTCTGCATACAAACGCATGCAGTTGCACCCTTGAGGACGTGAGGTCGTGATGGAGGCGTCGGAACGCCGCTGGGACGTGCTGGTGATCGGTGGCGGCAATGCCGCCTTGTGTGCGGCCATCAGCGCGCGCCGGTCAGGGGCGAGCGTGAAGGTTCTTGAGGCGGCGCCGCGCTTCTACCGGGGCGGCAATACCCGCCACACCCGCAACATGCGCTGCGCCCACGACACCGCCACCGACACGCTGACCGGCCCCTATACCGAGGACGAGTTCTGGGACGACCTGAAGCGCGTGACCCAGGGCCACACGGACGAGGAACTGGCGCGCTTCATGATCGCCAAGTCCAAGGACATGCTCGGCTGGATCACCGAGCAGGGGGTGCGCTTCCAGCCTTCGCTGGGCGGCACACTGAGCCTCGGGCGCACCAATTCCTTCTTCCTCGGCGGCGGGCGGTCCATGCTGAATGCGCTCTATCTCACCGCGGAGAGCCTCGGCGTGGAGGTGGAATATGACGCGGAGGTAGTGGACCTCGAGATCGAGGACGGCATGTTCCTCGGCGCCAAGGTGAAGAAGAACGGCGGCTTCGAGACCGTGCGCGCCGGCGCGCTGGTGGCCGCCGCCGGGGGCTTCGAGGCCAATATCGAGTGGCTGAAGGAATATTGGGGCCCGCCCGCCGAGAACTTCCTCATCCGCGGCACGCCCTATAATCGCGGCACCATGCTCCGCCTGCTGCTGGACAACGGCGTGAAGGAGATCGGCGACCCCACCCAGTGCCATGCGGTGGCCATCGACGCCCGCGCGCCGAAATTCGACGGGGGCATCATCACGCGGCTCGACTGCGTGGTGTTCGGCATCGTCGTGAACAAGAATGCAGAGCGCTTCTATGATGAGGGCGAGGACTTCTGGCCCAAGCGCTACGCCATCTGGGGCCGGCTGGTCGCCCACCAGCCGGACCAGATCGCCTATATCGTCTTCGACCAGAAATCGCTGACGTCCTTCATGCCGTCCCTCTACCCGCCCATCAGCGCGCCGACGCTGGAGGAGCTGGCGGGGAAGCTGGGGCTGGAGCCGGCGAAATTCGCGCAGACGGTGTCGGGCTTCAACGGCTCCATCGTGCCCGGCGGCAGCTTCGACCACACGGTGCTGGACGATTGCCGCACGGAGGGGCTCACCCCGCCCAAGACCCATTGGGCGCGCCCCATCGATACCGCGCCCTTCTATGCCTATCCGGTGCGGCCGGGCATCACCTTCACTTATCTGGGCGTGAAGGTGAACCAGGAGGCCCGCATGATCATGGCCGACGGGCGCCCGGCCACCAACATGTTCGCGGCCGGCGAGATCATGGCCGGCAACGTGCTGGGGCGCGGCTATGCCGCCGGCATCGGCATGACCATCGGCAGCGTCTTCGGCAAATGCGCCGGCGAGGGAGCGGCCCGTCGTGTGCGGAACTGAGGGGGCGAGCGGCTTAAGAGAAGGCGCGGTCCCTCTCTCAGTCGTCATGCCCGGGCTTGACCCGGGCATCCACGCCTCGCCGTTGGCCCGGACCCGGCGGAGCCGCGTGGATGGCCGGGTCAAGCCCGGCCATGACGGCTCAGGGGGGGGCGGCCTACCCCGCCCTCTGCATCAGCTCCAGCCGCGCCTCCTGCGCGCGCCGGATGTGCGCCCGCGCCGCCTGCTCGGCGGCGTCGGGGTCGCGCCGCTCGATGGCGGCGAGGATGGCGCCGTGCTCCTCCACCGCCAGCGCGCCCCGCTCGGGCAATTCGAACGTGGTGCCGGGCAGGAGCGCCAAAGCGTCGCTCAGGTCCTCCAGCATGCGCACCAAATAGCGGTTGTGAGCCGCATCCTGAATGGCGGCGTGGAACTGCCGATTCAGGTTCGCCAGCCGCGCCGGGTCGCCGGCGGCCTCCGTGAAGGCGGCGCTCAGATGTTTCAGGCTGGCGATCTCGCTCGGCGCCGCATGCTGGGCGGCAAAGCGCGCGGCGGAGCCCTCCAGCACCTCGCGCATGGCATAGAGCTCCAGGGTCTGCGGCCGGGAGATGGTGGCGACCACGAGGCCGTTGGCGGTGACCTCCAGCAGGCCCCGCGCCTGGAGGCGGGAAAGCGCCTCGCGCACGGGGGTGCGGCTCACACCGAGCGCGCGCGCCACGGTCTCCTCGCGCACCCGCTCGCCGCGCCGCCATGTGCCGAGGCGGATGCCGTCGCGCAGGGTCTCGTAGACCCATTGGGCGCGGGAGACGCCGGTGTCCGGCGGCGTCAGCCGCTCCGGCTCGTCCGCCACATTCCTCGTGGTCCGCTCGTCATTCACGGGGCTGCTCCACGCCTCACTGAAAGCCGCATACGACTGTCCGCAGGCGTATGCAACACGCCCCGCATCGAAAGGGATCTTTAGCGATGTCCGCCCATTCCGAGGCGCTGCGCGAGGCCGAGCGCCTCATGAACGTCTGCAATTCCTGCCGCTACTGCGAGGGGCTGTGCGCGGTGTTCCCCGCCATGGAAATGCGGCGGTCCTTCTCCGAAGGCGACCTCAATTATCTCGCCAATCTCTGCCATTCCTGCGGCGCCTGCTATTACGACTGCCAGTTCTCCCCGCCGCACGAGTTCAACGTCAATGTCCCGCAGACCTTGGCCATCGTGCGCAATGGCAGCTATGCCGATTATGCGTGGCCGCGCGCATTCTCCGGCACGTTCAAGCGCAACGGGCTCGCCGTCACCCTCATCGCCGTCCTGTCGGTAATCGCCTTCCTGTTCGGCTTCATGACGCTGAACGATCCGGCCGTGATGTTCGGCAGCCATGTGGGCGAGGGCGCCTTCTACAAGATCATGCCCCACAACGCGATGGTGGCCCTCTTCGGCACGGTCTTCCTCTATTCCATCCTGGCCTTGTTCATGGGCCTGCGGGCCTTCTGGCGCGACATGGCGGCGGGCGGGCCGCTGGTGCCGGACACGCTCTCCATCTGGCAGGCCATGAAGGATGCCGGGAAGCTGCGCTATCTCGATGGCGGCGGCGTCGGCTGCATGAACGAGGACGAGCGGCCCACCGACAACCGGAAGCTCTATCACCACATGACCTTCTACGGGTTCGGCCTGTGCTTCGCGGCAACCTCGGTGGCGACCCTCTACGCCTATCTGCTGAACCGCCACGCACCCTATCCCTGGTGGGACCTGCCGGTGGTGCTGGGGACGCTGGGCGGCATCGGGCTTCTTATCGGCCCGGCGGGGCTGCTGCTGGCGAAATCCAAGCGCGACCCGATCATGATGGACGAGACCCGCAAGGGCATGGATGTGGCGTTCCTCGCCATGCTCTTCTTCACCTCGCTGACCGGGCTCGCGCTCCTGGTTCTGCGGGCGACGCCGGCCATGGGCACCATGCTGGCGGTGCATCTGGGCTTCGTGTTCGGCTTCTTCCTGACCATGCCCTACGGCAAGTTCGTCCACGGGCTCTACCGCTATGCGGCACTCGTGCGCTACGCCATGGAGCGGCATGCGGAGCAGGCGGCGGCCGAAGCGCCGGCGGGCGGGGCGAAGGCCGCGGCTTGAACCGTTTTCTCTCCCTTCCCCCCTTGCGGGGGAGGGGTGGGGAGGGGGGTATGGTGCCGCTGGTGCAATGCGTGTTGAAGAGGGGGATAGGGTTTCACCCCCCTCCCTGGCCCTCCCCCGCAAGGGGGGAGGGAATGGGGCCGGCGAAAACTCTCAGAGCCCGGCCTGGGACACGAACTTCGGGTTCAGATAGGCCTCGATGGCCTCCGAGCCGCCTTCCGAGCCAAAGCCCGAATCCTTCACGCCGCCAAAGGGGACTTCCGGCAGCGCAAGGCCGAGATGGTTGATGGTCATCATGCCGGCTTCCACCGACGCCGCGATGGCATTCGCCGTCTTGGCCGAGCGCGTATAGGCGTAGGAGGCGAGACCGAAGGGCAGCCGGTTCGCCTCTTCCACCGCCTCGTCGAAGTCGGAGAAGGGGAAGATCATGGCGAGCGGGCCGAACGGCTCCTCGTTCATCATGCGCATCTCGCGCGAGACGCCGGTGACAACGGTGGGCTCGAAGAAATAGCCCTTATTGCCGATGCGGCTGCCGCCGGTCTTCACTTCCGCGCCCTTCTGCTGGGCGTCGGCCAGCAGCGCCTCGATGGCGGGCACGCGGCGCTCATTGGCGAGCGGGCCCATATTGATGCCGTCTTCCAGGCCGTTGCCCACCTTGATGGTCTTGGTGTGGGCCACGAAGCGATCCACGAACTGGTCGTAGGCCTTCTCCTGCACCATGAAGCGGGTGGGGGAGACGCACACCTGCCCGGCATTGCGGAACTTGGCGGCGGCAATCTGCTTGGCGGCGGCGTCCACGTCCGCATCGTCGAACACGATCACCGGCGAGTGGCCGCCGAGCTCCATGGTGATGCGCTTCATGTGCGCGCCGGCCATGGCGGAGAGCATCTTGCCCACCGGGGTGGAGCCCGTGAAGGTCACCTTGCGGATCACCGGGTGCGGGATCAGGTATTCGCTGATCTCGGATGGCACGCCATAGACGAGGCCGATGACGCCCGCCGGCACGCCGGCATCCACGAAGGCGCGGATCAGCTCGGCGGGGGAGGCGGGGGTCTCTTCCGGCGCCTTGACGATGATGGAGCAGCCGGCGGCGAGCGCCGCCGAGAGCTTGCGCACCACCTGGTTGATGGGGAAGTTCCAGGGCGTGAAGGCGGCCACGGGGCCGACCGGCTCCTTGATCACCAGCTGGTAGATGCCCGGCGCGCGGGCGGGCACCACGCGGCCATAGGCGCGGCGGGCCTCTTCGGCGAACCATTCGATGATGTCGGCGGCGGCCAGGATCTCGACCTTCGCCTCGGCGAGCGGCTTGCCCTGCTCCATGGTCATGAGGCGGGCGATGTCGGGCACGCGCTCGCGCAGGATATCGGCCGCCTTGCGCATCACCTTGGAGCGGTCATAGGCCGAGACCTTGGACCAGAGCTTGAAGCCCTTCGCCGCAGCGTCCAGCGCCTGGTCGAGGTCGCCCCGGGAGGCGTGGGCGACGGTGCCGATCTGTTCTTCGGTGGCGGGATTGAGCACGGGGATGGAGCGCCCACCCTCCGCGTCGCGCCATTGGCCGGCGATGTGGAGCTGAACGTCACGATACATGGGAGCCTCCCTTGCTCGATTAATGGTGCGCTTTATCGCGGGCCGGCGCCCCGGCTGGCAAGGGTGATTCGCTCATGGCCGGACCCGCCGCGCGCGCGTTCCATGCAGAGCTTGACCTTCGGTATGCGGCAAACGGCCTTGTGAGGGGCGGTTCGGGCGGGGTAAATCTGCCCTTCCTCCCGCCCATGGTGTCGCCTTGCCCGAGAGCCTGACCGTCTGCACCTGGAACATCAATTCCATCCGCATCCGCCTCGATATCGTAAAAGAGGCCATAGAGCGCCTGAAGCCGGACGTGCTCTGCCTCCAGGAAACCAAGTGCCAGGACGACAAATTCCCGCTGAAAGCGGTGCGCGAGCTGGGCTTCCCGCATATCGCGCTGAACGGCCAGAAGGGCTGGCATGGGGTCGCCACCTTCTCCAAGCGCCCATTCGAGGCCATCGACAAGCACGAATTTTGCGGCAAGGGCGATGCCCGGCACGTGGCGGTGACGCTGGGCCAGGCGGCGGGGCTCGCAAAACCCTTCACCGTGCATAATTTCTACGTGCCGGCGGGTGGCGACATTCCCGACCCCGAGCTGAACCCCAAATTCGCCCACAAGCTCGCTTTCCTCGACGAATTGATCGAATGGCCGCGCCTTCCCGAGCAGGCGCGGGACGCAAATGCGCACACGGTGCTGGTGGGCGACCTCAACATCGCGCCGCTTGAGACCGACGTATGGAGCCACAAGCAGCTCCTCACCGTGGTCAGCCACACGCCTGTCGAGGTGGAGCGCATGCAGCGCCTCCAGGCGGCGGGGCCGTGGGTGGACGTGATGCGCAATTTCGTGCCGCCGGAGGAGAAGCTGTTCACCTGGTGGAGCTATCGCTCGCCCGACTGGACCGTGAACGACCGCGGCCGGCGCCTCGACCATGTCTGGACTAGCCCGTCCCTCGCCCCCCATGCACGAGCCATGACCGTGCTGCGGGAGGCGCGCAACTGGGAGCGGCCCTCGGACCATGTGCCGGTGGCGGTGACGTTCGAGGTGTGAGGAGAACGATCCCCGCCGTCATGGCCGGACTTGATCCGGCCATCCACGGGGCTCCGCCGGGTGCAGCTTAAGGGAGAGACGTGGATGCCCGGGTCAAGCCCGGGCATGACCGCGCTATTGAGGGACGCCTAGCTCTTCCGCGCCCTGGGTTTCACCGGCGCTTCCAATTTCTCGCGCCGCACGGTCTCCAGGGCCGACAAGGTCCCCTGCAGCCGCTCCGCGAACAGATCCCGCAGTGTCACGGCAGCGTCGGGGAAGCCTTCGAGCATGCGCAGGAAGGTGGTTCGGGGAATGCGCATCAGCCTTGACGCCTCCAGCGCCCGCGCCGTGGCGGGGCGGGGCAGCTGAATGAGGAGAGCGGTTTCGCCCACCAGCGCGCCCGCCAGCAGCTCGCACAGGCGCCGACGCCGCCCGCTCTGCTCCACCACCAGCTCCATCCGGCCGGAGAGAAGCACATAGCCGGCATCGGAGATCTCGCCGATGCGGAACAGCACCTCCCCCGCCTTCAGCTGGCGCTCCTCGGCGCTGATGGCGAGGATGCGCAGCGCCTCGGCGGGCAGCACCTCGAAGGTGGGGACGCCCTGCAGCGTGGCGACGTCCTGCTCGACGCTCAAGAAATGCTCCCTTCGCCGGTTACGGGACGAGCTTGTAGCCGCCGGCCTGGGTGGCGAGCAGCGTGGGGGCGGAGGGGTCGGGCTCGATCTTCTGGCGCAGGCGGTAGATGTGGGTCTCCAGCGTGTGGGTGGTCACGCCGGAATTGTAGCCCCACACTTCCTGCAGCAGCGTCTCGCGCGCCACCGGCGTCTTCCCGGCACGATAGAGATAGCGCAGGATGGCCGTCTCCTTCTCCGTGAGCCGGATCTTCGAGCCCCGCTCGGTGACCAGCATCTTGGCGCCGGGGCGGAAGCTGTAGGGGCCGATGGCGAACACCGCGTCCTCGCTCGCCTCGTGGCTGCGCATCTGGGCGCGCAGGCGGGCGAGCAGCACGGCGAAGCGGAACGGCTTCACCACATAATCATTGGCCCCGGCTTCCAGCCCGAGGATGGTGTCATTGTCGGTGTCGTGGGCGGTGAGCATGATGACGGGCGCTTTGAAGCCGTTGGCGCGCATCTGGCGCACGCCGTCGCGCCCGTCCATATCAGGCAGGCCCACATCCATGATCACCAGATCCACGACGCCATTCTTCGCGGCGTCGACGGCCTCCTGGGCCGTGCCCACGGGGATCGGCTCGAACTCGTCCTGGAGCGCCAGCTGCTCGACCAACGCCTCGCGCAGCTCCGGGTCGTCCTCGACCACCAGGATTTTCCACGCATTAGGCATACACACCTCCGTTGCCCTTGCAGGCAGGCGAATCGCGCAAGTACAGCATGCCGCTGCAATGGTGCAAATTTCCTCAAGAATTTCACTTACAAATGGTATTATCGTGGGGTGAGATGACGCAAACTCCTGTGGGGATCGGTGTGATCCGGGTTCGGGGCCTGCCGGGGCAGCCTCATCGGGGGCTGCTGCGGGTCGGCAACCGGGCCTTTCCCGTGGCCCTCGGGCGCGGCGGCATTGGCTTCGACAAGCGGGAAGGCGACGGGCGCACCCCGGCCGGCACATGGCGCATCCTGCGTATGCTCTACCGGGGCGACCGCACACCACGCCCGGTCTCGCAGCTGGAGGCGCGGCCCATCGGCGCCGATGACGGCTGGTGCGACGACCCGCAGGACCGGCGCTATAATCAGCCCGTCCATCTGCCGCTTACCGCTTCCCACGAGAAGATGCGCCGGGAGGATGGGCTCTACGACATCGTCCTGGTGCTGGACCACAACACGCGGCCCCGGGTGAAGGGGCGAGGTTCGGCCGTCTTCATCCATATTGCGCGCGATGGTTTGAAGCCGACCGAGGGATGCGTCGCGCTTCCGCCCAAGGAGCTGAAGCGGCTGGTGGCGCGCCTGCGGCCGGGCACGCGGGTCGTGATTGAACCTTAGCGCCTTGGAGGCTTCGAGTTGCGCACAATGCGCCCCCTCCCCCGCAAGCGGGAGAGGGAAGCCGGCCGGCGCCGCTTACTGCTGCGTTTTATTCGAATCGCTCCAATGTTATAGAATTGGCCCCACGCGCTCGGCCGTTCCGCGGCCTTCAGGTGCAGGTGGGGCGCATAATTGATCAACTGTTCAACAAGGCCTGCCGATTGAGATCAGGCCATCGGAAGAGACGCCGAGACCGATGCCCCCATCCAGCGCAAAGCGGCCCCCGACCGTCGGCCTCTTCGTCACCTGCCTTGTGGACACCATCCGTCCCGGCATCGGCTTTGCGGCGGCGAAACTGATCGAGGAGGCCGGCTGCGAGGTGGAGGTGCCCCGCCAGACCTGCTGCGGTCAGCCCGCCTTCAATTCCGGCGATCGCGCCACCACAAGGGCCTTGGCCGAGCAGACCATCGCGGCCTTCGAGACCCTCGATTATGTGGTGGTGCCCTCCGGCTCCTGCGCCGGCATGATCAAGGCCCATTATCCCGAGCTGTTCGTGGGCGAGCCGGACTGGATGCCCCGCGTCGAACGGTTCTGCGCCAAGGTGTTCGAGCTCGTCTCCTTCCTGGTGGACGTGCGCGGCATGACCCGGGTCGAAGCCGCCTATGCCGGCACCGTCACCTATCACGACAGCTGCTCGGGCCTGCGCGAGCTCGGGGTGGAGGCGCAGCCGAGGACCCTTCTTAGATCGGTCGAGGGGCTGGACCTGAAGGAGATGGCCGATCCGGACGTCTGCTGTGGCTTCGGCGGCACCTTCTGCGTGAAATACCCTGATGTCTCCAACGCCATCGTGGAGAAGAAGGCGGCGAACATCATCGCCTCAGGCGCCGATACCTTGCTGGCGGGGGATCTCGGCTGCCTCATGAACATGGCCGGCAAGCTCCAGCGCATGGGCCGCACCGTGGCGGTGCGCCATGTGGCGGAAGTGCTGGCGGGGCAGGGCGGAGAGGCCGCCATCGGCGAAGTGCGGAAGGCGGGAGCATGAGCGTCCACATCACCTCGCCCGACTTCAAGGACAATGCGAAGAAGGCGCTCAGTGACGCGCCGCTCCAGCAGGCGCTCTCCAAGGTCGGCCCCGGCTTCATCGGCCGCCGCTCCGCCGCCGCCGGCCTGCTGCCGGAATTCGACGCCCTGCGCGACTCGGCGCGGGACATCAAGAACCACATGCTGGCCCATCTCGACCTCTATCTGGAGCGCTACGAGGCAAAGGTGAAAGAAGCCGGCGGCCACGTGCATTTCGCCGTGGACGCCGCCGAGGCGCGGGACATCGTCACCCGCATCTGCAAGGACCTCGGCGCGAAGACGGTGACCAAGGGCAAGAGCATGGTCTCCGAGGAGATCGGGCTCAACGACCATCTGGAAGCCAATGGCATCACGCCGGTGGAGACCGACCTCGGCGAATATCTGATCCAGATCCGCGGCGAGGCGCCCTCCCACATCATCGCGCCCGCCATCCACCTCAACAAGGATCAGGTGGAGGCGGACTTCCGGCGCGTGCACACCCATCTGCCGGCCGAGCGCAACATCTCCGAGCCCACGGCGCTGCTGGCCGAGGCGCGGGGCGAGCTGCGCGAGCGCTTCCTCCAGGCGGATGTGGGCATCACCGGCGCCAACTTCCTGGTGGCGGAGACCGGCACCTCCATCATCGTCACCAATGAGGGCAATGGCGACCTCACCCAGACTTTGCCCAAGGCGCACATCGTGCTGGCCTCCCTGGAAAAGCTGGTGCCGACGCTGGAGGATGTGAGCCAGCTCCTGCGCGTGCTCGCCCGCTCGGCGACCGGGCAGGAGATGAGCGTCTACACCACCTTCTCCACCGGCCCGCGCCGCGCCGCCGATGTGGACGGGCCGGGCGAGTATCACGTGGTGATCCTGGACAATGGCCGCTCGGGCATGCTGGCCGGGCAATTGCGCGAGATGCTCCGCTGCATCCGCTGCGGCGCCTGCATGAACCATTGCCCGGTCTATCATGCGGTGGGCGGGCATGCGTATGGCTGGGTCTATCCCGGCCCCATGGGCGCGGTGCTCACCCCCTCCATCATCGGCATCGAGAAGGGCGCGAACCTGCCCAATGCCTCCACCTTCTGCGGACGCTGCGAGGAGGTGTGCCCGGTGCGCATCCCCCTGCCCAAGCTGATGCGGCACTGGCGCGAGAAGGAGTTCGAGCGGCATCTCACCCCGGCGCCGCAGCGCTATGGGCTCGCCTTCTGGTCGTTCTTCGCCCGGCGCGGCTGGCTCTACCGGCCGGCGACGCGGCTTGCCATGTGGGGTCTTTCGCTCGTGGGGCGCGGCAAGGGCCGCATCTCGTCGCTGCCGCTGGCCGGTGGCTGGACCAGGCATCGCGACTTCCCGGTGCCGGAGGGCTCCACCTTCCAGGCGCAGTGGAAAGCCAGGAAGGCCGCCGAGGCGGACCGTGCGGGAGGACGGGCATGAGCTCCCGCGACACCGTCTTCGCCTCCGTCCGCCGCGCGCTCGGCGTCACCAGCCAGGAGGCGCCGCGCCGCCAGGAGGTGGCCGACCGCATCGCCGGGCACCCGCGCGGCGTCATCCCTGCCCGTGCCGACCTGCCGCCGGCCGAGCGGCTGGCGCTGTTCAAGGACATGGTGATGGCCGCCGCCGGCACGGTGGACCACCTGCCCGACACGTCTGGTGTGCCGGCCGCCATCGCCGCCTATCTGCGTGCGCGCAACCTGCCCATGTCCATCCTGCGCGGGCAGGACCCACGCCTCGGCGACCTGCCCTGGCATCTTCAGCCGACGCTGGACGTCTGGGTCGGCCCGTCGAATGGGAAGCAGCTGGCGGGTCTCTCCCACGCCTTCGCCGGCGTCGCGGAATCCGGCACGCTGGTGATGCTGTCGGGGCCGGACAATCCCTCCACCCTCAATCTCCTGCCGGACTATCACCTGGTGGTGGTGCGCGCGGAGGACGTGACGGGCAATTACGAGACCGTGTGGGAGCGCATCCGCGCCGTCTACGGCCCCGGCACCATGCCGCGCACGGTCAACTGGATCACTGGCCCCTCCCGCTCGGCGGATATCGAGCAGACCTTGCTTTTAGGCGCCCACGGCCCGCGCAGCGTGCATGTGCTGCTGGTGGGCGAGGTGGCCTGAGGCGGTGCCGCTCCAGAACCGCGTCGACCCGTTCGGTGGCATCCATGCGGTGCCAGAGCGGGGCCTGTTCATGGGCAATCGCGGCGGGCGCATCCATGATCCGCAGACCCGCACCCTCACGGGGCGGTCCCATGCGTCCCGCCGCTGGATCTGCTGCGTGCTCTCCTTCAAGGGCCGGCGCCGCGCGGTGATGGGACGCAGCTATACCGAACTGTTCTTCATGGACGAGGTGGTGGCGCTCGCCGCCGGCCACCGCCCTTGCTTTGAATGCCGCCGGGCCGAGGCGAAAGCTTTCGCCGCCGCCTGGGGGGCGGCGGAAGGTGTCCCGCCGCCGGATGCGGACGCCATGGACCTGCGCCTGCATAAGGAGCGTCGCCCGCAGGCGGGCTGGCCGCGCCTTTCCGCCGCCGATCTGCCGGATGGCGCGGTCTATGCGGAGGGCGATGCGACCTTTGCGGTGAAGGGCGATGCGTGCCTGAGGTTCGGCTTTGCCGGATGGCGGCCGGCCGGGCCTCGTCCCGAGAGGCGGGTCGCGGTAATCACGCCGCCGTCGATCCTCGGCGCGTTGCGGAACGGCTATGTCCCGCACTGGCATCCAAGCGCTTCGCGCACCTGATCCGCCGGCCGTAGCGGAAACGCTTCATTATGCATCCGCGCCGACATGCGAGGCGTGGCCGGAAACCCGGTGGTAAAGTGTGAGCCGGCAATAGGTTGGATGTTGCTCCATGAGGATTTCGCGCGGCGTTCTTGCGCTGGTCCTGTGCATGCTCGCGTCGGCCCTGAGCGGCGCCACTGCGGCGCGCGCCGAAACGGCGGGCCGGGTCTACCTGATGCGCGGGATCGCCAACTTCTTCTCCTACGGCCTCGACGATCTCGCCAAGCGCCTTGCCGCGGCAGGCATCGCGGCCGAAGTGCATCAGTTCGGCGAGTGGCAGGGTCTCGCGCGGGATGCCGTATCCTGGTCGCGCGCCCATCGCGGCGCGCCGGTGGTGGTCATCGGCCATTCGCTGGGCGCGGACGCCGCCGTGCATATGGCCCAGCGCATGACGGCGCTGGGCGCGTCCCCCGCTTTAGTCATCACCTTCGACCCCGTGGGCCTCAGCGTGGTGGAGGAGACCGGGGGTCGCTTCATCAATTACTTCCAGTCCGACAACGGCTATGGCCGCGCTTTGGAGGCCGGGGCCGGCTTCACCGGCACCATCGAGAATCTGGATCTCGCCGGCGTGCCCGGCATCAATCATTTCAATCTCGAGAAGTCCCGGATGCTGCACGCCGAGGTGGTGGAGGCGCTCTCTGCGCTCATGCGGCGTGCGCCCGCTCCCGTCCCCGTGCCGTTCCCGGAGGCGCGGCCCAAGGCGGCAAAGCCGCCTGCCATGGCCGCCCGCCCCGCTTCACGCCCGGCGCCGGGCCGGCAGGCATCCGCCGGTGCTCCCGCCTTTCCGCAGGGATATGCCACCTGGGGCGTGATCCGGCGGACAGGGGCTTTCGAATAGCGGTGATGCAAGTTGGCAACGCCGTCCGAAAACCGTGACATTTGGAGGGGATGACGCAACCTTAGCTGCATTCCGGCCGTTGCTGCGAAAAGGATTGTTGGGCAGAAGAACGGTAGCAACGAACGGTGTGGTCATGAAGGCTGGTGCTCGCTTTGTTTGTGCGCTCGTCACGGCGCTTATTCTCCTCTCGGCCAGTCTTTTTCCGGCCCAGGCGCAGAGCTACGGCAGGGTCTATTTGATGCGGGGCCTCGCCAACGTCTTCTCCCAGGGGATGGACGTTCTGGCCGCCAAGCTCCAGCAGCGTGGCATCAATGCGCAGGTCTATGAGTACGGCCAGTGGCAGGCGCTGGCGGACGAGGCGGTGGCCTGGTCGCGCGCCAACGGCAAGGCGCCGATCGTCATCATCGGCCATTCGCTCGGCGCCGACACCGCCATCACCATGGCGGAGCGCATGACGAGCCTCGGTCTCCCGCCGCGCCTCGTCTTCACCTTCGATCCGGTGGGCGAGACCCAGGTTGCGAACACCGGCGGCAAGTTCATCAATTACTACCAGTCGAACAACGGCTTCGGTAAGCGCCTGTCCATCGGGCCGCGCTTTACCGGGCAGTTGGTGAACCGCAATCTGGACGCCATGGGCGCCATCGACCATTTCAACATCGAGAAGTCCGCCGCCTTGCATGCGGAAGTGATCTCGGCCATCGCCGCCGTGATGCGCCGGCCGTCCCGGCCGAAGCCGGTAGCCCCGACCGCCCCGGAGGTCTCCGCCCCGGCGCCGTCCGCACCGTCCGCGGCCGCCACCACCAGCGACGCCACGGCGGCGCATGCCGTGTCCCAGCCGGCGGTGCGCTGAGGGGACTTACCCCAGGCGCTGCTCCGCCATTTCCATGAGGTTCGCGAGGGGCGGCAGCACCTCCTCGCGCATGCGCTTTCCATAGAACAGCGAGAAATGCCCCGCGCGAGGCACCAGGAGACGCCGCCTCAGGTCGTCAGGCATGGCGCGGCAGAGATCCTGCGCCGCGCCGGTCTGGCCAGGGGCGGCGATATCGTCCTGCGCCGCCTCGCCCGTCAGCAGCGCCGTGCGCTCCAGCGCCTCCGGCCGCACCCTGCGCCCGGCCACCTCAAGCGTTCCGCGGGCGAGCGACCGGGCCTGGAAGACGTGCCCCACATTCTCCAGGAAGAATTCCGCTGGAATGTCCATCATGTCCCAGCACAGGCGGGTGAGGGGAAAGAGGAATGGCTCAGTGCCGTCGTCGAGCACGAGCTTCAAGGGCAGTTCCCCGCCATTGAGGGCCTGCCGCCAGAGATAGAAGCCGAACGCCTGCATCTGCCGCCGCCGGGGGAAGACGGAGCGGGACGCGCCGGCAAACGGCACCGGCACCTGCTCCATGAGCGCACCGAGCGCAGAGAGGGGCTTGGCGGCAAGCGTCCGGTCGAGGCGGGTGGGGTTGCGCGCGGGGTCGACGGGGCCGCCGAGGAGGGTGAGGCTCAGCGGGGCGAGCCCGTCCTCCGCCAGCAGCGCGCTCGCCGCGAACGCCGCGATGACCCCCTGGCACACCCCTACCACATGCGCACCCGGGCCGAGGGCGCGGATCATCTGCGCGGTCTCAAGGACATTTTCATCGAAGCCGAAGCGCCCGGCGGCGAGGGGCACATGGCGCGGGTCGGGCCAGTCCGTGACGGCCACTTCGGGGGCGTGGTGCAGCAGCCCGGCCACGAGATCGCGCATGAGGAGGGGGAAGCTGCCCGCCAGCGGCGCCACCACCAGAACGCGCCGGCCGGCGCCGGGCCTGCGGAAGCGGCGCACCTGGCCGAAGGGGAGGGTGGTGGCAACATCCTCTTCCACCGGCACCTGCCGGCCATCCTGCACGATCCCGCGGATGCGGAAGGGTCGAAAGGCCATGGGTGCGGCGGCCCGGCGTGTCGCGCCATCGCTCAAAGGGGCGAGCGTATCGAGCCACAGCATCTAAGGCCCCTGACTATGCACCGGCTTCTCTAAACGCCACCGAAGATACTCTCTGAGCAGAGCGGCGTCATGACGATCTACTCCCTAAGATCAATTGCCCCCTTTTCTCAAGGCGGGGGTGCAGGGGCCGTTTCCTCTGCGCGTGTAGGTATATTGGTGGGGAGGATGAATGTTGGATACAGTAGCAATTTATACTTTATAACTTCTCATTTATATTAAAGTATGTCAAGTTTATTATAAATAATATATTCACTTAGCTTGGAGTGCTTGCAAGAAAGGAGAATTATTACAATAATATATTTCCATCTAATAATTCAAATGTGAAAAATCTATACTCTTTAGCAAGCTCTGCGCAAGCTAGCGCTGGCATCTCCCTCATGTTGCGGCGCAAAATCCGAAGGTGAATGATGTTCAGTTTTCAAGGAAGGAGTGTCGGAAACCAAACTCTGGAGGCCCTGAAAAGGTCTCTGGCCATCGTCGAATTCACTCCGACGGGAAATATCATCACCGCCAACGACAATTTCTCGAAAATATTCGGATATCCGCTGTCCGAGCTGAAGGGCAAGCACCACAGGCTGCTCGTGGAGCCCGATGATCACGAGCGGGCCGAGTATCACGCTTTCTGGAAAGACCTGGCGGCGGGCAAGTCCCAGTCTGCCGAATACAAGCGCATCGGCAAGGGCGGCGCCAAGGTCTGGCTGCAGGCCAGCTATAACCCGGTGATGGATGGCCGGGGCAAGGTGATGAAGGTGGTGAAGCTCGCTGCCGACGTCACGGAGCAGAAGCGCCGTGACGCCGAGTTCGAAGGCCAGGTGGCGGCCATCTCCAAGTCGCAGGCCGTCATCCATTTCACCATGGACGGCATCGTCACCCACGCGAACCACAATTTCCTGAGTGCGCTCGGCTACGCCCTGGACGAGATCAAGGGCCGGCACCACAGTCTGTTCGTCATGGCCGGGGAAAAGGACACCCAGGACTATCAGTTGTTCTGGCAGGCATTGAACCGCGGGGAATTCCAGGCCGCCGAATACAAGTGGCCTGCTGCCGGTTTCGTGGACACCGAGATAAGGTGTTCAACGGGACTGGAGAGCTGGAATGCAACGACGGAGGTTCAGCCGCGAGTTCAAGCTTGAGGCTGTAAGATTGGTGAAGGACCGGGG
>NZ_JBDZDT010000008.1:0-428183 GCF_040049275.1 Aquabacter albus | reverse complement strand
TTCGATCCGAGCCCACTCCGCATCGCTCAACCACGTCAGAGCCTTCGCCATTCAAGCCTCCGCTCTCAAGCAGAAGCTTTGAATCAGTAACACAACCAAACCGCAACTCGATTGAGTTCAGACCCTAGACTGAGCCGCCATTCAAGCGCGGCATTACCTCAAAGACCTCTCGTCATGGCCGGCCACGACTGTCGTGATTGCCGATAGGCCCTCAGGCGCGCGCGAACACCCGGTAGCGCCGGGGCACCAGCCCGATCTCGGTTCCCACGGGCAGCGTGTCGCCATGGGGCACGGCGGCTTCCACCACGATGTCTCCGCCTTCCGCCGGAATGGCGATGTCCGCCCGCCGGATGGGCCCGAAAGTCCGCACCGCCAGCACCTTGCCGGCGATGGGCGCCGAGCCCGGCTCCGCGAGATCCACATCATGCGGCCGGGCGAGGATGCGCGCCGGCCCGTCAGCGGCCCCCTGCGCGTCAAGCTCGAGGCGCCGCGCCCCGACGAACAATGCGCCATCGCGAACATTAGCCGGCAAAGACAGGCTTTCGCCGATGAAATCGTGCACGAAGGCGGTGGCCGGAGCGTCATAGACCTGGGCGGGCGAGCCCACCTGCTCGATCTTTCCCTTGCCCATCACCACCACGAGGTCCGCCAGCTCCAGCGCCTCCTCCTGATCGTGGGTGACGAGCACCGAGGTGACGGGCAATTCCTCATGCAGATTGCGCAGCCAGCGGCGCAGCTCCTTGCGCACCTTGGCGTCCAGCGCGCCGAAGGGCTCGTCCAGCAGCAGCACGCGGGGCGAGATGGCGAGCGCGCGGGCGAGCGCCACACGCTGGCGCTGGCCGCCGGAGAGCTGGCCGGGATAGCGGTCCGACAGCCAGTCGATCTGCACCAGGGAGAGAAGCTCGTTCACCTTCTCCCTGATGGCGGTCTCGGGCAGCTTGTCCGCGCCCTTGCGCACCCGGAGGCCGAAGGCGACGTTCTCGAACACGTTCATGTGCCGGAACAGGGCGTAGTGCTGGAACACGAAGCCAACATTGCGCTCGCGCACGGAGCGGGAGAGGGCATCCTGCCCATCGAACCGCACCTCGCCCGCATCCGGCCAGTCGAGCCCCGCGATGATGCGCAGGAGCGTGGTCTTGCCCGAGCCGGAGGGACCGAGCAGGGCCACCAGTTCTCCGCCGGGAATGTGCAGGCTCACATTGTCCAGCGCCGCGAAATCCTTGAAGCGCTTGGAGACGTTGACGACTTCGATGCTCATCGGCGGTGCTCCGAAAGGCGCGCTTCAAGAAGCGTCTTGGCGATCAGGGTGACGAGGGCCAGCAGAGCAAGGAGCGAAGCGACCGCGAAGGAGGCCACGAACTGGTACTCGTTGTAGAGGATCTCGATGTGCAGGGGCATGGTGTTGGTGAGTCCGCGAATATGGCCCGACACCACCGAGACCGCGCCGAACTCGCCCATGGCGCGCGCATTGCACAGCAGGACGCCGTAGAGCAGCGCCCATTTCACGTTGGGCAGCGTCACCCGAAAAAAGGTGGAGAGGCCCGAGGCGCCGAGCGAGACGGCCGCCTCCTCCTCCGCCGTGCCCTGCTCCTGCATCAGCGGGATCAGCTCGCGCGCCACGAAGGGGAACGTCACGAAAATGGTGGCGAGCACGATGCCCGGCAAAGCGAAGATGATCTTGATGTCCGCCGCCTGCACCCAATAGGCGAACAGGCCCTGCGAGCCGAACAGCAACACATAGACGAGGCCCGCCACCACCGGGGAGACCGAGAAGGGCAGGTCGATGAGGGTGATGAGCAGGCTCTTGCCGGGAAAATCGAACTTGGTGATGGCCCAGGAGGCCACGAGGCCGAAGATGAGGTTCGCTGTCACCGCGATGGCGGCGACGATGAGGGTGAGGCGGACGGCGGCGAGCGCGTCGGGCTCCACCAGAGCTGCAGCATAGGCGGCCCAGCCGCGCCGGAACGCCTCATAGAACACGTTCACCAGCGGCAGCGCGATGAACAGGCCGAGAAAGGCCAGCGCGACGACGATGATGGCAATGCGCACCGCCGCCGGCTCGGTGTTGACCGGGCCGGGGCGCTGCGCGGCGTGGATGGCGGGCACCGCCGGCAGCCCTTCGGAGGCGAGGGCATGGGGCACGGTTTGTTCGCTGGCAAGGCTCATGCGCCCCTCCCGCGTGCCTCGCTCCAGCGCTGGAGCCGGTTGATGACGAGCAGCAGCAGGAAGGAGGCCACCAGCATCACGCAGGCGATGGCGGTGGCGTCCGCATAGCGGAACTCTTCCAGGCGGATGACGATGAGGAGCGGGGCGATCTCGGAGATGCCCGGCAGGTTGCCGGCGATGAAGATGACCGAGCCGTATTCGCCCACGGCGCGGGCGAAGGCGAGGGCGAAGCCCGTGAGAAGCGCCGGCAGGATGGAGGGCAGCACCACGCGGGTGATGGTCTGGAAGCGGCTCGCCCCCAGGCTCGCGGCGGCGTCCTCCAGCTCCTTGTCCAGGTCCTCCAGCACCGGCTGCACCGTGCGCACCACGAAGGGCAGGCCGATGAAGACCAGGGCGACGAGGATGCCCAGCGGCGTGAACGACACCTGGATGCCCAGCGGCGCCAGGAGCGAGCCGATCCAGCCATTTTCCGCATAGAGCGAGGTGAGCGCGATGCCGGCCACCGCCGTGGGCAGGGCGAAGGGGATGTCGATGATGGCGTCCACCACCCGGCGGAAGGGGAAATCGTAGCGCACCAGCGCCCATACCACGATGGAGCCGAACACCAGATTGATCACGGCGGCGGCGAGCGACAGGCCGAAGGAGACCTGCAAGGCATGCACCGTGCGCGCGCTGGTGACGATGGCGATGAAGCGCTCGAAGCTGATCTCGCTGGTCTTGATGAACAGCGCCGAGAGCGGCAGCAGCACGATGAGGCACAGCCACGTGAGCGTCAGGCCGAGCGTCAGCCCGAAGCCGGGAATGACGCTGCGCTTTCTGAACAACGGGCGCGATATGGCGGCTGTGGCCATCGGAATCCTTGCACAAGAAAGGCGCCCATTGGCGCCGGGCTCGGAACATGGCGAAGCGGCCCTGGGGCCGCTTCGCAGTCTATCAGCATTGGCTGGGAGCAGAAATCAGCCGCCGCGTCCGGTCTGGCCTGCACGCCTTCACGGGACGCGGCGGCGGTCCGGCGGGACGGGAGGAAGTGCCCCGCCGGGATCTGCGATCAGTTGGTGTAGATCTGGTCGAACACGCCGCCGTCGCCGAAGTGGGTCTTCTGCGCCTTGGCCCAGCCGCCGAACACCTGGTCGATGGTGAAGAGCTGCACGGGGGCGAACTTGTCCTTGTACTTGGCGGCGATCTGCTCGTTGCGGGGGCGGTAATAGTGCTTCGCCGCCAGCTCCTGGCCCGCCGGGGTGTAGAGGAAGTTCAGGTATGCCTCGGAGACGGCGCGGGTGCCGCGCTTGTCCACCACCTTGTCCACCACGGCCACCGGCGGCTCGGCCAGGATGGAGAGGGAGGGGGTGACGATGTCGAACTTGTCCGGGCCCAGCTCGTTGATGGAGAGATAGGCCTCGTTCTCCCAGGCGATCAGCACGTCGCCGATGCCGCGCTCCACGAAGGTGACGGTGGAGCCGCGCGCGCCGGTATCGAGCACGGGGGCGTTCTTGAACAGCGCCTTGACGAACTCCTTCGCCTTGGCCTCATCGCCGCCATTCTGCTTCAGGGCGTAGCCCCAGGCGGCGAGGTAGTTCCAGCGGGCTCCACCGGAGGTCTTCGGGTTGGGCGTGACGATCTTGATGCCCGGCTTCACCAGGTCATTCCAGTCCTTGATGCCCTTCGGATTGCCCTTGCGGACCAGGAACACGATGGTGGAGGTGTAGGGCGCGGAATTGTCCGGCAGCTTCTTCTGCCAGTCGGTGGCCAGCAGCCCGCGCTGCGCGATCTCGTCGATGTCATAGGCGAGGGCGAGGGTCACCACATCCGCTTCCAGGCCGTCGATCACCGAGCGGGCCTGCTTGCCGGAGCCGCCATGGGACTGGCGGATGGTGACGGTGTCGCCGGGATGCGATTTCACCCATTCGGCTGCGAACGCCTTGTTCACATCGCCATACAGCTCGCGCGTCGGGTCATAGGAGACGTTGAGCAGCGTGATGTCGGCGGCAAAGGCGGGCAGAGCGAGGGACGCCGAAAGCGACAGCGCCAGGGCGCCGGCGGCGAGCTTTTTCAGCGAGACGGGAACGGACATTGCGAGACCTCCAGGGGGATGGACAGGCCTGCGCCCGCCGATTGACGGGCACGATGGCACTGGTCCGCGGGAGGGTCAATAATTTAGTCGATAAAATCCGTAGAAAATATAGAATAACAAAATCAGCCTGTGTTATCCGGCTTTCCGGACGTGAATTCCACACTCCGTCTTGGCTTGCCCGCGCCAGCGGCCGGAGCGCGCATCCTCACCAGTGGCGACGCGGCTGGTGCAGGGCATGCAGCCGACGGAAGCGAAGCCGAACGTCTTCAAGGGATGCTGGGGCAGGCGGTGCGCGCTCATCCAGGCGTCGATCTCGGCCGGGCCGAGGGCGGCGAGCGGGTTGAACTTTACGCGGCCTTCGTCGAATTCCACCACCGGGATGCGGGCGCGGGTCGCGGCCTGATAGCGCTTGCGGCCGTTGATCCAGGCATCGAACGGCGCGAGCGCACGGGTGAGCGGCTCCACCTTGCGCAGCGCGCAGCAGGCGTCGGGGTCGTCCGCCCAGAGGCTGTCGTCGGGATCGCGCGCCGCATGGTCCGCCGGGTCCGGCCGGTTGGAGCGCACGTCCATGAGTCCGAGCAGCGCCACCAGTTCGTCGCGATAGGCCAGCGTCTCGGGGAACATGTGGCCGGTGTCGAGGAAGATGACCGGGATGGACCGGTCCACCTGCGCCATCATGTGCAGCAGCACGGCGGATTCGGTGCCAAAGGACGAGACCGCGGCGACGCGCCCCTGGTGCGTCTCGGCGGCGGCCGCGAGGATTTCGAGGGGCGAGGCGTTCCTGAGGTGCGCATCGAGGCTCTCGACGCGGGACAGGATCGCCTCGTCCGAGGCGGTCTGGGCGAAATCCACAAAGCCCATGGGAATGATCCTCAGGCCCGGCGGGCCGCGAGGCGCGCTTCGGCCGCGGTCTGCCGGCCATCGCCGGTCGGCTGGTAGAAGACGGAATAGGATTTGAGCGCCTGCGCCATGGCCGGAATGTCGGCAAGCTTGGTGATCTCGAAGGCATCGAAGCCGCAGCGGACCATGAACAGGAACTGGTCGCGCAGCACATTGCCCGAGGCCCGCAGCTCGCCCGTATAGCCGAGTCGCTCGCGCAGCCGCCGCGCCTGGCTGTAGGCCCGGCCATCGCGGAACTTCGGGAAGTCCAGCGCCACCACCGACAGGTGCCGCAGATAGGGCGCGAGCACCTTCACGTCGGCACTGTTGGGCACCAGCACACCGAGCGGCTGGTTGCGCCCGATAAGCGCCTCGCCTTCGGCCAGGAGCCGGGCGAGGGGCACGATCACGGGGCCGTCGGGGAGCGGGGTGTCTGCGTCCACGCGGACGAAGGCGTCCGAGACGACGGCGCCATCTTTAACGAGCGGCATAGGCGCGCTCCTTGAACGGTTCGAGGCCGAGGCGCTGGATCACGGAGATGAAGCTCTCCTTCGGGCCTTCCCTCAGTTCCAGATAGGTATCGACGATGCGTTCCACCACCTCCACCACCTCGCCTTCGGGCACAGCGGGGCCGAGCAGCTCGCCGAGGCGGGCCTTGTGGTTGGCCTTGCCGCCCAGCGTGATCTGGAAGAACTCCTCGTCCTTCTTCTCGACGCCCAGGATGCCGATATGGCCCACATGGTGGTGGCCGCAGGCATTGATGCAGCCGGAGATGTTGATGTGCATGCGGCCGATATCGGCGATGCGCTCATTGTCCGCGAAGCGCTCGGAAATGCGCTGCGCCACCGGGATGGAGCGGGTGTTGGCCAGCGAGCAATAATCGAGGCCCGGGCAGGCGATGATGTCGGAGACGAGGCCCACATTGGGGGTCGCGAGCCCGAGGGCATCGAGCTTGCGCCACAGCTCCGGCAGATCCTTCTGCCGCACATGGGGGAAGGTGAGGTTCTGCTCGTGGGCGACGCGGATCTCGCCATAGGCGTACTGATCGGCGAGGTCGGCGATGCCGTCCATCTGGTCGGCGGTGGCATCGCCCGGCGGCTTGCCCACGGGCTTCAAGGAGAGAGTGACGATGGCGTGGCCCGGCGCCTTGTGGGGGGCCACCGCATTCTCGTGCCAGCGGGCGAAGTCCGCATCCTTCAGCGCGTCCGCGAGGACCGCCGGCACGTTCTCCAGCGGCTCGAAGTCCGGGATGACAAAGCGGTTCTGGATGGTGGCGAAGGCTTCGTCGTCGAGCCGCAGCGTGGTGTCGCGGGTCTCGCGCCATTCCTCTTCCACGCGCCGGGTGAACTCCTCGGTGCCCACCTCGTGCACCTGGATCTTGATGCGCGCCTTGTAGATGTTGTCGCGCCGCCCGCCGGAATTATAGACCCGCAGGATCGCCTCCAGATAGGAGAGCAGGTGCTCCTTGGGCAGGAAGTCGCGGATGGTCTTGCCGATGAACGGCGTGCGCCCCAGCCCGCCGCCGACGATCACCTCGAAGCCGATCTCGCCATCCTTGCGGTGCAGGCGCAGGCCGATGTCATGGACGCGGATGGCCGCCCGGTCGTGCTTGGCCGCCGTGATGGCGATCTTGAACTTCCGGGGCAGGTAGGTGAATTCCGGGTGCAGCGTCGACCACTGGCGGATGATCTCCGCATAGAGGCGCGGGTCCTCGATCTCTTCCGGGGTGGCACCCGCCCACTGGTCGGTGGTGGTGTTGCGGATGCAGTTGCCGGAGGTCTGGAGGCCGTGCATCCCCGCCGCGGCGAGATCCGCCATGGCGTCCGGCAGCTCGTTGAGCTTGATCCAGTTGAACTGGATGTTCTGGCGGGTGGTGAAATGGCCGTAGCCGCGATCATAGCGCCGCGCCACATGGGCGAGCGCGCGCATCTGATCGGAGGAGAGCGTGCCATAGGGAATGGCGATGCGCAGCATGTAGGCATGCAGCTGCAAGTACACGCCGTTCATCAGCCGCAGCGGCTTGAACTCTTCCTCGTCCAGCTCGCCGGAGAGGCGCCGTTCCACCTGGTCGCGGAAGTCGTTCACGCGCTCCTGGAGGAACGCTCGGTCGAACTCGTCATAGACATACATGATGCGATCTGCTCCAGCGCCTATGCGCTGCCTTCGAGCTCAAACGTCGGCCCGCTCACGCGGATCCTCTCGCGCAGGTTCACCGGCTGTGCCCGGCCGCTCGCCACAGAGACGGGGGCGGGGTAGGCGCCGACGGCGTGGATCTCGTCGCCATGGGCAACGGTCAGCAGCGCCACGGCGTCTTCCGAGGTGGTCACCACGGCCGCCTCGGTGATGTCGGTGGACCATGCATGGGCCGGCGTGAGCCACACCACCACCCCGTCCGTGAGGCGGTTCGCCGTCACGGCGGTGGGTCCGCTGATCTTCAGCTTCTGTTGCAGCGGGGAGGTCATGGGCGCCGGTCCAATCCACAAAACACACGGAAATTTCGTGTATCTCGCATTTTCTAACGGCTACAAGAGTAAAATATTCCACGTGAATGTGCAAATCCCAATTGCCGAATTTTTCACGTGAATATGGCGGTGGGCCTGTTTATCGGGGTGCGCCGCAAGGCGAGATGGGATTTAGTGGCACGCTCAGGTGCAGCGAAGCTTGCACGGCGGAGCGAGACGCGAGGACCCCCATGTCAGATGCCGATCCCGTCCTTCTGGAACTCACAGGCGGCATCGCCCGCATCCGCTTCAACCGACCGCACGTGCTCAACGCCATCAATGAGCACGCCATCCTCGCCTTCAAGCGCGCGGTGGAGACGGTGGCGCTGGAGCCCACGGTGCGGGTGGTGGTGCTCTCGGGCGCGGGCAAGGGCTTCCTCGCCGGCGGTGATGTGGGGCGCTTCCACGAGGCGGGCGATGGGGCGGCGGAGGTGGTCTCCGCCATCATCAACCCGTTCCATGAGGCGCTCCAGACCCTGATCGGCCTGCGCCAGCCGGTGATCGCGGCCCTTCATGGCGCCGTCGCGGGGGCGGGCCTCAGCATGGCGCTGGCGGCGGACCTCGCGATCGCTTCCGAGGATGCCAAGTTCACCTTGGCCTACACCAAGATCGGCACCAGCCCTGATGGCGGCGCCTCCTGGGGCCTTCCACGCGTGGTGGGGCTGCGCAAGGCCATGGAACTGGCTTTGCTCAGCGACGTGATCGGCGCCGCCGAGGCGGAGCGCCTCGGCCTCGTGAACAAGGTGGTTCCGGCGGACCGCCTCTCCGAAGAGGTGGATGCGCTGGCGCGGCGCCTTGCGGACGGCCCCACCCAGGCCTTCGGCCGGGTGAAGGCTCTGCTGCGCGGATCCTTCGAGCGCGATCTGCGCGGCCAGCTTGCCGCCGAGCGCGACGCGTTCCTGGCGTGTGTCGGCACGCGGGATTTCAAGGAAGGCGTGGCCGCCTTCGTGGAGAAGCGGCCCGCGACCTTCGAGGGGCATTAATGCAGAAAAATAATGTAATATTGACAATTCACCAACGAGGATTATTTTATTCCACATATCCAATAGGAATTGTGGAATGCCCACGTCGATCCCCGCTCACGCTGTTCATGCAGCCCGCCCCAAAGCGGCGCGCCGGGTGTGGCTCGGCTGGTCGTGGGGTGACTGGGCGCTGTTCGTTGCGGCGTATGTGGTGATTGCGGGTGCGGTCCTGTTTGCCGCGCCGGAGCGTCACCAGACGGCAGAGCAAGCCCAGGCGGTGACGGTGACCGCCCGCTGACCTTCAGCTTACGCCGAGCGCGGCGAGCAGCGCATCCGACTGGGCGTGGTACGCCGCCGTAGGGTCCGGCTGAAGGACCGCAAACGCCATTAGTCCCCTGAGGGCACTGAAGATCAGCGGTCCCACGTTCTTTCCCGTCTGCCCGGAGCGGATCGAGCCGTCCGCCCGTCCCGCCTCCCACATCGCCGACAGCCATTCCGCTTGCTCGTCCACAAGGCGGGTAAGCTCCCCCACCGCCTCCTCGGAGAGGTCCTGGCGGTTGGTGGTGAGCATCAGGAATAGGCAGAGGCGGCCTTCCTCCTGGATGCAGGTGGCACACCGGTCCACATAGACGCGGATGCGTGCGGCGCCCGTGGCTAGAGCTTCCAGATGGTGCAGCTCGGCCCGGTGACGCTCGGCATAGAGCGACATGGCCGCGCGGCTCAGCTCGTCCTTCGAGGCAAAGTGGCTGTAGAGACTGGGCGCGCGCATCTGCGCCGCATCCGCAAGCTCGCGCAGCCCGAGGGCGGAAAAGCCCCGGCTTTGCATCATCTCGATGGCAAGGCTCGTGAGGGCTTCCTTGCGCGAGCCCTTCGGTGCCGGTGGCGCGTTCATTCCTTCTCCGTTTCCTCCTCCGCCCGAAAAGCGAACGATCGATCGTTAGCAGGTGTTGACATGCGCTTCAAGTTTAAGCTAACGATCGTTCGTTAGCAATCTCGTGCGCGGATGTCCCGCCACGGGCTTTCACAACGGGAGACCCCCATGTCCGCGCTCTATACGGCAGTTGCAACCACCACCGGCGGCGGCCGCCAAGGCCATTCCGAGACTTCCGACGGAAAGGTGAAGCTCGATTTGTCCTATCCGAAGGAGATGGGTGGATCCGGCGTGGGGACTAATCCCGAGCAACTGGTGGCGATGGGCTATTCCGCCTGCTTCGGCGGCGCGCTGGCCCTCGCCGGCAAGGCCCACAAGGTGGACACGTCCAACGCGCTCATCACCTGCCGCGCCACGCTGAACCGCATCGACGGCACGCATTCGCTGAGCTTCGAGATCGAGGTGGAGCTTCCCGGGGTCAGCCAGGCGGACGCCGATGCGATCGTCGCGGAAGCCCACGAGATCTGCCCTTATTCCCGCGCCTTCAAGCACGGCGCGCCGACGGTGGCGCGGGCCAAGGCCCAGGCGTGACGGACAGTCAGTAGGCGATAAAGAGACGCGCGGCCGGCTTTTGGAAAGCCGGCCCGCACTCAGCGGGTCAGGATGACCGACTGGTTGTTGTCGGCGATGACGCCCACATAGCGGTTGGGCCCGGCCGGCGCGAGGCGCGCGGTGACCTTTCCGACATGGTTCTGCAGCACCAGATCGGGGCCGAGCGTGTCCCAGCCCTTGGTCATGAAGATCTCGCTCGGGCAGGAAATATCCGCCTGGGCGGAAAGGCCGCTCGCCCCGCGCGCCGTCGAAAGCGTCAGCGGGCAGGTGCGGTTGCCGTCATCCCAGGAAAAGGTCCAGGCGCCGGAAAGCTGTTCCTGGGAGCCGGTGGCCGCATAGGCCGCGCCGCCGGGGTTCACGGAGGGCGGCGTGAGCGGGACGTTGCCGGCACTGGCCGTGGCGGTCGGCGTCACCGCCGCGCCGGCGGTATTGGCGGATGCGCCCGTAGTGCGCGCCGGGGCGGCGGGAGCGGCGGCGGCGGACTGCACGGGGGCCGGCGCCGCCATGGGCGCGCTTTCCACCGAGGCGGTGGGTGCATTCAGCACCCGCGCCGAATCCATCGCGCTCGTCTTCGTTCCGAAGCCATCCAGCTCGGTGCTGCATCCTGACATCAGGAGCGCCGAGGCAAGGGCTGGCGGAACAAGATAGAGCCTCATCAAAACCGTCTCCTGACACCGCACGTCAACATTGCTGCCGGCCCGGCCGCGAATCGAGACTCTACCCGATGGTCGCGGCGAAGGCTTAACAGCGTTTCAAAACTGGATCGCAACCGCCCCCGCAGGAGACATGACCCAAGACCACCTTCCTCCACAACATGGCAGGAGGATGACCCTGCGTCCCATGGACCCAGCTCAAAGTTAATGAATCGTAACGCCCGACGGGGAAACCGCAAAGAGGTGCGGATTCGTCGCGGGCGGGCTTTCACTTCCTCATGGTCATGCTCTATTTCCAGCACAGCCCATGCTGGAGAGGTGCGTCATGTATCAAATGCTGGACCCGAAGACCCTGACTGTCCTCGTCACGGGAGGCACCTCGGGCATCGGCGCTGCAGCCGTGCGCCGCTTCGCCGGTGCGGGCGCCCGCGTGATCGTCGCCGGTCGGCGCGCCGAGCGCCTGAAGGCGCTGGCGGACGAGTTCGGCGACCGCATCCACACCCTGGAGCTGGATGTGCGCGATTGGGATGCGACCCAGGCCGCCGTCGCGGCTCTGCCGGCGCCTTTCGCCAGCTATAACGTGGTGTTCGCCAATGCCGGCCTCGCCCTCGGCCTCGAGCCCGCCCACGAGGTGCGCATGGAGGACTGGGACGCCATGGTGGACACCAACATCAAGGGTCTTCTGCACACGGTGCGGGCGACGCTGCCGGGCATGATCGCCCGCAAGGAAGGGCATGTGGTGCTCACCGGCTCCATCGCCGGCGACTATCCTTATCCCGGCGGCAACACCTATGGCGGCTCCAAGGCCTTCGTGAAGCAGTTCTCCCTCGGCCTGTGGGCCGATATTGCCGGCTCTGGCGTGCGCGTCACCAATATCGAGCCGGGCCTGACCGAGACCGAATTCTCCCTGGTGCGCTTCAAGGGCGATGCGGCCCGCGCCGACAAGATCTATGAGGGCGTTGCCCCCATGACCGGCGAGGACATTGCCGAGCAGGTCTTCTTCGCCTGCACCCTGCCCCGCCACGTGAACATCAACCGCATCCAGGCCATGCAGAGCCACCAGGGCTTCGGACCGCTGACGGTGAAGCGGGGATGAGAAAAGGCTCTCGCCTCTTGCGAAACGTGCTCCCTCTCCCGCTTGCGGGGGAGGGGTGGGGAGGGGGCATGTGAAGCAGAGCAACGCTCCGGAATATTGCACGGGGGGCCTTTCCCCCTCCCTAGCCCTCCCCCGCAGGCGGGAGAGGGGACAAGGCTCAGCCTGGGAGACCGCCCCGTGAGCATCCCCAACATCATCACGCTGGCGCGCATCCTGCTCGTTCCCGTCGTGGTGTGGGCCATTGCCTCGGGGGAGGTGCAACTGGCCTTCTGGCTGTTCCTCCTGGCGGGTGTCTCGGACGCGGTGGACGGCTTCCTCGCCAAGCATTGCGGCATGCAGACCGAGCTCGGGGCCTATCTCGACCCGCTCGCCGACAAGGCCCTGCTCGTCTCCATCTATGTGACCCTGGCCGTGGCCGAGCTGATCCCCCGCTGGGTCGCCATCGCGGTGGTGACGCGCGACGTGATGATCATCGGCGCCGTGGTGCTCGCGGTGATGATGGCGCGGCCGGTGAGTATCCGCCCGCTGATCGTCTCGAAAGTGAACACCATGGTACAGATCGCGTTTGCAACCATGGTGCTGGCCAGCACGGGCTTCGGCTTCCCGCTGCACATGGCTTACGAACTCGGCCTGGTGGCGGTTGGCCTCTTGACGGCCCTTTCCGCGGCTGCCTATCTCGCGGACTGGATGCGCCACATGGCCAACTGAACGGGCGCCGGGCAGCGGAGGCAGCACCGCACGGCACATCGGGGAAGGCGCGATGCCATTTCGGCTCCAGGTGCGGTTCTGGATCGGGGCTCTGGTGGTCACCGTCGGGGTGCTCTGGCTGCTGCGGGGTATCCTTCTGCCGTTCGTCGCTGGCATTGCGCTGGCTTATTTCCTCAATCCCATCGTTGAACGCCTCTCCCGCATCGGCGTCGGCCGCACGCTGTCCTCGCTGCTCATCGTCGGCATGTTCATCCTGGTGGTCGTGATCTTCCTTCTGGTCGTGCTGCCGCTGCTCTCTAGCCAGCTGTTCGAGTTCATCCAGAATCTGCCGAGCTACGTCACCCGCCTCCAGGGGCTGGTGACCGACGAGAACCGGGAGTGGATCAACCATTTCTTCGGGGACCGCCTGCCGGACGTCCAGCGCTCGCTGGCCGACCTCATGTCCCAGGGCGTCACCTATATGCTCGGCTTCCTGACCTCCCTCTGGTCGGGCGGGCAGGCGCTGCTCTCGGTGTTCGCGCTGGTGGTGGTGACGCCCGTGGTGGTGTTCTACGTGTTGTGCGACTGGGACCACATGCTCGATACCGTGGACAGCTGGATCCCGCTCCACCAGAAGCCGGTGGTGCAGCGGCTCGGCAAGGAAATGGACCTGGCGGTGGCCGGCTTCATTCGCGGGCAGGCGCTGGTGTGCCTCATCCTGGGCAGCTTCTACGCGGTCGGCCTCACCATGGCGGGGCTCAATTTCGGCCTGCTGATCGGCATCGTCTCGGGCCTCATCACCTTCATTCCCTATGTAGGCTCGTTGACGGGGCTCGTGCTCGCCATGGGCGTCGCCATCGTCCAGTTCTTCCCGGACTGGACCATGATCGGCGTCATCCTCGGCATTTTCATCACCGGCCAGACCATCGAGGGCTACATCCTCTCGCCCAAGCTCGTGGGCGACAGCATCGGCGTGCATCCGGTCTGGCTCATGTTCGCCTTGTTCGCGTTCGGCTACCTGTTCGGCTTTGTCGGCCTGCTTCTGGCGGTGCCGCTGACGGCGGCTGCGGGGGTGCTAGTGCGCTTCGGCTTCAGCCAGTATTTCCACAGCCCGCTTTATACCGGGGAGGAAATCCCCGAGGACGAGAATGCCCAAGCCATGGAGCATCGGTGACCATGGCCGGGCGTGACCGCTCCAATCCTCAATTGCCGCTGGACCTCCCGGCCGCGCCCGGCCTGCGGCGCGAGGATTTTTTGGAGGCACCCAGCAATTCGGCTGCGCTGGCGCTGATCGATAGCTATCCCGACTGGCCGGCGCTCGTGGTCTGCCTCGTGGGTGCGCCGGGCACGGGAAAGAGCCATCTCGCCGCGGTTTTCGCCGAGCGGGCGGGCGCGAAGATCGTGAAGGCCGCCGACCTTGCCCGCGCGGATGTTCCCGACGCGCTCTCCACCGGCGCGCTGGTGGTGGAGGACGTCGCCCCCGGCGGGTTTGACGAAGCCGCCTTGTTCCACGTGCTGAATCTTGCCAAGGAAACCCGCGCGCACGTTCTCATGACGGCCCGCTCGGCGCCCTCGGGCTTCACGCTCGCCACCCCTGATCTCGCCTCGCGCCTGCGCGCCGTGCCGAAGGTGGAGATCGCGCCCGCCGATGATGCGCTGCTCGCCGCCGTCCTCGTGAAACTTTTTGCCGACCGGCAGATTCCCGTGGACGAGGGAACGGTGCACTATCTCCTCGCCCGCATGGAGCGCTCGGTGGCCGGCGCGGAGGCGCTGGTCAAGGCCATCGACCGGGCGGCGCTGGCGGCCCGTCGGCCCGTGACCCGCGCATTTGCCGCCGACGTGCTGCGCGCTTCGGAAAAAACCATTGCCGAAGATGAAGATGACTGAAACCGCGGCGTCATAGAGTGGTCATGCAAGGACGCCATGGTCCGGCGGAAATTGGGGGATGAGCGATGAGCGCGAACGAAAACGCAGCCCTTACCGTGGACGAGCCCTTTGTGGAGACCGAGGCCCAGACGGACCTCCTCTCGTCCCCGCACCGCTTCATCAACCGTGAAATATCCTGGCTGCATTTCAACCGGCGGGTGCTGGAGGAGGCCTCCAACAAGAACCACCCGCTGCTGGAGCAGCTCCGCTTCCTCTCTATCTCGGCCAACAATCTCGACGAATTCTTCATGGTGCGCGTGGCGGGCCTGAAGGAGCAGATCCGCGAGGGCGTCACGGCCAAGAGCCCGGAGGGCCTCAGCCCATCCGAGCAGCTCAACTCCATCATGGCGGAAGCCAGCACGCTGATCTTCGACCAGCAGGCCCGCTGGCGCGAACTGCGCCGTGACCTCTCCGGCATCGGCATCACGCTGGTGGACGGCGCCGACACCACGGCGGACGACCTGAAGCTGCTGGAGCCGCACTTCCTCCATCACGTCTTCCCGGTCCTCACCCCGCTCGCCATCGACCCAGCCCATCCCTTCCCGTTCATCCCGAACCTCGGCTTCTCGCTGGCGCTCCAGCTGGTGCGGCAGACCGACGGGCGCGGCATGAACGCGCTCATCCGCATCCCGGCCAAGGTGGACCGCTTCATCCGCCTGCCCGACGGCGAGGGCATGCGCTTCATCACCCTTGAGCAGATGATCGGCCTGTTCATCGCCCGCCTGTTCCCCGGCTATGCGGTGAAGGGCCAGGGCGTGTTCCGGGTGATCCGCGACAGCGACCTGGAAATCGAGGAAGAGGCGGAAGACCTCGTCCGCCTGTTCGAGACCGCGCTGAAGCAGCGCCGCTACGGCTCGGTGATCCGCATGGAAGCGGACGCCGCCATGCCGGACGAGCTGCGCAACTTCGTCGCCCGCGAGCTCAACGTGAAGGACGAGGAGATCTTCGTCGTCGACGGCGTGCTCGCGCTCAACGAATTCTCCCAGCTGGTCTCGGTGGACCGGCCGGACCTCAAGTTTCCCCCCTACAATGCGCGATTTCCCGAGCGCATCCGGGACCATGGCGGAGACTGCTTTCTCGCCATCCGCGAGAAGGACATCCTCGTCCATCATCCTTATGAATCCTTTGATGTGGTGGTTCAGTTTCTCCGTCAGGCTGCTCGCGATCCTAATGTCGTCGCCATCAAGCAGACCCTCTACCGAACCTCCTCCGACAGCCCCATCGTGAAGGCGCTGGCCGAGGCGGCGGAGGCCGGCAAGTCGGTCACCGCGCTGGTGGAGCTGAAGGCCCGCTTCGACGAGGAAGCCAACATCCGCTGGGCGCGCGACCTGGAACGCGCCGGCGTGCAGGTGGTCTTCGGCTTCATCGACCTGAAGACCCATGGCAAGCTGTCCATGGTGGTGCGCCGCGAGGGCGGCTCGCTCGCCACCTACTGCCATGTGGGCACCGGCAACTACCACCCCATCACGGCGCGCATCTATACCGACCTGTCCTTCTTCACCGCCGACCCGGTGATCGCGCAGGACGTGGCGCGCATCTTCAACTTCATCACCGGCTATGCCACCCCCGGCGAGCTGGACGTGATGGCGGTCTCCCCCACCACGCTGAAGCCGCGCATCCTCCAGAACATCAAGGAGGAGATCGCCCACGCCCAGGCCGGCCGTCCCGCGGCCATCTGGCTGAAGTGCAACTCGCTGGTGGACCCGCAGATCATCGACGCGCTCTACGAGGCGAGCAATGCGGGCGTGAAGGTGGAGTGCGTGGTGCGCGGCATCTGCTGCCTGCGCCCCGGCATTCCCGGCCTCTCCGAGAACATCCAGGTGAAATCCATCGTCGGGCGCTTCCTGGAGCACAGCCGAATCTACTGCTTCGGCGCCGGCCACGGCCTGCCCCACGCCAAGGCGACCGTCTACATCTCCTCGGCCGACCTCATGACCCGCAATCTCGACCGCCGCGTCGAGACACTTTGCCCCATCACCAACCCCACGGTGCATGAGCAGGTGCTGGATCAGATCATGGTCGCCAACATTATCGACAACGAACAGAGCTGGCGGGTGTTGCCCGATGGCTCCTCCGCACGCATAGTCCCGGCGCCCGGCGAAGAGTCGTTCAACGCTCATCGCTACTTCATGACCAATCCGAGCTTGTCGGGACGTGGAAAGTCTCTCAAAGATTCTTCGCCGCGCAGCCTCTTCCTCCACCGTTGAGGCGCGTGGCCGGGGGCCGCATCTTACCGATCCCATGACGGTCGCGGCGCCTATCGCCGTCATCGACATCGGATCCAATTCCGTGCGCCTCGTGGTCTATGAGGCGCTCTCCCGCGCGCCCACGCCCATCTTCAACGAGAAGGCGCTGTGCGGGCTGGGGCGTGAGGTGCTGTCCACGGGCCGGCTGGCGCAGGACGCCATCGACAAGGCCCTCTCCGCGCTCCGCCGCTTCCGCGGCCTGTGCGACGCCATGCAGGTGGACACGCTCTATGCGCTCGCCACCGCCGCCTCGCGCGACGCCAAGAACGGGCCCGCCTTCATCGCCGATTGCGAGGCCATCTGCCGGACCAAGGTGGAGATTCTCACCGGCCGGCGCGAGGCCGAGCTGGCCGCGCTCGGCGTGATTTCAGGCATCCATGATCCGGACGGCGTCGCCGGCGATCTCGGCGGCGGCTCGCTGGAACTGGTGGACGTGCGCGGCGAGACGGTCGCCGAAGGCATCACCTTGCCGCTCGGCAGCCTCGCGCTCCAGGACCGCTCCTCCAAATCCATGCGCAAGGCCGAGAAGATCGTGCGCGAGGCCATGGAGGAGGCGTCCGTCCTCCCGAAGCTCGCGGGCCGCACCTTCTATGCGGTGGGCGGCACGTGGCGCGCGCTGGCGCGCCTGCACATGTTCCAGAAGGGCTACCCGCTGCACGTGATGCATGGCTATTGCATCCCCGCCAAGGAGGCGCTGGCGTTCGCCCGCACCGTCCATCGCGGGGAAGTGGAGGCTCTGGGCAATATCGAAGCGATCTCGGTGGCCCGCCGCCCGCTGCTCTCCTATGGCGCCCTGGTGCTGGAAAACCTGGTGCGCCACGGCCGCCCGGCGCAGGTCATGATCTCCGCGCTCGGCGTGCGCGAGGGGCTGCTTTACAGCCTGCTGGACCGGCCCCAGAGACGGGAGGACCCGTTGCTGCTGGCGGCGCAGGAATTCAACCTGCTGCGCTCGCGCGCCCCGCTCCACCAGGAAGAAATGGTGACCTGGACCGACCAGTTCTTCGCCTCCTCGCCCTCGCTCGAGGAAAGCGGGGACGAGCGGCGCATCCGCCATGCCTCGTGCCTGCTTGCGGATGTGAGCTGGCGTGCCCATCCCGATTACCGCGCCGAGCAGAGCCTCGAGATGATCGCCCATGCGGCGTTCGCGGGGGTGGACCATGCAAGCCGCGTGGCGGTGGCCCTGCCGGTCTATTTCCGCCATATCGGCCTCACCGTCGAAGACCCGCCGCCGCGCCTGCTGGAACTCGTGACCCCCAGCATGCTCGACCGCGCGCGCATCCTCGGCGCCGCCATGCGGGTGGCCTATCCCCTCTCGGCGGCCATGGCCGGCATCCTGCCCTCCACGAAGCTGGAGGTGCGCGGCGACGTGCTCGCGCTGACGATCCCCGCCCGCCTGTCGGACCTCGTGAACGAGCGCGTACACAACCGCATGCGCCAGCTTTGCCGGCTCATTGGCCGCGAGCCCGTGGTGGAAGTCGGCTGAAATCCAGCGGGGGAGGGCGGCGACCATGAGCTCTTCCTCGCTCCCGCCTTCCGCCCCTTTGCCGCTCATGGGCGCGCCCATCCCGGTTGGCGCCATGACGGTCATGCCGCTGCGCGACGGCTTCTTTCCGCTCCCCATCGACAGCTTCCCGAATATCGCCTCGCCCGTGGGCGCAGCGATCATTGAGGATATGGGCCTGCCCCCGGCAGGACCGTTCCCCACGCCGATCAATGCCTTCGTGGTGGAGCGGGCGGGCCGGCTCGCCATCATCGATGCCGGCATGGGCGCCGGCATCGGTGCGGGAGGCGGCCCCGGGCTTGGCAAGGTGGCCGGCGCGCTCGCTGACGCCCGTTTCGATCGCGCCAAGGTGGAGGCGGTGCTGATGACCCACCTGCACATCGACCATGCCGGCGGCACCTTCGGCGAAGACGGCACGGCGTTCTTTCCCAATGCGGAACTGGTGGTCCAGCAGAAGGAGGCCGACTTCTGGACCGATGATGGCATGTGGTCCCGCGCGCCCTCGGACATGGACTATCTCTTTCGCGCCGCCCGCACCGCGCTCGCGGCCTATGCGGGACGCGTGCGCCTCGTCTCCGGTGCGGTGGAGCTGTGGCCCGGGCTCACCGCCCTGCCGCTGCCCGGCCACACGCCGGGCCATGCGGGTATATGGATCGCCGATGGCGATGACAGCCTCCTCGTGTGGGGCGACGTCATGCATGTGGCGGCCATGCAGTTTCCCCACCCCGATTGGCTCGGCGTGGTGGACGTGGACCCGGCCATGGCGGCGGAGACGCGCCTGCGCCTCCTCGACCGTCTCGCCAGCGAGGGCACGCCGGTCACGGGCTCGCACCTCGACATGCGCGGCCGCATCCTGCGGGCGGGCAGCGCCTATCGCATGGCGGCCGCCTGATGGGGTCTTGGCAATCGGCGCGAAGCACGACGATATGGTGGAAAGGGGCGTCGGGCGCCCCGGCTGCAGCCGCCTTGAAGAGGTGATCCCATGACCCTTCGCCTATCCGAACACGGCCTGTCCCGCCGTACCCTCCTGGGCGGCGCTGCGGCGCTTTCCCTTGCCTCCGTCCTGCCGGCGCCGTTCGCGTGGGCGCAGCCGCTCTCGGCTGGCCCGGTCATGGTGGGCGCCATCAAGGTGACACCGCTTTTCGACGGGCTTTATCCCTTGCCCCTCGACATCGTGCCCGACGCCGCATCGCCCGCCGGCCACGAGCTGATGAAGAAGATGGGCGCGCCCGCCGCCGGTCCCATTCCCATTCCGGTCAACGCCTTCGCAGTGGAGAAAGCGGGCCGGCTGGTGCTGATCGATTCCGGCACCGGCGCGGCCGGGGGCGCGGATCTTGGCAAGGCGGCCGGGGCGCTCGCCCATGCGGGCCTCGACCGGGCCAAGGTGGAGGCCATCATCCTCACCCATTTGCATGTGGACCATGCAGGCGGCGCCATCGGCGCCGATGGCAAGGCGGTGTTCCCCAATGCCGAGCTGGTCGTGCAGCACGAGGAGATCGAGTTCTGGATGGATGACGGCATCCGCTCGCGCGCGCCGCAGGGCATGGACGGCTTCTTCGGGGCCGCCCGCGCGGTGCTCGCCGCCTATCCCAAGCGCGTGCGTGCGGTCACCGGCGCCGTGGAGTTGTGGCCGGGCCTCACCGCCGTGCCCGAGCCCGGCCATACGCCCGGCCATATGGGCGTGATGATCGCCGATGGCGTCGACAGCCTCATCATGTGGGCGGACATCATGCATGTGGGCGCCATGCAGTTTCCCCATCCCGACTGGTCGGTCCTCTACGACGTGAACCGCACCCAGGCCGCCGAGACCCGCGCCCGCATGCTCGACCGCCTCACGGTGGAGCGCACGCCGGTGATGGGCTCGCACCTCGCCGACCGAGGGGTAATCGAGCGCGACGGGACCGGCTACCACATGGTGCCGGTGCCGGCCTGAACGCAAAAAGGCCCGCCGAGGCGGGCCTTTCGCGTCTCTGAGAGGCGTGCGGGCGATCAGTTGTCCAGGAACGACCGCAGCTTGCGCGACCTGGAGGGGTGCTTCAGCTTGCGCAGCGCCTTCGCCTCGATCTGGCGGATACGCTCGCGGGTCACGCTGAACTGCTGGCCCACTTCCTCAAGGGTGTGGTCGGTGTTCATGCCGATGCCGAAGCGCATGCGCAGCACGCGCTCCTCGCGCGGCGTCAGCGAGGCGAGAACGCGCGTCGTGGTCTCGCGCAGGTTGGACTGGATTGCGGCGTCGATGGGGAGCACCGCATTCTTGTCCTCGATGAAGTCGCCGAGGTGGCTGTCTTCCTCGTCGCCGATGGGCGTCTCAAGCGAGATGGGCTCCTTGGCGATCTTCAGGACCTTGCGCACCTTCTCAAGCGGCATGCCGAGCTTCTCGGCCAGCTCTTCCGGGGTCGGCTCGCGGCCGATCTCGTGGAGCATCTGGCGCGAGGTGCGCACGATCTTGTTGATCGTCTCGATCATGTGGACCGGGATGCGGATGGTCCGCGCCTGGTCCGCGATGGAGCGGGTGATGGCCTGCCGGATCCACCAGGTGGCATAGGTGGAGAACTTGTAGCCGCGCCGGTACTCGAACTTATCTACCGCCTTCATCAGGCCGATATTGCCCTCCTGGATCAGGTCCAGGAACTGGAGGCCGCGGTTCGTGTACTTCTTGGCGATGGAGATGACGAGGCGCAGGTTCGCCTCCACCATTTCCTTCTTCGCCTGGCGGGCTTCCTTCTCGCCCTTCTGCACCATCTGGACGATCTTGCGGAATTCCAGGATTTCCAGCCCGGTTTCCGTGGCGAGGGCGTGGATGTCCCCGCGCAGATCCTTGATGGCGTCCTTCTCGCTGGCGACGAAGCCCTTCCAGCCCTTCGAGCCCAGCTTGGAGACGCGCAGGATCCACTTCGGGTCCAGCTCGTAGCCCTGGTACTGCTTCAGGAAGTCGTCGCGGGAGACGCCGTAGCTCTCCGACAGGCGCAGCAGCCGGCCTTCAAGGCCGACGAGACGCTTGTTGATCTCGTAGAGCTGCTCCACCAGCGCATCGATGCGCGCCTGGTTGAGCGAGAGCGACTTCATGTCGAGGACGAGATCTTCCTTCAGCTTCTTCGCCTTGCGCTCCTGCGCGGGCGAGAGCGTCTCGTTCTTCAGCTTGGACTCGACATTCTGGTCCTGGAGCCGGCGCAGCTTCTTGTAGGAATCGGCAACGCGGTCGAAGGTCTCGAGCACCTTCGGCTTGATCTCGGTCTCCATGGCGGCGAGCGACAGGGAATTCTCCATGTCGTCTTCGTCGCTGTCCGGCGAGGCGCCGTCGCCCAGAAGTCCGTCCTCGCCCGCCTCGGGGGCGAGCGCGGTCTCGCCGTCCTCCACCGCCGGGGGCGGGTTCTTACCTTCGGGACCGGCATAGGTGGCTTCGAGGTCGATAATGTCGCGCAGCAGCACGCGGCCTTCCACCAGCTCGTCGCGCCAGATGATGATGGCCTGGAAGGTGAGGGGGCTCTCGCACAGCCCGGCGATCATGGCCTCGCGGCCCGCCTCGATGCGCTTGGCGATCGCGATCTCGCCCTCGCGGGAGAGCAGCTCGACGCTGCCCATCTCGCGCAGATACATGCGGACCGGGTCGTCGGTGCGCTCGGCCGGCTCGGACTTGGTCTCCGAGCGCGCAACCGCGCGCGGCGCGGCCTCGGTGAGCTCGCCGCCTTCCGCCTCTTCCGGCTCGTCGGGGGTCTCGCCTTCCTCGGCGGCTTCGCCCTCTTCGGTCGCCTCTTCCGCCTCGATGACGTTGATGCCCATGTCGTTGAGCATGGCGAGGGTGTCCTCGATCTGCTCGGAGGTCACCTCCTCGGAGGGCATCACTTCGTTGAGCTGCTCATAGGTGACATAGCCACGGCGCTTGGCGTTCTTGATCATCTTCCGGACAGCCGCGTCCGAGAGATCGAGCAACGGCCCATCGGGGGCTTCGTTCTCCTTCTCCGGGGCTTCGGTCGTCTCGGTGGCCTGCTTCGCCATGGACATCTCCTGACATATCGCCGCCTGCCAACGGCGAAACGGCGGCGCGACCGTCCGGTCCGCCGCCTCTTCCATCCTGCAAGAATCGTCCCTACGACGATCCCGTTAAATCAGCCTGAACCGCTCGCGCTTTTCTGCGAAGCGGCTCCTAAAACCCATCCTCAGGGATTGCGCCTCATATGGAGCGCGCCGACGCCCGGCCGGATGCCGCGCCAAACCCTTCGACCAGGGCCTCCGTTCCTTCGATTGCGGAGAGGCGCTCGTGCACATCCCGCAACCACGCAAAATTCGCCTCGCTTGGGTCGTCACCCAATTGCTGCTCGGCCTCTCTTAGTTCTCTAGATAACGCGAAAGCCTTTAGATGCAAGGCCGAGCGCTGGCGCCACCAGAGTCTCACATCCTCTTGTCCGGTATCGGGATATGCGGGCCAGTCCATCCGGGGGCTGGCAAGGGCGCAGACGCGCCGCCGCACCGCCTCTAATTCCTCTGGCAGCGCAAGGGTCTCGGGCGAAATGTGCCCATCCATATGGGCTTCCAGAAGCGCGCGGCACAAATGCGCGGCTTCCGAATTGGCGAAGGGAAGGGCGGAAATTTCCTCGCCGGTCTCATCCATCAGCCAGGGATGATTTAGCAGGCAGAAAAGAAGCAGTGCCTCATTTCGGGGCAAGTTGGAGGTGCCGCCCCGCACCGCAGCCGTCCGGGCAATATCCCCGCCGCGCGGGGCAAGGGGCACCGGCGGCGCCCAGCGGCCTTTTCCGCTTCCGCCTTGATTGCGCCGGGTGCCGGACCAGGACACCGCAGATGCAGGGGGAGAGAGCAGGCGGCGCATGCGCTCGTTCAGGTCCTGCCGGTAATGGCGCCGCACGCTCTCATCCACGATGGAGGCGACGATCTCGGCAAGCCGCGCCTCCAGCGCCGCGCGGCGCTCGGGCGTTTCCAGGTTCGTGCCTTCGGTCTCGCGCGCCCACAGCATGGCTGCGAGCGGTTCCGTGCGCGCCAGCACGTTGTCCATGGCCTCGCGGCCTGAGCGGCGGATCAGGTCGTCGGGATCCTGGCCCTCGGGCAGGGTGCCGAAGGAGAGGCTCTTGCCGGGCTTCAGATGGGGGAGGGCGACATCGATGGCGCGGAAGGCCGCGCGGCGCCCGGCCTTGTCGCCGTCGAACAGCAAGGTGGGTTCGTCGCCCATGCGCCAGAGCAGTTGCAGCTGGTCCTCGGTGAGCGCCGTGCCGAGGGGGGCGACCGCCCCCTCGAAGCCGGCCTCCACCATGGCGATGACGTCCACATAGCCTTCCACGGCCACGAGCCGCGCGCCCTTATGGGTGGCGGCGCGGGCGGAAAAGCCGTTGTAGAGCAAGGAGCCCTTATGGAAGAGCGGGGTCTCGGGGGAGTTAAGGTATTTTGCCGAGACGTCCTTTTCCAGCGCCCGCCCGCCGAAGCCCACCACCCGGCCCTTCAGGTCGGTGATGGGAAACATCACGCGGTCGCGGAAACGGTCATAGGGCACGGCGATGTCGTCGCCGGAGACGAGAAGCCCCGTCTCCACCATGTCGGCGACGCTGACCCCCAGATGGCCCAGCGCCTCCTTCAGATTGAAGCGTTCGGGCGTCGAATAGCCCATGCGAAAGCGTTTCTGGGTGGAAGGCCCGAGCCCGCGGTCGGCAAGATAGCCGCGCGCCTTGGCACCGGCCCGGCCCTGCAGGGCCTCCTCGAAATGAGTGGCGGCAAGGGCGAGGACATCATGGAGCGTGCGGCGGCGCTCCTCGCGGGCGCTAGCCTCGGGGGTGACCTCGGGCAGAGGGAGCCCGGCCATGGAGGCCAATCGCTCCACCGCCTCGCCGAAAGGCAGGCCTTCCGTCTCCATCAGGAAATCGAACACGTCGCCGTGCTTTCCCGAGGAGAAGCAGTGGTAGAAGCCCTTCTGGTCGTTGACGAAGAAGGAGGGGGTCTTCTCGGGATTGAAGGGCGAGAGGCCGGCGAACTCGCGCCCCTGCTTGCGCAGCTTCACCCGCCGCCCCACCACGTCCGACACCGGCAACCGGGCACGGATCTCATCAAGGAAGGAGGGCGGGAAGCGCATTCAGGTGCAAGCTCTCAAGGCGCGTGCCGAAACGATAGCATCTCGGCGCAATCGAAACGATGGGCCAGCGGGGTTTAGAAACCATGCCCGCTGTCCCCACGTTCCACAGGCCTCAGCCCGCCGTCAGCGCTTCCTTCACCCAGGCGGAGGCCTTGCCGAAGTCGATGGCGCCGGCATAGCGCTCCTTGAGCACGCCCATGGTGCGGCCCATGTCCTTGATGCCCTTGGCGTCGATCTCGGCCACCACGTCCTTGATGATGGCGCGGGTCTCGTCCTCGCCGAGCTGCTTGGGCAGGAAGTCCTGGATCACCGCGATCTCGGCCTTTTCCTGGTCCGCCAGCTCGGGGCGGCCATTGTCGGTGTAGATTTTCGCGCTTTCCTCGCGCTGCTTCACCATCTTGGCGAGCAGAGCGCGCAGGTCGTCGTCGCCGAGCGGGTCCTTGCCATGGCCCCTGGCCTCGATATCGCGGTCCTTCAGGGCCGCATTGACCAGGCGCAGGGTGGACAGGCGCACCTTGTCGCCTGCTTTCATCGCTTCTTTGAGCGCAGTGTTGATGTCGTCGCGGAGCACGGTCGTCCTCGTAAAATGTCGCGCGCGGGCCCGTCCGGGATGTGGAGGGCCGGGTCGCCGGGTGTCGGAAAGGCGGGAAGCGTCGGGGCGGGCATCGCCCTGTGACGAAAATCGCGGCACATCCGCCGGGCCACTGGCGTAGCGGCGCGTGACCCCTTATCTAGGCGATCCATGACCCAGGAACAAGATCACGTCATGAGCCCGGCCGACAGCTGGGCGGAACCGAAGCCGACCGCGCTGCTGGTGCTGGCCGATGGAACGGTCCTCGAAGGTGTCGGCCTTGGCGCCGTCGGCGAGGGTGTTGGCGAGGTGTGCTTCAACACCGCCATCACCGGCTATGAGGAGATCCTCACCGATCCCTCCTATAGCGGGCAGATCATCACCTTCACCTTCCCGCATATCGGCAATGTGGGCACCAATGAAGAGGACATCGAGACGGTGTCCATGGCGGCCGCCTCTGGCGTACGCGGCGTGGTGCTGCGCACGGCCGTCACCGAGCCCTCCAACTATCGCGCGACCCGCGGCCTCGATGCGTGGCTGAAGGCGCGGGGCATTGCCGGCATCTCGGGTATCGATACCCGCGCGCTCACCGCCCGCATCCGCGAGACCGGCATGCCGAATGCGGTCATCGCCTATTCCCCCGATGGCGTGTTCGATATCGAGGCGCTGAAGGCCAAGGCGAAGGCGTGGCCGGGCCTCGAAGGCATGGACCTCGTGCCCGGCGTCACCTCCGCCCAGCGCTACGGCTGGGACGAGACGCCCTGGGAGTGGGAGAAGGGCTATGGCCGGCAGGATGGCGGCCAGTATCACGTGGTGGCCATCGATTACGGCGTGAAGCGCAACATTCTGCGGCTGCTGGCGCGCGCCGGCTGCAAGGTGACGGTGGTGCCGGCGACCACCCCCGCCGCCGACATCCTCGCGCTCAACCCCGACGGCGTGTTCCTTTCCAACGGCCCCGGCGATCCCGCGGCCACGGGGGAATATGCGGTGCCGGTGATCCGGGCACTGATCGCCAAGGAAATCCCCACCTTCGGCATCTGCCTCGGCCACCAGATGATCGGCCTTGCGGTGGGCGGGCGCACCCTGAAGATGCACCAGGGGCATCACGGGGCGAACCATCCGGTGAAGGACCTCACCACGGGCAAGGTGGAGATCACCTCCATGAATCACGGCTTCGCCGTGGACCGCGACAGCCTGCCGGCGAATGCGCAGGAGACCCATGTCTCCCTGTTCGACGGCTCCAATGCAGGCCTTGCGCTCTCGGACAAGCCGGTCTTCTCGGTGCAGTACCACCCGGAAGCCTCGCCCGGCCCGCGCGACAGCCATTATCTGTTCGATCGCTTCGTGGAGATGATGGCCAAGTCCAAGGCCGCCTGAAGCCGCATTTCAAAGAAGAGGGCGGCGCTCAGCCGCCCCATAAGGGAGGCGTTCCATGCTGTTCGTCGTGCTCAAGAAGGACAAGCCGGACCACGAAAAGGTCCGCGCCGACGTGCGCCCCGCGCACCTCGAATTCCTCAACGCCAACAAGGATAAGATCGCCTTCGGCGGCCCCATCATGAGCGAGGACGGTGCCCGCATGGTGGGCTCGATCCTCACGGTGGAGGCGGCGAGCCCGGTGGAGGCGAAGGCGTTCCTGGAGAACGACCCGTTCGCCAAGGCGGGCCTGTTCGAGAGCACCGAGGTGGTGCCGTGGAAATGGGTGTTCAAGAACCCCAATCCGTGAGGCGTCGCCGCCCTTAAAAAATCTCGGCCGGTGAAGTGCGGACCGGGCGGGCTCAGGCGCGCTTCGGTCGCGCATATTTCTGTGTCGCTCGCGCCGGCAGCAGGCCGCCGGCGCGAGCCCAGCCTGGCGGTGAAGGACAACGCGCTTGGGATGGTTTCGTCCCAAAAGGCGGATGTCGCGCGTCTGGTTGATAGCGACATGTCGGCCGAAAGCGCCCGGATGACGGCGCTGCAGGTCAAGCAGCAGCTTGGTGCCTTGGCGCTGTCGATGGCCAATGCGTCCTCGCAGAACGTGCTGAAGCTGCTGGCCTGATTTTAGCGGCCCCGCCGCGCTCCGGCGCCCCGAACCACGCCCTTGCGGGGCGTGGTTTCCGCTCTCGGGATCTCAGTTCAGGAATTCGCCGTGGGCTTCCACGTGCTTGGCGAGGCCCAGCGTGTGGTCGCGCACCAGCCGCTCGGCGAGGTCCGGGTCGCGCTTCTCGATGGCCTCGACGATGCGGGTGTGGTCGACGATGGACCGCTGGGCGCGGTGGTCCTGGCCGATGGTTACCTTGCGCACGCCGCGCATGTGGGGGAACAGGCTCTCCGTCGTCTCCGCGATCAGGTCGCAGCCGGACATGCGGATGATGAGCTTGTGGAAGGCGAGGTTCGCTTCGGAATATTCGGTGACGAACTCTTCCGGGTCGCGGTTCGCGAAGGCCTGAACATTCTCGCGCAGCTTGCGGATCTCGGTCTCCGTGGCCTCCACGCAGGCGAGGCGCGCAGCCATGCCTTCGAGCGCGGCCCAGACCGTGATCATCTCCAGGATTTCCTGCTTGGTCTTGCGCACCACGAAGATGCCGCGCCGCGGCACGGAGCGCACGAAGCCCTCCTGCTCCAGCAGCGTCATGGCCTCGCGGATGGGGGTGCGCGAGACCCCGAGCTTCTCCGAGAGCTGGCGTTCCTCCAGGCGTATCTCTTCGTCGTGGCTATAGATGTCCATCTCCATGATGGCCGCCTTAAGCGCCTTGTACGCCTTCATGCGGAAGCTCGATTCGGTCTCGATCGGCTTCACGTTTATATCCTGGTACGTCATCTGAACCCTTATCCGATGCCGCTCAGCGCCACCCGTTCAGCCCTGCCTCCTGAAGAAGCAGAATACAACATACCTTGATCGCATCTAACGTCGGCTTCGGCAAGTAAGCCCGTGTCGAACGATGCCGCATTGCAGCATTGACCGCACGTAAATCTGTAACGATTCCATGTCTTGACATCGCGTATTACGTATACCAGCATAGTCCCAATCAGCGACCCGGGTTCAACCGCGGGCCTTAAAGAGAGGGACGCCCAATGATCACGGTCGACGATATCCTGCGCGAAAAGCGCCACGCCCGCGTCATCACGGTGCGCATGAACGAGACGGTGGCGACCGCCGCCCTCATCATGAAGCGTGAGAACGTCTCCAGCGTTGTTGTGAAGGACGTGTGCCGCACCGAGGGCAATACGGTGGTCGGCGTGTTCTCCGAACGCGACGTGACCCGTGCGCTCGTGGAGCACGGCGCCAACACCCCGAGCCTCACTGTGGCCAGCTTCATCAAGCGGGCGGTCATTTCCTGCCAGCTCAGCGACAGCATCGGCAAGGTGCTGCGGCTGATGAACGAGCACCAGGTGCGCCATCTCCCGGTGATCGAGGAGCATGGCCTCGTTGGCGTCATCAGCGCCACGGACCTCATGCGCCACTATCTGCACGAGGAAGAGACCGAGGTGCAGCCCGGCGGCCAGGCCTCGGGTGGCATGACGGCGGCGTTGGCTGCATTGCGCTGAGCAAGATTAGAGCCGGCGCAAATCCATTTGCCGTCGGGTCAGGAGGATGCTATGCCTGAAATCCTGGCATACGTAATCCAATAGACGTAATTCCAGAAGAAGCCGCTTCCGGCGGCTTCCAATGGCGAGGGAGAACGGCTTCGGCGGTTCTCATGAGCAAAGCCGGCACAGACCGGTGTGGCAGGGCAGGTTTCCAGGGGTTGAGGCATGGGCAAGGCACTCGAAGGTGTGCGCGTGCTCGACATGACGCACGTGCAGTCGGGACCATCCGCGACGCAGCTCCTCGCCTGGATGGGCGCGGACGTGATCAAGGTCGAGATGCCGCGTCGCGGGGATATCACCCGCTCGCAACTGCGCGACAAGTCCAATGTGGACAGTCTTTACTTCACGATGCTGAACGCCAACAAGCGCAGCGTCACGCTCAACATCAAGTCCCCGCAGGGCCAGGACGCGCTTTCGCGCCTGATCGAGCAATGCGACGTGATGGTGGAGAATTTTGGCGCCGGCGTGCTGGACCGCCAGGGTTTTGCCTGGGATCGCATCTCGGCCATCAATCCCCGCATCATCTACGCCTCCATCAAGGGCTTCGCCGACGAGAGCGGGCTTGATGCCAAGGCGTACGAGACCATCGCCCAGGCCATGGGCGGGGCCATGAGCACCACCGGCTGGCGCTCCGGCCCGCCCACCGCCACCAGCGCCCAGATCGGCGATACCGGCACTGGCATCCATTGCGTGGCCGGCATCCTCGCCGCCCTCTACCAGCGCACCGTCACCGGGCGTGGGCAGCGGGTGGAGGTGGCCATGCAGGATTGCGTGGTGAACCTCCTGCGGGTGAAGCTGCGCGACCAGCAGCGCCTCGCCTCGGGTCCGCTCACGGAATATCCCGGCGCGCCCACGGGCGACAATGTTCCCCGTGCCGGCAATGCCTCGGGCGGAGGCCAGCCGGGTGCGGCCCTGCGCTGCGCGCCCGGTGGCGAGAACGATTATTGCTACGTCATCATCCAGCCCCAGGGCTGGGCGCCGCTGATGCGGCTCGTGGGCCGGCGCGACCTCATCGAGGACCAGCGCTTCGCCACCCACGAGGCGCGCGCGCAGCGGCTGGAGACCTGCTTCGGCATCATCGAGACCTGGACCCGCAACCGCACCAAATTCGAGGTGATGAAGGCGCTGAGCGCCATCGACGTGCCGTGCGGGCCCATCCTCTCGACCAAGGACATCATCGAGGACCGTTCGCTCTATGAGCGTGGCTTCCTGGTGGACGTGCCCCACCCCGAGCGGGGCACTTATGTGACGGTCGCTTCCCCCATCCGCCTCTCGGACAACGAGGTGCCGGTGGAGCGGGCGCCGCTCCTCGGCGAGCACACGGACGAGGTGCTCGCCTCCCTCGGCTACGGTGCCGAGGACATCGCCAGTATGCGCGCCAACGGCGCGGTCTGATTTCGCATCTGCCGGCACCCGGAGGGAAAACAAAACAAGGGGGCGCCGGCTTCCTCAATACAGAGAACAAAAAGGATCGGTAAAGGGTAGGAAAATGGCTTCTTCTGAAAGTGGTGGAACAGCAACGGTGACGGCGAACCGTTGGCTTCAATTAATCGCCGGTATCGTCTGCATGGTTGCGGCCGCGAACATCCAGTACAGCTGGACCCTGTTCGTGCCGGAAATCCAGAATGCGCATGGCTGGAGCCGCGCTTCGATTCAGGTTGCCTTCACGGTGTTCGTGGTGGTGCAGACCTGGCTGACGCCCATCGAGGGCTACTTCATCGACAAGTACGGCCCGCGCGCCGTGGTCCTGTTCGGCGGCGTGTTCACCGGCCTGTCCTGGATCGTCAACTCCTATGCCACCTCGCTGACCGGCTTCTATATCGGCGCGGCCATCGGCGGCATCGGCGTCGGCTGCGTCTACGCCACCTGCGTGAACAGCGCGCTGAAGTGGTTCCCGGACAAGCGCGGCCTTGCGGTCGGCCTCACCGCCGCGGGCTACGGCTCGGGCACGATCCTGACCATCATCCCCATCGCCAACATGCTGAAGACCTCCGGTTATTCCGAGACCTTCTTCCTGTTCGGCCTGATCCAGGGCGCCATCATCCTTCTCGCCGCCGGTTTCCTGCGCGCGCCGGGCAAGGGTGAAGTGGTGTATTCCTCGACGGTGGCCCAGAGCCGGCGCGACTACACGCTCGGCGAGGCGCTTCGCACGCCGGTCTTCTACGTCATGCTCGGCATGTTCATCTGCACCGTCACCGGCGGTCTGATGGCAGTGGCCCAGCTCGGCGTCATCGCGGAAGACCTCGGGGTGAAGCATGTGGAGGTGAACCTCTACTTCTTCGTCATGGCCGCCCTGCCGTTCGCTCTGATGCTCGACCGCCTCCTGAACGGCATTTCCCGTCCGCTTTTCGGCTGGATCTCCGATCATATCGGCCGTGAGAAGACGATGTTCTTTGCCTTCGCCATGGAAGGTATCGGCATCGTCGCCCTCGGCGCGTTCGGCCACAATCCGTGGGCGTTCATCATCCTGTCGGGCGTCGTGTTCCTGGCGTGGGGCGAGGTGTATTCGCTGTTCTCCGCAACCGCGGCCGACACCTTCGGAAGCGCCCATGTGGGCAAGATCTACGGCGTTCTTTATTGCGCCAAGGGATTTGCCGCGCTTCTCGTGCCCATCGCGAATCTCATCATGGAGGCGACCGGCTCCTGGGCGACCGTTCTCTATATCGTCGCGGCCATGGATCTGACCGCCGCCTTCGCCGCGATTCTTCTCTTGCGTCCGCTTCTCGCCCGCCATCACAGGCTGAACGAAGAAGCCGCCGCCCGTGCAACGCGTCAGGCTCCCCAGGGCGCCTGATCCAAAAGTCCCTCCAGCCGCTTTCGGGCGGCTCCTGATAGCCCCGGCGAAAGCCGGGGCTTTTTTTTGGCTTTCGCGCCCGAGCCCCGCTCACGCCCTCTTCTCGCCTTTTGCGAGCTGAGTAAGATTATGTAATAACGAGCCAGTTTACGGGTGATTCCAAATCCACATGTGGCAAGTATTTGGAATAAAGTACGTATGCTCGTGTATAATTCACGTGTAATTTTGTTGCGCTATTTTGGTTATTTTAAAAAATTCTTGCGCGATACAGCGATAATAACGGTTACATAGCCGAAACTTGCGTCCTGTATGCCGTATACACCATGCATAATCGCCTTCCTCACCCGCATGCGTGTCGGCACCGCCTGCCCATGCGGAAACGAATGGTGACCGTCACGGGACCGTTCATCGTCACAGAACGCGATGATCCCGAAGAAGGAAGGGAAGGAAATGCCAGCAATTGAATCCGTGCGCAGCGGCCCCGTGGGTGGACGTTGGCTCCAACTGGCGATCGGCGTGCTCTGCATGTCCATGATCGCCAATCTCCAGTATGGCTGGACGCTGTTCGTCGAGCCCATGAACGAGACGCACCAGTGGGGCCGCGCCTCCATCCAGGTGGCGTTCACCATTTTCGTGCTGTTCGAGACCTGGCTGGTGCCGGTCGAAGGCTGGTTCGTGGACAAGTTCGGCCCGCGCATCGTCGTCTTCATCGGCGGCATCCTGTGCGCCGCCTCCTGGGCGCTGAACTCCATCGCCGATAGCCTGGCCCTGCTCTATGTGTCGGCGGCCATCGGCGGCGCGGGCGCGGGCGCGGTCTATGGCACCTGCGTGGGTGCGGCGCTGAAATGGTTCCCCGACCGCCGCGGCCTTGCCGCCGGCATCACCGCCGCCGGCTTCGGCGCGGGCTCGGCGCTCACCATCGTCCCCATCGCGGCGATGATCGCCTCGTCAGGCTATCAGCAGACCTTCCTCGTGTTCGGCCTCATCCAGGGCGGCGTGGTGCTGGTGGCCTCCCTGTTCCTCCAGAGCCCGAAGCCGGGCCAGCTTCCGCCGTCCCCCGTCAAGGCGGTCATGCAGTCCCGCCGCGAATACGGGCCGGGGCAGATGCTGAAGGCGCCGGTCTTCTGGATCATGTACCTGATGTTCGTTCTGGTGGCGGGCGGCGGCCTCATGGCGACCGCGCAGCTCGGCTCCATTGCCAAGGACTTCAACATCGCCGGCGTGCCGGTCTCCATGCTCGGTCTCACCATGCCGGCGCTGACCTTCGCGCTGTCCATCGACCGCGTGCTGAACGGCGTCTGCCGGCCTTTCTTCGGCTGGGTGTCGGACAATATCGGCCGTGAGAACACCATGTTCATCGCCTTCGCCCTCGAGGCGGTCGGCGTGCTGGCGCTGGGTCATTTCGGCACCAATCCGGTGCTGTTCGTGATCCTCACCGGCCTCGTCTTCTTCGCCTGGGGCGAGATCTACTCGCTGTTCCCGGCGACCTGCGGCGACACGTTCGGTTCCAAGTTCGCGACCACCAATGCCGGCTTCCTCTACACCGCCAAGGGCACGGCCTCCCTGGTGGTGCCGCTGGCGAGCATCATGGTGGCCAGGTATGGCAACTGGGACCTGGTGTTCACCATCACCGCGGCGGTGAACGCCATCGCGGCCCTGATGGCGCTGTTCGTGCTGAAGCCCATGCGCGCCCGCTTCGTGGCGGATGCCAAGGCGGAAGACGCGGTGGCGGCGAGCCGCGCGGCGGAAGTCACCCACTGATCCTCCCGCCCCGCGCCATGCGCGGGACGTCCTGACTGAAGCCCTCTCCGGCACCCGCCGGGGAGGGCTTTTTTGTTTCAGAAGGCGCGGGGGAAGGATGCCCAGGCGGGATCGGCCTTGGTCTCGCCCTTGTCGCCGCCGAAGCGGGTCGCGGCCGTGCGAGTCGTGGTGTCAGGCTGGAGCGCCACTTCCGCCGGAATGCCGGGGCCGCCCGCCGGCGCCATGAAGGGCACGGGGCTCGCGAAGTGCAGCACCGCCCCGGTGAGGGCGACGCCGGCCAGGGCGAAAGCGGTAAGATCGAGCAGGGTCATCTGAGCCTCCAGACCGAGGCAGCCCCATATGGGCCGCCCTGAATTGCGAAGGCATCCTGACCTATTTCACGGCATCTGTGGTATACATAATACACAGATGCGCCATGCAATGTTGCATAGCAGCATTGTTACCCTCGACTAATTCGCAAATGCGAAAGAAGCCCCAGGGTCGAGCCTGACGCGCCGGCCGGCGCGGCGCCGCCCTGAACCGCGGGAAGCAGTTCGGTCGCCATTTCCTTGCCCAGCTCGACGCCCCATTGGTCGAAGGCATTGATGCCCCAGATAGCCGCCTCCACGAACACGCGGTGCTCATAGAGCGCAATGAGCTGGCCCAGGGTGAAGGGGTCGAGGAGGGGATAGGCGATGGTCACGGAGGGGCGGTTGCCCGGGAACACCTTGTGCGGGGCCAGTCGCGCGATGGCAGCGTCGTCCAGGCCCTTGGCCCGGAGCTGCGCCTCCACCTCCGCGATGGAGCGCCCCCGCATCAGCGCCTCGGACTGGGCGAGGCAATTGGCCTTCAGCAGTTCGTGGTGATGCTTCAGATGGGCCTCGTGGCCCTCCGCCGCGATGAGGAATTCCACCGGCACGATGTCCGTGCCCTGGTGGAGGAGCTGGAAGAAGGCGTGCTGGGCATTGGTGCCCGGCTCGCCCCATACGATGGGTCCCGTGGCGGTGGCGGGGGTGCCGCCGTCCAGGGTCACGCTCTTGCCGTTGCTCTCCATGTCGAGCTGCTGGAGATAGGCCGGAAAGCGGGCGAGGCGCTGGTCGTAGGGAATGATGGCGCGGCTCGGATAGGCGCAGACATTGCGGTGCCATACCCCCACCAGCGCCAGTAGCACCGGAAGATTCTCTGCCAGCGGGGCGGAGCGGAAATGCCCGTCCATGGCCGCGCCGCCCACCAGGAAATCCTTGAACAGATGCGGGCCGATGGCGATCTGCAACGGCAGGCCGATGGCCGACCAGAGCGAATAGCGCCCGCCCACCCAGTCCCAGAAGCCGAAGGTGCGCTCCGCCGAGATGCCGAAGGCGGCCACCTCCTTCAGCGCCGTTGAGACCGCGCAGAAATGGTCCCCCACCGCGTCCTCGCCCAGCGCCTGCGCGATCCAGGCGCGGGCCGAACGGGCATTGGTCATGGTCTCAACAGTGGTGAAGGTCTTGGAGGCCACGATGAAGAGGGTGCTCGCCGGGTTCAGCGGCTTGAGCACATCGGCAAGGTGCGCGCCGTCCACATTGGAGACGAAATGGGTGCGCGGGCCGTCATGATAGGGTGCGAGCGCCAGCGTCGCCATGGCCGGGCCGAGGTCCGACCCGCCGATGCCGATATTCACCACGTCCGTGAAGGCATGGCCCCGGTTGCCGGCAATGGCGCCCGAGCGCACGGCGGCGGCAAAGGCGCCAAGGCGCTCGAGGGTCGTGCGCACGTCCGTCCTCACGTCCGTCCCATCGAGCGTGAGAGGTTCGTCCGAGCCGTCGCGCAGCGCCATGTGGAGCACCGCGCGGTCCTCGGTGGCGTTGATGTGGGCGCCGGAGAACATGGCGTCGCGCCGCGCCTCCACCCCTGCCGCCCGGGCGAGGTCGAGGAGAAGCGCGAGAGTGTCGTCCGTGAGCGCGGTCTTGGAAGCATCCAGCAGCAGGTCGCCGAAGCTGGCCGAGAATCGCGCGAAGCGGTCCTTGTGGGAGAACAAATCGGCGATGCGCGTGCCGGCGCCGGCCTCGCGGGCGGCGGACAAAGCGTGCCAGATTTCCGGGAGCTTCGAGCGGTCGGTCATGGCTTTCAGGTCTCCATCAGGGGCACCACAGCACGTCCAGGGGACGGGCGGCGTGGCGCAGCACGGCGCGGATGGGCATGTCCTCCACGGGCCCGGCTTCGCAGGCCTTGTCGAGGACCGCGCGCTTGCCCGCGCCCTCGATATGCAGGAATAGCGCGTCCGCAGCGAGAACGGGCGGGAGGGTGAAGGTGATGCGCGGCTCGCCCGCCGCCTCCGCCCGCACGGCGGCGAGAAGCGCCGGTGTTCTGGGATCGATGGCTACGGGAAGCGCTTCCGCATGGGGGAAGAAGGAGGCGGTGTGTCCGTCATCGCCCATGCCGAGCACCATGGCCGCGAAGGGGAGAGGAAGGGCCTCGACCGTCTTCTCCGCTTCGGCGAGCCCGTCTTCGGGGGTGGGCGCGCCGGTACAGAGCGGCACGAAACGCGCGGTCTGCGCGGCGTTCTTCAGAAGATGGTGGCGGACCAAAGCGGCGTTGGAGCGTTCCGACGTCTCCGGCACCCAGCGCTCGTCCACCAAGGTGACGATGATGCGCGTCCAGTCGATGGGCGCGTTGGAGAGGACTTCCAGAAATCGCGTCGGCGTGCGGCCTCCGGAGACGGCCAGCGCGGCGATGCCGTCCTTGGCGCTGCGGGCGCGCAGCGCCTCGGCCACATGGACGGCCAGCGCGCGGGCGAGAGCGTCGGCATCGGGATAGGCTGTGAGGGCGATGGGGGAGGCGGTCATGTGCTCTGGTTCCCTAAGCACGGCACTATGGACAGATGCACCGCAGACTCCCTCTCCCGCTTGCGGGGGAGGGGTGGGGAGGGGGCCGTCAGCCGGGTGGATGTGCGACGGATCGCCCTGTCGCGCTGTTCCCCCTCCCTAGCCCTCCCCCGCAAGCGGGAGAGGGAACAAGACTGCGCCCTTCATGAGCCTCACGCATCGTCCATCCAGGTGCGCCCGTCCCGCTCGATGAGCGCGATGGAGGCCGATGGCCCCCAGGTGCCGGCGGTGTAGGGTTTCGGCGGCTCGCGGGAGGCGCGCCAGGCATCGAGGATCGGGTCGATCCAGTGCCAGGCCGCTTCCACCTCGTCGCGCCGCATGAACAGGGTCTGGTTGCCCCGCACCACGTCCATGATCAGGCGCTCATATGCGTCCACGTTCCGCACGCCGAAGGCTTCTGCGAAGCTCATGTCGAGAGGCACGTGCTGGAGCCGCATGCCGCCGGGGCCGGGATCCTTGATCATCAGCCACAGCTTCACGCCCTCGTCCGGCTGGAGGCGGATCACCAGCCGGTTGGCCATGATCTGCCCGGCATTGCCGTCGAACACCGAATGGGGAATGGGCTTGAAGGCCACCACGATCTCCGACACCCGGCTCGCGAGGCGCTTGCCGGTGCGCAGATAGAAGGGCACGCCGGCCCAGCGCCAGTTGCCGATCTCGGCCTTGATGGCGACGAAGGTCTCGGTATTGCTGGGCTCGTTCGCGCCCAATTCCTCCAGATAGCCCGTCACCGCCCCGCCCGCCGAGGCGCCGGCGCGATATTGGCCGCGCACGGTCACGTGCTGGGCGTTGCGCTCGTCGATGGGCTCCAGGGCTTTCAGCACCTTCAGCTTCTCGTCGCGCACCGAATCCGCGTCCATGCTGACCGGCGGCTCCATGGCCACAAGGCACAGGAGCTGGAGCATGTGGTTCTGCACCATGTCCCGCAGCGCGCCCGCCGTGTCGTAATAGCCGGCGCGGCCCGCGACCCCGAGGCTCTCCGCGACTGTGATCTGCACATGGTCGATATGGGCGTGGTTCCACACCGGCTCGAACAGGGCGTTGGCGAAGCGCAGCGCCATCAGGTTCTGCACCGTCTCCTTGCCGAGATAATGGTCGATGCGGAACACCGACTCCTCGGGGAAGACCTTCCCCACGGCCGCATTCACCGCGCGGGCGGATTCGAGATTCTTGCCAACCGGCTTCTCCACCACCACGCGGGTCTTCTTGGTGACGAGGCCGCTTGCGCCGATGCGGGCGCAGATGTCGTCGAACAGGTCCGGCCCCACCGCCAGATAGAAGACGCGGACGCGGTCCTCGCGCGCGGACAGGCGCTGGCAGAGATCGCCCCAGCCTTCGTCGGAAAGCGCGTCCACCGCCACATAGTCGATCTGCTTGAGGAAGCGCGCCAGGGCTTCCGGCTCCGCATGGGGGTCGCTTTCCTCCACCGACTCGCGGGCGAGAGCGCGGAATTCCTCCTGGGCCATGGGGCGGCGCGAAACGCCGATGATGCGGGCATCCGCCGGCATCTGGCCCGCCACCTCCCGCTCGTACAAGGCCGGAAGCAGCTTGCGCTTGGCGAGGTCGCCGGTTGCTCCGAAGACGACAATATCGAAGGGTTCGACCGAAATGACCCGAGCAACCATACCCGCCCTCCGATAACCGCGACGCGCCTCTGCCCGTCCCGCACAATTTCGGGTTCGATCTACATGAAAGCGCTTACGATTTCATGTAATCGATTAAAATCCGCCTGTCCGGGATTCTAATCCACGCCCCCTGTGTGCAACGCACCATGACAGGTTTGGTTTCGCGTGCGGAGTCGGCTTTTCCCGCTCCGCCCAGGAAGAGGGTGCCGAGGGGGGCGAGATGGTCGGGCGTGGCGCCGCCCGGCTTCATCTTGAGGGGTCTTCGCGAGAGGTCGATGCGCGCAACGCAAAAATCCGCGCGGCGGAGCCACGCGGATTCAGCATCAAGCGATCAGTGGGAGTCGAAGGCACCGCGCCGGAAACCAGCGCGGGGAAAGCTCACCGCGGGGGGCGGGGCTTCGAGGGGATGAGACCCTCGCGCTGCGCGCGCTTGCGGGCCAGCTTGCGGGCGCGGCGGACGGCTTCCGCCTCTTCGCGGGCCCGCTTCTCGGACGGCTTCTCGTAATGGCCACGCAGCTTCATCTCGCGGAAGATCCCCTCGCGCTGCATCTTCTTCTTGAGCGCCTTGAGGGCCTGATCAACATTGTTATCGCGGACGAGAACTTGCACGTGTTGCCTCTTCGAGCTGTTGCGCCGATCGCATTTCGCACTGATATGAAACGGCCCGGACCAGCGACGCCATGCTCGCGCACAAGGACACCTCTGCCGGGAGGAGCGTTCTCTTATCAGACCCGCTCAGGCTTGTCCACACGGGCAAAGCAGCGCCGTCACACCTTCCCGATTTTCGCGCGGATCAGCTTCATGGCCTCGCTGAATACCCCCTCCACGGTGAGATGGGTCGTGTCCAGCAGCAGGGCGTCGTCGGCCCTCATCAAGGGGGCGGCGGAGCGGCCGGAATCCCGTGCGTCCCGCACCCGGATGTCGGCGAGCACGTCTTCGAAGCTGGTGCCCGCCCCACGCGCCGCAAGCTCTCTGTAGCGCCGCTCGGCCCGCACTTCCGGGGTCGCGGTGACGAACAGCTTCACGGTTGCGTCCGGGCAGATGACGGTGCCGATGTCGCGCCCGTCCAGCACCGCGCCGCCCGGGCGGGCGGCGAAGCGGCGCTGCAGGTCGAACAGGGCCGCGCGCACGGCGGGCCGCGCCGCCACCACGGAGGCCGCCTCGCCCATCTCGCCGCCGCGCAGCGCCTCGGGGTCGAGGGTGGAGAGGTCGAGGGCGTGCGCCGCCGCGACGCTCGCCGCCTCATCGGCGAGGGTGCCGTCCGCAAGGCAGCGGGCGGCGACCGCGCGATAGAGCAGGCCGGTGTCCAGATGGGAGAGACCCAGCGCCTCGGCGATGCGCCGGCCGAGGGTGCCCTTGCCGGATGCCGCCGGCCCGTCGATGGCGATGACCACGTTCGCGCTCAATCGATGACGGCGCCGAGGCCGCGCATCATGGGCATGAAGGTGGGGAAGGAGGTGGCGATGAAGGTGGTGTCATCGATGGCGACGCCGTCGCGGGTCGCAAGGCCCAGCACCAGGAAGGCCATGGCGATGCGGTGATCCATGTGGGTCGCCACGGGCCCGCCGCCCGGCACCACGGGGCTGCCCTCCACGATGAGGTCGTCGCCCACCACTTCGTGGGGAATGCCGCAGGCGGCGATGCCGTCGGCCACCGCCGCCAGCCGGTCGCTCTCCTTCACCCGCAGCTCGGCAAGGCCGCGCATAATTGTGCGCCCTTCAGCGAAGGCGGCGGCCACCGCGAGGACGGGATATTCGTCGATCATGGACGGCGCGCGCTCCGCCGGCACCTCGACGCCGCGCAGGCGCGAATGCCGGACACGGATGTCCGCCACCGCCTCGCCGCCCTCGGTGCGCTCGGCGAGGATTTCGATGTTCGCGCCCATCTCCTTCAGCGTGGTGAGGAGGCCGATGCGCAGCGGGTTCATCATCATGTCGGCGATGATGATGTCGGAGCCGGGCACGATCACCGCCGCCACCAGCGGGAAGCCCGCAGAGGAGGGGTCGGAGGGCACCACCACGGGCGCGCCCACGAGGTCCGGGCGGCCGGGGAGGGTGATGGTGCGGCCATGGGTGCCGAAGGGCTCCACCTTCAGCTCGGCGCCGAAATGGGCGAGCATGCGCTCGGTGTGGTCGCGGGTGGCCTCGCGCTCCTTCACCACCGTCTCGCCCGAGGCGGCAAGCCCGGCCAGCAGCACCGCCGACTTCACCTGGGCGGAGGGAACGGGGGTCTCATAGGTGAAGGCGGAAAGGTCCGCGAGGCCCTGCATGCGCAGCGGCAGCCGGCCGCCCTCGGCGGCATCCACCACCTCAACGCCCATGGTCACCAGTGGGTCGAGCACGCGCCGCATGGGGCGCTTGCGCAGGCTCGCATCGCCATCGAACGTGGCGGCGATGGGATTGCCGGCGACCGCCCCCATCATCAGGCGCACGCCGGTGCCGGAATTGCCGAAATCCAGCGGCGCGTCGGGCGCGCGGAAGCCGCCGACGCCGACCCCCTTCACCCGCCACTCGCCGTCCCCCAGCCGCTCCACCTGCGCACCGAGCTGGCCCACGGCCTTGGCGGTGTTGAGCACGTCCTCGCCTTCGAGGAGGCCGCGAATATGGGTTTCGCCGCGGGAGAGCGCGCCGAGGATGAGGGCGCGGTGCGACACCGACTTGTCGCCCGGCACCCGCACGCGCCCCGAAAGGGCAGGAGAGGGGCGGCTGCGCGCGGGCACGGGGTCACCCGTGCCATGGCCGGTGGCGGAGGATGTGGGCATGTGGGCGCTGGACATGAGCAGCCTTCGAAATGGTCGTGGCTTATGGGTTGCGACAGGCTCTATCACGGGCCCGCACGGCGAACCAAGGCGCCGTCGCTGATTCTGCCTTGACAGCGCCATGGGCATTCGTCAATTGAGCACCCTCCTTTTTGAAGCCACCGAAGGGTCCTTGCCGTGGCGAAGCCTGAACTAGGCACTAAGCGCATCTGCCCCGTAACGGGCCGAAAATTCTACGATCTCAACAAGGACCCTGTGGTGTCGCCGTACACCGGGGAATCCTACCCGCGCTCCTTTTTCGAGCCTGCCGTCCGCGGCAGCTCGCGAAGCGAGACGCGTGCTGCGCCGGTGGCTGAGGAGGCCGAGGACGAAGTTGCTGATGTCGAGGTGATCAGCCTCGAGGAGGCCGATGAGGAGGCTGCGGGCACCAAGGTGGCTGTGGCCGACGACGATATCGACGTGGACGAGGACATCGCCGCCGATGGCGACGAGGACGACACCTTCCTCGAAGAAGACGAAGATGATGGGGATGACGTCTCCGATTTGATCGGAGAGGGCCTCGAGGACGATGAAGAGACTTGATGCTCGCAGCGGCTTGTGCTTAAAGGCCGCTCTCGCTCGGGGGCACACCCCCCGGGCATCCCGCCGCGGGTCTTCCCGAAGCGCTTTCATAAAGCGCTCAGCCCGCGGCCCGGTGGGGCCATAGCTCAGTTGGGAGAGCGCTTGAATGGCATTCAAGAGGTCGGCGGTTCGATTCCGCCTGGCTCCACCAAATCTAAAGCCCTGAAGGGCACCTTCCCACCCAGTTTCGACCCGGCGCAGGGCAGCGCTTCCAACCCGTGCTCGCGTAGTTGTGCCAGAATGGCTCGCGCGATGGCCGCGCGCCCTCCTGTGCAAAATGGTCAGGCCCCATCTCCCAGCTGATTCGTTTTCCGGCTCGTCGCTTCTGCGCGACGCAAGCGATGGCCGCGATACCGGCGCAGGGCGTTCAGGGGCGACACCGGCCCCCCCGTGGAAAAGTTCATCTCGAAATAAAGTTCCTGGCCGCGGCGTCATGATGCTGAGGCCGTCTATGGACGACCTCCGCCTCGGCTTGAGGAGGGGTCTCTTCATTTTCGGCAAACCGGCGATCCAAGGCGTCACGCGCCCGGCGGTAGGATTTTAAGCCTCGCCGACGCCGTGGCCGTGAGTCGGCAGCATGGCACCGCTCAGTTGTAAGGCCGGGTTACAAATCTGTGACAATTTTGCCAGGGCCGGGGGAAATGCAGCTTTCGGGGTGAAGTTGGTGAGACGATTCACAATTTCGCGCAGTTAGGGTCGTCGATGGTGATTGATGGAGGTTCCATATGAAAAAGATCCTGCTCTCCGGCGTCGCCCTGCTGGTTATGTCCATTCCGGCAGTCGCGGCTGACTTGGCTCGTTACCCTGTGAAGGCACCGCCGCCTGTGGTGGTTCCTATCTTCTCCTGGACCGGCTTCTATATCGGCGGCAACGTCGGCTGGGCCTGGCTGAACAACGACCTCACGGTCTCCCCCGCCTTTGGCATTCCCCCGACCAGCCTCAGCGTCGGCGATGCCAACGGCTTCACCGGCGGTCTTCAGGCCGGTTACAATTGGCAGTTCGCCAACAATGTGGTGCTCGGCATCGAAGCCGACGTGAACTGGGCCGATCTCGGCTCCAACAGCGTCGCCATCGTTCCGTTCGGCCCGTTCGCGGCCGGCCTCACCGACGCGAGCCTGAACGTGTTCGGCACGGTCCGCGCCCGCCTCGGCTACGCCTTCGATCGCGTGCTGCCTTACATCACGGGTGGTCTCGCCTGGGGCCGTTCGGATTACGGCTCCATCTATGGTGTCGATACGTCCGAGACCAACTGGGGCTGGACCATTGGCGGCGGCGTGGAATACGCCTTCACCAACAACTGGACCGCCAAGATCGAGTACCAGTACATCGATCTCGACGGCAGCAGCTACACCATCCCCTCGACCCTCGGCTCCATCAGCGCGGACAATCAGCTGAGCGTGCTGAAGGTGGGCGTGAACTACAAGTTCTGACGCCCGGTACGAGTCACACTGAAACGCCCGCCTCCGAGGGGAGGCGGGCGTTTCATTTTATGCGTGCTCGGGGACGTGCGGCGGACCGGCTGCGTCAGTCCGCCGGCTTCGATACCCGCACCGGGGCGTGCTTTCCGCCCTTGCGCCCGGCGCTGGAGGCCAGCGAGCGATCCACGGAGAAGCTCCGCTTCTCGTTGGCGACGCTTTTTCCGCCCCGAGCCCCGGCTTTCGCAGCCAGTTCCTTGTTCTGCGAAAAGCTGCGTTTCTCCGGCGGGAGGCTCTGGCCGCCCAGGCGGGCGATGGCCTGCCGCTTTTCCGGCGCCATTGCTGCAAACCCGCGAAGCGATTTCGGCTTCTCCATTATGGTCATGACCTCGCTTTTCTGGATCCCGGTGGCTTTCGGCGTGCCCAGTTCAAGCTCTCTCAACCAGTAGGAGGGAGGCGGGTTCCCGCTGCAGCGGCATTTTCATCGGCCAACCGATAGCCGGCGGCACTTTCCATGCGCTTATGGTTGGCTCGTTCGCGCGCGCTGGAATATCTTCCGCAAGTCCCCGGGGGGTGGGACACCCGCATGTTCAGTCGCTTTACCCGTTCACGGCCCGCACCTGTCGCCCATGGGCGCCGCTGGCGAGCGGGGCTGCTCGCGCTCTGCGCGGCGATGCCGCTTCTGATCTTCGGGGTGGTGTCGTGGTATGATCGTGCGTCTGAGCTGCGGACCGCGCGCCAGGCGGCGCTCGCCACCGCCTACACCCTCGCAGAGCATGCGGACGCGGTGTTCAGCGCCATCGACATCGCCTTGCTCCAGCTGGACGTTGCCATAGAGGATCGGCCGTTCTCGGACGTGCGGACCGACGGCCGGATTCACCAGATGCTGGTGGATGTGCGGCGGCGCCTTCCACCGTTGGAATCGGTCTTCCTCGTGGACGAGAACGGCAGCATCGCTGCCTCCAGCCGCGCCTTCCCCATGCCGCCCTACGATGTGCAGCACCGGGAATATTTCACGGTGGGAAAAGCAGGGCATGAGGGGCTGTTTCTCTCCGTGCCATTCCGGGGCGAGCTCTCGCGCTCGGTCTCCTTTACCGCCAGCCGCCCCATCACACGCCAGGGCACGTTCCGGGGCATCGTCGCGGTGACCATCTTCCCGGAATATTTCCATTCGCTGTATCGTGGCGCCTTCCTTCCCGAGAGCCACGCCTCCGCGGCGCTGATGCGCAAGGACGGCATGCTGATCTTCCGCTCGCCCAATCCGCGCGTGCCGGCCGAACCCATGCTCGCCTCCTCCGAACTGGTGGAACAGACGGCGCTCCAGAGCTCCGGCCTCATCACCGGCAAGGTCACGCTCGACACCCGGCCAAGCCTGACGGCTTTCCGCACTCTGCCCACCGTGCCGCTCACCCTGGTTTATGCGGTGAACGAGACCGACCTTCTGTCCGCCTGGTATGGGCGGCTTGTCGGCTACGGCATCGCGGCAGCCTGCGCCAGCGGGGCGCTGGCGGCGGGCGGGGCATTGGTTCTCTTCGGCCCCGCGCGAAGGCGGGGCGTGGCGGCGGATGAGGAGCCGCCTTTCATGGCCCGCGATCGGCGCAGCGCGCCAGCCGAGCCGGCCAGCGGGGTCGAGCGCGGCGTGGATACGCTGCTCCGCGTGGTCCTCGCGGTCCTCGCGCAGGTCCGCCGGCAATTGCCGAACGCACCACAGGCAGGCGAGCGCCCCGCCGCGTCCATCGCCCTGCAGGACGCGGTAGACGGCGCGGTCCATGGTGTTTCCGCCGCCCAGCGCCTCGTCGCGGGGGCCCGGACCCGGGGGGCGGAGGCGCGGATCGTCAATGTCGAAACCGCGCTCGCCGCACTGCGGAAGCTGATGACGGGGGCGGTCTGGCCGCCGCCGGACTTCGCGGAAGCCGCCATCGAATCCTCCACCGACGTGTTCGTCGATCCCGCCCGGTTCGACCTCGCGCTGCTGGACCTCGCCCTGGGGCTGAAGGAAATCGCCCCAGCGGGCGCGCGGCTGAAGGTGAAAGCTGTGCGGCGCGCGGTGCGCACCGCCGGGCCCGAAGGCCTGGAGGCGGGCGACTACGTGGCCATCGACTTCGAACTGGACAATGAGGGCGGCGCGTCACGCACCGCCGACGTGAGGGGCGAGACGCGGCTGCGCCTTGTCGCTCGCTTTGCGGCGCAGAGTGACGGTATGCTGGTGCTCGACGAGGAGCGGGGCGCACCGGCCCGCGCCACGCTCTGGCTGCCTGCTGCGCTGATCAAGCGCGACCCCAGCAAGATTTGAACGGAACACCACAATGCGCCGCCGTGTCGTCGTGATCCTCAGCCTGCTCCTGCTGGCGTCCGCCGCCGAGGCGGCACCGCCCAAGTGCCTGCAGAGCACGCGTTTCCAGGTGGTCCACATGCCGCGCACGGGAAGCCCGGGAAGCCATATCGTCGTCCAGCCCCTCCGCCCCGGCCAGAACCGCCCGTGCATGTTCAGGCGCTGGGTGGGCGACTTCAGCGTCGGCGGGCCGGAGGATACCTTCTATGTGCTCGGCCTCAGCGGCGATGTGCTGGTCCTCGACGAGGGCACCGGGCCGGCGCGGATGCTGGCATTCTACAACCTGGCCACCCGCCGCACGAGCTTCACGCGGTCCTATGACGACGAGGTGCCGGTGAAGGTGGAGGCGGGGAAGGTCACTTTCTGGGCGGTGACGGGGCCGGGTGAGCCTGCCACGTGCCGGCAGTTCAAGGACTACGCCGCCAAGGGTCTCGGCGCCGCTTTGGCGCAGCAGGCGGTCATCACCTTGCCGGACGGCCAGGAGGAACTCTCCGGCCCGGTGCGCTGCATCGCGCGGCAATAGGGCGGGATGGCGATCTAACGCTCGGTGAAGAAGGTCATCAGCACCTTGCCGCCTTCCCCGGTGAGGCAGAGGAAGCGATGCACCTTGTCGGTCTGGTCGCGCTGGATATAGGCCTCGCCCATGATCACGGTGTGGACCTTGGTGTCCTCCACCGAGAGGTCGGCCTTCGCGACGGTGATGCCGTCCATGTCGATGAAGATGTCCTCGATGGAGGGCGAACGCTGCTTGAGGATGGAGAGCGCCCGCGCCTTGCAGGCCAGCACCAGGGCGGTGTCCTGCTTGCCTTCCGCCTCCGCCTTGGCGGAGGCCCTTGCCTGCGGCTCCGGTGGGGTGGGCGGAACGGGCGCCACGGCCGGAGGCGGCGCTGCGGGCGCCTGCGCCAGCGCCGCCATGGGAGCGGCGCTGATCAGGATGGCGGCGGCGCGGGCAACGTGACTGGGCATGGCGTCCTCACGGCTGTGTTCCAGGTGGAAACGCCGGGGCCCGCAATTTGTGCCGCGCGGGCCTAGTCTGCCTCTTCCTCCCCATCGGACGGGGCGATGAGCTTGTCGAGCGCGGCCATCAGTTCGTCGCCGATCTTCTCCACCTCGGCGCTGCTCAGCGCCGGGTCGCAGGGCAGCACGAAGCGGTGCTCGCCTTCATCCGTGGTGAGGTCGAGCAGCAGCGCGCTTCCGAGACCATCCGGGTGGATGAAATTGACCCTGAGGCCGGTGAGGATCGAAGCGGGAATGTCGGCCATAAGGTGTCTCCGGGATCTGCGAGGCCTCGCCTGAAGCTGAAAGCAGGATCCGTCGCTGTGGCGGAAAAAGATAGCGGGCGATTCACGCTCCGGGTGCCGGGTGTTTGCCCTGTGATCATGCGTCTGTCGAGCGCCTTGGGCGAGCCCCACCTGCAGCAGGCGAGCGTCGTTATTGAGGCGGCTGAACGAAAGAGCAGAGCCGAGCGTGGCAGCTGGAGCGGAGCCGTGATAGCGTGCCCCGGGCTTTTGGGATATGGGGCTTAAGCGATGAAGTTCGCGATTGTTGCGGCGCTGTTTCTTGGCATTGTGACCCCGGCGGCAGCCGAGAAAATGGATCTGTCGACGATGACCTGCCAGCAGTTCGTCGGTTCCGACAAGACCACTGTGATGATCATCCTGACCTGGCTCGACGCCTATTATAAGGATGAAGACGCGCCGCCGGTGATCGACACCGACACCTTCCTCGCCAATGCCGAGAAGCTCGGCCAATATTGCGGCAAGAATCCCACGCTGGGCCTGATCACGGCAGCGGATTCGGTCTTCGACTGACCGGCCCCCATCCTGCCGTTCGCCTCAGGTGCTGCGGCACGGATTTCACGGAACCATGTTCTAAAGCAGGGGTCGTCCTGCCAGCCAGCGCCGGATTTCGCGATCCGGCGCTGAAAGCCGTTCTGCGCAACGGCGGCTCCTTCAGCAGGGCCCGAGCTCATCACCTCACACTTAATGGGCCTTCCGCCTAATCCTCGTAGACGCTTTTGAAGCGGGCGTGGGCGTTCTCGATATGCGCGCGCATGGCCGTGGCCGCGCCGGAGGGATCACGGCGGCGGAAGGCATCGAGGATGGCAGCGTGTTCCACGATGGCGTCCTGCGTCACCCGTGCATAGAAGCGCAGCCGGAACAGATGCAGGTGCACGCGCTGCTGGGTGACGATCTCGCGGAGCAGGTCATTCTGGCTCGCCCGGGCGATCTCGGCGTGGAAGCGGGCATCCTGCTGGGCGAAGGCGTTGTAGGCCGAGCGCGGATCGCTGGGGGAGGGCTCCTCCATCCGCGCTGCGAGCGTCGATAATTCATCAAGCTCGCCGACCGACATCAGCGTCGCCGCCTTCGCCGCCGCGGCAGGCTCCAGCAGCAGGCGCAATTCGCACAAATCATCGAATTGCTTGCGCGTGAGCTGCGAGGCTGCACGGTAGCCCGACAAATGGACTTTGAGGACAAGGCCCTGAATTTCAAGTTGGCTGAGCGCTTCGCGGATCGGTGTTTGCGAAACACCTAGCTCGCGCGCCAGCTTATCGACGCTTATACGCTCTTCCGGCTGAATTTCGAGCGACATCAGCTTCTTCAGAAGGATGTCGTACACTTCCATGCCGAGGCGGACAGGCTTGGAAATTTGATATGTACTGTTCATAGGCGTCCAGCTTCGGGCATGCGCAAGAGAATGTCTCTTTAGGAGCTCCAAAGTCAACGAAACGTCATCACCACACGCGCGGCCCCTTGACTCAGCGGGAAGCTAGCAGCAAAGGTCCCCTCCAACAATCCGATATCAAATCGGATCGGAAATCGGGAGACCGCTCAATGACCCTTTCTCGCCGTTCCACGCTTGGCCTTTTATCCGCCGCCGCCCTTCTGGGCGCGCTGGTTCCCGCTGCCGCGCAGGACGCCATCAAGATTGGCATGACCGCGCCGCTGACCGGCGCCGCCGCCGAAATCGGCCACCTCCAGCAGGAAGGCGCCAAGCTCGGCATCGAGCGCGTGAACGCCGCCGGCGGCATCAATGGCCGCAAGCTGGAGCTGGTGGTCGAGGACGACCAGACCACCAATCCCGGCATCGTTCTGGCCTTCTCGCGCCTGATCAACCGCGGCGATCTGGCGGCGGTGCTCTCCTCGGTGCGCTCCACCCAGGTGAACGCCATCTCGGCGGATGCCAAGAAGGCCGGCATCCCGGTGTTCTTCGGTGGCACCGACCCGACGCTGACCCATTCCGGCAATCCCTGGTTCTTCCGTGCCCGTCCGAATGATCTCTTCTCGGCCAAGGTGATCGCCGCTTTCGGCGTCAACGAGCTGAAGAAGAAGAAGTGGGCCGTCCTCCACTCCACCGACGCTTTCGGCACCAATGGTTCCAAGGCGCTGATCGCTCAGCTCAAGGATCTCGGCATCGAGCCGGTCCTGGTGCAGGGCTTCAATAACGGCCAGACCGACCTCACCCCCGTGGTGCTCGCGGTGCGCCAGTCCGGCGCCGACATCATCGCCACCTACACCGCGTTCGAGAACGACGTGGCGGTGCTCGCCCGCCAGCTCAAGCAGTTCGGCGTGACGGCGCCCTGGATCGGCTCGGCCTCGGTCGCCTCCACCACTGCCATGCAGCTCGCCGGCCCGGCGCTCTACGGCACCTATGCGGTGGCGGACTTCAATGCGGACTCCAACGCGCAGGCCAAAGCCTATTACGAGGAGTTCCAGAAGAAGGTCGGCCGCGCGCCCGACTACACCTCCGCCTGGGCCTATGACGCAGTGCTCCTGCTGGCCGAAGCCATCAAGAAGGCCGGCTCGACCGACCCGGCCAAGCTCCGCGAAGCCCTGCTCTCCATCAAGGACTTCAAGGGCACCGAAGGCGTTTATAATTTCGACGAGAATGGCGACGGCCTGCGCGGCTACAACATCGTCCGCAACGACAACGGCAAGATCGTCTTCGACCGGCACATCGCCTTCGACAAGTGATCGCACCCGGCGCGATCATCTCCCTCACGTGATCTCCTGATCGCACTTCGCCCGCCTCTCGGCCCGGCCATGCAGCCGGCCGGGAGGCGGACCTTGACCCCTCGCGCGCAGGATCGGCGATGGATCTGCTTCCTCAGCTTCTGTTCACCGGCATCGGCATCGGCTCCATCTATGCGATGGTGGCCCTCGGCTTCGTGCTGCTGATCCGCTCGGCCAATGTCGTGAACTTCGCCCAGGGCGAGTTCTCGATGCTGGGCGCTTACGCCATGGTCATCCTGCTCACCGGCTTCGGCGTGCATTACGTCTTCTCGCTGGTGCTCGCCGTGGTGGCGATGGCGGTGTTCGGCGTCGTCTTCGCCTCCATCACCTACTGGCCGCTGCGCGACCGGGGGCAGATCCCGGTGATCATCTCCACCATCGGCGCGACCATCCTGCTCTCGAACCTGATCCTCGCCACCTATGGCCCGAGCCCGCAGGTGCTGCCCGGCCTGTTCGACGGCGCCGGCTTCCTGGTGGGCAACGTGTTCATGGACAGCCAGTATCTCTGCATCATCGCGGTGACGGCGATCCTGGTCTCGCTGCAGTATCTCATCTTCGAGAAGACCATGGTGGGCAAGAAGCTCCAGGCCACCTCCCAGGACAAGGAGATGGCGAGCCTTCTGGGCATTCCGGTCATCGCCATGATCTTCGGCACCTTCGCCTATAGCGCGGCGCTCGGCGGCCTCGCCGGCATCCTCGTGGCGCCCATCCTGTTCGTCTCCGTGGGCATCGGCCCGCTGATCGCGCTGAAGGCGTTCGCCGCCAACATCATCGGCGGCTTCGGCTCCATTCCGGGCGCCATCTTCGGTGGCCTCCTCATCGGTATCGTGGAGACGCTGGGCGCCGCCTACATCTCCGTTCCCTACAAAGACGCCTTCGCCTTCCTGATGCTGCTGGCCGTGCTGCTGGTGCGTCCGCAGGGGCTGTTCGGCGAACGCATCGCCGAGAAGGCGTGAGGAGGAGACCATGACCCGTTCAGCCTCTTCCCGCAGCCGCTACCTCCTTGCAGGCGGCCTCGCCATCCTCGCCGCCGTGGCCATCACCTTCGTGGTGCCGACCCACGGCTACTACCTCAACATCATGATGCAGGCGGCGACCTATGCCATCGCGGTGGCCGGCGTCGTCATCGTGCTCGGCTATTGCGGCCAGCTCGCGCTCTGCCAGGCGGCGTTCCTCGGCATCGGCGCCTATTGCGTCGCGCTGGGCACCGTGGATTACGGCCTGCCATTCTTCGTGGCGCTGGCCATCGGCGTCGTGACGACCGCGCTCGGCGGCATCTTCCTCGGCCTCGCCAGCCTGCGCCTCGGCGGGCACTATCTCGCCATGGTGACCATCGGCTTCCAGATGATCGTCACCATGGTGCTGACCAACTGGATCTCCTTCACCCGGGGGCCGGACGGCATTTCCGGCGTCGCCCGGCCGGTGCTGGGCCCGCTCGACCTGTCCGGCGGCTCCGCCTATCTCGCGCTCTGCCTGATCTTCCTGGTGGTGGTGACGCTCTACACCGCCTTCCTGAAGACCAGCCGGCTCGGCCGCGCCATGCAGGCGGTGCGCGACAATGAGATCGCCGCCTCCACCTGCGGCATCAACGTGTTCCGCACCAAGACGGTGGCCTTCGGCATCAGTGCCGCTTTGGGCGGGCTCGGCGGGGGGCTGTTCGCGGGCGCGTTCTCCTATATCAGCCCGGACCAGTTCACCTTCAACGAATCCATCGTGCTCCTGACCATGGCGCTCTTGGGCGGCGTGCAGTCGCCCATCGGCGCGCTGCTCGGCACCATCCTTCTGGTGCTGCTGCCGGAATGGCTGCGCTTCCTGCGCCAAGCGTATCTGGCGGTCTATGGCGCGGCGGTGATCGCCATCATGATCTTCCTGCCGCGCGGCGTGTGGGGGCTCCTCACCGACCGCTTCTTCAAGGCGGTGCCGGTGGATTTCGGCCCGGTGACGCCCCTGCCTCTGCTCAGCCGCACCGGCACGGCCTCCCAGGAGATCGTGATGGAGGTGAAGGGCCTCGCCAAGCATTTCGGCGGCCTGAAAGCCCTCGACGGCGTGGACATGGTGGTGCGCAAGGGCTCCGTGCACGCGCTCATCGGCCCGAACGGCTCGGGCAAGACCACCATGCTGAACGTCATCACCGGGCTTTACGTGGCCACCGCCGGCAATGTGAAGCTGCTGGGGCGTGACATTACGGGCCTGCCGCCGCACGAGCGGGCGAAGCTCGGCATGTGCCGCACCTACCAGAACATCCGCGTGTTCCGCGGCCTCACGGTCCTGGAGAACGTCACCATCGGTGCCGAGCGCGACGGCAATGACGTGTCGGGCGCCGACGCCACCATGGAGCGGGCGCTCGCCGCGCTCGATTTCGTCGGCCTGCGCGATGTGGCCGGCCTGCCGGTGGGCGATCTGCCCTACGGCCACCAGCGCTATGTGGAGATCGCCCGCGCGCTCGCCGGCTCGCCGGAGATCCTGCTGCTGGACGAGCCCGCCGCCGGCCTCAACCTCACAGAGAAGGGCGAGATGGCCGCGCTGCTGAAGCGCCTGAAGGGCCACGGGCTCACCATCGTCATCATCGATCACGACATGAAGCTGATCGAGCAGGTGGCCGACCACATCACCGTGCTGAACTTCGGCAAGCGCATCGCCGATGGCGAGCCCCGCACGGTGCTCGCCCATCCCGAAGTCATCGCCGCCTATCTGGGGGAGCCGCGTAATGAAGCTGCTTGAGATCAAGGGCCTCACCGCACGCTACAATGCCGGCGACGTGCTCAAGGGCCTCGACCTCACCGTCGAGGAAGGCGAGATCGTCGCCCTGCTGGGCTCCAACGGCGCAGGCAAGAGCACGACGCTGCGCTCCATCTCCGGGCTGGTGCCCCACGTCTCCGGCACCATCACCTTCGCCGGCCAGTCCGTCCTCGGCATGAAGACCGAGGCCATCGCCAAGCTCGGCCTTGCGCATGTGCCGGAAGGCCGCCGCCTGTTCCCCGGCCTCACCGTCCGCGACAACATCCTGCTGGGCTCCTCCAACCGCGCCGGCGTCTCGCGCGGGCAGCTGGAGAAGGAGGCGGACGAGATGTTCGACTTCTTCCCCGATCTGAAGCGGCTGGAGCAGGCCTATTGCTGGAGCCTTTCGGGCGGCCAGATGCAGATGGTGGCGGTGGCGCGCGGGCTGATGGCGAAGCCGAAGCTGCTGCTGCTGGACGAGCCCTCCCTCGGCCTCGCCCCGCTGATCGTGCAGCAGGTGTTCCGCATCATCTCGCAGATCCGCGAGCGCGGCACCACGGTTCTCCTCGTGGAGCAGAACGCCAACATGGCGCTTTCCGTGGCGGACCGCGGCTACGTGTTGGAGGCCGGAACCTTGCTCGTCTCCGGCAAGCCGGACGAATTGTGGAGCGACCCCCAGGTCCGCGCCGCCTATCTCGGCGGCCTCGCCGCCTCCGCCTGAGCATCCGGCGGCCGCGTGCCGGCCGCCTCTCCTGTAGATAGGACAGACCCTCATGACGAAAATCGCTCTTGTCGGCTGCGGCCTCGTCGGCGGCTCCTGGGGCCTTGTGTTCGCCCGCGCTGGCTTCGAGGTGACGCTCTATGATCCCTCGCCGGCCTCCATGGAAGCCGCCTTCGCCTTCGCGCGCGGCGCTGCGCCGGCGCTGGCCGAGCAGGGCCTGCTCAACGGCCAGGATCCCGCCGCCGTCATCGCCCGCCTGAAGCCCGCCGCGAGCCTTGCGGATGCGGTGCGCGATGCCGACTACATCCAGGAGAGCGCGCCCGAGCGGCTGCCCATCAAGCAGGCGCTCTACAAGGAGTTGGCCGCGGTGGTGAAGCCGGACGCGGTGATCGCCTCCTCCACCTCGGGCCTGCCGGCCTCCTCCTTCACGGCAGACATCGAGGGCCGCGAGCGCTGCGTGGTGGCGCACCCCATCAACCCGCCGCATCTCATCCCGCTGGTGGAGATCATCCCCGCGCCCTGGACAGCGCCGAGCGTGGTGGAGCGCACCGACGCGCTGATGAAGCAGCTCGGCCAGGTGCCGATACGGCTCAATCGCGAGATCGCCGGCTTTGTGGTGAATCGCCTCCAGAGCGCCATGCTGGCGGAAGCCTTCCGCCTCGTGGAAGACGGCATCGTCTCGGCGCCCGACGTGGATGCTGCGGTGTCCGAAGGGCTCGGCCTGCGCTGGTTCTTCATGGGCCCGTTCGAGACCATCGACCTCAACGCCCAGGGCGGTGTCGCGGACTATTGCGCCAAGCTCGGCCCGATGTATTACGATCTCGCCAAGGAACAGGCCGATCCGCGGCCGTGGGGGGAAGCGCTGGTGGCCACCGTCGAGACGCAGCGCCGCGAGAAGACCCCCGCCGACCAGCTCGACGCCCGCAAGGCATGGCGCGACCGCTGCCTTGCCGCTTTGGTGAAGGCCAAGCGCGCGGTGCTGAAGGAAAACGCCTGACCCTCTGACGTATCGCCAAAAGTGAGGCACGCCATGCTGCTCGGAGTCATCGCCGACGATTTCACCGGGGCGAGCGACATCGCCAACACCATCGCCAAGGGCATCGCGCCCGAAGGCGGGTTGCGCACCGTGCAGTATCTCGGCGTGCCCAGGACCGATGCCGCGCCTGATGTGGAAGCCTGCGTCATCGCCCTGAAAAGCCGGTCCATCCCGGCGGCCGAGGCAGTGGCGCAGTCGCTGGAAGCCCTGGACTGGCTGGAGGCCCAGGGCTGCCGGCAGATTATCTTCAAATATTGCTCGACCTTCGATTCCACCCCCGAGGGCAATATCGGCCCGGTGGGTGAGGCGCTGGCGAAGCGGCTCGGCGAGAAGGGCGTGATCGCCTGCTCGGTTTTCCCCGATGCGGGGCGCACCATCTATAAGGGCCACCTCTTCGTCGGCGACCGGCTGCTGAACGAATCCGGCATGGAGCACCATCCGCTCAACCCCATGACGGATGCGGACCTGCGCCGCTGGCTCGGCCTTCAATGCAAGGACCCGGTGGGGCTGGTGGATTGGAGCGTGATCCGGCGCGGGCCGGACGCCGTGCGCGCCGCCCTCGTAACCGCCGGCGAGAAGGGCGAGACGCTGGTCATCGTCGATGCCCTCGCCAATGACGACCTCCTCACCATCGCCGCCGCCTGCGCCGAGGCGAAGCTGCTCACCGGCGGCTCGGGCATCGCGCTCGGCCTGCCGCGCAACTTCATCAAGGCCGGGCTTGCGAAGGGCGGAAAGCCCGAAGTGGATGCCATAGACGGGCTCGACGCCGTGCTGGTGGGAAGCTGCTCGCGCGCCACGCTGGCGCAGATCGAGCGGCATTCCACAGGCCATCCCGTCCTCGCCATCGATGTGAACAAGGTCATGGACGGCACGCTTAAGGCCGACGACCTCGTCGCCTTCGTGCGCGCCAATCACGGCAAGGCGCCCCTGGTCTATTCCTCCTCGAAGCCCGAAGAAGTGGCGGCGCTTCAGGAGAAGTATGGCCGCGAAGCGGTCGCCCACAAGCTGGACGCTTTGTTCGCGCAGGCCGCCAAGGCGCTGTTCGATGCCGGTGTGCGGCGCATCGTGGTGGGCGGGGGCGAGACCTCCGGCGCGGTGGTCTCCGCGCTCGGCGTCACGTCCTTCCGCATCGGGCCGGAGATCGATCCCGGCGTGCCGGTCCTGGTGACGGAGGATGGCACCGGGCTCGGCATGGCCTTGAAATCCGGCAATTTCGGCGGCGTCGATTTCTTTGAGAAGGCGCTGGGCGCCATCTCCGGCACGGGAGCATGACCGCCATGGACGAGGCCGCTGCCCGCCAGATGCTGGTGCGCCTGTCGCGCTCGCTGTTCGAGCGCGGCTATTCCGTGGGGTCCGCCGGCAATATCAGCGTGGCGGTGGAGGACGGCATCCTCATCACTCCCACCAATTCCTGCCTGGGCTTCCTCGATGCTGAGCGCATCTCCAAGCTCGACCGCGAAGGGCGCCATGTCTCCGGCGACAAGCCCTCCAAGGAGATCTTCCTCCATCAGGCTTTCTACGAGACGCGGCCCGAGACCGGGGCGGTGGTGCACCTGCACTCCACCTATGCCACGGCGCTCTCCTGCCTGCCGGAGATCGATCCTTCCAACTGCATCGCGCCGCTGACGCCCTATGTGGTGATGCGCGTCGGCCGCGTGCGGCTGCTGCCTTATGTGCGGCCCGGCGACCCCGCCATGGGCACCATGATCCGCGAGCTGAAGGGCGAATGCGCCGCCGTGCTCCTGGCCAATCACGGCCCGGTGGTCACGGCGAAGGACCTCCAGACCGCAATCTATGCCGCCGAGGAGCTGGAAGAGACCGCCAAGCTCCTGGTGCTGCTGCGGGACCGCCAGCCGCGCCTGCTGACGCAGGCCCAGATCGACGAGTTGAACACCGCCTTCCCGAAATAGCCGGACCGACCCATGCCCGCGCCTGACGCCTCTCCCCGTTCGCTCGCGCTGATCCACACCGTCGCGGGCCTCGTGCCGGTGTTCGAGGAGCTGGCCGCGCGCCATCTGCCCGGCTGGGCGCCGTTCAACATCGTCGATGAGAGCCTGCTGCGGAACACCATCCGCGAGGGCAGCCTCTCCCAGCTCACCATGCGGCGGCTGGCCACCTATGTGTGGTCGGCGGTGGATGCGGGGGCGCAGGCCATCCTCGTCACCTGCTCCTCCCTCGGCCCCGCGGTGGATGCCGCCATCCCTCTGTGCCCGGTGCCGCTGTTCCGCGTGGATGACGGCATGGCGCTGGCAGCGCTGGAGAAGGGCCGCCGCATCGGCGTTCTCGCGACCCTCTCCACCACGCTCGCGCCCACGACTGCGCTTCTGGAGCGCCACGCCGCCCAGGCTGGGCGTGACGTCCGCATTGCGAGTCATCTGTGCGACGGCGCCTTCGCGAAGCTCGCGGCCGGCGACCGCGCCGCCCATGACGATCTCGTGCGCGCCGGCCTTCTCGCGATTGCACCCGAGGTGGACGTGGTGGTCCTGGCGCAGGCCTCCATGGCGCGCGCGCTCGAGGGCTCGGCGTCGTCCGTGCCTGTCCTCACCAGCCCGGAACTCGGCGTCGCGCACATGGCCAGCGCCCTTGCCCGCTGACGCCCACCCTCAGTCGGTTACGACCTGCCAGTCGTCATCTGGATTGAAGCGGTCGATATAGCGCACCATCGTTTCCGTGTTCGGGCCGAGGTCGGTCTCGTAGACGATGCCGTTCTGGTTCACCGCGAAGGTGTGGACGCCCGTCTCCCCGTATGTCACCGGCCATGCCAGCAGGGCGAAGCCGGCGATCATGTTGCCGTTGATGATGTAGTCGTATTTGCCGCCGGCCACATTGTCCCCCTGGCCGGTGAGGATGCGGAAGCGGTAGCCGAAATACCCCTCGCCGCGCCGTGCCTTGTCCATCGCCTCGGTGTCGACCATGTCCCCGGCCGGGCTCTCACCGTCGCCCTGGTCGGCGGGCCAGTAAAGGCCATCGGTCTGGCCCTCGCTGCTCACCAGCTTCTGCGCGAATTCGAGCACGCCGTCGCCGTCCCGGTCCACGGTCGCATAGAGCCGCTGGGCGTCCACATAGGCCCGCACGGTGGCGATGGCTTCCAGCTCGTTCTCGCCGATGCGTCGGTTGCGGATCTCCTCAAGGCCCACCTGCGTATTGAAGGACCATTTGCCCTTGGCGTCCCTGTTGAGCGGGAAGGGGAACGGCCAAAGCTTCTTCCCCAGCTCAAGCACTTTCCCGTCCCCCAGATCCTTGAGGATGATCCCCTCCGCGGCGGCTTGTCGGATGTCGGCATAGGATTGCTGGGTGCCGTCGCTCGCCTTCAGCTTCGCGCTGTCGAGCCCGAGGAGATCGGCGATCTCATCGAACTTGTCCGCGGCAAGCAGCGCGCGGAACGCCTCGGCCGCGGCCGCCGGATCGTCGAACACCGGCTGCTTCGGGTTCGTCGCCGCCAGGGCGGCGAGGCCCGATGGCGGGGCGGCGCCCGGCTGCGGCTGGGCGAAGCCGGCCGTCGCGCCCGCCGAGATGGCGAGCATGAGGAGAAGGGGGATGCGAACCGACAGGATGGTCTGGATCATGTGAGCCTCCCCGAGAGATCAACGCCTGCGGCCGCCGCCGCCACCATGCGGCATGGCCCTGGGCGCGCCGCCGCCGCGATGTCCCCCGCCCATGGCCTGCGCGCCGCGGTGGGACTGGATCTGTGAAACCCGGCCGGCCTGCACATTGCCGAGACCGGAGGGGTGCGCGGGACGGTGATCGACCCTGGCGCCGGCCCTTGGAGGCCCCGAGGGTCGCGAGGCCTGGGGCCTGTTCACGTTGGGCCGCGAGGCCGCCGGACGGGGCGTGTCGGGCCGAGAGGCTGCGGGGCGGGGTGTATCGGGCCGCCTGACATCGCTGCCCGCTCTGGGCCGCGCGGCGTCCGGGCGCGCGACATTGGGTCGGGCGGCGACGGCTCCCGGCGTCTTCAAGCCCTCGATGGCATTCTTGCGGATGTCACTCGCCTGCGAGGCCCGGCCTGGCTGCGTCGCCGGGCGGTCGCGGTTCACGCTGGCGGCCCTCTCCTTGAAGCTGTTGGAGCGGTCGGCCTTGATGTCGTTCCTGATATTGGTGCGGTCGAACTTGGCGAACTGATCCCGATCGATGCTGATCTTGTCGCGATCGACATTCCTCCAGTCGATGTCGTTCAAGTTCATCTTGCGGTCTATGTCCACATTGTTGAGGCACCTGTTGCAATTGACGTCGACGTCGCCATTCCAGCGGCCACCCCACACGCCCCAGTCGTTCCAATCCACTGCCGCCGCGAAGACCGCGCCGGTCACCGCGGCGGCGAAGAAGGTGGCGCCCGGATAGTAATAGCTGGGATAGGAGTCGGAATAATAGGTGACCGGGGCCATGGCGTAGCCCGGCTCATAGAACATCTCCGGCTCATAGCGGGGGATATAGATATGCTCCGTGCTGGCCGACTGGATGATCACATTGTCCTGCTCATGGGTGACCTTGATCTTGTCATCGCTCTTGATGACGCCTTTGGCGACGGCCTCCTCGCGCAGCTGCTGGATGGCGACCAGAACATCTTTCTGCTGGAAGGTCAGGGCATCCCCGAAGGCCTGCGTCCATTCCAGATCGTCGCTCATCATCTCCACGATCTGGGGATAGTTGAGCAGGGAGATCACGCTGCCGTCCCAGCTCTGCTTCGGCTTGAGGGTCTTGTCCTTGGCGTAGCGATCGAGGAAGCGCGCCGCCTCGACGATCTGGAGTGGAAACAGCGATGCGCTGGAGATGAGGGCGACGAGCTCGTCCGGATAGAGCGCGATGCGGGCCACCAGGACTTCCAGCTCGTCCTCGCTCAGCGGTTCCGGCGCCTTGGCCTGATTGGTATCGGCCGCAGGCGCGGTGCCCTGTGCCAGCGCGGCGGGAACAAGTCCCGCTCCGGTGGCGAGGCACGAGAGAAGCAGAACGGCGAACACGTTCCAGAGGCGTTTGCGAGGCATCGCGCGCTCCCTCCCTTATCGTGTTTTGGGCGCTCCTGTCCGGCGCAGCGGGTCTTCACCTCGGCTGTATCTGGCGGGCCAAGGCATCCGTCGGCACCCATCCTACCATTTTATTTCCGTCTCCCGATCACCCTTAAGGAGGGGGCGCTTGCAAATCGCAGATGCCCGGCATTCGCCGCGGATCTCACATCCCGGCGCCTGAAAGGCCCAGCGTCTCGGCCATGCGGACCAGATCGGCCAGCGAGCGGGCTTCCATCTTCTTCATGACGTGCCCGCGGTGGATCTTGACGGTGATCTCGCTCAGTCCCACCTCGGCGGCCACCTGCTTGTTCATCAGGCCGGACGTAACCAGCGCCATGATCTGCTTTTCGCGCGGGGTGAGCGTCCCGTAGAGGTCCTGGATGCTGGAGACGGCCTTCCTGGCCTCCCGCCGCGCGCGGTCGAGATTGATGGCGGTCGCCACCGCATCGAGCATGTCCTGGTCGCGGAACGGCTTGGTCAGGAAGTCGATTGCGCCGGCCTTCATCGCCCGAACCGACATGGGAATGTCGCCGTGCCCGGTCATGAAGATAATAGGCATGTCCACTGCGGTCCTCGCGAGCTGGGCCTGGAAATCGAGGCCGCTCACCCCCGGCAGCCGGATGTCGAGTACCAGGCAGCGCGGGATATCCGGCAGCGTGGCTGCGAGCAGCTCTCCCGCGGACGCGAAGAGTTCCACCCTGAGGCCGATCGACCGGAACAGGCTGGAAAGTGCTTCGCGCAGTGCGTCGTCGTCATCGACGACGATGACGAGCGGCTCGGTCGGTTGCGCGGTGTGGCGAGACGCCGAAGGACTGGTCACGACACGGTTTCCTCGTTCACGGGCAGCGTTACCCTGAAGCACATTCCGCCCTCATCGTTCAGAGCGGCGGAGATCCGGCCGCCATGGGCTTCGATGATCGACCGGGAAATGGACAGGCCCATGCCCATTCCCTCCGTCTTGGTGCTGTAGAAGGCATCGAACAGCATGGGCATGGTCTGAGGGTCCACCCCCGGGCCGCTATCCTTGACGTCCATAAGGACAGTCTCGCCCGCCTCTGCGTGGTCCACCACTGTGCGTATCTCCAGGCGCCGCTGCCCCTCGGGGACGGCGTCCATGGCCTGGATCGCGTTCAGTGCGAGATTGATGGCGACCTGCTGCAGCTGGACCCGGTCGCCGAGCACGCGCGGCAGGCCCGCGCCCAGGGAAAGGTGCAGCGCGACGCGGTGGCTGGACAGTTCGCGCTCGAGCAGCAGCAGGATGTCGTCGACGACCTCGTTCACATCCACCGGCACATGTTCGGGATCGCTGCGGCGGGCGAGCGAGCGCAGCCGGGCCACCACATCGCTGGCCCGGCGGCCGTTGCGGATGATCTGCTGGACGGAGGCCTGCACCTCGCCGATGTCGGGCACGTCCCGCCCCAGCCAGCGCAGGCACGCCTCGCCATAGGTGACCACGGCCGCGAGCGGCTGATTGATTTCGTGGGCGATGGATGCCGTCAGCTCGCCCATGGTGGTGATGCGCGTCACGTGCGCCAGCTCCGCTTGCGCCTGGTGAAGCGCGTTCTCGGCGCGCTTGTGTTCCGTGATGTCGCTGTTCGTCTCCATGGTCGCCATGGGCCGGCCCCGCTCGTCGTGCTGGAGCGACCACCGGCTCATGACCACGAGGCGCGCGCCGTTCTTCCTGGTGTGAACGAGCTCGCCCTCCCACCGTCCGGTGCGATGGAGCTCAACGCGGATCTCGGCGGTGGCGGACGGGAAGACCGTCTGCAGCAGGCGGGCGGCTTTCCGCCCAAGGGCTTCCGCCCGCGACCAGCCATAGAGTTTCTCGGCGCCGTGGTTCCAATAGGTGATGGTGTCGGCGTCATCGCGCACGAAGATGGCATCGTGCGTCAGATCGAGGAGGTCGGCCTGCTCGCGCAGCGAACGGGTCGCTTTCTGGTTTCGAAGCGAGAGCAGCGTCGTCACAGTGATGGCGGCGGCGCCCACCACGCCGCGCATCGTGGAGGCGAGGTTGTAGTCCTGCCCATGGATGATGATGAAGCTCAGCAGCGTGAGGCAGATGCATGCGAAGCCCACGAGAAGCAGACCGCGACGCTCGACGAAGCCGGCGGAAAGCAACACCACGACCACGTAGAGCACCGCGATCGCCATATCGAGGGGGGAAAGCGTGTCGACGATGAAGATTGCCGCGGCGAGGCTCGCGGCCATGGCCGGCATGAGCCACCGCTTTGCGGTGCCGGTCGCTGCGGCATCCTCCAGCATCGCACCGCCTGATCTGGACATCGGGTCCTCGGCTTCCAGACGTGGTTGTGGATTTACTCTCTCAAGTCTCGCGATTTGCAAGTGCGCGAGCATGGGTGGCCGGCCAGGCGCATCATCATGCGGGGGCGCCGAGCGCCCGCTCGATGCAGTCGATGATGGCGCCGCCGTCGAACGGCTTGCTCAGGAAGCCGACTGCCCCGGCCGCCATGACCTGGCGCCGGATGCGTTCCTCCGGGAAGGCGGTGATGAAGATGATGGGCACCGCATTGCTCTCGGCGCGCAGCCGGGCCTGAAGCTCGATGCCGGACAGGCCGGGCATCTGGATGTCGGTGATCAGGCAGGATGTGTCGTGCACGCGCTCCGAATGAAGGAATGCATCGGCCGACGCGAACGTGCTGGCCCGGAAGCCGAGCGAACGCACCAGACTTCCGATGGCCGTGCGCACCGCCTCGTCGTCATCGACGATGGTGATCATGGGAGACTTGGACACCCTGGACATCCTCTCGTGGGGCGAAGCCCTCGCGGTCCGTGCGAACGCGACACTGCCTGAAAGCAAGATGGGCCCTGACGCGAGAAAATTGAATCATACGCAGGTTTGCTGCCGTGGTTCGTCGTCGGCCATTGCCGTCAGCACGAGCGTACTGACGGCAATGGTGACCTGAAGATCCATGGAGATATTGCGCTCCATTTCGATCTTCCGTGCCCGACGTCGTGCGGGGGTCAGTCGACGTCGGGGTCGAAAGCCGGGCCCCAGTGGGGATCGGCGGTCGGGGTGGTCAGAACAGGCCGGGCGGCGGGGGAGGTCATCGCCGCGTTCGGCTTCGCAGCCACATAAGGGCTCAGCACTTCCTGGCTGGAGACCTGGTACTGCTGCTCATTCTCCGGCCCGACATAGGGGTCGGCGAATGCAGTGGAGGCCGCCATCACGGCGAGGGTGGAAGCAACCGCAAGCGTCTTCGTGAAGGTATTCATGTTCCTCACTCCTGTTTGAGTAAGGACATGCTAGATCTGCCTGGACGATTTTATAATTCTACAGAGGTTTTGTTTTATGTCTCTTGGTTTGCTGGCCACCAAACCAAGGTATAGGTGGGGCTGCCTCCCCTGCCTGGAAAAGGCCCGCCGACGATGGCGCGGGCGGTCTGCATCATTGGCGCCCGGGTCCCACCGCGTGGGCCATCAGCTCCCCACGCGCGTGCGTGAGGGCTGCTGGCAGACGCCGATCTTGTGATCGCGCGAGGCGCCCTTCGCCGAATCCCTGTCCCGGGATATGTGGCTGTTCCATATTCAGGCATGCCGCATATACCTAGGTATTAAATGCATAAACAAAGTAATCGCGGTCATTAAACGATATTACTTATAATTTTACTTGAGATGAACCGGGGTGCATTTATCCTGTTGGTGTATCGCAACCGCCCCGGTCCGCTGAAACCGGCGGCCGCATCGAAAAGGGCACCGAGATGACTATGATGAACAGACGCATGTTCTCCGCCACTCTGGCCGGCGCCGCCGCCATGGCGATGATGGGCGCTCGCGCAACGGCGAATGCCGCTCCGGCCGGCGCCGCTCCGATCACGGCCGCTCCAGGCAAGACCAGAAACGTGGTGCTCGCGCACGGATTGTTCGCGGACGGCTCCTGCTGGTCCGAGGTCATCGCGCGGCTCCAGGCGGCGGGCCTGAACGCAACCGCCGTGCAGAACCCGCTGACGACGCTGCCCGAGGCCGTAGAGGCGGTCCAGCGCGTGCTGGCACGGCAGGACGGCCCGACCGTTCTGGTCGGACACTCCTTCTCCGGAATGCTGGTCACCGAAGCGGGCGTGCACCCCAACGTCTCTTCGCTCGTCTACGTGGCCGCGCGCGCGCCGGATGCGGGAGAGGATTATACAGCCCTGGCCCAAACCTATCCGACGCCGCCGGCCTCATCAGGCATCGTCTTCGACGGCGACGAAGGGCGGCTGAGCCAGGAGGCGTTTCTCCGCGACTTTGCGGGGGATCTGCCGCGTGAGAAAGCGATGGTTCTCTATGCGGTTCAGCAGCCCTTCCAGAAGGCGCTTCTGGCGGGAAAGACGGCGCATGCCGCGTGGCGGTCCAAGCCCAGTTTCTACGCCGTCTCGACCGAGGATCGCACCATCAATCCCGATCTCGAGCGCTTCATGGCCAAGCGCATGGGCGCGAAGACCATCGAGGTGAGGGCAAGCCACCTCTCGCTCATCTCGCATCCGGATGCGATCAGTGCGCTGATCCTGGAGGCAGCCGGGCAGCAGCCCGCCTGAATGCCGTTCCGGAGGGAAGGTGGGGCATTGCCCCACCTCATGAGTTCAGTGGGCGACGGCCCGCTTCGCTCACTGGAAGCTGAGGTCGCAGTATTTGAGCGGATCGGCCAGGTCCAGCGCCACGCCGGTATACCGGCTGCGCAGCTCGAGGACGCATTTGAGCCCATCCATGTCGATCTTGCAGCCCCGGAAAAAGCCATGGGCGGGGTCAAGGAGCTCGCCATAGCTTCCCTCGGCCACTTCCGGCGCCATATCCGGCAGGTTGCGCCGGAGCACGGCGATGGCTTCGGCCTTGTTGGCGGGATCGACCAGCCAGTCGATGGCCTTGCGATAGCCGAGGACATAGGCCTGTGCCTTGTCCCGGTTGGCCGCGAGCCAGGGCCGGCGCGCCGCTGCGACGTTTCCCTGATAGGGGCCGATCACAGCGTGGGCCTTCACAAGCTCCACAAGGCCGTTGGCCTGCGCGATGAGATTGTAGGGGGCAGACAGAAGCGTTCCCACCTCATTGCCCGCGAGGAGGCTGCGATAGCGCTGGATCATCCCGCCGACACGCACGATGGAGCAATCCTGAAGCCCGATGCCCGCGCGGCGCAGGATGTCGAACAGCACGAAGGCATAGCCCGTGGTCATGGCGTCCACCGACAGCACCTGACCCCGAAGGGCGGCGACGCTGCTCATGGCCGGCTGCGTCACCAGGCTCAGGAAGCCGTTGTCGCTGCCCATGAAGGCGGTGAATTCCGGCTGCGGCCCGATGGGCGCCTCTCCCTGCCCCTCCACATAGGCGACGATGTTGTCCACCGCCGTCATGGCGATGTCGAACTTGCCCTGGGAGAAGTCGGTCATCTGGGTGACCGAATTGGGGGTGCCCTCCACCGTCACGGCGATGCCGTGCTCGGCGAAGAAGCCCTTGTCGATCCCCACATAGACGCCCCAGTTGAAGCCACCCGGGAAGACATTGACCTTCACCACGGGGAGGTCGGACCGCGCATCGGACATGAAATGAGCCTTTGTTGAAACGGCGACCCGCAGCTCACGCTGCGGGCCGGGCCATCTTAGAGGGGGAAATCAGAAGCGAAATCGCGGCGCCCACGATGCACAGGCCCACGAGCTGGGTGTTGCCCGCCGTCACCCAGCCGACCTGGCCCGCGAGCCAGCCGATCAGATAGCCCGCGACCGTGGCAGCGCCATAAAGGCAGGTGACGAAGATGCCGGAGGCGCGTCCCGCCAGCTCGCCGCTCACCGCCTTCACGCTGTAGCCCACCAGATTGACGAAGATCATGCCGCTGAACGCCATGCCGAGGGCGAACGAAAAAGCAGCCTGCGCCACGAACGCCGTCGGCCCGTTGAACAGCAGGGCGCAGACGCCGGCACCGAACAGATAGCTGAGCGGCAGCACCACGCGGGGCGAGAAGCGGTCACCGAGCCAGCCGGCGCCCACCGAGACGAGAGCGCCGAGCCCATAGAAGCTCATGACACGGCCGATATCCTGCGGGGCGAAATGAAGCTGTTCGCGCAGGAAGGTGGGATACATGCCGAGGAAGCCGTAGAGGGCGAATCCCAGAACGACGGCGAGGACGGCGAGGACCACCGTGTTCGGGTTGCGCAGCGTGGTGGCGCCGCCGGTGGTGCGCTTCGCGCCGGCGCTGGGGGCGGCGTTGGCCTCGCTGAGCCAGGGGCGCACGACGAGCGCGATGAAAACCATCATCACGAGGCCGATAATGCCGAACCACACCATGGGCGCGCGCCAGTTTCCGTAGCCGGTCCACAGCGTGGTGCCCAGCGCCGGGCCGACGATGGCGCCCACCGCATAGGCGATGTTCAGCGTGCCAACGGCAGCGGCGCGGTTGTTCTGGAAATAGCTGGAGAAGATCGCCAGCAGCGCGGTGAGCTGCATGGCCTCGCCGACACCGGAGACGGCGCGGTAGAACAGCATGTCCGCGAAACCCGTGGCCCAGATGGTCACGATGGTGGCGAGCGAATAGATCAGGATGCCGACCTGCATCACCGATTTGCGGGACAGGCGCGACATCAGATAGCCGGTGGGAAGGCCGGCAATGGCCATGCCGAAGGTGAACACCGTCGACATCAGCCCGGCATCTTGCAGATTGAAGCCGAACTCCTTGCGCACATCCGAGAGGATGAGCGGGAAGATGGTCCGGTCCATGGCGTTGACGCAGTAGGACAGGATCATCACCAGAACGGCGATGCCGACGGCAAAGGTTATCTTCGATCCGGCGCCCTGGTTCTTGGCCCCGGACGTATCGATTGCAGCCATTATAATCCCCTATATTTCTGGAAGGTGCTTTGGTTTAGCGGGTTTCTTGGATGTACCAGTCGTGGATCTGGGCGCCCGTCCAGAACAGCGCATCCTTGTATTTGCGGATGTGTTCCAGCGCTTCGCGGAAGTAGCGCAGCCGGTGAGGGGCGCCCATGATGTAGGGGTGCACCACAAGCGCCACGACGCGCGCGGACTCGCGGGCGTCCGCATAGATCTGCTCGAACTGGTCGATGGCGCGGTTGCGGTATTCGGCAGCGACGTGATGCTGGATGAGCATCATGGCCACGTCGTTGCATTCCTGCGTGTAGGGCACGTTGAGGATCGGCTTTGTGCGGGTCTTCAGCCACACGGGCTGGTCGTCCAGCACCCAGTCGCAGACATAGTCGAAGCCCGCTTCCACCAGGAGGTCAGGGGTCTCCCAGGTCTCCGTGAGCCCCGGCCCGAGCCAGCCGCGCGGGGCGGCGCCGGTATAGTCCTTGATGAGGTCGCGGGTCTTCAGGATGTCCGCGCGCTCGTCGGCCACCTTCTGCATGTTCTTCTGGGTGAGGCCGTGGCCCATGAACTCCCATTTGCGGTCGAGCGCCGCGCGGGAGATGGGCTCATAGCTGTGGATGGCCGTGCCGTTGATGGCGAGCGCGGCGGTGATGTCGAGGCCGTCCAGCACTTCCAGCATGCGCCAGAAGCCCACGCGGTTGCCGTATTCGTGCCAGGCCCAGTTGGGGATGTCCGGCGTGGGGGCGCCGCCGGCGGGCGGGGTGAGCACCGTGCGCGGCATGGTCTCGCGCGGGTCCCACTCTTCCACATTCACGATGACCCAGACGGCCACCCGGCCGCCGTCCGGCAGCTTCAGCGGCTTGCGGCCGGCGATGGGGGAATAGCTGATGCGTTCGGTAGGAAGCATGGCCACCTCACTCGCCTTTGGGGCCGATGGTCAGGTGAAGGGTGCCGAGGCCGGCAATGGCGCCTTCCAGGCGATCGCCCGGCTTGAGGGGGCCGACACCGGCCGGCGTGCCGGTGAAGATCAGGTCGCCGGGCTTCAGCTCATATTGGTGGGAGAGGTTCGAGATGATCTCGGGCACGTTCCAGATCAGCTCGGCGAGGTCGCCCCTCTGCCGCTCCGCGCCGTTCACCGAAAGGGTGATGGCGCCGCTCTTGGGGTGGCCCACTTCGCTCACGGGATGGATCACCGCGCAGGGGGCGGACTGGTCGAAAGACTTGCCCATCTCCCACGGCCAGGCGCGGTCCCGCGCCTCCCGCTGGCGGTCGCGGCGGGTCATTTCCAGCCCGACCGCATAGCCGAAGACGAGGCTCTCGGCGTCCTTCACCGACACCGACGTGCCGGGGCGGCCGATGGCCACCACCAGCTCGATCTCATGCTGGTAGTCGTCCGTATAAGGCGGGTAGGGGACCGTGGCGCCGTCCTGCACCAGTGAGTCCGTGGGCTTCTGGAAGAAGAAGGGCGGGTCGCGCTCGTCCGCCTCCTGCATCTCGCGGATGTGGTCGAGATAGTTGCGGCCGACGCAATAGATCCGCCGCACGGCGAACAGCGCCTCAGACCCTGCCACCGGCAGCGCATGGACCTCGGGGGAAACCACGAAATTGCGAGGCAAGCTCAAGCCCCATCTCCCATCACAAATTCAAGTCAGGCGATAACTGTATACATTTAGTCGGCGGTCAAGCAATAAGTGTGTACAGTTACGCTGGGGCAGCCGGCTGGGGCGGGGCGGAATTCGTGATAAGAACGTGTGCGACAGGCGCATCGAGTCTTTGACGGCGAACGGAATCCGCAGCGTGCAGTCCAGGCAGCAGAAGGTTTTGGAAAAAGACGTGGAAAGCACAGCCAGGCCGACGCGCTCAGCCTGGCTTCTGGAGCATCTGCGCCAGGCGTTGCTGGACGGCATCTACCCCCTGGGCAGCCGCCTCAACGAAGTGCATCTCAGCCAGGAGCTGAACGTCTCCCGCACGCCCGTGCGCGCCGCGCTGCAGACGCTGGCCGGCGAAGGGCTCCTGAGCTACGTGCCCAATCGCGGCTTCACCGTGCGCGAGGTTCGTCTCTCGGAAATCGTCGAGGCCTATGAGATGCGCGCCTTGGCGGAGGGGCTGGCGGCGCGGCTTGCGGCCGAGCGGGGCCTGCCCGAGGACGCCCGGCGCATCATCGAGCACTCACTGGAGGACGGCGACCGCGTCCTCGCCGGAGCAGGGGACCGCGAGGCGCAACGGGCGGCCTATGCCCGCAACAACGAGATCTTCCATTCCGCCATCATCGCGGCGGGGGGCTCCACTCTGGTCGAGGACGTGGTGCGCCTGTGCCAGCGCATCCCCCAGGCGTCGGCCCATAATGTCGTGGCATTCGACCTTGCCGACGTGCGCGAGCGCCACCGGGCCCACCACCGCATCTACGCGGCCATCCTCGACCAGGACACGAGCGAGGCCGAAGCCTTGATGCGTCAGCATGTGCTCGCGGTGGAGCTCTCCATGATCCGAAGCATCGCCCACCGCAGCGACCGCCGCTGAGAAGAACTGGCGGTCGCCAGCGTTCAGTGGATGATGAAGCCGCCATCGACCACCAGATTGTGGCCCTGGATGTAGCTGGCGTTCGTGGTGGCCAGAAAGGCAACCGCCTCGGCGACCTCCTCGGGCGTGCCGAGACGCTTCATGGGCACGGCGGCGAGGCGGCGGGCGAGCAGATCCGGCTCCTGCCTGACCCGCTCGAGATAATAGTCGGTGCCGATGGGCCCCGGGCTCACCGCATTGACCTGGATGTTCTCCATCGCAAGCTCGAGCGCCATGACGCGGGTGAGATGGATCAGCGCCGCCTTGGTCATGCCGTAGAGCGCGGCGCCGGGGTCCGCCACGAGGCCGAGCTGGCTTGCCATATGGATGATGCGCCCGCCGCCTTCCGCGCGCATGAAGGGCAGCACGGCCTGGCTGAGGAGCAAGGCGGCTCGCAGATTGACCGCGAACACCTCGTCGAACTCCGCGCTGGAGAACGTGCCGAACGGCTTGCGGATGCGGATGCCGGCATTGTTGACGAGCACGTCCACCCGCCCGAGCGCGGAGGCCGCCGCCTCCGCCACAGCAATGGCAGCTTCGGGCTTCGAGAGATCGAACAGGCCGTAGGCGCACTCCGCCGCCTGGGGATGGGCGGCGACGCAGTCGGCGGAGACCGCGCGCAGCTCCTCCTCGGTCCCCTCGGCGACGAGGTAGACGCGCAGGCCCCCTCTCGCCAGCGCGATGGCGCAGGCGGCGCCGATGCCGCGCGAGGCGCCGGTGACGATGGCAACCTTCGATGCCTGAACCACACGGTTTGTCATGATGGGCTTCCCGACGACACGACAACGTGCGCCCTGATGTAACGGAGTACGACAAACGGCATTGTCTTTTCGTGCTCCTGCTTCGATCATCCCGGCGCGCTGCGAACGCCTCGCAGGGTGATGTTTTTCTATATCAGCAGCCCTGTGCCTCGCACCGCCAATTTCCAAACCGCACGAGGAAACACGCCATGCCGTCCCAGTTGCCTTTGAAAGTCGCGTCCATTGGCCTTGGTTGGTGGTCCGACGAGCTGGCGAAGTCCGTCGAAGGGTCCGACAAGATCAAGATCGTGGCCTGCGTCTCGCGCTCCAAGGCGAAGCGCGATGCATTCGCCGCCCGCTTCGGCGCGCGGCCGATCGAAACCTACGAGCAGGCGCTGGCCGACCCCGAGATCGACGGCGTCATCCTCACCACGCCCCATTCCATGCACGGCGATCATGTGCGGATGGCTGCGGCGGCGGGCAAGCATGTGTTCGTGGAGAAGCCCTTCACCCTCCAGCCGAGCGACGGTGCCGACGCCACCGAGGCCTGCCGCAAGGCCGGTGTCGTGCTGGCGGTTGGCCACAACCGGCGCTTCTCCTCGGGCGGCGCGTGGCTGAAGGAGCAGATCGACAGCGGCGCGCTCGGCACGATCCTGCATGCGGAGGCGAACATCTCTGCGCCCGGCGCGCTCGGCTACACCGAGGACCGCTGGCGGGCGAACCGTACGGAGAGCCCCGGAGGCGCCATTTCCGGCCTCGGCATCCATATGATCGACCTCCTCACCTGGCTGCTCGGGCCGGTGACCCGGCTCAACGCCAATGCCATCCGCCGCGCGGTGCCCGTGGACATGGACGACACCACCTCGGCGCTGTTCCAGTTCTCCTCCGGTGCCACCGGCTATCTCGGCACCATCTTCGTGTCCCCGTTCCAATCCTTCCTCACGGTCTACGGGACCAAGGGCATCGCCCAGATCGCCCCGGAAGCGAACACCGGCTGGCTGCGGCCGGCGGGCGCGCCGGGCGGCTGGACCAAGGCTCCGGGCGGCCCCGAGGAGGTGAAGACCTTCGATCCCATCGACACGCTGACGGCGGAGCTTGAGGAGTTCGCCGACACCTGCGCCGGACGCGGCTCCTATCGCGTGCTGCCGGAAGAGGCGATCCACAACGTGGCGATCATGCAGGGGATCGTGGAATCGGCGGCCCATGAGGGGAAGGCTGTCGTTCCGCGATGATCACATCCGGTGCGCCGTCATGCCCGGGCTTGTCCCGGGCATGACGGCCATCCCTTAAGCGCGCACCTGGCGGAGCCCCGTGGATGGCCGGGACAGGCCCGGCCATGACGGTTTTTTGCTTCATATGCGAATGCTCCGTCTCGTCGAGGAGGGGAGCGTTGCGCGCGTGAAAACCGTCTTCATCCCGCCTTGCAGGCGCCGAGCTTCGGCGGCATCCGCTCCGCCTTCGGCGGCAGGAATTCGGAGGTGAAGACCGTGTCGGCGGGGATCTCCTCCTTGAAGCCGAACACGCGGCGGATCTCGCCGATGGAATCGTTGAGCCGCTTCTCGTCGATCGTGCTCAGCCCTTCCTTCTCGTAATTGGGCGTGGCGGTGAGGGCGAGCGACACCATGAGGCGCTTGCACTCCACATCCATGTTGAGGAGCCCGTCGCGCGACTTCAGGGTCGCCACCGCGGCATCGGGGTCGGCGATGGCGTCCTTCAGCGCCGCATTATAGGCCCGCACCACGGCCGCCACCGTCTTCGGGTTGGCCTTCACGAACTCCGCCTTGGCCCAGATGGTGGTGCCATACTGGGTGAGGCCGTAATCGTTGTAGTTCATGACGATGATGTCCTTCGCGGGGACATTCAGCTCCACGAGGCTCATGAAGGAGGAGGTCACGAACCCTGCGACGCCGTCCACTTCGCCGCGCGCCAGCATGGGCTCGCGCAGCGCGCCGCTGACCATCTTCCATTGCACCTTGGCGGGATCGATGCCGACCTTCTCGGCGAACAGCGGGAACATGGCATTGGCCGCGCTGCCGGCGGTGGAGCCCAGCGTCTTGCCTTCCAGCTCCTTCGGCGTCGCCGGTCCCTTGCCCTTGATGGTCATGATGGCATTGGCCGACTTGTCGCCGGACATGTAGACGCCCATGAGCCGGTTGCCGGGATTGGTGGCGTCGTACTTCACCATGGTGGGGAAGTCGCCCCAGCCGAAATCGTAGGCGCCGGAGGCGACGCGGGTCACGGTCTCGTTGGAGCCGGACGCCCGGTCGATGGTGACGTTCAGCCCCTCGCGCTTGAAATAGCCCTTGGCCTCGGCCAGCGTGAAGATGGATTGCGGCCCCTGGAACGCCCAGTCGAGACTGATCTTGATGTCCTTCTTCTCCACCTGCGCCGCCGCCGGGACGCTGGCGCAAAGCAGGGCTGAAAGCACGGCACCGGCAAGGGCGCCTTGGCTGCGGAACTCAGTCAGCATGGTTTGAGGTCCTTCTCTGGAAGATGGGGAGCCTCGCCCGCGTGCTTTGTATCTTCGGGCGAGGGGTGACGTTTCAGGCCGGCGGGGTGCCGGCGCGGCGCTCCGCGCAGGGATTGTCGGGTCCTCCGCGAGGAAAAGACATCCCGCGCGTCATGTCACGATTTCGTTGCCGCGCATGGCCCAGAAGGTCACGCGCCGCTCCAGCGCGGCGAAGAATTCGTACATGCCGACGCCCATCAGCGCGATGACGAAGAGCCCGGCGAAGACGAGCGGAACGTCGAAGCGGGCGCTGGCGGTCATCATAAGGAAGCCGATGCCGTTGTTCGACGCCATGGTCTCGGACACCACCGAGCCGATGAAGGCCATGCCGATGGCGACCTTCAGGGAGGCGAAGAAGAAGGGCATGGAGCGGGGCACGCCCACCTTCCAGAGGATGTGCGACTTGCGCGCGCCCAGTGAGCGCAGCACGTCGCGCAATTCCGGTTCCATGGTGGCAAGGCCCGTCGCCACGTTCACCATGATGGGGAAGAAGGCGATGGAGAAGGCGGTGAGCACCGCCGGCACGGCGCCGATGCCGAACCAGATCACCAGGATCGGCACGATCGCCACCTTGGGGATGGAGTTGAGCCCCACCATGATGGGATAGACCCCCTGGTAGACGGCGGGCGAGGCCCCCACCAGCATCCCCAGCAGCAGCCCCACCGCCACCGCGAGCCCGAAGCCGAGCATGGTGGTGACGAAGGTCTGGATCGAGTTGGTGAGGATGATGGTATGGTGGTTCCACATGGAGGCGAGGATCACGCTCGGACGCGGCAGGATGAACACATCCACCTTGAACGCCCAGCAGAACAGCTCCCACAGCACGAAGAAGGCCACCGTGATGAGCAGCGGCACGAGCACGGCGTTGCGGTTCTTCTTCTTCTTTCTCATGACGCGGGCCTTTGAATCTGGGTCCTGAGGCCGTTCACCAGATCCTGGAAGCCGGGCTCGAACGTGGTCTCGAGGCTGCGCGGACGCGGGATGTCGATGGGCGTGCGCGAGAGCACGCGGCCGGGGCGGGGAGAGAAGACGTACACCGTGTCGGCGAGATACACCGCCTCGCGCAGATCGTGCGTCACCAGGATCACCGTGGGGCGCAGCTCGAACCACAGCTTCTGGAGCACGTTCCAGAGGTCTTCGCGGGTGAAGGCGTCGAGCGCGCCGAACGGCTCGTCCAACAGCAGCATGCGCGGCTTGTGGATGAGGGCCCGCGAGAGCGAGACCCGCTGCTGCATGCCGCCCGACAGCTCCCATGGATACTTCGAGGCGAAATCCTTGAGGCCCACCAGGGCCAGGATCTCCAGCGCCATCTCCCGGAACTCGGCCTTGCGGCCGCGGAACTGCGCCTCCGTGGCCGGGGAGATCTCCAGCGAGAGCAGCACGTTGTCGAGAGCCGTGCGCCAGGGCAGCAGGGTCGCGTTCTGGAACGCCATGCCGCAAATCTTGGTGGGGCGGACCACCTCCTCGCCTTCCACCTTGGCGGAACCCCGGCTGACCCGGTGCAGCCCGGACACCACCTTCAGGATGGTGGACTTGCCGCACCCGCTCGGCCCGACGACGGCGACGAACTCGCCTTCGCTGATGGTCATGGATGCGCCCTTGACGGCAAGGACTTCGTCCTCGCCCTCTCCATATGTCACGTCGATATCGTTGATGACGATGAAATCGGACGCCTGGCTCACTGTCTCCAGCATAACGTCTCCGCTTACGGACGCGCGATGTCTGCCGCTTTGGTAGGCATGCCTACAGATTGTGACAGGAAGCATCCCGCTGCGCCACAGCCGTTCTGCGAAGATCAAACGGAGAATTAAATTCCAGGTCCTGCGCCGCGCGGGCTGCGCGGATCCATGCCCGCGTCAGCCCGCCGCCGAAGCGGCGGTGGGGCGAGACGCGCCGCTGAAACGCGCATCCTCCTTCAGGGTCACGGCCTGAAGCTTGTCGCCGGCATCGGTCCACGCCGTCCGGAAGCGGCGCCGGTAATCGACGGGGCTGACCCCCAGATTGCGGACGAAGGTGCGCCGCATGGCGTCGACATTGCCGAAGCCGCACAGCGCGGCAATCCGCTGGGCCGGCATGGTCGTGTCCTGGAGCATCCGGCGGGCGTGGTCCAGCCGCGCGGCATCCACGAAATCAGCCGGCGTCATGCCCATCTCGCGCCGAAAGACGCGGGAGAAGTTGCGCGTGCTCATGCCCGCGCGGGAGGCGAGGGCGTCCACGGTCAAAGGTTCGGCGAGGTGGCCCAGCACGAATTCCTGCACCTGCTGGATGGGTGACTTGCCGGACATCTGCGCCACCAGATGCGCACTGAACTGCGATTGCCCTCCCGGCCGCTTCAGGAACATGACCATGTACCGCGCCACGATGAGCGCGAGATCCCGGCCGTAATCCTCCTCCACCAGCGCGAGGGCGAGGTCCATGCCGGCGGTGACGCCGGCGGTGGTCACGAGCGCGCCGTCGCGGATGAAGATCTGGTCGGTGTCGATGGCGAGGTGGGGATACTCGGCCTTCAACTGGCCGGCGCACTCCCAATGGGTGGTGACGCGCTTGCCATCCAGCAGGCCGGCAGCCGCGAGCAGAAACACGCCGGTGCAGACCGAGCCGTAACGGCGCACGCCCGGCGCCCTTCGGCGAAGCCAGTCCATCACCGCCGGGTCGATGACCTGGAATGAGGGGTCCCCACCCACCAGCAGCGTGTCTATGGGCTCGTCGGGGTCGTGAATGGTCCTGTCGGCGAGGAAGCGAAGGCCGCCCGTGCCGCGCACCGGCTCGTCCGTGGTCGCCATCACCTGCACCTCGTAGGCACTCGGGTCGCCGAGCCGCCGGGCGGCCTCCCAGAACACCTCCGCGGGGCCGACAACGTCCAGCGATTGAACACCGGGTGGAGCGAGGATCACGATGCGCATGGGCGCCTCCAAGCCGTCAATCATAGCCTCGCCTGCACGTGCCTGCACGGCGGCGTCATGCGAGGCGAAGGGTGGGGCGTGTTGCCCCGCCCCTCCGGTCAGGCAAATTCCAGCCGGTCGAGCGCCGTGAAGCGGCGGATGAGGCCGGTGTCGCGAAAGCGTGCCAGCAGGCGCAGCAGGCCGAGGCTGATGGCCGGCTCGCACAGCGCCAGCGGCAGGTAGGACAGCGCGAACAGGCCCCAGTCGGTGAAGGGCGTGGCCTCGTTCCCGAGCGCCAGCCAGAAGCCGACCATGGCGACGACGCCGCTGTAATAGATGCCGTCGAACTTGAACACCGTGGCCCATTTCAGCTTGGCGATGTCGCCCGCCGCGCCGCCGTCGCGGAAGCACACCCGCCCCACGGCCGCATGGGCGGCGATGAGCGGCACCATCAGCGAGAGCGAATTGACGCCGAGATGGATGAGGTCCTGCGGCTCGAACAGGGCGCTCTGGAGCAGCAGGCCGAGGGCAAAGCCGAACAGGGTCGGCAAAAAGCCGAAGGTGAAATAGATGGTGGAGGCGCCGATCAGATGCAGTTCCGACGGCCCGACCGACATGTGCCACATCTGCATGAAGATGGAGAAGAACACGGCCGCGAGGAGCGTCTTCACCAGGTCCAGCGGGCGGCGGAGGAAGCCGCCCGCATGGCTGCCGAGGGTGGCGACGGCGGCCGCGTTTGCGGCGAGGATTTTTCCAGCGGAGAGGATACCGGGCTCGATGTGCATGGTGCGTGTCCAGTCTTGCAGCGAAGGAAAGGCGGCCCCTGCCGCCGGGTTCGATTGACCTAGGCCGATGCGCCGCCGAGGCGCGCATCGATCTCCGCGCGGGAGGCGAGCCCGGCTTCGATCACCGCCTGTTCCAGAGCGGCAAGCCACTGCTCGTAATAGTTCCAGGAGGGGTCATCGAGGGCGTGGCCCTGCTCCCATCCCTCGATGGAGGCGATGAGCTGCGAGCGGAAATCCTCCCACTCGAAATGCCCATCCCGGGCGAGCGCCAGGGCGACGCCGAAGGCAGTGCGCTCCCACTCCTGCCCGAAGCAGAGGGCGCCGTTGGCGCGGGGCGGCGTGTCGGCCGCCCCGGTCATGGTGGTCACCGCGAAGTGCTCGAAACGGGTCAGCATCGGAGCCTCCCCGTCAGGCGGCCTTGGCCACGGCGACGCCCATCATCGCCTCGGGCGTGACCAGGGCCGCCAGTTGCCCCTCGTCGAGCCCGTCGGTGCCTGCGGGGCGCTCGGGTACCACGAACCAGCGGATCTGGGCGCTCGAATCCCACACCTTGATTTCCACGTCCGGGGGGACGGCAAGGCCGAATTCATTGAGCACGGCGCGCGGCTCGCGTGCCGCCCGGCTGCGGAAGGTGGGGTCCTTGTACCAATAGGGCGGCAGGCCCAGCACCGGCCAGGGATAGCAGGAGCAGAGCGTGCAGATGATGAGGTTGTGCACCCCTTCGCCATTGGCCACGGCGCGCATGTGCTCGCCTTCCGCCCCCGCCATGCCCGCCGGCAGGTCCAGCTCGGCGATGGCCGCCGGGGTGTCGGCCACGAGGCGCGCCTTGAACGCCGGGTCCGTCCAGGCGCGGGCGACGATCTTCGCGCCGTTGAAAGGCCCCATCTTGGTCTCGAAGAAGGAGAGCACGGTGTCCACCGACCCGGCGGTGATGACGCCCTTCTCGATCAGGAGGGCTTCGAGCGCCCTTGCGCGCGCGGCGCTGCGGGCTTCGCGGTCTTCGGGGAAATTGAAGCGGGGATCCATAGGATGCTCCGGTCTGGGGGAACAGGCTCAGGCTGCTGCGGCGACGTCGGCCTCGGCCGGCGCGGCGAGATAGGCGGCGTAGAGGTCCGCATAGAGGGTGAAGTTCGGCTCGGCATTGCCGGGCCAGAGGGCGGCCGGATCGAACTTCACGCAATAGACCGGCATGGGCGTTCCGATGCCGTCGGCGCCGGTGTCGCACAGATAGGTGTAGGCGCCCGGATAGACCGTCTCCACCTCGCCGCTGTGGCCACGCAGGAAGCCGGGCAGGCGCGTGTGCTCCACGCTCGGGACATTGCGGATTTCGACCGTGTCGCCGACTGCGAAGTCATGGGTGAAGGCCACATCCCGCTTCGGGCTGTCGCCCTCCACCAGGTACTGCACGATCCGCGCGTCGATCGCCGCTGAACCGGCCTCCGGCAAGGGCTTGCCCGGGTCCGAATAATATTCGCGGGTCTTCGCCTCCAGCTCCTCTTCGGTGATGTAGCCGTTGGCGATGAAATAGCCGCAGATGCCGCCCAGCCATTTCTCGTAATAGCGGAACTTGAAATAGTCGAAGGGGTTCAGGGATTCCGCCCCCTTGCGCAGGTCCGCCCAGGTCCACACCGTGTGGAAGGTGGAGGGCGTTGCCGGCAGGGGCAATTGGGAAGACAGGGCCATCATGGCCGTGTGGATGCCGAAGATGCGGGTTTCCCACGGCTCCACGAAGACGCGTGTTTCCACGCTCACCGGCCCCAGCCCCTCAAGGCCGCCGAGATAATGCTGCAGCTTCATGGCGTGCTCCTTTCCGAGCGCTTGATCGCGATGTTCAGGTGGTGGCGGGGACGCCCTTGCGGGCGAGCATCTGGGTGCCGAGCTGGGACGCGTATCCGAACGCGGCGCCCAGCAACATCGCCGCCGCCGTGACGAGGGCGGGGTGCGAGAGGTCCGTGGTGAGGACATCCTTGCCGGTGGCGATCGAGGTGCCGACGAAGGAGGCGAAGCCGAACACGATGGCCGGTGGGAAATTGAGCAGCGGCACGGCCGAGGCGAGGATCATGGCCGAGGTGCCGAGGCCGACGCAGATGGCCGCGTAGAGCGGGTGGTTCCACCCGTGCGCGATGGCCAGCAGGCTGAGGGTGGCGATGACGATGCCGGTCCAGTTGGACGCAACGGACTTGATGAAGCCGTGCTGGCCGCCGCCGCAGGCGAAGAATGACGCCCACGCGATGAAGGTGACCCAGACGGGCAGGGGAAGGATGGTGGCGGTGATGTACGTGTCGATGGCGCCGAGGATCCCAAGGCTGACCATGGAGGCGAGGAGTGTTGGCATGGCAGGGCTCCGGAGGGTTTTGTTTTTTGGGTACGCATGATGGTCAGGATGCCAGCGCCGGCAGTTTTGCCTGGCAGGAGGCGACCCCCTCCGTCAGCATCGCGGCGTCGAGGCCGCGGCCGATGAAGACGATCTGGTTGAGCCGGACTTCGCCCGGCGCCCAAGGCCGGCCAGGCCGGCCGTCCAGCGTCATGTGGACACCGTGGAACACGTAGCGGCGCGCCTCACCGGCAAAGTCGACGATGCCCTTCATGCGCAGAAGGTCCGCGCCCTTCTCGGCGACGAGCTGCGAAAGAAAGCGGTTGAACTGCACGGGATCCAGCGCGCCGGCATGGCGCACCGCGATGCAGGCGATGTCCGCGTCGTGCTCGTGTTCGTGCGCGTCCAGGAGCGCGGGATCGATGCGGAGGAGGTTCTGCAGGTCGAAGGCACCGATGTCGAAGACATGGGCGCGCTCGACGGCGCAGTCGCGGGTGCGGTGGAGCCGCGCCATGGGGTTGAGCCGGCGCACATCGCGCTCGGCGGCTGCCTGGGCGGCGGCGTCGACGAGGTCAGTCTTGTTGAGGAGGATCACGTCGGCAAACGCGATCTGCTCGCGCGCTTCGTCCTGTGAAAGCTGGAGGGGAAGATGCCGTGCGTCCACCACCGTGACGATTGCATCCAGCGCGGGGCGCCGGGAGAGCACGTCGTCGAGCACGAAGGACTGGATCACCGGAGCGGGATCGGCGAGGCCGGAGGTCTCGATCACGATGCGGTCGATGGGGCGGCCGCTCGCCATGAGGTCGCCGATGGCCGCGATGAGGTCGCCGCGCACGGTGCAGCACAGGCAGCCATTGCTAAGCTCGATCACCTCGTCCTGCGTGCCCACCACCAGCTGGCCGTCGATGCCCACCTCGCCGTATTCGTTCACGATCACCGCAATGCGCTCACCGGATTCATGCGACAGCAGGTGATTGAGCAAGGTGGTTTTTCCCGCACCCAGGAAGCCGGTCAAGATGGTTGTGGGTATCTTGTGCATTGCTTGCTCCACGAGATCGCGTCTTCTTTCCCGAAAAGGCAAATAGCGCCCTCCCGATGAAGCGATCGGCGGTGTCGATTACGGTTTGATCAAAGACTAGATGCGCCTAATGCTGCATTCTCACTTCGATTTCGAAGCTGATTGCACCGCAGCAAGCCCTTGTCGGCAAGGGCATGGGGGCGTCATTTTCGGACAAAGAATGGGTATTTTCGGCCAAAACAGAGCGAAAAGTGTGCGTGCCTAATTCTTGGGCTAAATGGAAGTGGCTTATCTTGCGGGGCATCGCCAAACCGGGGCTTTGGCTCGCTTCCCGACGGGGCCATGCTGTCCTGAGCGTGGGCGGCGCGATGCCGCCCCCCGCAAATGGCGCCCGGGCGCCACGCCGGTTCCTTCCAGCCCTCTAGTCTCAAGCCGGCGGGGAGAGATGCTGGAACAGTGCGGCCATAAGGCTTGCCCGCTCGGCCAGGCTTGAGACCTCGATATGTTCTTCAAGGGTGTGGAGGCCGTCGCCCCTGAGACCGAGGCCGTCGATGGTGGCGAAGCCCGCAACGCCGGTGATGTTGCCGTCGGAGCCTCCGCCGCCCGGCTCCAGCGGGATCGTCTGGCCGATGGAGGCGGCGATGGTGCGCACCTGCTCGTAGAGCGCGAGGCTCGCCGGATTGGTCTTCCAAAGCGGTCGGGTGTTGGTATGGGTGACAATGAGGGTCGCGCCGTTCACGGTCCCCGCAAGTGCGTGCATGCGGGCGATCGCGTCATCGAGATCGTTCTGCGTCTTGGCGACCACCATGGATTCCGCATGGCAGGCGATGGGCACGCAATTCACCCATTGGCCGCCCTTTATCACCCCCACGGCGAAGGTGCTGGCCGGGCTGGTCATGCCGTCGATTTCGAGGACGCGCCGGGCCATCTCCCGCACCGCCGACGAGCCAGCCGAGGCGGCGGCCAGAGCGTGGCTCGGCTTGCCCCGCACGTCGAGAGAGAAGCGGGCGATGCCTGCGCGGCTGGAGATCACCCCGCCATTGGTGGGGCAGCGCTCCGGCGCCAGGATGAAACAGTGCCGGCTCGCCTCGGCGAGGATGAGGTCGCGGTTGGCGGTGGTGCCGGCTTCCTCGTCGCTGGTGAGAAGGAAGGTGACTGGAAGCTGCGTGGCGATGCCAGCTTGCTGGAGCGCTTTCAACGCCCGCAGCGCGGTGTAGGTGCCGCCCTTCATGTCGAGGATGGCGGGTCCATAGCATCGCCCGCCATCGCGCCGGAAAGGCAAGGCGGCGAGCGTCCCGACGGGGTGCACCGTGTCGAGATGGCACAAGACCAGGATCCCCTGCTCGCTGGCCTTGGGATGGGGAAACCGCGCCCTGACGCAATCACCAAAGCCGAGGCGGCCGGGGATGCGGTCGATATGGGCGCCGGCGAGCGCGAAGTCGCGGCTCGCCAGCGTCATCATGCGGTTGACCGCGGCGGCATCGAAGCTCGGGCTCTCGCACTCCACCCAGGGGCGGAGCCCGGCGAGGATGTCCTCCGCGTCAAACGCCATCGCCCCGTCCGTGCCGCTTCGCGTCATGGCAGCGCGCCTCAGTTGATGGTGGTGTTGACGAACGAGACGTACTCGTTCGGCGTCACCACCACGTCCTTCACGTTGGACTGCATGGCGAAGATCATCTGCTCGTAATAGAGCACCAGCTCCGGCGCATCGGCGCGGATCTTCTCCAGGATCTTCTTCAGCAGCGCCTTGCGCTCCTCCGGGTCGATGATGGTGCGCTGCTGCGCCACCAGCTTGTCCATCTCCGGGTCGGCATAATTGGTGTAGTTCATGCCGCCGCCGGTGGTGACGTAGAGCGAGAGGCCGCCATCGAGGTCGAAGGCGGGGTTGCCCTTGCCCGCCATGAACATGCTGGCCTTCTTCGAGCCGATCAGGCCCATGAAGGTGCCGAATTCCGGGCTCTGCATGTTGAGGGTTATGCCGACCTTGGCGAGCTGCGCCTGAATGGCCTGGGCCACGTCCTTGTCGTTCAGGTAGCGCCCGGTGGTGAAGTAGAAGTCCGCAGTGAAGCCGTTGGGCAGGCCGGCCTCGGCCAGCAGCTTCTTGGCGTGGTCGGGGTCGTACTTGTAGGGCGGCAGGGTGGTGGAGCCGGGAATGAACGGCGGATCGAACGCGCCCGCCTGGGTGCCGAAACCGCGCAGCACCTGGTCCACCAGCACCTTGGAATCGATGGCCGCGGCCACCGCCTCGCGCACCTGCGGCTTGTCGAAGGGCGCCACGTTCCGGTTCATGCCGATATAGATCACGCGGGTGCTCGGCACCTGGGCGACCGACACCTTGGGCGAGCCCTTCAGTCGCGGCACCATGACGGGGGTGACGTTGGCAATGAGGTGCGCGTCGCCCGAGAGCAGCATGAGGAGCCGGGTATTGTCCTCCGGCACCACGCGGAACTCCACCGTGGAGAGCTTGGGCTTGGTGCCCCAATAGCCGTCATTGCGCACGAACGTCATCATCTCGTCCTGCGCCCATTTGGCCATCTTGAACGGGCCCGTGCCCACCGGCGCGCGGGTGTAGTTCTTGCCCGCTTCCTGCGCCGCCTTGGGGCTCATGATGGCGAAGTTGTAGTGGGCGAGGCGCAGCAGCAGCGGGGCCAGCGGCGTCTTGGTGCGGTACTCCACCGTGTTGTCGTCGACCACGTTCACCGAGGCGATGCCGTTGGTGGCGCTGACGCGCCGCGGGGAGGCCATGGCCGGGTCGGCGAGGCGGTCATAATTGTACTTCACCGCCTCCGCGTTGAACGGCGTTCCATCGGAGAAGGAGATGCCCTTGCGCAGCTTGAAGGTCCACACGAGGCCGTCGGGCGAGGTGGTCCAGCTCTCGGCGAGCACGCCCCGCACCTGGCCGTCCTGCCCGGCCGCCACGAGGGTTTCGTGGACCTGCATGAAGGCGCGTGCGGAGGGGATGTCCACCGCCTGATGCGGGTCCATCGTCACGGCGTCCGTTCCGGTGGCGAACTTCAGCGTGGTCGCCGCCTGCGCGGCCGCGCCGCCCGGCATCTGGCCGAGGGCAAAGGCGCCCCCGGCGACAGCCGCGGTTTTGAACAGGGTCCGTCGAGACACGCCTTGGGACATCGGTCGCCCTTCCATTCGGTGAGAGTTACATCATTCCTCGAAAGACAAGCATACTCGTTCCTGAAAACTCAGGATAATTAAGTAATAAAGTTTCATCTACAAAAGTTGATCTGATTATATTCAGCTCATAATCCATTCCTTTTGGCAACTATATTGACAATCTTGGCGCAGCGTCGAGAATGCGGACCTGCAAATGCGGTCGCCACATCTCCTCCGGCGAAGGCCGCAGTGTGCTTCATCTCAATGCTTCCAGGACGGGCGCGCCGTGTCGGAGCCTGTCTGCCGGAGCCTGCTTTCAGGAGTTCCGCGTCATGCTGCTCGCTCACGCCACCTGGCCCGAGGTCGAGGATTATCTCGCCAAGGACACCACACGCGGCATCATCATTCCCATCGGCGCCACCGAACAGCACGGTCCCAACGGGCTCATCGGCACCGACCATCTCTGCGCGGAAGTGGTGGCCAAGGGTGTCGGCGAGGAATGCAACGCCTACGTGGCGCCCACCCTCAATTACGGCATGTCCCAGCACCATCTCGGCTTCACCGGATCGGTGACGCTGCGGCCGAGCACCATGGCGCTCATGGTGCGCGACATCGTGCAGTCGCTCGCCATCCACGGCTTCGAGAAGTTCTTCTTCCTCAACGGCCATGGCGGCAACGTCACGCCGCTGAAGTCCGCGTTCGACGAGATCTATGCTGACGGCTCGCTCGGCCCCGATCCCGCCGGGTTCAAGATCCGCTGCATGACCATGATGTGGCAGGCGGGCGGGCGCACCCGGGCGCTGGCGGAAGAATTCTATCACGGCAATAGCGGGAGCCACGCCACGGCCGCCGAGATCTCGCTCGCCCAGTTCTACCGGCCCGACGACATCAAGCATGTGGAGATGTCGCCGAAGGTGGCCAACCCGCGCTCCGACTTCTTCCACTCCACCGACTACCGCATGCGCTATCCCGACGGGCGCATCGGCTCCGATCCGTCCATGTCCTGCCCCGAGCACGGGGAGAAGCTGCTGAAGGCCACGGTCACCGATCTCTCCGAGGCATACCGCGCCTTCATCGCCTATTGAGGCGAGGATGCGGTCCGGGAGATGGCGTCCGGGCCGCATCAGCGTTCCGCCATCTTGGGGTCGAGGGCCATGCGCAGGCCGTCCTGGAGCAGGTTCAGCCCCAGCACCAGCAGCACGATGGCCGCGCCCGGGAACAGCGCCACATGCGGCGCGATGAGCATGTAGTTGCGCCCGGTGGCCAGCATGGCGCCCCATTCGGGCGAGGGGGGCTGCGCGCCGAGGCCGAGAAAGCTCAGGCTGGAGGCGGTGAGGATCGCCAGGCTCACGCGCAGCGCCGCCATCACCCAGAGTGTCGATGCGATGTTGGGCAGGATGTGCCGGAACAGGATGCGCGAATGGGTCATGCCCACGGCGCGGCACGCCTCGATATACGGCTCCTGCTTGACCGAGAGCGTTGAGCCGCGCGCAAGGCGCGCGAAGATGGGCATGGTGTAGATCGCCACCGCGATCATCGCGTTGATGAGGCTCGCGCCCAGAATGCTCACGATGACGATGGCGAGCAGGACGCCGGGAAAGGCCAGCAGCACGTCGATGATGCGCATCAGCACGGTGTCGGTGCGCCCGCCCACATAGGCGGCGAGCATGCCGAAGGGCACGCCGACGATCATGGCGAGGCCCACGGAGAATAGCCCTTCCACCATGGACAGGCGCGCGCCGTAGAGGATGCGCGAGAGGATGTCCCGGCCGAGTTCGTCCGTGCCGAACGGATGCGCCCAGCTCGGGGGCACGAGCATATCCATCAGGTTGTTTTCATAAGGATCCCACGGCGCCAGAACGGGCGCTGCGATGGCCAGCAGGATGAAGACGATGACGATCACCGCGCCCGGCAGTGCCAGCTTGGAGCGCCGGAACTGGGACCATTGCCGCTGCAGCCGGCTGCGCGGCGCGGCGGCCTCTTCTTCGGCGAGCGGGAGGGGCAGGGAGGTGTCCAGTTCCCGCGGCGCGTAATCCTGCGTGTGCGCGCTCATTTGATTTCGATCCGCGGGTCGACGAGGCGGTAGAGGATGTCGCTGATGAGGTTGATCAGCACGAAGGTCAGCGCCAGCATCAGCACGGAGGCCTGCACCATGGGGAAGTCGCGCGAGGAGATGGACTGGATCAGGAGCCGGCCGATGCCGGGCCAGGCGAACACCGTCTCGGTGACCACCGCGCCGCCCAGCAGGTAGCCCATCTGGAGGCCGACCACGGTGACCACGGGGATCAGCGCGTTGCGCAGCGCGTGCCGCAGGACCACGACGGTTCCCGGAAGCCCCTTGGCCTGGGCCGTGCGCACATAATCCTGCTGAAGTACCTCCACGAGGTTCGCGCGGGTGATGCGCGCGATCACGGCGACGTTGGGGATGCCCAGGGTCAGGGAGGGAAGCACGAAGTTCTGCCAGCTTCCCATTCCGGTGAGGGGCAGCCAGTTCAGCTCCACGGAGAAGAGCAGCATCAGGAGGATGCCGAGAAAGAAGGGCGGCACGGATATGCCCAGAAGGGATATGCCGAGGACCGTGTTGTCGATCCAGCCGCCGCGGAAGACCGCGGTGACGATGCCGACGGCGAGGCCGACCAGGGTGCCGAACGCCATGGCCACGAGGCCCAGCGCCAGCGTGTTGCCGTAGCGCGCGCCGATCTCCTCGGTCACCGGACGGCCGGTGCGGAAGCTCATGCCGAGGTCGCCGGTGAGCGCCTTGCCGACGAAGCTCAGATACTGAACCGGCAAGGGGCGGTCGAGCCCCAGCGAGGTGCGCACCACCTCCACGTCCTCCGGCGTGGCATCGGGCCCGGCGATGAGCTGGGCCGGATCTCCCGGGATGACGTGGATCATCAGGAAGACGATCAGCGACACGCCGAACACCACGGGGATGAGCTGCATGAGTCGACGGACAAGGAAGGTGAGCATCAGTTGACCCCCGCTTCCGTCGAGCCTTCAGCGTCGTAGAGATGGCAGGCCACACGCCGCCCGCCGGGCAGGGCCTGAAGCGGCGGGCGCTCGACACTGCACACGGCCATCCGTGCCGGGCACCGGGGATGGAAAGGGCAGCCCGAGGGCGGTCGCATGGGGCTCGGCACCTCGCCTTCGATGCGCGGCCAGGAGCGCGGCAGATGCGGGTCGAGGGGCGGGACGGACTGCAGCAGGATCTGCGTGTAGGGGTGCTTTGGCGCGGCGTAGAGCTCTTCCGCCGGCGCCACTTCCACGATCCGTCCGAGATACATGACGGCCACCTGGTGGCTCATGTGCTCGACTGCCGCGAGGTCGTGGGCGATCAGGATGAAGGAGATGCCGAATTCCTCCTGGATCTCCTGCATCAGGTTCATCACGCTGGCCTGGACCGAGACGTCGAGGGCCGAGAGAGGCTCGTCGGCGATGATGAGCTTCGGCCCCAGCACGAGGGCGCGCGCGATGCCGATGCGCTGGCGCTGCCCGCCGCTGAACTCATGGGGATAGCGGCCCATGAGCTCCGGCCGGATGCCCACGCGGCGGAGCGTCGTGGCGATGCGCTCGCGCCGCTCGCCGGGGGAGCCGACCCCGTGGACGATGAGCGGCTCCTCGACGATCTCGCCCACGGACAGGCGCGGGTTCAGCGAGGCGTAGGGGTCCTGGAACACGAACTGCATGTCGCGCCGGAGCAGGCGCATGTCGGCCTGGCTGCCGGCGACGATGTCCCGGCCCTCGAAGCGCACCGACCCCTCGTCCGGCTCGATGAGGCGCAGGATCAGCCGACCCGTCGTGGACTTGCCGCAACCGGACTCCCCCACCAGCCCCAAGGTCTCGCCGCGCCGCACGTCGAGGTCGAGCCCGTCCACGGCGCGCACCCGTCCGGTTTCCCGCCCGAGCAGCCCGCCGCGGGCGACGAAATGCTTGGTGAGCCCCCGCACCTGCAGGATGGTGTCGCCTTCGCTCACGCCGCGCCCTCCGTCAGGAGCCCCGCCTCGCGGGCGGCGGCAAAGCAGCGGGCGCTGTGGCCGGCTTCCAGCTCGAAGGCGGGGGGCTGGCTCTCGATGCAGGCGGCGAACCGCTGATTGCAGCGGGGCGCGAAGCTGCATGTGCGTCGCTCAACGGTGAGGCGCGGCACGATGCCTGGAATTTCCCGCAGCCGATGGCGCCCGTGGCGCGCCCGATCTCCCAGCCGCGGCATGGCGCCGAGCAGGCCGGCCGTATAGGGGTGGCCCGGCCGGTCGAACAGGTCGACGGTGGCGGCGCTCTCCACGATCCGCCCTGCATACATCACGGCGGTGCGCTCCGCCGTCTGCACGACGATGCCGAAATTGTGGGTGATGAGCAGCACCCCCATGTTCAGCTCCCGCTTCAGGCCGTCGATCAGTTCGAGGATCTGCGCCTGCACCGTCACATCAAGCGCGGTGGTGGGCTCGTCGGCGATGAGGAGCTTGGGGCGGCAGGCGATGGCCATGGCGATCATCACCCTCTGGCGCATGCCGCCGGACAGGCGATGGGGAAAATCCCGCGCCCGCTCCCGTGGGGAGGGGATGCCCACGCGCGCCAGCAGCTCCACCGCCTCTGCCGCTGCCGCGCGGCGCGACATGCCGCGGTGGCGCACGAGCACTTCGCTGATCTGCCAGCCCACCGTCAGCACCGGGTTCAGCGATGTCATGGGCTCCTGGAAGATCATGGTGATCTCGTTGCCGCGCAGGGTGCGCAGCTCGGCCGACGACAGGTTGCTGATGTCCCGTCCCTCGAAGAGGATCTCGCCTGAGTGATGGGCGATCTTCGTCCTCTCGATCAGGGAGAGGAGCGACATGGCGGTGATGCTCTTGCCGCTGCCGGATTCCCCGACCAGTCCGAGGGTCTCTCCCGCATTGATGGAGAAGCTCACCCCATCCACGGCGCGGACGCTGCCTTCACTGCTCTTCAAGTGGACCTTGAGATCTCGCACTTCGAGCAAAGGCATGGGGCTTACCTGCTGTGTCTGTCAGGCGGGGGCATATTTGAGCCGCAACTCAATAAGCAGGCACCCAGCGCTCCCTGTGAGGGGCGGCACCTTGCTTCACAACGGTTCGTCGGAGGGGGAGCTTCCTCCAGCATATGCAAAGACACGTCCCAAGAAGGTTTGTAAATTTATCGTATTGCTTGGCAATACGTTTGTTTTGTTTCATATCAATGAAATGTCATGCTGCCGGGATTGTCAACACGACCGGTGGACGGCAAGGCATGCTCTTGAGCGTGGGGCCGCTGCTTGACCCAGCGCCGTCAATACATTGCGGACCGGGCCCGGCAATGCCGGAAGACGCGCCGGCTTGCCGGCTCGGACAAGGCTCTCTTCAACGGTCTCGCGGTCCTGCCCTCGTCCTGGAAGGCTGCGGCCTGTCCATCCTTCCGGCTGCCGGAGCCGCAGATAGGCATCGTCTTCGCCACGCAATATCAGTTGCGCAACGCCGAGGCGGGGCTCCACGGCCATCTTCCGGGCGAACAGAGACGTGCCAGCGAGGGGCGTCAGCGGCGGCTTAGGGGTTACTCGCCTTTTCGGTGCGCGAGGAGCACGCGGGCGACTTCCTCCAGATGCTGGCGCATGGCGCGCCCGGCCGCGTCGCCGTTGCCCTCGACAATGGCGTTGACGATCTCCGCATGGTGCTCGGCGGCATGGACCGAAAAGGGCTCGTGCGTGTTCACGCGGTGCCGCTCGCGATGGACGTGCCACATGATGTTCTGGTGCATGGTCTCGAGCGTCGCATTCTCGCAGCCCGTGACGATGGCCCGGTGGAACGTGTCGTTGAGCTGATAATAGGCGTCCGGGTCGCCGCTCTCCGCCGCCTTGCACATCTTGTCGTAGATCCGCTGGATGCGCGAGACGACGCGCGGGCGCCGGGCCTGCGCCACACGCGTGGCGGCGAGCTGTTCCAGCGCCATCAGCACGTCCATCTTCTCGCCCAGGTCCTCGACGTCGGGGTCGGTGACGATGGCTCCGATATGGGGCACGAGGCGCACGAGGCCCTCGGCCTCCAGGGATTTCAGCGCCTGGCGCAGCGGGGTGCGGGAGATGCCGTATTGCTTGCAGAGCTGCGGTTCGGACAGGCGCTCGCCGGGCTTGAAGCGGCTCTCGACGATGGCGCGCCGGATGTGCGGCAGAATCTGGTCGTGGATGGGCTCGCGCATGATGAGCGCGCTGTCATCACGGTCGACCTCGATGGCGGCATCCGCCGGATCCTGCGTGACCATGAACTCCCGTTCCACCCCGGCGGACCGCCGGTTTTCTGAGCGCCGCCCTTCAAGAGCCCCATGCCCTTCTATGCCCGATTGCCGAGACGGCCTCAAGCACGCTTGACAGACTTTCGTGCGACGAAATATCGTATACGAAATTGACTAAAAACAAACACCGGAGCGGATAATGAATGCAGCCGCTGAGGCTGAGGGGAGGTCCGGTCAAGGTGTGGGCGCCCCGGTCCTGCGCAACGAGGACCGCCGCTTCCTGGACGGGAAAGGCGAGTATCTCGCGGACATCCAGCTTCCCGGAATGCTGGAGGTCGCGTTCCTGCGCAGCCCGCTCGCCCACGCCCGCATCCTCGGCATCGAGGTGCCCGAGCAGCACCGCGGCCGCGTGTTCTTCGCCAGCGATATTCCGTTCGCCCAGCCCATCTCCGCCGTAGGTGCGGCCAAGGGCTTCAAGGCGTCCGACTATCCCGCCCTCGCCAGGGACAAGGTGCGGTTTGTGGGCGAGATGATCGCCATCTGCCTTGCCCCCACGCGGGCCGAGGCGGAGGACATCGCCCAATCGATCATCGTCGATTTCGAGGAGCTTCCGCCGCTCTGGGACATGGACGTGGCGCTCGCCGAGGGCGCGCCGCGGGTGCACGAGCACTGGGCGGACAATGTGGTGGTGGAGACCCGCATTTCCGCCGGTGACATCGCGGCGGTGGCCGCCGAGGCGGCGATCACCGTCCATCGCGCGCTCGCCATGGGCCGTCATGCCGGCGTGTCGCTGGAAGGGCGCGGTGTGCTCGCCCATCACGACCGGCGCATGGACGAACTGGTGGTCTATTCCTCCACCCAGTTTCCCCATGTCATCCGCACCATCCTCGCCCGTTCCCTGGGCATCGCCGAGAGCAAGCTGCGCGTGGTGGCGCCCGACGTGGGCGGCGGCTTCGGCATCAAGAACAATTTCAACCCGGAAGAGCTGGCCGTCGCCGCGCTCGCCCTCAAGCTCGGCAAGCCGCTGCGCTGGGTCGAGGACCGGCGCGAGCATCTCATCGCCTCGCCCCACGCCCGCGAGCATCGCTACGACCTCACCGCCTATGCCGATGCCCGCGGCAAGCTTCTGGGCCTGAAGGCGCGGGTCACCGTGGATGCGGGGGCCTATTCGGTATGGCCCTGGACCGCGGCCATGGAGGCGGGCATGTCCGCCGGCATCATGACCGGGCCCTACGACATCCCGGTCTATGACGGCACGGCGGTCACCGTCTGCACCAACAAGTCGCCGCTCGGCCCTTATCGCGGCGTGGGCCGCACCGGCGCCGCGTTCGCCATCGAGACCATGATCGATACCGTTGCCCGCGCCGCCGGGCGTGAGCCGGCCGAGGTGCGCATCGAGAACATGGTGCCGCCTGAAGCCATGCCCTACCGCTCGGTGACGGGAAAGCTCTACGACAGCGGCGACTATCCCGAATGCGCCCGCCGGGCGGTGGAGGCCATTGGCCTCGACACCCTGCGCGCGCGACAGGCGAAGGGCGAGCCGGATGGCCGCCTCATCGGCTTCGGCATGGCGAGCTATACCGAGCAGTCCGCCCACGGCACGGCGGAATGGGTGGCGCGCGGCCTGCCCGTGGTGTTCGGCTATGAGCCGGCGCTGGCGCGCTTCACGCCCGACGGCAAGCTGATCCTGCACGTGGGTATCCAGAACCACGGCCAGGGCCTGGAGACCACGCTGGCCCAGGTGGCCAATGAGGAACTGGGCATCCCGGTTTCCAACGTCATCGTGCGCCATGGCGACAGCTCGCTCTCGCCCTATGGCATGGGCACCTTCGCCTCGCGTTCCATGACCATGGCGGGCGGGGCGGTGTCGCTGGCCTGCGGGCAGATGGCGGAGAAGATCCGGCGCATCGGCGCCCATCTCCTCCAGGCCCCGCGCGATGACGTGCGGCTGGAGGGCGGGCAGGTCTGGTTCGGCGACCAGTTCGTCTCGTTCGCCCAGATCGCGGACGCCGCCTATCTCCATCCCGAGCGCCTGCCTGAAGGCGAGGACCCGGCGCTGGAAGAGAGCGCGGTCTACCAGCCCGGCCGCTCCACCGGCGCCTTCTCCTATGCCACCCACGCCTGCACCGTCGCGCTCGATCCCGGCACGGGGCTTATCGAGATCCTCGACTACGTGGTCTGCCACGATTGCGGGACCATGGTGAACCCGCTGCTGGTGGAGGCGCAGGTGGTGGGCGGCGTCGCCCAGGGGCTCGGCACGGCGCTGTTCGAGGAAATCCCCTATGACGAGAACGGCCAGCCGCTCGCATCCACCTTCCTCGATTACATGATCCCCGGCGCCTGCGAAGTGCCCGATGTGCGGGTGCTGCACATGGAGACGCCCTCGCCTCACACCCGCTTCGGCATCAAGGGCATGGGGGAAGGGGGCGCCATCTCGCCGCCCGCCGCCGTGGTCAATGCCCTCAACGATGCGTTGCGCGGCCATGGGGTGGAGATCGCCCGCACGCCCGTGACGCCGGAACGGGTGCTGGAAGCCCTCACGGAGGCCCAGGCATGAAGCCCGCACCCTTCGCCTTCCACCGTCCCTCTTCGCTCGCTGATGCGCTCGGCCTTCTGGCGGCGGGAGAAGCACGGCCGCTGGCCGGCGGCCAGTCGCTGGTGCCCATGCTCAACCTGCGGCTGACGCCGGTGGACGCGCTGGTGGAGCTGCGCGCCGTGCCCGAGCTGCGGGGGGCTGAGGAGATGCCGGACGGCGCGGTCTATGGTGCGCTCGTCACCCATGCCGCCTTCGAGGACGGCCTCGTGCCTGATGTGACGCGGGGGCTTATGCGCCATGTGGCGGGGCGCATCGCCTATCGCGCGGTGCGCAATCGCGGCACCATCGGCGGCGCTTTGGCGCTGGCGGACCCCGCCGCGGACTGGCTGACCACCGTGGTCGCGCTCGATGCCGAGATCGGCATTGTCGGCGTGGCCGGCGAGCGGTGGGTGAAGGCCGAGGATTTCGTGCTCGGCCCCTATTTCACCATCCTGGAGCCGACGGAGCTTCTCACCGCCGTCAAGGTGCGGCGCCTACCGGACACCACGCGCTGGGGCACCTACAAGGTGGCGGTGAAGGCGGGGGAATATGCCGAATCCCTCGTCATCGCCCTCATCGACACGGCGCGGAATGAAGGCCGCATTGCCCTCGGCGCTCTGGACGGCGCGCCGCTCCTGCTGCCGCAGAGCGCTGCCGCCGCCTGCGCCGGCACCGGCGGGGCGGCATTGGCCGAGATCGTCAGGGCGGAACTGGCCGGATCCGGCCGGGATCTTGCGCCCGCCGCCATCACTTTGCACGCCACGGCCGTGACGCGCGCCATCGCGGAGGCTGTCCGTCCATGAAGCTGCCCATCTCCCTCACCGTGAACGGCGAGCGCGTCGAGGCCTTCGTGGAGCCGCGCCTGCACCTCGGCGATTTCCTGCGCGAGCACCTGCGGCTCACCGCGACCCATCTCGGCTGCGAGCATGGCGTCTGCGGGGCCTGCACCATCCTCTTCGACGGCGCGCCCGCACGCTCCTGCATCACGCTCGCCGTGGCGGCGGACGGCGCCGACATCCGCACCCTGGAGGGGCTGGCCGACGATCCGCGCATGCGCGTGATCAAGGAGAGCTTCCACGAGAAGCACGGCCTTCAGTGCGGCTTCTGCACGCCCGGCATGCTGATCACCAGCCTCGACCTCCTCGCCCGCAAGCCTGACGCCGACGCGGCCGAGATCCGCGCCGGCATCAGCGGAAACCTCTGCCGATGTACCGGCTACCAGGGCATCGTGCGCTCCATCCAACATGCCGCCGCGGCGCTCAAGCAGCCCGAGGAGGCATAGATGCAGATCGAGCAGACGTTCGAACTTCCCGCGCCACGCCCAGAAGTCTGGGCCGCCATGAGCGACGTGCACCTCGTCGCGGAATGCCTGCCCGGCGCGGCACTGCTGGAGGAGCTGGGCGAGAACCGCCACAAGGGCTCCTTTGCCGTGAAGGTCGGACCGCTGGCGGCGACCTTCCTCGGGGAAGTGGAGATCGCGCGTGATCCCGCGAACTGGAGCGCGGTGGTCTCCGGCAAGGGCGCGGATGCGCGCTCCTCCTCCCGCGCCAATGGCTGCATGACCTACACGCTGTCGGAAACCGGGGCGGGAACCAGCGTGCACGTGGTCTGCACGGTCAATCTCGCGGGCGCCCTGGCCCAGTTCGGCAAGGCCGGGATCATCCAGGAGATCGCCAACCGCATCACTGCGGAGTTCGTGAAGAATTTCCGCGAACGCCTCGCCGCCCAGGCGCCCGAGGCCGCCGCGTCCCCGGCCGGCATGCCGTCGGAGACGCTTTCGCCGCCACCCCGCGCGGCCCAGCCGCTCGACGGCGGGAACCTGTTCATCACCATCCTGCGCGACCGCATCGCCGGCTTCTTCCGCCGGCTGTTCGGCCGCGCCGCCTGAAGAAAAGCGGCTCGAACCGCGACCCTTCCACCGACCGACCAGAGGAATGGAAAGATGTCAGCCTCCTTCAAGACCTCGCTTCCCCTTGCGGCAGTTCTCGCATCGTTCGCTTTAGCCCCTGCATTTGCTCAGGAGACGGTGAAGATCGGCCTCATCCAGCCGCTCACCGGGTCCGTCGCCTATAACGGCACCACCGACGTCAACGGCGCCAAGCAGGCCGTGGACGAGCGCAACGCCAAGGGCGGGGTGCTGGGCAAGAAGGTGGAACTCATCGTCGAGGACGGACAGTGCAAGCCCGCCAATTCCGTGAATGCCGCCGAGAAGCTGATCCAGCGCGACAAGGTGGTGTCGCTGGTGGGCGCCTTCTGCTCCTCCTCCACCCTGGCGGTGATGCCGGTGGCCGAGAACAACAAGCTGCCGCTCGTCACGGGTGTCTCCTCCAGCGCCGCCCTGACGGAGAAGGGCAACAAATGGTTCTTCCGCGCCACGGAGACCGACGCGCTGCTGGCGAAGTCCTTCGCCAAGATCCTCTACGACCAGATGAAGCTGAAGAAGGTCGCCTATATCGGCGTGAACGACGATTGGGGCCGGGGTGGTGTGGATGAGTTCGAGCGCCAGATGACCTCGCTTGGCGCCACCACCGTGATGAAGGAGTTCTTCGAGCACGGCACGTCCGATTTCTACACCCTCCTCACCAAGCTGCGCGCCTCCGGCGCCGACGGCGTGTTCGTCGCGGCGGAGACGCAGGACGGCTCGATCTTCGTGAAGCAGAAGGCCGAGTTCGGCATGCAACTGAAGGTGTTCGGCGTCGGCTCCTGGGCCACCGCCGACTTCATCAAGCTCACCGGCGATGCCGCCGAGGGGATCTATGCGGCGGTGCCTTACGCCTACACCATGAAGACGCCGCTCAACGAGGCGTTCGTCGCGGCCTATAAGGCGCGCTACAACGAGGTGCCCGGCAAGTATAGCGCGGCGGGATACAATTCCCTGAACATCGTCATGGACGCCATCCAGCGCGCGGGCTCGACCGATCCCGACAAGATCCGCGAGGCGCTGACCAAGACCGACTATCAGGGCCCCAACGGCCGCTTCCGCTTCGACGAGAAGGGCCAGGCCCACGGCTTCTCGGTGGTGCTGGTGCAGCTCCAGAAGGGCGTGCCGGTCGAGGTCGCAAGCACCGCGGTCGAGTGATCCCATCTGGGCGGCGTCACTGCCGCCTACCACCTTCCCGCTTCGGCCCATCGTAGGCGGGAAGGGTTGTTCTGCGGCCATCGCGGCCCCGTCGCGATTCAGCAAGGCCTTTCCGGATGGATCTCCTTCTCCAGCTTCTCGCGAACGGCCTCGTCAACGGCACGTTCTACGCCCTCTCCGCGCTCGGCCTCACGCTCGTGTTCGGCCTGATGCGCGTGGTGAACTTCGCCCATGGCGAGTTCTACGTGATCGGCGGCCTCGCCGGCTGGGCGCTGACCAATGCCATGGGGCTGAACTTCTTCCTCGCTCTGCCCATCGTCATCCTCGGCATGGGCATGTTCGGCCTCCTCATCGATCGCTTTCTCATCGAGCGGGTGCGCGACCAGGGGCCGGAGACCGGAATCCTCCTCACCATCGGCCTCTCCATCTTCATCGTGAACACGGCGCTTCTGGTGGTGGGCACCGCGCCTCTAAAGGTGGTTTCGCCCTTCCTCAACCGCCCGGTCTTCATCGGCCCCGTGGTGGTGACGCAGGCGCGGCTCTTCATCGTGGCGCTGTGCGCCGTGCTGATCCTCGCCGTGCACCTCCTGGTGCAGAAGACGACGCTGGGCCGCGCCATGCGCGCCACCTTCCAGGACGCGACCGCCGCGCGCCTCGTGGGCATCCGCACCCGCCACGTCTACGGCCTCACCTTCGCGCTCGGCTCGGCGCTCGCAGGCACCGCCGGCATGCTGCTCGGCTCCATCTATGTGGCGCAGGCCACCATCGGCGGCATCGTAAGTCTGAAAGCCTTCGTGGTGGTGATCCTGGGGGGCATGGGCAGCTTCGCCGGCGCCATCGTCGGCGGGCTCGTGCTCGGCCTCGTGGAGGCCATCTGGGGCGGCTACGGCCCCTCCGGCTATGTGGATGCGGTGGGCTTCGCTTTGGTGATCGCCATGCTGCTAGTCCGGCCCTACGGCCTCTTCTCCAAGCAGGCGGAGCGCGCGTGATGGTCCTTCAGCGCAACATGCTCCTCGCCGCCCTCGCCGTGGGGCTCCTCGTTCCGCTGGTGCTGCGGGATGAGTATTTCATGCATATCGGTGTGCTGGTGGTCTTCTCCATCATGCTCGCCACCAGCTTCAACCTGATGGTTGGCTATGTGGGCGAGTTCCCGCTGGGCCACACCGCCTTCCTCGGCATCGGCGCCTATACGGCGGCGCTGGGCGCGAGTACGTTCGGCCTGCCGTTCGTGGCGAACGTGATCCTGGCGTGCCTGGTCGCGGCGCTGTTCGGCCTCGTCATCGGCGCCGTGACGCTGCGCCTGCGCGGGCCGTTCTTCGTCATCATCACGCTCTGCTTTGCGGAGGTGCTGCGCATCGTCGCCAACAATTGGGTGGGGCTCACCAACGGCCCCATGGGCATTGCCGGCATCCCCAAGCCCGCCTTCCTCGTCGGGCTGTCCATGCTCGACCAGAAGGTGGGCTTCTACTATGTGGGCCTCGGGCTTGCGGCGCTCTGCGTCTACGCCGCCTATCGCTTTGTGAACTCGAACCTCGGCCGCGCCGCGGTGTCGGTGCGCGAGAACCGGTTCGTGGCCCAGTCCGTGGGCATCTGGCCCTTCTATCTCGGCCTCCTCACCTTCGTCATCGCGGCGGCCATGGCCGGCGTCGCGGGCGCCTTCTATGCCCATTACGTCTCCTTCGTGGGGCCGGAAGTGTTCGGCTTCTCGTTCATGATCTCCATGATCATCATGGTGCTCCTCGGCGGGAAGGGGACGCTGGTGGGGCCGGTGATCGGCCCGGTCATCGTCGTGCTGCTGGAGGAGTATCTGCGCGACTTCAAGGAGCTGCGGCTCTCCTTGTTCGGGCTCATCGTGATCGCGGTGGTGCTGTTCATGCCCCAGGGCCTCGCCGGCGCCCTTGCGCGCCGGCGCGAGCGCGCGGCGAAGGCCTGAGGAGGACGGCATGCTGGACATAGACGGCATCTCGAAGAGCTTCGGCGGCGTCGCCGCGGTCTCGAAGGTCAGCTTCTCGGTCAGCAAGGGCGAGGTGGTGAGCCTCATCGGCCCCAACGGGGCCGGCAAGACCACCTGCTTCAACCTCGTCACCGGCTTCTACAAGCCGAGCGAGGGACGCGTGCGCGTGGACGGCAGCGACGTGACCGGCCGCGAGCCCCACGAGATCGCCCGGCGCGGCATCATCCGCTCGTTCCAGAAGACCAATGTGCTGAAGCCGCTGACCGTTTTCGAGAACGTGCTCTCGGCGCGGCACCGGCAGGGGACGCTCTCCCTATGGAAGACCTTCTTCCCCGGCGCCGGCGTGCGCGCCAGCGAGACGCGGCTGAGGGAAGAGGCCATGGAGATCGTCCGCGAGATCGGCCTCGGGGCGCGGGCGGACACGGAGGCGAGCGCGCTGTCCTGCGGCGAGCTGCGCCTTCTGGAGGTCGGCGTGGCGCTCGGCGCCGCACCGCGCCTCCTGATGCTGGACGAGCCGGCGGCCGGGCTGAACTCCCAGGAGGCCATCCAGCTCGGGGTGCTGCTGAAGGGGCTCGTGGGCACGCGCGTCGAAGCCCTGCTCCTGGTGGAACACAATATGAGCCTGGTGATGAGCGTATCCGACCGCGTCGTGGTGATGAATTTCGGCAGGAAGCTCGCCGAGGGAAGTCCCGCGGAGGTGCGCGCCGACCCGCACGTGGTGGAAGCCTATCTCGGCAAGGCGGAGGCGTGAGAATGGCTCCCGTCCTGGAATTGAAGGGTGTCGAGGCCGCCTATGGCAAGGCGAAGGCGCTGCACGGCATCGACCTGCGCGTCGAGCCCGGCGAGGTGGTGGCGCTCCTCGGCGCCAACGGCGCCGGCAAGACCACCACCTTCCGCGTCATTTCGGGCCTGATGCGGCCGAGCGCCGGCGAGGTGCGCTTTGATGGCGCCTCCATCACGGGGCGCGGGGCGGACGCGGTGCTGCGCGCGGGGCTCGCCCACTGCCCCGAGGAGCGCCACGTCTGGCCCGAAATGATGGTGGAGGAAAACCTTCGCCTCGGCGCCTATCTGGTTTCCGACCGCGCCGAGATCGATCGGCGCATGGAGCGCATCTATGTCCGTTTCCCGCGCCTGAAGGAGCGGCGGCGCCAGCTCGCCGGCACCCTTTCCGGCGGCGAGCAGCAGATGCTCGCCATCGGCCGGGCGCTCATGTCGGCGCCGCGGCTGCTGCTTCTGGACGAGCCCTCGCTCGGTCTCAGCCCCATGATGGCGAAGGAGGTGCTCGCCGTGATCCGGGAATTGCAGACGCAGGGCATCACCGTGCTTCTGGTGGAGCAGAACGTCTACAACGCGCTCAGCGTCGCAAGCCGCGCCTATGTCTTCGAGACGGGCCGCGTGGTCGCCGAAAACACGGCGCAGGCCCTGCTGGACAGCCCGGATCTCCTGAAGGCGTATCTCGGCGGCTGAAGGGGGCCGGCCGCCTTTGCCTCAGGCTGCCGAACTTGCCGCCATCACGGGTAGCTTGGTGACGCCCGCCTCCGCGAGTTCGCGGATGCGCCCGTCAGAGAGCCCGATCTCCCGCAGCACCTCGGCCGAATGCTGGCCCAAAAGCGGGGCTGGGTTGCGCACGTCGGGGCCGCCTTCGTCGAACAGAACGGGGTTTCGCACCGTGCGCATTTCGCCGAGAACCGGATGGGAGACGGTGGTGATGACACCCCGTTCAGTGCTGTGCGGGTTGGTCAGCGCCTCCTCGATATTGTTCACGAGGCCGCACGGCACGCCCATCTCCACCATGGCCTCTTCGATCTGAAGCGCCGGGAACCGCTTCATCGCCGGTTCCACCAGGGCGATGAGGGCCTCCTCATTGGCCTTGCGGCTGGCATAGGTGGCAAAGCGCGGGTCGGCATTGTGCTCCGCAAGGCCGATGGCCTCCATGAACTTCTGGAAGAGCTGGGTGTTGGGCGTGCCGATGGCCACATAGCGCCGGTCCGCCGTCTCGAACAGCTGGTAGGGCGCGTTAAGGCGGTGGCGATGGCCCATCTGGCCGGGCACGGTGCCGACCGCCAGATACTCGGCTGTCTCCCACGCAGCGACCGCGATGGAGGATTCCACCAGCGAGACGTCGACCGTGCGTCCGGTCTTGTGGCGCAGCTTGCCGATGAGGCCGGCGAGGGTCGCATAGGTGGCGAACATGGCGCCGAACATGTCGGCGGTCTGCACGCCCGGGCGGACCGGCATCTCGCCTTCCTCGCCATTCACGGACAGCGTGCCGGAGGCGGCCTCGACGATGAGGTTGACCGCCGCCCGGCGGCGGAACGGGCCGGTCTGCCCGTAGCCGGAGACGGAGGTGTAGACGATGTCGGGATTGACGGCCCGGATCGCCTCGGCGCCGAGCCCCAGCTTGTCCAGCACGCCGGGCCGGTAATTCTCCAGCAGCACGTCCGCCGTCTTGGCCAGCTCGCGGACGATCTCGGCGGATTCGGGCTTCTTCAGGTCCAGGACAAGGCTGCGCTTGTTGCGGTTGAGGGCGACGAAAGTGGCGCTCTGCGCCTCGATGATGGGCGGCATGGCGCGGGCCATATCGCCCTGGGGCGGCTCGATCTTGATGATGTCGGCCCCCATGTCCGCCAGCATGGTGCCGCAGAAGGGCGCGGCAATGAAATTCCCAAGCTCGAGCACGCGGATTCCTTCGAGCGGCTTCTGCACCGTCTGCTCCTCTTCGTTCTTGCTTCGACGCCGGGATGCGGGAAATGCCGCTTGACGGCGTCGTGATGGACGTTAATCTGTGATCAAACGATTGATCAAGTCAATCTCAAACAAGAACGCACAAGGAAACGCCGAATGGCACAGGGTTTGGAGGCGGCCATCGTGGCCGTCGGCCAGTCGCAATATGTCCGGCGCCCCGAGCCCGACCAGTCGACGCACACCTTCATCCGCGACGCGGTGGTGGCCGCGCTGGCCGATGCCCGGATGGACGCGTCCGAGATCGACGGCTTCGCGGTGACCTCCTTCTCGATTGCGCCCGATGCCGCGGTGGACCTCGCCTGGCGGCTCGGCCTCTCCCTTAAATGGCTGCACCAGGACACCAATGGCGGCTCCTCCGCTCTGAACATGCTGGGCCATGCCGCGCGCGGGGTGCATTGCGGGGCGGCCAGGAACATCCTCGTGGTAGCGGGCGACGCCACCGGGCTCGGCGGCTATGCCAAGATCGCCGCCAACTACAACCGGGCCACCAGCGAGCATCTCGCGCCGCTCGGCCATGGCGGCCCCAACGGGGTCTATTCCCTGGTGACCACGCGCCAGATGAAGGCCTACGGGCTGGAGAAGGCGGACTATGGCCACATGGCCATCGCCCAGCGCGCCTGGGCGGCCAAGAACCCGTTCGCGGTCTATCGCGCCCCGCTCACCATGGAGGAGTATCTCGCCGCGCCCATGGTGGCCGATCCGCTCACCCGCTACGACTGCGTGCCCGTGGTGGCGGGTGCGCAGGCCATCATCGTGACGCGGCCCGATGCGGCCAGGGGGCCGCATGCGCCGGTGCGGGTGAAGGCGATCCGCAACAGCTTCAATTACGACAACCAGGAAGGGGACGGCCTGCGCACCGGCATCTCCACCTTCGCGCCCGAGCTGTGGGATGCCGCCGGCTTCGGGCCAAGCGAGATCGACGTCGCCAGCATCTATGACGACTACCCCGCCATGGTGCTGGCCCAACTTGACGATCTGGGCATGATCCCGGGCAGCGACCTTGCGCGCTTCGCCCGCGAGCGCATCGGCAGGGACCGCGCGCCCATCAACACCTGGGGCGGCATGATGTCGGCGGGCCAGCCCGGCGGGCCGGCGGGCGGGCTCAACGGCATCTCGGAGGCGGTGCTCCAGCTCCAGGGGCGGGCTGGCGAACGGCAGGTGCCCGGCGCGCGGCGCGCGGTCGCCACGGGCTACGGCATGACCATGTATCGCTATGGCGGCACCGCGGCCGCCGCTGTCCTGGAGCGCGCCCCATGATCCCCGGCGTCAATGCCTGGCGTTGCGACGCCTGCAGCACTCTGTTCTTTCCCCGCCGTCTCCTGTGCGCGCGGTGCCACGGCGCGGCCTTCTCCGAGGCGCGGGTGTTCGAGGCCAGAGTGGAAGAGATCACTACCATCCGCCACGTGCTCGGCCAGACCGACTGGCAGCCGAGGCGGCTCGCCAACGTGGTGACGCCCGAAGGGCTGCATCTTACGGTCGGGCTGCTGGACGGGGCGGGGGAGGGCGACGCGATCACTCTGTGCCAGGAGGGCACGGCGCCTTTCGGGCGGCTTAACGGGGAGACTGCGGCATGATCCGCGCGGCAATCCTGGGGCTCGGCCGCTGGGGCCGCTCGCTGGTCAATTCGGTGCAAGGGGAGAGCGCGGACATCCACTTCGTGGCCGCACACACGCCCAATCGTGCGACGGTGGACGCGTTCTGCGCCGAGAAGGGGCTCGCCTTCTGCGAAACCTATGACGCGATCCTCAAGGATGACACCATCGATGCGGTGGTGATCGCCACGCCCCATTCCCAGCATCTGGAGCAGGTGCGCCGGGCGGCGGCCGCCGGCAAGCACATCTTCGTGGAGAAGCCGCTGGCCCTGAACCACGCGGATGCCGTCGCTGCGGCGGAGGCGGCGGAGAAAGCGGGCATCGTGCTCGCGGTCGGCTTCGTGCGGCGCTTCCACCCCTCCGTCTGCGAGGTGCGCAAGCGGTTCCGGGACGGCCGGCTGGGCAAGATCTGCGGCATCGTGGGGCAGCAGACCTCCGGCACCGGGCCGTTCCTGCCCGCCAGCGGCTGGCGGGTCGATCCGCACGAATCCCCTGCCGCCGCCATGACCGCCATCGGCGTGCACCTGCTCGACCACATGATCGAGTTCGCCGGCCGGGTGGCGGGTGTCCAATGCGTCGTGGAGCGCCGCGGCACGGCGGTGATGGACGACACCACCTCCGTGCTGCTCTCCTTCGAGAACGGGGTGAGCGGGCTCTTGTTCTGCTGCCTCTCCACCGGACCCTATTACAATCTTTCCGTCTACGGCACCGGCGGCCATGCCGAGGTGTCGGAGAGCACGCTCGAGAATTTCCGCTTCACGCCCATTCCGGACGCCGCGCCAACGGGTCCGGTGAAGGCACCGCCGCCGGACATCATCAAGCGGCCGGGCTTCGACATGCTCCGCGCCGAGTTGGAGGACTTCGCCCGCGCCATCACCGAGCGGCGGCCCTTCCTGGTGCCCATCGCCGATGTGCTGCACGGCGCGGAGGTCTTCGACGCCATCGTCCGCTCGGCGGAGACACGGCGATACGTCAATCTGCGCGCCCCGGCCTGAGGCGACGCGAGATGCAAAAAGATAAGCAAAAGCTGGAGGACAACGCCCATGAGAAAGCTTGGACATGACCTGAAGTCGCGCTTACGGACCTTCCTTTGTTTCTCCCTCGCCTTGGCCCTGGCGGCGGGGGCTTTTGCGGGCCGCGCCATGGCCGAGTGGCCGGACCGGGCGATCACCGTGATCGTCCATTTCGCGCCCGGCGGGTCCAATGACCTTCTGGGCCGGCTCATCGCCGCCGAATTGACCCCGGTGCTCGGCCAGAGCGTGGTGGTGGTGAACAAGCCCGGTGCCAACGGCGATATCGGCGTCTCCGTCGCCGCGCGCTCGGCGCCCGACGGCTACACCATCCTGGTGGCCTCGGGCTCGGCCCTGGTGAACCCCGCCACCGGCAAGGTGACCTATGATTTGCTGAAGGATTTCGCGCCGGTCGCCTATCTCGGCGCCTCGCCCAACGTGGTGCTCGCGGGCCCGTCCTCCGGGGTGAACACGTTCGAGGAACTGGTGGCGAAGGCGAAGGCCAATCCCGGCAAGCTCACCTATGCGACGCCCGGCACCGGCTCGACGCCGCACCTCGCCATGGAGCTCATCAAGCAGAAGCTGGGCCTCGACATCCTGCACGTGCCGTTCAACGGCCTTGGCCCGGCCATGACCGCGGTGCTGGGCGGGCAGACGGACCTGTCCTCCACCACGGTGGCCGGCGTCATGGGCAATGTGCGCGCGGGCAAGCTGAAGCCGCTGGTGCAGACCGGCACCGAGCGCTGGCCGGAACTGTCCGACACGCCGACGGTGGCGCAGGTGGGCGCGCCCGGCGCCTCCTCCGAGACCTCGCAGATGGTGCTGGTGCCCACCGGCACGCCGCAGCCCATCATCGACCGGCTCACCACCGAGATCCTGAAGATCATGGCGAAGCCGGAGGTGAAGGAGAAGATGCTCACCGCCGGCTTCGCGGTGAAGGGCGAAGGGCAGAAGGAGCTGCGCCAGCGCATGGAGCAGGAGATCAAGATGTGGAAGGAGGTCGCCCAGGCGGCCGGCATCACCCGCGAATGAGCAGCGTCAGGGGCCGGCCGGCGCCGGCCCCGTCGTTCCGCGGTCCACAAGGCGCACCGGCAGCATGACCGCAAGCGGCGCCTGCGCCGCCTCGGCGGGCCCGATCAGGCGCGCGAGCAGGTGTTCGGCGGCCATGCGCCCCATTTCCAGGTTCGGCGGGCAGATGCTCGTGATGTCAGGTTCCGTCGTGGCGCTGAAGCCGACGATGGACATGGCGGCCGGGGCCCGGACGCCGGCTTCGAACATGGCCGCCACCGCGCCCTGCGAGACGATGGTCTGCGGGGCGAACAGCGCGGTCGGCCGCGTGCGCTTGGGCCGGCGCAGCAGATCGGAGACGAAGGCTTTCGCCTGCGCCCGCGTATTGAGGTCGGTGGCGATCACCGCCTCGCCTTCGTCTATTCCGGCCTCCGCAAGGCCCGCCAGGAAGCCCTCCAGCCGCCGGCGGTGGTTCCAGACGTCGAGATCGGAAATCAGGAAGGCGATGCGCCGGTGGCCGAGGGCGGCCAGATGCGCGCAGCCGAGGCGCCCCGCCTCGAAATCGTCCGGCCCCACCCAGGGGTCGACATCCTGCGCCGTGCGCCGGTTCACCAGGAGATAGGGCAGGCCCGCATCGCGCAGCCATTCGATGGCCTCGTCCTTCGCCCGCGCGGTGCCGACCAGGAGCCCGTCAATATGGCCTTCGGCGAGCACGGAGACGAGCTTGCGGCAGCGCTCGGGATTGTCGTCGGTGTTGCAGAGCACGGTGTCGTAGCCGCCGGCCATGGCCACTTCCTCCACCCCCCGGAACATCACCGAGTGGAAGGGATTGGTGATGTCCGGCGTCAGCATGCCGAGGATGAAGGCGCGGCCGGTGCGCAGCGAGCGGCCGATGCGGTTCGGGCGATAGTCGCTCTCCGCCGCCACCTTCAGGATCTGGGCGCGCTTGGCCTCGGAGATGCGCGCCTTGGCGTCCCCGCGCAGGACGCGCGAGACCAGGGACACGTCCACGCCCACCTGTTTGGCTATGGCACCGAGCGTCGTCGCCACGTCGTGCTGTGCTCCCGCGCATGGCCTCCCCACGGAGGCCGGCGACCACTCGGCCATGTTTATGAAGGTTGTCAATGATCTTGGGGGCCGGTCATCCGCCTCGGATCGATCAGGCGGTCATAATCCTCCGCCGTGAGATAGCCGAGGTCCACGGCCGCCTGCTTGGGCGTGATCTTCTCGTCCAGCGCCTTGGCGGTGATGCGGGAAACCTTGTCGTAACCAAGCGTCGGATTGAGGCCGGTCGCCAGGAGCGGCGCGTTCGCCACGTTCTCCTCAAGGCGCGAGTGGTCCACGGCAAGGCCCTCCACGAGCCCGGAGGCGAAGGCGCGCACGCTGTCCGCCTGGATGCGGATTGACTGGAGCACGTTGTAGATCAGGACCGGCTTTGCGACGTTCAGCTCGAAATTTCCCGAAGCGCCTGCCATCGAGACGGTGGTGTGGTTGCCCATCACCTGAAAGGCCGCCTGGGCCACCACCTCAGCAAGGGTCGGATTGCGCTTGCCGGGCATGATGGACGAGGTGAGCCCGTCATGGGGAAAGACCAGCTCGCCGAGGCCGCAGCGCGGGCCGGACCCGAGAAGGCGGATGTCGTTGGCGATCTTGAGGAGCGAGACGGCGATGACGTTGAGCGCGCCGGAAACCTCAACTAGCGCATCATGCGCCGCCATGCCCTCGAACTTGCTGGGATTGGGCGCGAACGCGATGCCGGACAGCGCGCTCGCCCCCTCGCAGAAGGCCGCATCGAAGCCGGAGGGTGCGTTGAGGCCGGTGCCAACGGCCGTTCCGCCCTGCGCCAGGAGGCGAAGGCGCGGAAGCGTGTCCTCGATGCGGGCCATGCCGTGGGCGATCTGCCGCGCGAAGGCGTCGAAGGCCTGGCCCATGGTCATGGGCACGGCGTCCATCAGATGGGTGCGACCGATCTTCAGGACGTCCGCAAACTCGGCCGCCTTGCCCGCGAGCGCCTCGCGCAGCGTGCCGAGCGCCGGCTTGAGGCGCCCGGAAAGCTCCAGGGCGACTGCGATGTGCATGACCGCCGGGAAGCTGTCATTGGAGGACTGGGAGCGGTTGACGTGGTCGTTGGGATGGACCGGCGCCTTGGTGCCCAAAGGCCGCCCGAGCCGCTCATTGGCCCGGTTCGCGATCACCTCATTGGCATTCATGTTGGTCTGGGTGCCGGAGCCGGTCTGCCAGATGGTCAAGGGGAAATGATCGTCGAAGTCTCCTCGGCGCACCTCTTCCGCTGCCGCCACGATGGCCTCGGCGATCACGGGATCAAGCGCGCCCAGGCGAAGGTTCGCGCGGGCCGCGGCGATCTTCTGCAGGCCGAAGGCATGGATGAGGCAGGCGGGGAAGCGCTCCTCCCCGACGGTGAACAGGCCGAGCGCGCGCTGGGTCTGCGCCCCCCAGTAGCGACCCGCGGGAATCTCCACGGGGCCGAAGGCGTCCTGCTCGATGCGGTGAAGAGACGACATATCAGTTGTCCGGTTGGCTGCGGGGCGGAGCAGGGTCCGCCCGCAGCCCGCATGGGTTCGGCGCGACTAGTCCAGCGTGACGCCCGTGGCCTTCACCACCGGCACCCATTTCTGGATCTCGGCCGTCACATGGGCGCGTGCGCCCTCGGGGGTGCGGCGCGCATCGTCGGGAAGCTCGATGCCGAGCTCGGCCAGCCGATCGGCCAGCGCCGGGTCTTCCAGGGCCTTGCGGAGCGCCACATTGAGGCGATCGATGATGGGCCTGGGCGTGCCCGCCGGCGCCAAAAGGACGTTCCAGACCGAGAAGTCGAGGCCCGGCATGCCTTCCTCCGGCGTCGCCGGCACGTCCGGCAGCGCCGCGATGCGCGTGGAGCGCAGGACGGTGATGGCGCGCACCGTATTGCCCCGGATCTGCGGCAGCGCGGTGGTGGAGACGTCCACCATGTACTGGATCTGGCCGGCGATGACATCGTTCATGGCCGGGCCGGCGCCGCGATAATGCACCGGTGGCACGTCGGTGCCGAGCGCTGCATTCAGCATGACCCCGCCGAGATAGGAGGCGGAGCCGACGCCGGCGGTGCCGAAGTTCAGTTCCTTGTCCTTGGCCTTCACATAAGCGATGAAGCTCTTCAGGTCGGTCACCGGCAGGGCCTTGTTGACCACCAGGATTTGCGGGGCATCCCCCATCTCGCCGATGAATTCGTAGCTTGCCACCGGGTCATAGGGCAGCTTGGAGTAGAGCCCGACGCTCGCGGCATGGGTGCCGGCATGGCCGATGAGCAGGGTGTAACCATCGGGCTTAGACTTGGCGGCGCGGGCCGAGCCCAAGGTGCCGCCGGCGCCGCCGATATTCTCGATGACGATGGTCTGCTTCAGGTTGTCCGACATGCCCTTCGCCACGAGGCGGGCGATGGCGTCCGTGGGGCCGCCGGCTGCGAAGGGGACGATCAGGGTGATGGGCCGGTCCGGATAGTCCGCCTGCGCGGCAAGCGGCGAGAAGGCGGCGCTGCCGGCGATGGCCGCCGCGTACAGGGTCTTCGTCAGCTTGAACATGGGGTCTCCTCCAGGTCTTGAAGAATGCGCTCTTAGGGCGCCTCGGATGCAGGTGAAGCGTCCGGCGCCGCCTCAGGCGGCGGTCCGGGCCGCAAGGCTTTTCGTCATGAGGGCGCGATCGACCATGGCGCCGCACAGGCCGAGATAATTGGCCGGGTCGCAGCGGGCCTCGATGCCCGCGCGGCCGCCCAGCGCCGCGACGATCTCAGGGATGGTGGCGAGGCGTTCCGCCAGCGTGCCGCCATTCTCGATGGCCTCGCGGCAGGCGGCATAGACCACGTCATGGGCCTGCTGGCGCCCGAGCTGCGGAGCGGCTGCCATCATCACCGCCTCGGCGACGATGAGACCACCCGTGAGGTCGAGGTTTCGCCGCATGCGGTCCTCATGGACGACGAGGCCAGCGAGCATGAACTTGGCGTGGGCGAGGGAGGCGCCTGTCAGCAGGAAGCTCTCCGGCAGCGCGATCCATTCCACATGCCAGGGGCCGGTGGCGCGCTCGAAATCGTGGATCATGCCGTCCAGCATGGTGGCCACGTGCTGGCGCACGGATTTGGCGGCAGCGAGCATCAGCTCGCTGGAAATGGGGTTGCGCTTCTGCGGCATGGTGGAGGAGGCGCCGCGCCCCGGCACGAAGGGCTCGGAGACCTCGCCGAACTCGGTGGACGCCATGAGCATGACGTCGGTGGCGATCTTGGCGAGGGTGCCCGTGATGAGGCCGAGCAGGCTCGCCGCCTCGGCAAAGCCGTCGCGCGCCACGTGCCAGGTGATGACCGGCTGGGCGAGGCCCAGCTCCTCGCAGTACAGGCGCTGCATCTCCAGCCCCGCATCGCCCACCGAGGCGAGGGTGCCGGCCGCGCCGGAGAACTCGCCCACGAGGATGCGCGGCCGCGCCTGCGCCAGGCGCTCCAGGTGCCGGTCGATGGAAGAGAGCCAGACCGCCACCTTGTAGCCGAAGGTGACCGGGAGCGCCTGCTGGAGGTGGGTGCGCCCCGCCATGGGCGTATCGCGATGCTTGAGCGCCAGCGCCCGCAGCAGGTCCCGCACCGCGCGAAGGTCGCGCTCCACGATGTCGAGGGCGGCGCGCAGCTGGAGCACGTTCGCCGTGTCCATGATGTCCTGGGTGGTCGCGCCCCAATGCACATAGCGCCCGGCCTCCCCGGCCGCCTCCGCAAGCTGGTGGACCAGCGGCAGGATGGGATAGCCGACGATCTCGGTTTCCTGCCGCAGGCGCTCGAAATCCACCTTGAAGGTTCGGCAGGACTCATCGATGGCCGCGGCCGCCGCCTCAGGGATCACACCGAGCCGGGCCTGCGCCCGTGCCAGGGCCGCTTCCGCGTCCAGATAGCGCGCCACCAATGCATCCTCGCTGAACACATCCCGCATTTCAGGGGTGCCGAACATGTCGCGGAACACGGCGGAGTCGAAGACGGTGCTGGCCAAGGCAGTTTCTTCCCATTTATGTTCGTACATAATTCTATGTAGTAACATAAATGACGAGTCAATCTCTTCGCTTGACGCCCATGCGCCTCGCCGCGCTTTGATGCAGGTTCCTGAAACCGGGAGGAGGAGCTAAGGGCTTGGAGACGCGGTACGCCTATGTTGCGCGGGTTCTTACTGAGGCCATCGCAGAGGGCCGCCATCCCGTCGGCTCCGTGCTGCCGAACGAGCTGGACCTTGCCGACCAGTTCGCCGTGAGCCGCTCCACAATCCGCGCGGCCATGCGTGAGCTTCAGGCATCGGGCCTCGTCAGCCGCCGCAAGAGCGCGGGCACGCGCGTGGAGGCCGCCCGGCCGGCGCGGCATGGCGGGGGCTTCGTCCAGACCCTGTTCTCGGTGGAATCCGTCCAGCAGTTCGGCTTCGAGACGGAGCGGCGGATCCAGGACGTGGCGGATGTGGTGGCCGACGATGTGCTCGCCGCCCAGCTCGGCTGCCGCCCCGGCAGCCGCTGGCTCAGGATATCGAGCGTGCGCTGCCTGCCGGACGATGTTTCCGCCCCACCCATCTGCTGGACCGACGTCTATGTGGACGACAGCTACGGCGAGACCATGCGCCCGCGGGTCCGGTCCTATCCGGGCATCTTCGGCACCCTGCTCGAGGAGGTCTCGGGGCGGCGGATCAGCGAGATCCACCAGGACATCAAGGCGGTGGGCGTTCCCGCGCGGGTCGCGGGCGCCTTGAAGGCGGAGGCGGGCGCGCATGCACTGGAGATCCGCCGTCAATACATCCTCAGCCCCGGTTCCATGGCGGAAGTGTCCATCTCCATCCATCCCGCCGACCGGTACAGCTATGCGACGCGCCTCATGCGCCAGCAGCCGGCGCCGTAAGGGCGGCGTTTCACCGGAAGGCCGAAGCGCTCAGGCCTGACGTCTTCTGAAGGCGAGGCGGCACTCCTACATTGAGTGCGGGAGACGGCTCCTCGGCTTGAGGAGTGGTCCCTCAGCTTGTGCCCAACCGGTAGGAGCGGCTTATGACTTCACCCAGGATGGTGGTCGTGGGGCTGGTATCGACCGCCTTGTTCATCGGGCTTGCGGTGCTCGGCTGGAATGGCCCGGCGGCCTTCTTCTCGCACCCCCCGTTCGTCGCGCTCACGATCGTGACCTTCGCCCTCGTCGTGGCGTCGTTCTTCACCTCGGGGAATCTGGATCCCGGCCTGAAGGAGGACCGCTCCAATCGCTGGGTGATCGCGGCGCTCGGCATCCTGGGCATCCTCCTCGCATGGGCGCCTGCTTACACCGATCGCAACGACATCTGGACTTTCGGCGGGGACGGCGTGCGGTGGATCGGTGTCGCGCTCTACGCTATCGGCGGCGTTCTGCGCCTCTGGCCAGTCTTCACGCTCCGCCGACGCTTCAGCGGGCTCGTCGCCATCCAGCGCGATCACCGCCTGGAGACCACCGGCATCTATTCCCTGATCCGCCATCCGAGCTATCTTGGAATGATCATCTTGTCGGCGGGCTGGGCGCTCGCCTTCCGCTCCGGCGTCGGCCTGCTCATCACCGCGGCAATGCTTATCCCCATCCTTGCCCGCATCCACGCCGAGGAAGCCATGCTCTCGGCGCAGTTCGGCAGCGCATATGAGGCCTATCGAGCCCGGACCTGGCGTCTCATTCCGGGGCTGTACTGAGCAGCCTGACCCGGTTGGTCTGGGGGCCGCACGTTGGCAACGAGCGTGGCATCCCCGGGGAGGCGATGAGGTGAGCTCCTTCGCCGCCGCATCAGATCGGCGAGAACAAGCCGGTCTCGATGCAGCGCTCCACTTCCGCCTCGATGGCCGCACGGAAGGCGCGAACGGCCAGGCTCGGCGGCCGTCCCTTCACGGTGGCCAGCATGCGGGAGATGACAAAGCCTTCGATCGGCACGGCCACGAGCGGCTCCAGCGCGTCCGACGTGGACACGGTGGAGCGCGGCAGCACGGCGTAGCCCACCCCCGCCATCGTCAGCTGCGCGGTCGCGCCCACGCCGTCGATCTGCAGCGCCGGGCGGAAGTCGCCGAAGCGCTCCTGGAAGATGCGCCGGAGGCCGGCGGGGATGATCAGAGGCAGCTCCCGCAGCGCAGCCACGGGCACGGGCCCGCCAGCCGTGGGCGGGCTGCCGGGCGGGCACAGAAGCACCGTCTCCTCCCGCATCAGCGGCATGAAGGCCAGATGCTCGTGCATGCTGGGGTCGGACACGATGCCGAGGTCCAGCAGGCCGGCGGACAGGCGCTGCAACACGTCGGCGGTGTTGGTCTCGGCCAGTTCCAAATGTACCTGCGGATACTGCGTGCGGAAGAGCTGCGCGGTGGGCACGTACAGCGCGCGTCCCACGCTCCCGGGCGCCGCCATGCGCACCGTGCCGCGCATGCCGCGGCTGAAGGTGGAAACGTCATTGGCCGCGTTTTCCACCTCACCCAGGATAAAGCGGGCGCGCTCCAGCAGCATCAGGCCGCTGTCGGTCAGCGCGGTGCCGGCGACGCTGCGTTTGAACAGCTCGCCGCCCACGTCCTCCTCCAGCCGGCGCATCTGTCGGCTCACCGCCGACTGCGCCACGCGGAGCAGCGATGCCGCGGCGCTGATGCTGCCGCTATCGGCCACCGTCACGAAGTAGCGCAGCTGCCGCAGATCCACTCAACCATGCCTTTTATAGATGGAAGGGCTCGGAAATATATGCTTTTTCGGGCGCTGCGGACAACTCAGAATGGCTTCAACCGTCGGCTCAGCGCTCTCGTGCTGGCACGGCGGATATAAGGGAGGCTGTTCGATGATTTTTTCCCGCAGACGGGTGAACCGTGCGCTGCTGGTGGTCGCGGCCTGCATGGCGTTCAGTCCCGGTGCCGCAATCGCCCAGGACAAGTGGCCCAGCCGACCGATCCGCATGATCGTGCCGGTCGCCGCCGGGGGCTCGCTAGATGTCGTAGCCCGCATCGTGGCGCAACACCTCGGCGAGGCGCTGGGAACGACTGTGGTCGTGGACAATCGCGGCGGCGCCAACGGCACCATCGGCAACAATCTGGTCGCGAACGCAGCGCCGGATGGCTACACGATGCTGGCGTCCACCGGTCAGTTCACCGGCAGCGCAGTGCTCTACAAAAAGCTGCCCTACGATCCGGTCAAGGATTTCGCCCCCGTCACCCAGATCGCCCGGTCCTACGGCCTCGTGCTCGCCATCAACACTGACGTGCCAGCACAGAACCTGCAGGAATTCATAGCGCTGGCCAAGAAGCATCCGGATTCGATGAATTTCGGCTCCGCCGGCGAAGGCAACATCACCCATTTGGCCGGTGCGCTGTTCAACAACCTGGCTGGCACCACCATCCAGCATGTGCCCTACAAGGGCAGCGGCCCGGCCTTCCAGGACGTGGTTTCCAAGCAGATCACCATGACCTTCGTCTCCACGTCGGGAGGCTTGGGCGCCATCAAGGCGGGGAAGGTACGGCCGCTGGCGATCAGCAGCCCGACCCGCGCTCCCGTGATCCCGGATGTGCCCACCTTCGAGGAGCTCGGCCTGCCGGGCATGAACAAGATCAATGGCTGGTATGGGCTGTGGTATCCCGCCGGCACCCCGCAGGCCATCATCGACCGGGTACAGGCTGCGGTGGCCGGCTTTTTGGCTACGCCCGCCGTCAAAGCCCAGTTTGAAGAATTGGGTTTGATCGCCATGGGCACCACGCCCGCCGAGTTCAGCAAATTCCTGGTGCAGGACCTCGCGGACCAGGGCGAACTGGTGAAGATCGCCAACGTCGAGCCGCAGTAACCAGCCTCTTTCCGTCGGGTTCTGGCTGTCGTCACCGGCGCCGCGGAGCCTGTTTTTCCTCAATCTTCCATGGATGCGAACATGTACCAGTACTTCCCCCAGAACTATACTTGGAGCCTGGCGGTGATGTCGGCGCTGAACCGCGGCGGGCACATTGCGGAGATCGACGAAGCCTGCCGCAGCCTGCATGAGGCCTCCACCAAGAAGGCGCTCGATGGCGACGTGGTGGCCCAGAACGCCTGGTTCGAAAGCTGGTGCAAAATGGCCGAGCGCGTGCAGCGCCTGGCCGAAGCCGACGAGGCCGCCGGCCACCCCCTGTCGGCCGGACGCAAGTATCTGCGCGTGGGCCTCTACTTCCAGCTCGCCGAGCGCATGCCCAGCCACAAGGATCCGCGCCGGCTGGTGGCCTACAAGAAGGGCATCGCCGCCTACGAGAAGGGCCTGAAGCTGCGCAAGGAGCCCATCGAATACGTGCAGGTGCCCTATGGCGACACCACCCTGCCGGCCATCTTCATGAAGGCTCCCGGCAATGGTCCGACACCCTGCATGGTGCACTTCAACGGCCTCGATCTGACCAAGGAAATCGTCTACGCCGCCATCGCCGACGAGTTCCGCCGTCGCGGCGTGTCGCTGCTGATCGTCGACCATCCCGGCGTCGGCGCCGCGCTGCGCCTGCAAGGCCTGACCAGCGGCCCCGACACCGAGAAGCCGGCCGGCGCCTGTGTGGACTATCTGGAAACGCGCAAGGAGATCGACCCCAAGCGCATCGGCATCATCGCCCTCAGCCTCGGCGGTTATTACGCGCCGCGTGCCGCTGCGTTCGAAAAGCGCTTCGCCTGCTGCGTGGCCTGGGGCGCCATCTTCGATTACGGCCACGCCGTGCAAAGCCGCATGAACGGCAACGGCGAACCTTCGGTGCCGGGCTACGGCGAGCACCTCAACTGGGTGTTTGGAAAGGAGAAGTTTGCCGACACGCTGGAAGTGGTGAAGCAGATGAGCCTGGAACACGTGGCCGGCAGCATCACCTGCCCGCTGCTGGTGGTGCACGGGGAGAACGATCGCCAGATCCCGCTGTGGCATGCGGAGAAGACCATCGCAGCCGCGGTCAACAGCAAGGACCGCGAGCTGAAGGTGTTCAGCCTGTTCGACGGCGGCGCGGAGCACTGCGGCGCGGACAACAGCACGATGGTGGTCGACTACATGACCGACTGGGTGGCCGAGCGCCTGGGGGCGGAGGTCTCCGGCGTCTGATGCGCCTGTCGCGGCGCCCCGCTGGTCCTCCAGACTGGGGCGCGCACTCCTGCCGCGGCGATAGCGCATGAGTTGCGCTATCGCCGCTTTTGTATCCGCGGCTCGCGATGATGCCGGGTATTGGCGGGTGGTGAGGACAGGCAAAAGCCCTGAATCCACAGGTCCTGTCACGTTCCACTGCACCGCGGCGCGCGGGCGGGAGCCTCCCTCTAGGAAAAGACGCATTGCGCTCTAAAATGGGAGGTCGGCAAAGGGGCCGGAAAACCGAGTGATTGCTGGTGTCGGACGCGTTGCGCATTGCCCATGGGGATTTCGGACGGGTGGCGCTCTTGGATATGGATCGCAGCCTGGTCCGGCATGCGCATCCCCATTGCCACGTGCTGTTGAAGGTTGACGGGGACGACACCCAGTTCCTGGTCTCGGACCGCGTCGCCAAGCTCACCGACGAGAGCGCGGTGCTGGTGAACGCCTGGGAGCCGCACGCTTATGTGCACAATCCCGCCCGCAAGAATGCGATGATCCTCGCGCTCTATATCGAGCCGGAATGGTTGAGCACGTTCCGGCCGAACTGGGCCGCCAGCCGGGCGCCGCGCTTCTTCGAGAGCTCGAACGGCGAGATCACGCCGCATATCCGCCGCGTCGCTTTGGAACTCGCCGCGCAGATGGTGCACGAGCCCGCTGGCACGAGGCGGCAGGAAAGCCTGCTTTCAGACCTCATGATCGCCGTGATCGAGCGCTTCACCCCCTGGCGCACCGTCGGCGCCTCGCTGCGGGAGATCGCCCTCTCGACCGCCGTGGACTGGCGCGTGCGTAAGGCCATCAGCCTGATGCGGCTCGACCCCACGGCGCCGCTCTCCATCGAGCGGCTGTGCCGGGAGGCGGGCATGTCGCGCGCCCACTTCTTCCGCCTGTTCGAGCAGTCCACCGGCGTCACGCCGCACGTGTTCCTGAACGTGCTGAAGGTCGAGATCGCGGTGGGCGCCATCATCGAGAGCGACGACAGCTTCGCGGCCATCGGCGAGCGACTCGGCTTCGGTACGCCGACCCATTTCACCCGTTTCTTCCGCGACCATTGCAGCGTCGCGCCGCGGGAATTCCGGGCCGTATCGCGGCTCGGAAATGACGCGCTGCAGCAACGGTTTTGAGACTTTCTGGTCAGTCCTGAGACCGGAGGGCCTCCTCCAGGCCGACATGCCCCGCCACATTGCCCCCGCCAAGCGCCTCCGAGAGGCGCGTCGGCGGGAGGGATGTGAGTGAAGGTCGACCACAACGCCTGGACTGGCCAGTCGCTGCCGCGCATCGAGGATGCGGGGCTGCTGACCGGTCGCGGCCGTTTCGTCGACGACCTCGGCATCCGGCCCGGCACGCTCTATGCCGCCATCCTGCGCGCGCCCCACGCCTTCGCCGACATCAGGGGCATCGACACCGCCGCTGCGAAGCTGATGCCCGGCGTGGCCGCCGTTATCACCGGCGCGGATGTGGCCGCGCTCACCACGCCCATGGTGGCCGGGCTGAAGGTGAAGGTGGAGAACTGGCCCATCGCCGTCGAGCGCGTGCGCTATGTGGGCGAGCCGGTGGCCATTGTGGTGGCGGAGGACCGCTACAAGGCGGAGGACGCGCTCGACGCCATCGAGGTGGATTATGCGCCGCTGACGGCAGTGATCGACCCGGTGGAGAGCCTCGGCACTGATGCGCCAGTGCTCCATGCCGGCACTGCTGGCAACCTCATGAGCGACCGGCGCTTCCGCTATGGCGATCCCGAAGCGGCTTTCGCAGCCGCCGCGCGCACCGTCGAGATCTCCATCCGCTACCCCCGTAATACCGGCGCGCCCATGGAGACCTACGGCATCGTCGCCGAATACGACCCGCACGAGGGCGTCTACGACATCCTCGCCAACTTCCAGGGCCCGTTCAGCATCCATGCGGTGCTGTCCCGCGCGCTGAAGGTGCCGGGCAACCGGCTGCGGCTGCGCATGCCGCCGGATTCCGGCGGCAGCTTCGGCGTGAAGCAGGGGGTCGCGCCCTATGTGATCCTCATGGGCGTCGCCGCCCGCATCACCGGCCGCCCGGTGAAGTGGATAGAGGACCGGCTGGAACATCTCATCGCCGCGGTAGCGGCCACCAACCGCGTCACCACGCTTCGGGCCGCCGTGGAAGCAGACGGGCGCGTGACGGCGCTGGATTTCGACCAGATAGAGGATTGCGGCGCCTATCCCCGCGCACCCGAGCCGGCGACCCTCTACCGCATGCACGGCAACATGACCGGGGCCTACGACATCCGGAACCTTGCCATCCGCAACCGCGTGGTGCTGACCAACAAGGCGCCCACGGGCCTCGTGCGCGGTTTCGGCGGGCCGCAGGTCTATTTCGCCCTCGAGCGGCTGATGCAGCGCATCGCGCTGGAGCTGGGGCTCGATCCGGTGGAGGTGATCCGGCGCAACCTGATCCCCGCCGGCGCCTTTCCCTACCGCACCGCCAGCGGCGCGCTTTACGATTCCGGCGACTACCAGACGGCGCTCGACTTGGCGCTCGGCGACGGCCGCCTGGAGGCGCTCCGCCTCAGGCGCGAAGAGGTGCGCAAGGCGGGCCGGCTTTACGGCATCGGCCTTGCCGCCGTGGTGGAGCCCAGCGTCTCGAACATGGGCTACATCACCACCGTTCTGACGGCCGACGAGCGGCGCAAGGCGGGGCCGAAGAACGGCGCCCAGTCCACCGCCACGGTCTCCATCGATCCGGTGGGCTCGGTCAGTGTCAACGTTGCCTCGACCCCGCAGGGCCAGGGCCACCGCACGGTGCTTGCCCAGGTGGTGGCCGACGTGTTCGGGCTCGATCCGAAAGACATCCGGGTGATCGTGGACCTCGATACGGGCAAGGATGCCTGGTCCATCGCATCAGGCAATTATTCCAGCCGCTTCGCCTCGGCGGTCGCGGGTGCCGCCCACATCGCCGCCACGCGCCTGCGCGACCGGCTGGAGCGGGTGGCCGGGGATCAGCTGCAGGCGCAGATCGGCGAGATCGTGTTCGCGGACGGGCAGGTCAAGACCCGCGGCGACGCGCAGAAATCCATGCCGTTCTCTCGCATCGCCGCGCTCAGCCACTGGTCGCCGGGCCTGCTGCCCGACGGGGTGGAGCAGACCATCCGCGAGACCGCCTTCTGGACCCCGCCGGAACTCACCGCGCCGGGGGAGGGGGACGACGTCAACTCCTCCCTCTGCCATGGCTTCATCTTCGACATGTGCGGTGTCGAGGTGGACCCGGTGAGCGGCGCCGTGCGCATCGACAGCTACCTCACCATGCATGATTGCGGGCGCGTGCTGCACCCCGGCATGGTGGAGGGGCAGATCAGGGGCGGCTTCGCGCAGGCGCTCGGCGCCACCTTCCTGGAAGAGCTCGCTTATGCGCCGGACGGCGCCTTCATCGCAGGCACCTTTGCGGACTATCTCCTGCCCACCGCCACCGAGGTGCCGGACGTGGAGATCCTGCATATGGAGACGCCCTCGCCCTTCACGCCGCTCGGCGCGAAAGGGGTGGGCGAGGGCAATTGCATGTCGACGCCCGTGTGCATCGCCAATGCGGTGGCCGATGCGCTGGGCGTCGCCGACCTCACCCTTCCGCTCACGCCCGCGAACGTCGCGGCGCTCGCCGGCCGGGCCGAGCCGCCGCCACCTGCTTCTGCCCGCGCAGAGGTGAAGCGCAGCCCCGGTGACCGGACCCTGCGCGGGGAAGGCAGCGCCAGCGTCGCGGCGCCGCGCGAGGCGGTGTGGGCCATGCTGCTGGATGCCGACGTGCTCGCCTCCGTGATCCCCGGCTGCCATGGCGTGCGGAAGCTCTCGCCCACCCACTTCACCGCCGAGGTGACGCTGGGGGTCGGCCCGGTGAAGGGCCGCTACAAGGCGGACATCCGCCTCTCCGACCTTAAGGAGCCGGAAGCCGCAACGCTCGCCGGCCATGTGAGCGGCGCGCTCGGCACCGGCGGCGGCTCCGGCCGCATCACGCTGGTGCCGCTGCCGGACGGCGGCACCACGGTCTCCTACACCTATGAGGCGGCGGTGGGCGGCAAGGTGGCGGCCATCGGCGGGCGCCTGCTGGACGGCGCCGCCCGCGCCATCATCGGCCAGTTCTTCGCAGCCCTGGCACGCCGCGCCACGCCCTCGCGGCCCTCGCTCTGGCGGCGCCTGTTCGGGAGGCGCGCATGAAGCCCGCGCCGTTCGATTTCGTCCGCGCCGTCAGCCTGGAAGAGGCGCTGGAAGCGCTTGCGGAGCACGGCTCGGAGGCCCGCATCATCGCCGGCGGGCAGTCGCTGTTGCCCATGCTGAACATGCGCCTCGCGCGGCCGCAGGTGCTGGTGGACATCATGGGCTTGCCCGGCCTGCGTGCCATCCGCCGCGAAGGGGATGCCATCATCGTCCCGGCGGGTGTGCGGCAGGCGGCGCTGATGGCGCATCCTGGCCTTGCGGAGGCGCAGCCGCTGCTCGCCGCGGCGCTCCCCTTTCTCGGCCATCTCCAGACGCGCAGCCGCGGCACCGTATGCGGCTCCATCGCCCATGCGGATCCGAGCGCGGAGCTGCCGCTGTGCCTCGTGGCGCTGGGCGGCGTGGTGCACCTGCGCAGCCGGAAAAAGGCGCGACGCGTGGCGGCGGCGGATTTCTTCAGCGGCATGATGACCACGGATAAGGGCGATGACGAATTGATCGAGGCGGTTTCATTTCCCGCCGCACATCCCGGCAGCGCCTACGCCTTCCGCGAATTCTCCCGCCGGCATGGTGATTTCGCCATCGTCGGCTGCGCCGCGCGGGTGGCGAAGGACGGCATCGATTTCGCGGTCTGCGGCGTCGCCGACCGGCCGGAGCGCCGCCAATGGCCGCGCCTCGACGGCACGGCGCTGGACGATGCGCTCAACGCCTTCGCCTGGGAGCTGGACGCGCGCGACGATTTGCACGGCAGCGCGCGGCTGCGGCGCGATCTCGTGCGCTCCATGGGGCGCGCCATCGTCGAGGAGGCTGCAGCATGCCTCGCCTGACCGCCGCGCAGCGCCATCCCGTGCACTTCATGCTCAACGGGCATCCCGCGCACCTGGAGGCTGAGCCGCGCCTTCTCGCCACCGACGCGCTGCGCCATTCCATCGGCCTCACGGGGACCCATGTGGGCTGCGAGCACGGCGTCTGCGGCGCCTGCACCATCCAGATCGATGGCGTCCCCGCCCGCGCCTGCCTCACGCTGGCGATCCAGCTCGAAGGCTGCGAGGTGCGCACCGTCGAGGGCCTCGCGCCCGCGCCGGACCGGCTCTCGGTGCTCCAGGACGCTTTCCGCCGCCACCACGCCTTGCACTGCGGCTTCTGTACCGCCGGCATCCTCATGTCCGTCGATGCCTTCCTGAAGGCCGCGCCGGACCCGGACGAGGCGCAGGTGCGCGACGTGGTCGGCGGCCATCTCTGCCGCTGTACCGGATACACGGCCATCGTCGCCGCCGTGCTGGACGCGGCCGCCATCCTAAGGGGGAGCGACGCGCATGTTTGATCTCGGTACCAGCTTCCTTGCCAGCGTCGCGCGCAATCCCGACGCGCTCGCCATCGTCGACGGCGACGTGCGCCTGACCTACGCGCAATGGCTCGTCCGCATCTCCTCCGTGGCGGCGTCGCTGGGGGAGATGGGCCTTGGCCGCGGCGACCATCTCGTGACCGTGCTGCAAAACCGCTGGGAGGCCGCGACGCTCCATTGGGCGTGCCAGTTTGCAGGCATCATCATGACGCCCATCAACTGGCGCGCGAAGCCCGATGAAATCGACTACGTGATCGAGAATGCGGACGCCAAGGCGCTGGCGTTCGAAGCGGCGTCGGCAGCGGCTGTCGCCGAGAGCGGCCTTGCCGCGGGCGTGCCGCTGATCGCGGTCGGCGCCGATGCCGGCCCCGCATCCTCGACCTTCGAGCACATGGCCGGGCGCGTCGTGCCCACCGCAGTCCCGCAGGCGAATGCCGACGACTGGTCGCTGATGCTCTACACCTCGGGCACCACCGCCAAGCCGAAGGGTGTGCCGCGCCGCCACCGGGCCGAGCGCATGGCGGGCATCGCGCACGTGGCGCAGAACCTCTATGGCAATGGCGAGCGCACGCTCGGCGTCATGCCGCTCTATCACACCATGGGCGTGCGCTCGCTCATCGCCATGTCGCTCATCGGCGGCACCTTCGTCTGCCTGCCACGCTTCGACGTGGCGCGCGCGCTGGAGCTGATAGAGCGGGAGCGCATCACCAACCTCTATCTGGTGCCGACGCTCTATCACGACGTGGCCCATCACGAACGCTTCGCCGGCACCGACGTCTCCAGCGTGCGCAAGCTGGGCTTCGCCGGCGCGCCCATGACGGACGGGCTGCTGAAGACGCTGGTCAAGGCATTCAAGCCGGACCTGTTCGTCAACCATTACGGCTCGTCCGAGATCTACACCTTCACCATCGACCAGGACGCGGCGGCAAAGCCCGGCTCCGCCGGCAAGGCCGGGCTCAACCAGATGATCCGGGTGGTGAAGCTCGGGGCGTCCTCGCCCACTGAGCGCGCAGCGGACGGCGAGGAAGGCGAGATCATCGCTTTGGCGCTGAGCGACGAGGCGTTCGAGGGCTATTGGCGCCGGCCCGACGCCAACGAGAAGTCGCTGCGGGATGGCTGGTACTTCACCGGCGACACCGGTTTCTTCGACGCCGACGGCGACCTGTTCGTCACCGGCCGCGTGGACGACATGATCATCACCGGCGGCGAGAACGTCTCGCCCGTGGAGATCGAGAGCTGCCTGTCGCTCCATCCGGGCGTCGCCGAGGTGGCCGTGGTCGGCCTGCCGGACGAGCGCTGGGGCAAGATCGTCGTGGCCTTCGTGCAGCGTCGCGGCGACGTCTCGGCCGCCGAGCTGGACGCCCATTGCCGCAGCTCCGGCCTTGCCAACTTCAAGCGGCCGCGCCGCATCGAGTTCGTCAAGGAAATCCCGAAATCCCCGGTCGGCAAGCTGCTGCGCCGCCAATTGGTGGCCGGCGAGTACGAGGCCGACGCCAGCGCCGCCTGATCCCCTTTTCAAAACCCTGAGGACCATTCCATGACCGCCATCACTCCCACCCTTCCCGCCGAGCTCGACGGCTTCCGCATCGAGATCGACGCCGCGCGCGAGCGTGCCGACATCATCCTCGACCGCGCGCCCATGAACACCGTCTCCATGCCCCAGCGCGACCAGCTCCGCGTGGCGTTCGAGGCGCTCGACGCCGATCCGAGCGTGCGCATCATCGTGCTGCGCGCGGTGGGCGAGCACTTCTCCTCCGGCGGCTACATCAGGGGCTTCCTGGAGGCCTCGCCCGAGCACGTCTCCAAGCTCGCCTGGAACATCGCCGCCCCCGCCCGCTGTTCCAAGCCGGTGATCGTCGCGAACCGCGGCTACACCTTCGGCGTCGGCTTCGAGATCTCGCTCGCCTGCGACTTCCGCATCGTCTCGGAAACCTGCCAATACGCGCTGCCCGAGCAGAAGCTTGGCCAGATCCCCGGTTCCGGCGGCTCGGCGCGGCTGCAGAAGATCATCGGCATCACCCGCACCAAGGACATCGTGATGCGCTCCAAGCGCATCTCCGGCAAGCAGGCGCTGGACTGGGGCATCGCCACCGAATGCGTGCCCGACGCCGAGCTGGAAGCCGCCACGGACCGCCTCGTGGACGAGCTGCGCAGCTTCTCGCCCATCGCCCAGCGCACCGCGAAGAAGCTGCTCAACGACACCGAGGATTCCTCGCTCGCCATCGCCATCGAGCTGGAGGGCCACTGCTACAGCCGCCTGCGCCAGTCGGACGATTTCCGCGAGGGCGTCGAGGCGTTCCACGCGAAGCGCCCGCCGAACTTCCGCGGGAGCTGATGCCTTCAAGCCCCGTGGCCGCATGGGCCGCGGGGTGATCTCACCGGGTGGCCGCCCGGAGCAACAACGGCCGAAACGGAGGGAACGACCATGAACGGAAAGACTATTTTTCGCACGCTGGCCGCTGGCCTCGTCGGCGCAACCGCGCTTGCGGCCACTGCCGTCGCCCAGCAGCCGGCGCCCATCAAGATTGGCGTGGTGACGCCGCTCTCGGGCACCTACACGCCCATCGGCCAGCAGGTCCGCTGGGGCCTGGAGCTGGCGGCAAAGCAGATCAACGCGGCGGGCGGCATCGCCGGGCGGCCGGTCTCGCTGATCTTCGAGGACGAGGAGGCGAACCCCGCCGTCGCCGTCCAGAAGGCCGAGAAGCTATTCCAGGTGGAGAAGGTGGACTTCCTCACCGGCACGGTGAATTCCGGCTCTACGCTTGCGGTGGCGCAGCTGGCCGAGCGCAACGCCAAGCTGGCGGCGACGACCGTGTCGTTCGCGGATTCCATCACCACCGACAAGTGCTCGCCCAACATGTTCCGCGTCAATGCGCGCGCCGGCCAGCAGTCGGCGGCACTCGCGGCGTGGCTCTCCAAGACCAAGCCGCAGGCGAACGTGTTCTATCTCGGCCCCGATTATGAGATGGGTCGTTCCACCGTGGCCGCCTTCAAGGCCTCGGCCGAGAAGGACGGGGCGAAGTCGTCCGGCGAAGTGTTCGCGCCGCTGGATTCGAAGGACTACACCCAGTATTTCGGCCAGATCCGCGCCGCTCGCCCGCAGGTGCTCTACACCTCGGTGGCCGGCAACGACACGGTGCGCCTGCTCACCCAGCTCCAGGATTTCGGGCTGCTGAGCACCATCACCGTGGTGGGCGCCTCGGGCACCGTGACGTCGCAGAACATCGGCGCCATCGGCGCGGCGGCGGAAGGCTTCGCCACCGGCGTCGGCTATTCGCCGCAGATCGACACGCCCGAGAACAAGGCGTTCGTGAAGGCGTTCCAGGACGCCTACAAGACCGACCCCGACCTCTACGGCGCTGACAGCTACGGCCTGCTCTACGCCTACAAGGCCGCGGTGGAGAAGGCCGGCGCGACCGACACGGACAAGGTGCGCGCCGCACTGGAAGGCCTGTCCTGGCAGACCCCGCAGGGCACCAAGACCATCCGCGCCGGCGACCACCAGGCGATGCAGCCCATGTATGTGGTGCGCATCACCAAGGGCAAGTTCGACATCATCGCCCAGGTGCCCGCGGACGCGGCCATCGGGCCCGACGCCTGCACCCGTTTCTGACGCCTCCAACGCCGCCGCGGTCCTCGCGGCGGCGCCTTCTCCGACGGCCGGGAGGCCGGACATGACCGCCTTTGACTATTTGCAGTTCGTCCTCGCGCCCCAGATGGTGAACGGGCTCGCGCTCGGCATCGCCGTGGTGCTGGTGGCGCTGGGACTGACCATCATCTTCGGCCTGCTCGACGTCATCAATATGAGCCACGGCGAGTTCTACGCCATCGGCGCCTATGTCGCGCTGGCGCTCGGCGCGGCGCAGATCAACTTCTGGCTCCTTCTGGTGCTGGTGCCGATCCTGATGCTGCCGCTCGGCGCGGCGGTGGAGCGCCTGCTCATCCGCAAGGCCTTCCACAGCAAGGACCGGCATGTGACGACATTGCTCGTCACCTTCGGCCTCGCACTGATCGTCGAGGATCTCCTGAAGGTTGTGTTCGGCCCGAACACCCAGCGCCCGTCGACCCCCATCCCCGGCGCCACCGAGATCCTCGGCGTGCTGCTGCCCAACTACCGGCTGTTCCTGATCGTGGTGGGCGTTTTGATCATTCTCGCAGTGGCTTATGTGGTCTACCGCACCCGCCTCGGCGCCATGGTGCGGGCGGCGGCCTATGACAGCCACATGGCCGCCTCGCTCGGCGTGCCGGTCTCGTGGGTCTATGCCGGCACCTTTGCCTTTGGTGTCGCGCTGGCGGGCCTCGCCGGGGTGCTATTGGCGCCCATCTACTCGGTGTTCCCCACCATGGGGCGGGACTTCATCCTGCTCGCCTTCACCGTGGTCATCGTCGGCGGCATGGGCTCCATCTGGGGCGCGGTGGTCGCGGGCCTGCTGCTCACCCAGGTGCAGGCGCTGGCGAGCCTCGTGATCTCGCCGGTCTGGACCGACCCGATCGTGTTCGGCACCATGGTGGCCTTCCTCGTTTTCCGGCCCCAGGGCCTGTTCGGGCGGCTCGGCCATGCATGACCGCCTGACCCTCTCCATGCGCGCGAGCCATGTGCTCGCCGGCCTCCTCGTCGTGTGCGCGCTCGGCCTTGCTGTGGTGGGCGCGCTCGTCGGCGACACCTTCTACCTCAGGCTCGGCACCGAGGCGCTGATCTTTGCTGGGCTCGCTCTGTCGGTGGACCTGCTGCTCGGCTATTCCGGCGCGCTCTCGCTCGGCCAGGCGCTCTATTTCGGCATCGGCGCCTATGTCTCCGCGCTGGTGCTCATGAAGGTGCCGTCCTTCTGGCTTGCCATGGCGGCGGCGGGTGGGGCGAGCTTCCTCGCGGCGCTCATCGGCGGGCTGATCGCCAACCGGGTGCGCGGGGTCTATTTCGCCCTCATCACCTTCGGCATGGCGCAGGTGGTCGCCAAGATCGTCTACAACACCCGCGAGCTCGGCGCCTCGGACGGCATGATCGGCATCCCGGTGATCGACATCGGCCTTGGGCCGTTCCATGTCTCGGCGGGCAATCCGGTGGGCTTCTTCCTCATCGTGCTGGCGGTGATCATGGGGCTCTATGCGCTCACCGCCTACCTGCTGGACACGCCGTTCGGCCGCGTCCTCACCGCCATCAAGGCCAATGAGCGGCGCGTGCCGTTCCTCGGCTATTCGGTGTGGCGCGCGCGCATGGCCTGCTACCTGCTGGCGGGCGTGATCGCGGGCCTGTCGGGCGCGCTCTATCCCATGCTGCGCGGCTTCGTCTCGCCGGAGCTGATGTTCTTCATGACCTCCGGCAATGCCGTCATCTCGGTGATCCTCGGCGGCGTCGGCACGCTGGTGGGCGCGCTCTATGGCTCGATCCTCCTCATCATCGTGAAGTCGTTCGTCGGGAGCTGGACCGAGCACCACCAGATCGTCATCGGCGCCCTGTTCATGGCCGCCGTTCTGTTCTTCCCGAAGGGGCTTGTGGGCTTCGTGCGGCCCTACGTGGTCCGCGCGCTGGGACGCCCCGTGAAGGAAGAGCCGCCGGTCGGCCTCGAACCCGGAAAGGCCAAGCCATGAGCCAGCCCGCCATGAGCCATCCCGTTCTGGAGGTCAGCGGCCTCTCCATCGCCTTCGGCGGCCTCAGGGCCGTGGACGATGTGAGCTTTTCGGCCGAGAAGCACCGCATCACCACCGTCATCGGCCCCAATGGGGCCGGCAAGTCCACCTTGTTCAACCTGATCAGCGGCGCCCTGAAGCCGCATTCCGGCCGCGTGCGCATCAACGGCGTGGACATGACGGGCGCGCGGCCGGCCCGCACCAAGGCGGCCGGCCTGTCGCGCTCGTTCCAGATCACCAACCTGTTCTTCGAACTGACGGTGGCGGAAAACCTACGCCTCGCCGCGCAGGTCCTGGAGCCCGCCTCGCGTGCGCTGCTGCCCATCCGCTCGTCAGTGCGGGCGCGGGTGAAGACGCAGGAGATGCTGGAGCGCTTCCAGCTCACCCACAAGCGGGACGAGCTCGCCGGCAACCTCTCCCATGGCGACCAGCGCCGGCTGGAGATCGCCGTGTGCCTCGCCTCCGAGCCCACCATCCTGCTGCTGGACGAGCCCACCCAGGGCATGAGCCACACCGACACCGCCGAGACCGCGACCCTGGTGCGCGCGCTCACGCAGGATGTGAGCGTGCTGCTCATCGAGCACGATATTGGGCTCGTCATGGAGCTTTCCGACCACGTCGTCGTCATGCACCAGGGCCGCAAGCTCGCCGAAGGCCCCCCGGCCGTGGTGCGCGCGGACCCTGCGGTGCAGGCCGCCTATTTCGGACACGCCTGATGCTCGCCATCGAAGGACTCCACACCCATTACGGGCTCAGCCACGTCATCCAGGGCATCGACCTGAACGCCGAGCCCGGCGAGGTGGTCGGCATCTTCGGCCGCAACGGTGTCGGCAAGACCACGCTCCTGAAGACCATCGCCGGCTGGGTCCGGCCGACGCAGGGGCGGATACGCCTCGGCGACGCGAAGCTGGAGGGGCTTTCGCCTGATAGCATCTGCCGGCTCGGAGTGGGGTTCGTGCCGGAAGACCGGCGCATCTTCCCAGGCCTCACCGTGCAGGAGAACCTGGAGCTGGGCCTGCTCCAGGTGCGCGGGCGCTCCGCGTCCGCCGAGCGTTCCGCCATCGATAGTATCTACGACCGCTTCCCCCGCCTGCGCGAGCGGCGCAGGCAGCTCGGCACGACGCTGTCGGGCGGCGAGCAGCAGATGCTGGCCATGGCCCGCGTCCTCGTGGGCGAGCCGCGCCTGGTGCTGGTGGACGAGCCGAGCGAGGGCCTCGCGCCCATGATCGTGGCGGAGGTGTTCGCCATCGTGCGCGAGCTGCGCGACCGGGGCGCCATTGTGCTCCTGGTGGAGCAGAACGTGCACGAGGCGCTGGCGGTCACCGACCGCTTCATTGTCATCGAGCGCGGGCAGGTGGTGCTCGCGGGGGACGGGGAAGAGGCCGCCGACCGGGAAAAGCTGCTGTCGGTGCTCGCGCTCTGAATTCCTCGGAACGCGGCGCCGTCCTCCCTGGAGGAGCACGGGGCCGAAGGGCCAGCCTCAATTCAGCTTGATCCCCGCTTTGGCGATGATGTCGGCCCATTTCACCGATTCCGCCGCGATGAATGCCTTGAACTGCGCCGGCGTGGAGCTGTCGGGCTCGACGCCGATCTCGATCAGGCGCTTCTGCACGGCGGGGTCCGCCACGGTGGCGACGATCTCGCGGTTCAGGCGGTCGATCACCGCCTGGGGCGTGCCCGCCGGGGCGGCGATGCCGAACCAAGCGTAGGATTCGTAGTCCGCCACGCCCTGCTCGGCCATGGTCGGCACGTCTGGGAGCGCCTTGCTCCGCGTCTTGGTGGTGACCGCGAGCGCGCGCACTTGGCCCGCCGCGAGCTGCGAGGACACGTTGGGAATGAGCTGGAAGCTCACCGGCACCTCGCCGGAGACGAGGTCGATGGCGAGCTGGCTGCCTGAGGGGTAGGGAACGTGTTGCATCTGCGTGCCCGCGACGATGTCGAAATAGGCCGCCGCCAGATGCTGCGAGGAGCCGAGCCCCACGGAGGAATAGCTGATCTGTCCGGGCTTCGAGCGCACATAGGCGATGAATTCGGGGACCGTCTTCACCGGGATCTTGCTGGGGTTCACCACCAGGACATTCACCAGCTTGGCCACCAGCGAGATGGGTTCGAAATCCTTTTCCGGATCGTAGGGAAGCCCGCCCAGAGTGCGGTTGATCACAAACGGTCCGGGCGCCGCGAACACCAGCGTGTAGCCGTCCGGCGCGGCCTTCGCGGCCGCCGCTGTCCCGGTGTTGCCGCCCGCGCCGGGCCGGTTCTCCACGATGATGCGCTGGCCCAGCCGCGGGCCGAGCCCGTCCGCCACGATGCGTGCGATGGAGTCGCTGGCGCTGCCGGCGCCGAACGGCATGATGAGCTTGACCGGGCGGTCGGGATAGGACTGCGCGAGGGCAGGCGTGGCGATGGCGAGAGCCGCGGCGGCGGAAATCGCAGCCAGCAGGTCGCGGGCAGTGTGGCGCATCAAACCCCCTAGATGATCTTGGACCGCAGTGTTCTTTGTTCCAATCACCATAAGGCGTAATGTTGCCTGCCAGTAATAATAAGCGCTGATATAGGGGTGTCGTGCCGGTGATTATCGGCGCTTGCGCCGCGCGGGGGGAGATCCGAGCCCCCCGTGCAACTGGGTCGCGGCGGCGGATAGCTCCTGCGAGATGACGTCCACGAACAGGCGCGCGGCCTCCGAGAGCGGGCGGCGGGGATTGTGCACGCACACGATCTGGCGGGCGACGCGCGGCGCGACGAGGCGATGCGCCCTCAGGCTGCCGTCCGCGAGGCCCCGGCGAACCGCGATGGCGGGGAGGATGGTGGTCCAGCGGGAGGCCCGCAGCAGTTCTTCAATGGCGGCGATGGCGTCAACCTCCAGCTTCACGGGCAGCTCGATGTCCTCGTCTTCTGCGATCCTGTCGATGATGAGGCGCAATCCATTGCGCTTGGACGGCAGGATCAGCGGCAGGGTGCTGACGTCGCGCAGCGCCACTTGCGCCGGGAGCCGGTGCGGCCCCTCGCTGGCGGTGACGAGGACAAACTCTTCCTCGAGGATGTCGGTGGAGAGGAGGTCCGAGCGGCCGCGCGTCTTGTTGACCAGCGCGAAGTCCAGCGTCCCGCCGCGCACCGCGTCCACAAGGGCGCTGGAATAGCCGTCGCAGACCGAGATTTCGACCTCGGGATATTGCGAGGTGAAGAGCGCGAGCGTGCGCGCAAGGACGCTCATGGTCACCGAGGACACGAGGCCGATGGCGATGCGTCCGCTGACCTCGCCGGAGCGGCTCGCGACCTGCTGCTTGGCATCCGCGAGGTCCCGCAATATGGGCGCGAACAGCCGATAGGCCATCTGCCCGGCGGGTGTCGGCACCATTCCGTGGGCACTGCGGTCAAACAGCTTCTGGCCGAACTCATCCTCCAGCTTGGTGATCTGCATGGAGAGCGCGGGCTGCACCACGTTCATGCGCCGCGCCGCCCGCGTGGTGGAGCCTTCCTCGCAGAGGCTGACGAAATAACTGAGCTGGCGGATGTCCATCGGGCGCTCCTGGAGATGGTCTCGTCTATCACGATAGCTGATGCTGATAGGGGAAATCATCAGAAACTATTCGCAGAAGGAAGAGCCTGCCGCTAGCCTTTGAGGTGGCGGCGCATGTCGCGCCGGGAATGGACGGCCTTCAGATGGAAACGACCCTGCATCCCACCAGCGCGGAGGGGCTGCGCCCCGTGACGACGCTGCGCGCATGGCTCGACCGTCTGTCCGCCACGGACCGTCTGGGCGTGATGCGCCCCGGCCTGAAGCTGGCGTTCGAGGTGGCCGCCGTCGCCAAGCGGCTGGACGGCGAGAAGGCCACCGTCTTCCCCGCGCCGGACGGCCACGCGGTGCCCGTCATCTCGGGACTGGTCTCCGATCGCGGCTGGATCGCCGAGGCCATGGGGGTGCCGCCCGCCGAGGTGCTGCGGCGCTTTCAGCAGGCCGCGCGTGCGCCAATCCCCTGGCGGGAGGTGACGGAGGCGCCGGTGCAGGAGGTCGTGCACCGGGATGTGGACCTGTTCCGCCAGCTGCCCTTGCCCACCCATAACGAGCACGACAGCGGGGCCTACATCACCGCCGGACTGCTGATCTCACGCGATCCGCGAAGCGGGGCGCAGAACGTCGCCATCCACCGGCTCCAGGTGTCGGGCCCGGACCGGCTCGGGGCGCTGCTGCTGCCGCGCCACACCCTCGCTTACTACGACATGGCGGGGGAAGACCTGCCGATCGCCATCGTCATCGGCGTCGACCCGCTCACGCTCCTTGCCTCTCAGGCCATAGCCCCGCTCGGCCAGGACGAGCTGGAGATTGCCGGTGGCCTCCATGGTGCGCCCTTAGAAGTGACCAAGTGCCTGACCAGCGAGCTGCGCGTGCCGGCCACCGCCGAGATCGTGCTGGAAGGCCGCATCCTCGCGAAGGTGCGCGAGCCGGAGGGGCCGTTCGGCGAGTTCCCGCAATATTATGGCGAGCGGGCCGAGCGCCATGTCATCCAGATCGACGCGGTCACCCATCGCCGCCGGCCGCTGTTCCACACCATTGTGGGCGGCGGACTGGAGCATCTGCTGCTGGGCGCCATCCCACGGGAAGGGACCATCCTGGACTATCTCCAGCGCAGCTTTCCCGGCGTTCTGGATGTCCATCTCTCGCGCGGCGGCGTGTGCCGCTATCACCTCTATGTCCAGATGAGGACCCGCTTCCAGGGCGAGGCGAAGAACGTCATCATGGGCGCGCTCGCCGCCCATTACGACGTGAAGCATGTGACGGTCGTGGACGAGGATGTGGACGTCCACAATCCCACCGAGGTGGAGTGGGCGCTGGCGACCCGGTTCCAGGCGGACCGCGACCTGGTGGTCGTCTCCGAGAGCCTCGGCTCCAGGCTCGATCCCTCCACCCGCGATGGTGTGGGCGCCAAGATGGGCTTTGACGCCACGAAGCCGCTGGATGCCCCCGAGATGCGCTTCAAGCGCATCCGCGTGCCGGGCGAGGAGAGCATCGAGCCGGAGCTGCTGCTCGACGGCAAGGATTGGCGGCAGGCGGTTTCTTCCGACTAAGGCGCCGTGACGCGTCTACAAATGAGCTTTCTCGCATACCCCGTGGTCGCGCGATGAAGATGCAACAATGCTCGCATCCCCACGGGGCAGTTTAATGTTCGCATATGGTTTGTAGCAACGTACCGCACCCTTGTATCACGGCGGGCCGAGGGCCCCCTTCTCGAATTGGCTGATGAGATGCTCGCCCCAGCGGATGTCGTCCTGGATGGCCCTGCGGGCGGCCTCCGGGTCCTGCGCTTCCAGCGCGACCAGGAGGTCGTGATGCCGGTGCTCGGTCTCGCTGAGTTCGCGGCGCGGCGTGCGCTGGTGGAAGAGGCGCAGGAAGGGGCCCATCAGAACCCACATATTCTCCACGACGCCTTCCAGGATGGGCAGGTTGGCAATCCTCAGCAGGGCGAAGTGGAAGTCGCGGTTGAGGAAGCTGGCCTTCGCCGGATCCGTCCGCGCGGCTTCGATGAAGGCGTGCTGGATCTGTGCGAGCTCGGCAAGCTGCTGCGGCGTGATCACCTCGGCCGCGCGCGCCGCGGACTCGCCTTCCAGATGGATGCGGATGAGCTGGACCTCGCGCAACTGGCGGGGATCGAGCTTGGGCACATGGATCGAGGTGGCCGTGCGCATCTCCAGCGCGCGCTCGCTCACGAGGCGGAAAATGGCCTCCCGAACCGGCGTGATGGATGTTCCGAACTGCTCCGCCACGCTGGCAATGGTGATGCGCTCGCCGGGAGACAGCTGCCCGTCCATGAGGGCGCTCCGCAACTGGGTGTAGAGCTGCGCGGACAGGTTTTCCCTCGCAAGAGGCTTGACACGCATCGACACGGTCCTGACCGCTCCCTGTTGGCTGCTGATGTCGTCCGGGACATTGACGACGGCGCCTACGGGGCGCCGTCGATGGTGATCGGTTATTCTCTCATCCCCCGATTGCGAGCGGGATGAGGCGGGGCGCCTCAGGCGCTGAGGCGCGCGCTTTCATTGGCGTCATGGTTGCCCATGGCCTCCACAACCTCGATCGCCGCACGCAGATCGGCGGCGGAAAGCGGGCGCTCGAAGTGCTTCATGTGCGGCGCCTGGGCGGTGAGGTCCGCGATCAGCGCGAGATCTTCGTCGCCGCCGGAGAAGCCGAGATCGGCGAGGCGCACCGGAAGTCCCGTCGCCCGGTAGAAGGCACGCATCTCCGCCATGAAGTCGGCCGGGCGGTTTTCCAGCTGGAGCTGCACGAGAAGGCCGTAGGCCACCTGGAGGCCGTGCAGGGCGGAGGCGGGTCCTTTGACGGCGGAGAGGCCGCGCGTCATGGCATGGCTGATGGAAAGGCCGCCGCTTTCGAAGGCGAGCCCGCTCATGAGCACGCTGGCTTCCACCACCCGCTCCAGCGCCTCATCGCTCTCCCCGCGCTTCACCGCTTGCAGGGCGGCCACGGAAAACTCGCGGATGGTGTCGTAGCAGGCCCGTGCCAAAGCGAGTGCCGCGCGCGGCGGGCGGCCGCCGAACATGTTGGTGCCGCTGACGTTCACGCATTGCTCGACTTCGAAGCGCTTGACCAGCGCATCGCCGATGCCGGCGGAGAGGAGGATGGGGGGCGCCTTGGCGATGATGGCGGTGTCCACGAGGACGAGATCGGGATTGCCGTTCAGCTTGTCCACGCCGACCAGCTTATGGTTCTCGTCATAGACCACGATGATGTGGCTGGTGGGCGAGTCGTTCGAGGCCACGGTGGGGATGGTCACGATCCGCGCATTGAGCCGCGAGCCGAGCGACTTGCCGGTGTCGATGGTCTTGCCCCCGCCGGCGGCGATCACGATGTCGGGCTGCTTCTGGCGGCACAGGGCTTCTAGGCGGTCGATCTCGGCGCGGGTGATCTCTCCGCCGAACGTCACGCGCTCCAGCGCGATGCCGGCCGCCGCGCAGCTCTTCTCGGCGTCGTCGCCGATCAGGTCGCCAACGAAGGTATCGGTCAGCAGCACGGCCGTCCTGCCGAGGCGCGCAAGCTCCTCGCCGAGCTTGAGGCGCGCATCGGGGCCCTGGATGTAGCGGCGCGGCGAGCCGAAAATCATCATAAGAATTCTTCCTTCTTGCTAGCTCAGGCGGGCGTGAAAACGGCGGGCTCCGCGCCCGTTGCCGGGCGCGCCAGGACATCGATGAACAGGTCGATCTGCGCGGCGAGCATGTGCGCGCCGAGATGGATGCGCGCGCCCCGTGCTGCGGCCGCCACCAGCAGCGGCGTCATGGCTGGGGACATGATCATCTCGGCCACGATGGTGCCGGGCGCGATGGTGGAAGGATCCAGCGGGATCGACGGGTCGCCGCTGAGGCCCACCGAGGTCGCGTTGGCGATAAGGTCGAAGCCGGTGGCATCCGCCTCGCCCGCGCGGACGATGCTGCGGGGATAGGCGGACTGGAGGCGCGCCGCGAGCCGTTCCGCCCGTGCAGGGTTCCGGTTGGCGATAACCAACTCCGCGACGCCCGCCTCGACGAGGGCCTGCGCGGCGGCGGTCGCCGCACCTCCGGCGCCCAGGAGCAACACGCGCATGGCCTTGGGGTCGATGCCTTGCTGCCTGAGGCCGGTGACGAAGCCGTAGCCATCATAGAGCTGGCCGATCAACTCGCCCGTTTCGCTTTTCCGGACGAGGTTCGCGACGCCGAGATCGGCCGCGACCCCCTCCAGGCGGTCGCAGAGCAGGGCGACCGTCTCCTTGTGGGGGATGGTGACGATCACGCCGGGAATGGTTGAAACGCCGCGGATGGCCGCGAGCGTGGCGGGGAGTTCAGATGGTGGAACATCCCAAGGCACCACCACCGCATTTATGCCCAGGTCCTGACACCGGGCATTGAACATGGCGGGCGTCTTCACGTGCGCCGAGGGATGCGCGAGGTGCGGAATGACGCGGGTTTTCCCGTCGATCTCCATGCTCCAGCGCGGCCTCCCCGGCGCTTCCGCCCGTTACGCTGCGGGACGGATTGAAATGATATATGATGCATGATACGTAGCTAGGCATCGGATGTCGAGGCCCTCTACAACCGCCTCGCGCCAAATGAATAAAATGATCGACAGACTAGAATTTTGTCGGCGCGCGCGGGGAGATGTTGAGGGATGCTTTCATCCAGTATTTCACCCAGTCCAGACCGTAATTCTTACGATTTGACGCCTGACGAGCTGAAGCGCCTGCGCGAGAAGGCGCGCTTCGTCCGCCTTGAGACGATCCGGCTCATCGAGATCGCAAAGGTCGGACATTATTCGTCCGTGTTCTCGGCAGCGGAGATTTTTTCCTCTCTCTACTATGACGTCATGAATATCCGTGCAGGTGAGCCCCAATGGGCGGACCGCGACAGATTTCTCATGGGCAAGGGGCACGCGGCAGTCGGATTATTCCCGATACTTTGCGAGTTCGGCTACATCTCCAAGGACGTTCTCGACAATTACACGCGCCTCGGGAGCCCGCTGGGCGACCATCCCGACATGCGGAAGGTGCCGGGCATCGACTTCTCCTCCGGCTCCATCGGCCACGCGCTCTCCGCCGGCGCCGGCATGGCGTGGGGCGGCCGGGCCGCCAAGCGCGCCTTCACCACCTTCGTCATGCTGGGCGATGGCGAGATGCAGGAGGGCCAGGTGTGGGAAGCGGCCCTGTTCTCCGCCCAGCACAAATTGTCGAACCTGATCGCCATCGTGGACCGCAACGGCTTCCAGCTGGACGGCGCGGTGGACGATGTCATCGGCATCGAGCCGCTGGGCGATAAGTGGCGCGCCTTCGGCTGGGAGGTCCACGAAGTGGATGGCCACGATCTGGCGGCGCTGACCCCGCTTTTGCGCCGCGCAAAGGCGGACCTGGCGCGCGAGAAGCCGCTCTGCATCGTGGCGCGCACGCTCAAGGGCAAGGGTGTCTCCTACATGGAGACCGAGCCCGGCTGGCATCTCGGCTACCTCGCGCCGGAAGACGCGCAGCGGGCGGTCGAGGAAATCATGGCGCGGGAGATCTGACCATGTCCGGAGCGCTCTCCGAGAATTCCTGGCAGTATCGCGCGCTGAACGCCGCGAACCCGGGTCTGAACCATCTTTCCGATGCGCTGATCGATCTCGCCGATGCCGGCCTGCCCATCCTCGCAGGCTCGGCGGACCTTCAGTATTCGAACGGCCTGAACAAGTTCGCGCGCCATTATCCGGAGCGCTATATCCAGTTCGGCATCTCCGAGCAGAACATGGTGACCGCGGCCGCCGGCCTCGCCACCACAGACCATGTGCCGTTCGTCGCCACCTTCGCGTCTTTCCTGGGCCTCCTGTGCTGCGAGCAGATCCGCATGGACGTGGCCTATTGCGCCCAGCCCGTTCGGCTCATCGGCCACCACACGGGCATCTCGCTCGGCTTCTACGGCACCTCGCACCACGCGACCGAAGACATCGCGACCATGCGGGCCATTGCCGACCTTACCGTCATCTCCCCGGCGGATGGGCCGCAGCTCCAGGCGGCCATCAAGGCGTCGGTGGACTGGCCCGAGCCCATCTATTTCCGCATCGGCCGCGGCCGCGAGCCGGACGTCTACCCGCTCGGCGCGCCCTTCAGGATCGGCCAGGCCATCGAGCACATGACGGGCGAGGAGCTTACCATCATCGCCTGCGGCCTGCCGGTTCATCCCGCGCTGGAGGCGGCGCGGCGGCTGAACGGGGAAGGCCGGTCCGTGGGCGTCATCGACATGGCGACCATCAAGCCGCTCGACCGCGAAGCCGTGCTGCGCGCCGCCGGCCGCAGCAAGGTCATCATGACCGCCGAGGAGCACAACGTGCTGGGGGGGCTCGGCTCCGCGGTCGCGGAGGTGCTGGCCGACGAGGGATGCGGCGTGCCGCTGCTGCGCCACGGCATCTATGACGAATACAGCCTGATCGCCCCGCCGACCCATCTCTACAAGCATTACAAGCTCGATGCCGATGGCCTCGAAGAGATGGCGCGCGTGGCGCTCGGGCGTATCAGGGCCCGATAGGATCAGGATCGCCGGCATGACATGAGGACACCCTCCGGGACGCCTACGCCAACACGACAAAGCTCGTGACGGCGTGCCGGAGGCCAAGCCGAAACAACAGTGCCAGACAATGGCAGAGGAGGAGGAAGCAATGTCCAAGAGGACGAACATGCCGACCCGCCGGCTGGTGGTCGCGGCAACCCTGTCGCTGGTCGCGCTCGCGCCCATCGGTGCCATGGCGCAGGCGAACTATCCCAGCAAGCCGGTCACCATCATCGTTCCGTTCCCGCCCGGCGGCGGCAATGACGTGGTCGCGCGCCTGCTCTCCCAGGGGTTGGGGAAGAAGTTCAACCAGCGCTTCATCGTCCAGAACGTCGCCGGCGCCAATGGCAGCGTCGGCCTCAACATGCTGGCGCGCGCGGAGCCCGATGGCTACACGCTCGGCGTCGCCGCCGCCGGCCCCATGGCGGTCAATCCCAATCTCTACAGCGACCTGCCCTACGACCCGGTGAAGGACTTCGAGCCCATCGCGAACGTGGTCAACACGCCGCTCCTCCTGGTGCTCAACCCCAAGGTCAAGGCCAACACCATCCCCGAGCTGATCGCCGAGGCGAAGGCCAATCCGGACAAGTTCAGCTACGGCTCGCCCGGCATCGGCAATTCGGGGCACCTTGCCGGCGAGCTGTTCAACTCCATGGCCGGCCTGAAGATCGTCCATGTTCCCTATAGCGGGAACGGCCCGGCCATGACCGATCTTCTCGGCGGCCAGGTGCAGATGCTGTGGTCCAGCATTCCCTCGGTGCTTCCGCACGTCCAGCAGGGCGCCCTGAAGGGCATCGCCATCGGCAGCGCGCAGCGTCTGCCGGCTCTGGCGAACATCCCCACCGTCGCGGAGACCGTGCCCGGCTACGAGGCCTATTCCTGGGTCGGGCTCATCGCGCCCAAGGGCACGCCCCGGCCCATCATCGACAAGCTGAATGCGGCCATCAAGGAGCTGCTGAGCACGCCGGAGGCCATCGCCACCGTGGAGAAGATCGGCGCCATTCCGGTCGCCTCCACGCCCGACGAGTTCCGCGAATACATCAAGGCCGAGATCAAGAAATGGGGCGACGTGATCCGCGACGCCAAGATCACGGCCGAGAACGAAGCCAAGTGATCTCTTAGGTGATCTCGGCGGAACGCCCGACCCGCACGGCCTGACATCCGCCTCGACATACGCGCCGACCGCGTGGCGATCGCCCGCGCCTGTGACCCCTTTCCAAACCGCATGATCCGAATGGAGGAATTGATGGACGATTTGTTTCCCGCCGGCATGAAGATCCGCCGCCAGGTGCTGGGCGACCCCCATGTGGATCGCGCCTGGGCCAAGACCGAGGGCGACGATTTCCAGAAGTCCCTGCAGGAGGTCATCACGACAGTCGGCTGGGGCGCCGTATGGGGCCGCGGTGTCCTGGACTTCAAGCAGCGGAGCATGCTGACGCTCGCGCTCATGGTGGCGCTCAACCGTCCCCATGAGGTGGCGATCCACCTGAAGGGCACGATCCGCAACGGCTGCACCCGCGAGGAGATCCAGGAACTCCTCATCCATTGCGGCTGCTATTGCGGCTGGCCGGCGGCGGTGGACGCCTTCGAGATCGCCCGCACCGTCTTCAAGGAAATGGACGAGGCCGCCTCGAAGTGATCCTCGTCATCGCCCGTTGAGCGGGGGAGCGCCATGAGCCCGTCCAGACAATTGATCGCCGGATTGCTCTTCATCGCCATTGGCGTGGCATTCGGCTATGGCGCCTGGGGATACAAGATGGGAACCGCGCTCCAGATGGGGCCCGGATACTTTCCCTTCCTCCTCTCCATGGTTCTGGTCGGGCTCGGCGCCCTTGCCGCCCTGCAGGGCTTCCTTGAAGCGGGCATCGAGGACCTTCAGCTGGTTCCCTGGTCCTCGGGGCTGCTTCTCCTCTCCTCGGTGGTGTTCTTCGGCCTGACCATCCGGGGGCTGGGCATGCTCATCACCCTCCCCATCACGGTCCTGCTTGCCGCCCTCGCCGGCAGGCAGACCGGCATCGGGCGCGCCGTGGTGATCGCGGCGGGCCTCACCGTGCTCTGCCTCGCCGTGTTCACGTATGGCCTGGACGTGCCGATCCCGCTGCTCGGGCGGTGGGTGAACTTCTAGGGGAAGCCATGGACCTGCTCGCGAATCTCGCCCTCGGCTTCTCCACCGCGCTCAGCCCGGAGAATCTCCTGTTCTGCTTCGTCGGCTGCCTTCTCGGTACGCTGGTGGGCGTCCTGCCGGGCATCGGCCCGACGGCGACCATCGCCATGCTGCTGCCGCTGACTTTCAGCTTCGAGCCCGTCACGGCGCTGATCATGCTCGCCGGCATCTATTACGGCGCCCAGTATGGCGGCTCCACCACGGCGATCCTGGTCAACGTCCCCGGCGAGACCTCGTCCGCGGTCACCGCCCTCGACGGTTATGCCATGACGCTGAAGGGCCGGGGCGGGCAGGCCCTGGCTGTGGCGGCCATCGGCTCGTTCATCGCGGGGTGCATCGGCACCCTGATCCTCGGCCTGTTCGCGCCGCCCCTCGCGGCCGTGGCCTTGAATTTTGGGCCGCCGGAATATTTCTCCCTGATCGTCCTCGGCCTCATCTCCTCCACGGCCCTGGCCCGCGGTTCGCTCTTGAACGCGCTCTGCATGATTGTGACCGGGCTGCTGCTGGGCCTCGTGGGCCTCGACATGTACACGGCGGCGCGGCGGTTCACCCTCGGGCAGCTGGAGCTTTACAACGGCATCAGCTTCGTCGCCCTGTCCATCGGTCTGTTCGGCATCTCCGAAATCCTGCGGAACCTGGAAAGCAAGACCGAGAGCGAAGTCAAAGTCCGGGAGATCAAGGGCTTCATGCTCTCGAAGGAGGACATGAAGCGGTCCATCGCCCCCATCCTGCGCGGCACGGCGCTGGGCTCGGCCCTGGGCATCCTGCCGGGCGGGGGCCATATCCTCGCATCCTTCGCGTCCTACACATTCGAGAAGAAAATCTCGAAGACGCCAAAGCGCTTCGGCGCTGGCGCCATCGAAGGCGTGGCGGGGCCGGAATCGGCCAACAACGCCGCCGCCCAGACCTCCTTCATCCCCCTCCTGACCCTGGGCATTCCCGCCCACCCCATCATGGCGCTGATCCTCGGCGCCCTCATCATCCAGGGGATCGCCCCGGGGCCGAAGGTCATCGAGACCGAACCGGCGCTGTTCTGGGGCATCGTCGCCTCCATGTGGATCGGCAACCTCATGCTGGTGGTGCTGAACCTGCCTCTGGTGGGCATGTGGATGAAGCTGCTCAAGATCCCCTACAGCATCATGTTCCCCAGCATCATCGCCTTCTCCGTCATCGGAACGTACAGCATCGATATGAATGCGTTCCACGTCTACGAAATGGCGATCTTCGGCGCGCTGGGATACCTGTTCATGAAGCTTTGGTGCGAGCCGGCGCCGCTTCTCCTGGGGTTCGTGCTGGGGCCGATGCTGGAGGAGCATTTCCGCCGGGCCATGATCCTGTCGCGCGGCGATCCCACCATTTTCTTTTCGCGTCCCATCAGCGCCGTGCTCCTGGTCATTGCCGTGAGCATCATGGTCTTCGCGATCCTTCCCTCCATACGCCGCAAGCGCGAGGAGATCTTCGTCGAAGACGCTGACTGAAGGTTGTCCCTGGAGCCCGAGCGTCCCACGCCCCTGGGCTCGAAGTGCTTAAGCTTTGCTTTGGGATGCTTTCAAGACGGCGGCCCGGGCGCCGAGGCTTGTCATCTACAATGGCGATGAATAAGCTGATTTCCGCTGGGTTAATTCTTGCTGGGGCAGTGATATTACAATGTTTCTTTCTGATTCTATCAACAGGGAAGTGACCTTCCTTTCGGGTGTGGACCAGAATGGTGTTCTCGCGCCGATTGTCTTCGAGACATGGGATGGCAACAATCCCGCTCATTTCGGGCCGTTGTCGACGGCCACAAAGTGGGGTGATCCGGTTGCGGGGACGCCAGCCACCATTTCCTACGCCTTCCTCGCCGTATCGAACTGGACCGCGGTCGAGAGGACGGCATTTACGACCGCCATGGCCCTGTGGTCCGCCGTCGCGAATGTCACCTTCATCGAAGCAGGCGACGAGCAGAGTGCGGATTTTCGGATCTACCGCGGCAGCGATGGCGGCGCCTTCTGGACCTTCGGGGATCGGACAGGTGTGCCAACGGGCGGCACCACGCTCATGACGCCGGTGCAGGACGGGGACGGCATCCCCTTCCTGTCCATCGATACCAGCGTCCCCGGCTTCGGGCCCATCGACCTCGATCTGGATGCCGGAGGCGCGTATGCCTTCGGCACCGTGGTGCACGAGCTGGGCCATGGCCTCGGCCTCGGACACGGAGGCCCCTATAACGGCGAGGTGAACGCAGAGACGCAGCAGTTCGGTCCCTACGACATGAAGCTGTGGACGATCATGTCGTACATCGACCCGAACGAGACGCTCGCGGCTTATCTCGCGTCCTATCCGGTGGCCGGTACGGCTTGGGGCAAGACCGCCGACGGGGATTGGCGGACCGCGCAAACCCCCATGATGCTGGATATCCTGGCCACGCAGCGCCTCTATGGCACCGCCACCAGCGGTCCGCTCGCCGAAGGCGGCGTGGTGTTCGGCTTCAACTCCAACCTTGAGGGCAGTCTCAAGTCCCTCTTCGATTTCAGCCTCAACGCGCACCCCGTGATCACGATCTGGAGCGGTGGCACGGGCAACGCGCTCGATCTGTCCGGCTACACCGAGAACGCGGTCATCAATCTCCAGCCCGGCACGTTCTCGAGCGCGGCCGGTCTCACCAACAATATCGGGATCGCGTTCGACACCGTGATCGAAACCGCAATCGGTGGCAGTGGGGCCGACACCATCTTCGGAACCGAACTGGACAATACCCTGATCGGCAATGCCGGCCGGGACATCATCTATGGGGGCGGCGGCAACGACCTCATCAGCGGCGGGGCAGGAGCGGATTTCATCGTCTTCGGCAGCTCCGGCTCCAGCATTCTGCGCGAGACCTTCGCTGACCTGAACGGCGACATCATCACCGGCGTGAATACCGTCAACACAATCGAGATCATCGGCCTGGAGGTCAGTCGGGCGGACCTCACCGTCTCGGCCACCGCCGACACGGTCACCTTTGCGGCCGGCTCCTGGTCCTTCAGGACGGACGGCGCCTTCTCGGGCGGCGATTTCATGCTCACGCCCCGCGACTTCGGCGGTGATGCGCAGACGGTCATAAATTTCGTGAACTTCCTGCCCGTGCTGTCCGAGGGGGTGACTGTCGATCCCACCCTCATCAACGGCATCGCCAACGCGCCCTTTATGACGGGCGACGGCGCCGTCTCCTTCAGGATGGAGATGGTTTCAGCCGACTCCCACTTTCAGAACATGCTCGGCTACTACAAGATCGAAACAACCGGGACGATTTCGGACGTCCATCTGCTGACCAGCAACACGATGGACCAGTCCACCTGGGGAGCAGGCTTCGATCTCGGCGCCCCCGACAGCGGCGAGCAGATTGGCTTCTTCCTCATACAGGACGGGTTCGCAGCCTATGGTGGGCTGCCTTCCGACCTGTCGTTCGTGCTGTCCGGCGATTCCGGCGCGCCGCCCTCGCTGTACAGCTCCAGTCTCGGTTTCCTGACCAAGGCCGAGATCTTCTACTCCACCGCTGCCTTCAACCCCGATGATGCCGACCAGGTCCTCTCGGGCGTGATACCGGGTGGCGGAGGTTTGCAGATCGGCTTCGAGGATGTGGCAAACGGATTTGGCGACAATGACTATCAGGACGTGGTGATCGCCCTGAAGTCCCTTTCAAGCGATGGTCTCTTTCTCTGATGCGACATCCGTGGTCGGGCGGCGGGTGGAAAGCCGCCGTCCGGCCACGGAACGCTACTTCCGGCCGGCGCGGTATTGACGCCGGAAACAACACGGCCGCCAAGGCCGTCAGACAACGGCTGCCCGACCTGCCAAGACGCCGAATGCGCCGAGCGCCAGGGATAGGACGACGCAGCTCGCGAGCATGATGTCCCAGCTGCCGGTCACATCGTGAATAAGGCCAGCCAACGGCGGACCCGCAGCCGCGAAGCAATAGCCGACGCACTGGGCCATGCCGGAAAGCGCCGCCGCTTGTCGGGTGCTCGACGCTCTCATGCTCATGAAAGCCAAGCTGAGAATGAAGGTCGATCCCGTCCCGAAGCCGAAGAGCGCAATCCAGACGATCGCCAGGGGCGGATACAGCCAGAGCCCCAGGAAGGACACCGTCGCCACGAGCGAGACGCCGAGGGCAATGGCCCTCTGATCCTTCATGCGCGTCACGATGGGGCCGAGAATGAGGCCGGGCACCGCCGTGGCCACCTGGGACACGCCATGCAGTGAACCCGCCACACCCGCGGAATAACCTGCTTCCGTGAGGATCGACGGTAGCCAGCTCACCAGAAGGTAATAGACCAGGGAGCTCAGCGACATAAAGGCCGTCACCTGCCAGGCAAGGGCCGAGCGCCAGATCGGACCGCCGTGTGGCGGCGCGACCATTTCCTTCGTCGGCGCGGAATGCAGGCGCAGCTGCGGGATCCAGGCGATAAGAGCGATGGCGGGAAAAATCAGGGTGCTGGCCAGCGCGACATGCCAGCCCGATCCCGGGAGCTCGGCAAGTGGGACAGCCACGGCCGAAGCGAGCGCCGCGACAAGGCCCGTGGTGAGAACATAGGCACCCGTGAGGCTCGCGATCCGGGTTGGGAAATCACGCTTCAGCAAACTGGGCAGCAGCACGTTTGCTATGGCGATCCCGGCTCCAAGCGTCGCGGTTCCGAGAAAGAGCGACCAAACCGGCCCGGTCGCGCGGAGGCCCACCCCGAACGCAATCAGGATGAGGGCCCCGAACAGGGAGCGCTCCATGCCGTGCTTGCGTGCGAGAACGGCGGCGAACGGCGATATCACCGCGAACGCAATCAAGGGAAGCGTCGTGAGCATCCCCGCTTCAGCGGCGCTGATCCCGGTGGTCTCGCGGATCATGCCAAACATTGGTGCGAGACCGACGATGGGTGCACGGAGCGTTGCAGCGACCAGCATGATGCCCACGAGGAGGAGCCCGTGTCCGGCGGCTGGGATCGGCGTTCGCCTCATCATTTTTACGCACCTCAACGCAACTCGGTCGTGTGTATACCTACCGATCTGGTGGGGCGCAAAATTTAGGCAAACGTCTTCTGAAAAATATGCAGGAGGTGATTCTCTCTCAACGCGATGGCGCCGGAATCATGAGCGGTTCAGTGGCGGACCTTCTTTCAGGCCGAGGTCCGCCCTGCGTGGATCGGACCACCGTACGTGACCCATCGGCCGGCAGCTTCTCGCGGACGTCTGGGTCGATCATGCGTGGGGATGCGGCAGCCGCCGGCTAGAACTGGATCTGCAAAGTGCCCTTGAAGGCATTGTCCGAGACGGTGTCTCCCCACAGTCCGGAATAGGCGACGCTGAGCGACGTGTTCTGTGTAATCGCGAAGTCGAAGCCCCCTTCAAGCGCCAGGGCATTCGCCGGCAGGCTCACGCCGGCGATGCTGAAGGGCAGGCTCCCGCTGGCGAAGCTGAACTGGGCCATGGGCGTCAGGTCGCCGAAAGCATGCTGCCAGCCGATTGTGCCGCGCAGGCTGGCGGGGATGGCGCCGAGGGTGAAGGAGGTGGCGGCTCGCGCGCCGAGGGTGGTGAACACCGCGTCGGCGGACTGCGCCTGGGACGTCAAGGCAGAGGCGCCGCCTGCTTCGGTGAAGCCGTCCATGGAGCCGCGCACGTAGGCGGCGTTCGCGAACGGCTCCACCGTGCCCGCCGCAAACGTCCACGGCAGGGCCAGCTCGCCATAGACCTGCCCGGTATGCGCCGAGGTGTCCGCCGTGTCCTGGTCTATGAAGCCGGGGAAGGCCACGGTGCGGTTGACCGACAGGTCGTGCCAGGTGAAGGCCGCGCCCGCGCGCAGATCGAAGATGCCGACGCCGGCCGCGCCATAGAGCGCCACATGATAGTCGTCGCTGGAGCCGGAGGACGAGAGCGAGGTCACGTTGAAGGTGGTCTGCGAATAGCCGGTGGCGAAGCCGAGCCGGAGCGCATCGCCCACATGTCCGTCCAGGCCGGCGAACAGGCCGCCGACAGTGCGGCTGAGAGAGGGCGCGTTGGCATCTGCGCTCAGCGTGCCCCAGGAGCCCATCGCCTGCGCCCAGGCGCCGCTGGAGCCTGGGGCGCCGGGCTGCATGGGGCCGGAGGGAAGCGAGGACCGAACCCGGCCGAGCGTCGCCTCGCGGATGAAGCGCGAGTCGAGCAGGAAGGTGGTCGATGCGCTGGGATAGATACCGCCGGAAAGGGAGCTGAAGGCGGCCTGCGCCGCGGGGGCATTGAGCATCAGTATGGCGTCGAAGACGGGGTTTCCGAGGCCGAGGGACTGGGCGGAATTGGCGGTCGCGGCTTGGCTCGGCGTCGCCGCCAGCGACGCGAACGACATCTGGCTCGGCAACAGGACCAGGGTGACGCTGTTGGCGCCATAGATGACTTCGGCATCCGCCAGGGGCAAGTCATCCACCACGTCCGAGAAGGTTCCGGAGATGGCTCCAGTGGCGGTGAGGAAGACGTAAGGGTGGTTGATGCTCCAGCCGGCGCTGGTGTCCACCTGCAGCAGGCCCGCGAGCTGGGCATTGCCGATGACATTCACCACATCGCTTTGCGTCGGGTTCACCTCCAGCAGGAAGGTGGCGGCGGGGTTCAGGGCCAGGTTCCCGGTAACGGTGAGGGTGCCGATGGAGTTGCCGGGGGAGAGCTCGCCATTGCCGACGACGGTGATGGGCCCCACCGTGCCGTGGCCGCCTATGGTGCCGCCGCCCTCGACCGTCACGGGCGCATTCAGCGACGCGTTCGATCCCGTTTCGCCGCCGACGATGAGAGACCCGCCGGCCACCGTGGCGGATCCGATATTGCCGGTGCCGTCGAACACCATCTTGCCGGTTCCGACCTTGTCGAAGCTGCCGCTGCCGGAGAGGGTGCCGGTGTAGCTGGTATCCGTGTTGTTGCCGCCGGCCGTGAGCGTGGCGGAGCCCAGCGCGATCGCACCGCCGCCGGAGACGGAACCGACGGTCTGGCTGTTGCCGGCGAGGTTAAGCGTTGAGCCCGTGGCGAGCGCCACCGCGCTCGTGGCGGGAAGGGCACCGGGTGCGGAGGTCTGCAGCGTCATGCCTGCGCCCACGCTCGTGGGGCCGGAATAGGTGTTCTTGCCGCTGAGCATGACCGTTCCCGTCCCGGCGGCGGAGAGGCCACCGGTGCCGGAAATGGTACCGCTCAGCTCCGCCACGCCACCGGTCGGCGGCGTGAGGGTCACGGTGGATGCAAGGTTGAGCGCGTTGGTGATGGGGCCGAGGCTCGCGTCGGTCAGCAGGAAGGTGGAGGTGCCGAGGAAGTTGAGCGCCCCGCTGCCCAGCGCTTGCGGTGTCGTCGCGCCCAGCGTTCCGCCATCGACGAAAAGGCCGCCGGTGAAGCTGTTGTTGCCCGCCAGGATGAGGGTGCCGGAACCGGTCTTGGTCACGCTGCCGCTGCCGGTGATGTCGCCGGTGAGGGTGACGGGAAAATTGGAGGTGTCGATGGCCGCACCCGAGCTGACATCCAGCCGGTTCGTCAGCGCATAGGCGCCGGCGAAGGCGAGCGCCCCGCCGCCGGAGACGGAGATGCGGCCCGTGCCGAGCGCGCCGTCGCTGGCAACGGTAATGATGCCGTCGAGGATGCTGGTGTCGCCGCTATAAGTGTTGGTGGAGGCAACGGTGAAATTGCCCGTGCCCACCTTGGTCAGGCCCCCGGTGCCGTCCATGAGGCCCGAGAAGGTGGAGTCCGTATTGTCCGCGCCGGTGGTCAGGGTCGCGGCGCCGAGATGCACGGATCCTCCACCTGCGAGCGAGCCGATGGTCTGGCCGGTGCCGCCGAGATCAAGGGTGGCGCCATTCGCGACGGTGAACGCCGAGGCCGCGGAGAATGCGGCTGCAGCGCCCGCGTGCAGCGTGCCGCTCGAGACGGAGGTCGCACCGGAATAGGTGGTGGGGGCTGTGAATGTCGCCGTCCGGCCGCCCGTGATGGTGAGGCCGCCCGCTCCAGACACCCCGGACGCCATGGTGATGTCGAACAGGCCGGTGTCGAGCGTGGCGGTGGCACCACTGCTGAGCGACATGGCGTAGGTGAAGGGGGCAGCGAAGCCCACGACGATCTGCGTGCTCTGGTCCACCGTCACGCCGCCCGTGCCGAGGGCGGTGGCATTGTTAAGGACCACCGTGCCACCGGCCAGGACGGTGCCGCCGGCATAGGAATTGGCATTCGCGAAGGTCAGCGTGCCCGTGCCCGTCTTGCCGAGCGCGCCATTGCCGGAGACCAGTCCGCTGAGCGTCACGGCATTGCCCATGGTATCGAACATGGCCGTGACGCCGGCTGCGATGGACGTCGAATTGGCGAATGTCTGGCTGCTGCCGAAGGCGATCGAGGCGGCGCCCGTCACGTTCAGGCCGCCGCTGCCCAGAGCGCCCGGATCGAGCAGGCCGATGGTCCCGGCGGAGAGGATGGTGCCACCGGTATAGGTGTTGGCGCCGGCAAGATTGAGTGTGCCGTTGCCGGTCTTGCTGAGGACGCCGTTGCCGGAAACCGGCCCGGCGAGCGTAGCGGTCCGGCCGGCCGTGTCGAAGGTTCCGGTCGCGCCGTTCGCCAGGACAAACCCATTGGCGATGGCGCCGCTCACATCGAAGGCCAGCGTGCTGTCCGCCGCGAAGGTCAGTGCGCCGCTTCCGAGCGCATTGGTATTGCCGAGCACAAGGCTGCCAGCCGCGAGCGTGGTGCCGCCGGCATAGGTGTTCGCCCCGGACAGCGTCAGAGCCCCGGTCCCGGTCTTCAGCAGGCCGCCGGGCCCGGAGATGGTGCCGCCGATGCCGGCCTCGCTGGAGCCGCTGTCCACCGTTGCCGTAATGCCGGCGCCGATGGCGAGCGCGTTGCCGATGCTGAAATCGCCGAGAAAGGAAAGGGTCCCGTCCGCTGCGAAGCTGAGGATTCCGCTGCCGAGGGCGGCGGCGCTGCCCACGGCCACCGATCCGCCCGAGAGGGTGATGCCGCCGTTCAACGTGCTGTTTCCGGTGAGGGTCTGCGTCCCGCCCGCAATGTCGAGGCCGCCGCTGCCGGATACGGCGCCGGAGAACGTGCCGGCGGCATTGGCAATGGTCAGGGTCTGGCCTCCCAGCGCCACCGCGCCGGTGCCCGTGAGGGTGGCGATGATCGCGCCCGAATGGGTGGCCGAGATGTCGAACGTGCCGTTCGCCTCGACGCCGCTGGAAGCGGCAATGCTGCCGGTGCCCGCCAGCGCCAGCGTGCCCCCGGAGATCACGGTCGCGCCCGTATAAGTGTTGGTGCCGGAGAGGACCAGCGTGCCGAGATCGGTCTTGTTGATGCCGTTGGCGCCTGTCAGCTCCGAGGCGATGGTGGCGGTGGTGGCCGCCCCGGACAGGGTCCCATCGCCCACGCGGATGACGGTCTCGGCCGCCGACAGCATGATGGGATCGCCCTGCACCACATAGCCCGAGGTCATGAACTGCATGCCGGTGACGCCTACGGCGCCGCCCGTGTCGTCCACGGTCACCGTGCCCGCCGCGCCCTCGAAGATGGCGAAGCCCGGTTGAGGCTGCATGGGGGAGTTGACCGTGGCGTCGGCGTTCGTCCAGTTGCCGTTCGTGGTGTTCCAGGTGCCGGAGCCGCCATTGATCGTACCGGAGCCCGGGCCTGTGGCCGCGTTTCCGTTCCAGAACTGAAGCACGGTACCCGCGGTGTTGATGAGGTCCACCCGGCCGGAATTGGCGATGATGGAGAGGTCCGCGGCCGTGACATCGCTGGGCAGCGTGCCGAATTCGAGGCCGTTATTGATCAGCGTCCCGCCATAGCTGAACAGCCGGGAAACGCCGACATCAAGGCTTGAGCTGGTGATGTTGAGCGTGCCGTCGAGGATCAGGTGCCCGCTGATGGCGAACAGGGCGGCGGTCGACGGGGCCGTCAAATTGGCGTTGATGACGGCGCCTGCGTCGAGCGAGAGCGACCCCAAGGAAAGCGTCGTTCCGGTGACGCCCGAAATCGCGCCGCCCGCGTTCACCACCACATTGCGGGCGATGCTGCCGCTGCCGGTGAGGGTGCCGCCGGCGCCGACCGTCACATTGTTGCCTGTGAGGGTGCCCGCGACCACCAGGGTGCCGCCCGACACGGTCGTTGGGCCGGCGAATCCGTTGGTGCCGAGAAGGGTGGTCGTGCCGAGCGTGACCGAGACGCTGGCGGTGCCGCCGAGGCCGGAAATGATGCCTCCGGTGGAGGTGACCGCTCCCGCCAGCGCGCCGTTCTGCAGGGTGCCGCCGGAAAGCGCGACGGTGCCGATGGCCTGGGAGAAGCCGCCGAGGTCGAGCGTGCCGCCGGCATTGATGGTGGTGGCGCTTGCCTGGCTGAAGGTGTTGGCGGCGCCCGCCGCCAGGATGCCCCCCTCGATGACGGTTCCGCCCTGATAGTTGTTGGCGCCGCTCATTGTGAAGGTCCCGGCCCCCACCTTCGTCAGCCCGCCCATGCCGGTGATGGTGCCGGAGAAGGCGCCCCCGCTTGTGGTGAGCCGATTGCTGCCGGTTGTGACCGTTCCGGCGCCGGACAGGGCGCCCACGGCAAAGCCTGCGCCGCCGGTCACTGCGCTGATATCGAGCCCGGCCCCGGCGCTGATATTGACCGCATTTGCGGTTCCGAGAGCCTGCGCGCCGGCGAGCAGGAGGTTCCCGCGCGTGATGCGCACCGCGCCGGTGAAGCCGGCATTGGCGCCCGAAAGGGTCAAATCGCCGGTGCCTGCCTTGGTAAGGGTGCCGGCGCCCGTGAGAGACCCCGTCAGAGTTGCATGGTGGGTGGCGACGTCCACCGTGCCATTGGCGCCCGAGGCGAAACTGACCGCATTGGCGAGGCTGAGATCGCCGCCGAACAGCAGTGTCGCGCTGGAGGCGAATGCGAGCGCGCCGCTGCCGAGGGCGGCGGCATTCTCCAGTTTGAGCGTGCCGCCGGTGAGGGTGGTGCCGCCGGAATAGGTGTTTGCGTGCGAGAGGATCTGGCTGCCGGCCTGAAGGGCCAGGGCGCCGGTGCCGGAAATGGCGCCCGAGAAGGTGTCCGCGGCCTGGGTGAGCGTGAGGGTGTTCGCGCCGAGCTGGACCGCGCCGCTGCCGGACAGCGAGGCAAGCGACACCCCTCCGCTTGCGCCGGAGAGATCGAGGGTACCATTAGCCACCACGCCGCTTGTGTCGGCGATCCTGCCAGCGCCGGAAAGGGCGAGCGTTGCGCCGGCGCCAATGGCAGTGTTGCCGCTGTAATTGTTGGCCCCGGAAAGTCCCAGCGTTCCGGCCTGAAGCGAGAGGCCGCCCGTGCCGGAAAGCGTGCCGGCGAACGTGCCGCTTCCGTTGGCGATGGTGAGGGTGCGCGCGCCGAGCGCCACCGTGCCGGTGCCGCCGAGGTTCGCGATGGTCGCGCCGGAGGTCGTCGCCGAGATGTCGAAGGCGCCGTTGACGGTCACCCCGCTGGAGGCGGCGATGCTGCCGCTGCCGGACAAAGCGAGCGTGCCGGCGGAAATGAGGGTGGCGCCGCTATAGGTATTGGCGCCGGAGAGGACCAGCCTGCCGAGATCGGCCTTCTCGACGCTCGTGCTTCCCGCGAGCGGCGCGGAGATGGTGGCGGTCATCGACGCACCGGCGCCCGTCCCGTCGCCCACGCGGATAACGGCCGGAGCGCCGGACAGCGTGATGCTGCCGCCCTGGATCAGATAGTCGGAAACCACGAATTGCATGCCGGTGGCGCTGACTGCACCGGCGCTATTGTTCACGGTCACGGTGCCGGCGCTGCCGTCGAATACGGCGAAGCTCGGCTGCGGCTGCATGGGCGCGTTGAAGGTGCCGGCGGCATCCGTCCAGTTGCCGTTGGTCGCGCTCCAGGTGCCGGAGCCGCCGGTCACAACGCCCGTGCCGGGGCCGAGCGTCGCGCTGCCGTTCCAGTATTGGAGGACGGCACCATTGGTGTTGACGAGGTCCACCCGGCCATTGCCCGCGGCCACGAGGATGTCGGAGGCGTCGAGGCCCCCCGGCACGGTGCCGATTTCAAGCCCGTTATTGGTGAGCACGCCCCCATAGCTGAACAGGCGGTAGACGCCGATTGTCAGGTTCGGGCTGGTGATGTTGACCGTGCCGTCGAGCGTGAGCGCTCCGCCGACATTGAACAGGGGACTGAGCGAAGGCGCAGCCAGATTGGCATTGATGACAGAGCCGGAAGCGAGGGTGAGCGCGCCCATGGAGAGCTGCGTGCTGCTTGCTCCTGAGAGCACGCCGCCCGCCTGAACCGCGACCGCCCCGCCGATGCTGCCCGATCCCGTGAGCGTCGCGCCGGATCCGACCGTGACGTTGCTGGCGGTCAGCGCACCCGTCACCGCGAGGGTGCCGGCGGAGACGCTGGTGGGGCCGCTGAAGCTGTTGCCGCCGGCGAGGGTGAGAACGCCGGCTCCGGCCTTGGTGAGGCCGCCGGAGCCGGAGACCGGCCCGCTGAGGGTCACCGCATTGGCACCCGTATCGAAAGTAGCGATGCTGCCCGCGCCGAGGGAGACCTGGTTTGTGAATGTGAACGCATCGAGGAAGGCAAGGGTGCCGCTTCCCGCGAAGGAGAGCGACCCTGACCCGAGAGCTCCGGTATCGCCAATGGCCAGGGTGCCGGCGGAAAGGGTGGTCCCTCCGGCATAGGAATTGGCGTCCTGCAGGATGAGGGTGCCAGACCCCGCTTTCGTCAGCGCGCCATTCCCGCTGAGCCCGCCATTGAGCGTCACACTGTTGATGCCCGTATTGATGGTGGCGGCGGCGCCCGCCGCAATGCCGATGGCATTGGCGAGCGTGTAGCTGCCGTTCAAAGCGAGGGTCGCCGAGCCCGTGAAACTGAGCGCACCGCTGCTCAGCGCTCCTGCATTGCCGAGCGCCAGCGTGCCGCCCGACAGGTTGGTGCCGCCGGTATAGCTGTTCGCCGCCATGAGGGTGAGGGTACCCCCGCCGATCTTCGCCAGCGCGCCATCCCCGCTCAGCACGCCGCCCCAGGCGGCGCCGAGGCTGTTGGTGTCGATGGTCGAAGTGGTGCCGGAGACGAGGGTGGCGGCGACGCTGGTGGTCAGCGCGGTGCCGATGACCTTGATGGTGCCGCCGCCGAGGTTAAAGGCGTAGGAGCCAGTGGTATTGCCGCCGCCGCCATAGAGGCCGAGCAGGCTGGCGCCACCGATCTCCAGCGTGCCGGCATTCAGATTGTAGGTTCCAGACCCGTACCCCCCGAGATAGAGGCGGGCGGTGTCCACGAAGCGAACCGTGCCCCCGTTCTGGTTGAGCACGCCGGTGCTATTGGTCTGGGAGCCGGGATCCCGGTCGCCGATCACCAGCAAGCCGGTGCCGAACGCGCCGTTGGGGCTGATCTGCATCAGCGCATTGCCGCTGATGTTCAGCGTGCCGCTCGACGAAGGCTGCGCGCCCGCATTGCGGCCGATGGAATGGCTGCCGCCGGCAATCAGAAGCTGGCCGCCGGTGAGGTTGTAGGTGCCCGTGCCGCCCTGGTTGCCGATATTCATGGCAACGCAATTGGATGGGCTGGCGCAGGTGGCAAGGAGGGAGACGGCGCCGCCACTCTGGTTGACGGTGCCGGTGCCGCCCCAGTCACCCACTTGGAGGCCTTCGCCGATGTCCAGGCGGCCGCCCGTCACCGAGAGGATGCCGCTCGCGCCCGCCTGCTCGCCCACCGCGAGATAGGTGAGGGACGTGGTCCCGGAGGTCTGGGACAGGGCGCCGCTGACCACATAGAGGTTGCCCCTCGTCATGGACATGTTGTCGATGACGAGGGTGCCGGCGCCATCCTTGACGAGGCTGCTTTCGGCGCCCGAGCTCTCCCAGCTGCTCTTGTCGGCCACCAGCGTGCCGCTGAACGACGCGGTCTCGCCGGAGGCGATGTCGACCCGCAGCGCGTTGGTTCCCACGTCCACCGTGCCGGCGCCGTTGAGCGTGCCGATGCTCACCAATTGGTAGGTGCTGGAGGGGGCGGAAGGTACACTGCCGATGTCGAACGTCGCGCCGCTGGAGACGGTGACGCCATTGGCGGCCGAGAGGGCCGCGGCATTGGTCAGAGCCAGAATACCTGCGCCGACCGTCACATCGCCGGTGAAGCTGGTATTCGCCGCGCCGAGGCTCAGGACGCCGGCGCCGGACTTCATGAGGTCGCCGGTCCCGGATATCGCGCTGTTCCAGGTGATGGCGAAAGTGTTCGTGTCGATCCGGGCGATGCTGTCGTCGGCGATGACGGTACTGAAATTGGCGTTCGCCGAAAGGGCGCCGCCCGCCTTCAGCGTGCCGCCGCCGAAGGTGAGCGTGTCGGGGCCGCCGGCGGCGTTGCCGGCAATGGAGCCCTGCACGGTGAACGTGCCGGCATTGAGATTATAGGCGCCGGTGCCGGCGCCGAACGTCAAGCCGTGCGCGGTGACGGTGCCGCCGTTCTGGTTTGCGACGCCGGTGGAGCCGGCGGCTCTGGCGATGACGAGGCCGCCGTCGAAGGCCGCGGTGCCGCCGCTGATGGTGTAGGCACCCGAGCCGCTGCTGCCCACCTGCACGGACGCGGCGGCGGTGAGCGTGCCGCCTGTCTGCACCAGGAGGCCATTCGAGCCGGCGCGCGAGCCCACTTCCAACGCGAGCGTCGTGTCGATGGTGAGCTGGCCGCCGTTCAGCTCGTAGCGGCCGGTGCCGCCGGCATCGAGGCCGATGGCGACGCTGGTGCCCGAAAGATTGACGCTCGAATTGCCGTTCTGGACGATGGCGCCGTCGCCGGCATAGGTGCCGCTGCCGCCACTGCCCCCTGCCGTTGCCATGCCGAGGAACAGGTAGCCGTCGGTCTGGCTGAAGGTGGCGGTGTCGTTGAGCGACAGCGTGCCCGTCGTCCCCGCGGTGCGCTGGGCCTCGTTGAGGCCGATGAAGATGAAGGTGTTCGCGCCGGTGACGAGGGAAGAATTGCCATTCAGCGTGTAGGTGGCGGTCGCCCCGTCGCCGCCGATGATCATGTTGGTGCCGAGCGTCACCCGGCTGCTGCCGCCCTGCGTGACGGTGCCCGTTACGCCCGTCACTCCCGAGCCGACGCCCACGTAGAAGTCCGTGAAGGTGGTGCCGGAATTGAGGTCCAGCTTCGCGGAGCCGGAGAGGTTGAGCGTGCCGCCGGAAGGCTGTGTGTCCGGGCCGCTGCCTATGGGATAGCCAATCACCAGGGTGTTCGCGCCCACCTTGAGCGTGCCGCCTCCGGTGAGGTTGAGCGTCGAGCCGTTATAGATCAGGCCCGCCGTGCTGCCGGGATTGCTCCCGGTCAGGGTGAACGTGGTCCCGCTCGCGATCTGGAGGGTGTGGCTGCTGCCGGAGGCGACGTTGAGCAGGCTGATGGAATTGTTCACGCCGGTGGAGGCGAGGTCGCCCTCGGCGAGGTCCAGATATCCTGTCGTGGCGATGCTGCCGAGCGTCAGCGTTCCGGCGCCCTGCTTGGCAAGGGTGCCCGAGCCTGTGAGGGCCCCATTCCAGGTGGCGCCAAGGCCGTTGGTATCGATGGTGGAGGTGGTGTTCGCCACCAGCGTCGCAGCGGCGTTCGTGCTGAGGGCCGTGTCCAGCACCTCGATGGTGCCGCCGCCGAGGTTGAAGGCGTAGGTGCCGCCACCGCTGGCATAGACCGGCTTCAGCGACGACCCGCCGATCTGGAGCACGCCGCCGCTGAGATTGTAGGTGCCGTCGCCTTTGGCGGAGAGATAGAGTTCGGCGTCGTTCTCGATGCGGATTGTGCCGCCGCTCTGGTTGAGGATGCCGTCGCCGATGCCGGCCACGCCCGATCCGCTCACCAGCCAATTGCCGAGGATGACGTTGCCCGCCCGCGCGATGATCTCGCCGCTTCCCGACACGTTCAGCGTGCCGGAAAAAGCGGGGGAGGACGCGCTGGTGGTGCGGCCGAGGTTGAGGACGCCGCCGGTAAAGTCGATGGTGCCGCCGGACAGGTTGTAGACGCCGGTGCCGCCCTGGTTGCCGATGGAGATCGCGCCGCAGCTCGTGCAGCTTCCAGGGTCGGGAATGAAGACGGTGCCGCCCGTCTGGTTCGCCGTGCCGCTTCCGCCCCACGCCCCCACGGAGAAGGTCCGGTTCACCGTGAGCGTACCGCCGGAGATGGTGATGGCGCCCACATTGCCGGCGCCCGCCGTGGTGCCCGTGCCCACGTCCAGATACGCGATGGCCGTGTCGCCGGCAGTCTGCGCCAGGATGCCCTGGGTGACGTAGAACTCACCGGTGCCTGTGGCGGTGTCCGCCATGCGCGCACCGTTGATGACGAGCGTGCCGGCGCCGGTCTTGTCGAAGCGCCCATAGGTGCTGTTGCTGGTGAAGCCGGCGGTGATGATGCCGGAATAGGCGGCCGTCTCTCCGGCCCCCACGGTGACGCCGAGCCGGCTGTTGCCGAGATTGAGCGCCCCGTTTCCGTTGAGGGCGCCGATGGTCACCGTCGCGGTGCCGACGCTCGATGTGCTCAGGCTGGTGCCCGCGCCCTGGAGGGTCACGGAGTTGGCGGCGGAGAGCGCGGCCGCATTGGTCAGCGCCAGCGTTCCCTCCGTCACCGTGACAGAGCCGGTGAAGCCGGTGTTCGTCCCGCCGATGCTGAGAATGCCATCGCCGGTCTTGTTGAGGGTCCCGCTGCCGGATGTGGCGGAATTCCAGGCCGCGGACGTGCCGTCCACATCGATGGTCGAGGCGGCGGAGAGCGTCGTCACGAAGCCGGAACTGGTGGTCGCACCGGAAAGGAAGTTCAGCGTGCCGCCGGCCAGCGTGAACGTGTCGTCGGGGCCGCCGGTGATGCCGGTGCCGGTCTTCAGGGTGCCGCCGGAGAGGGAGTAGCTGCCCGTGCCGGCGCCGAAAGAGACGCGGGCATTCACCTCGCCGCCGGTCTGGATGACGGCGCCCGTGGCGCCTGCGGTCGTGCCGATGCTGAGGCCGGCATTGCCGAGAATGGTGGCGGTGCCGCCGCTCACCTCCAGGGTGCCGGAACCGCCTGCCGCGTATCCCAGCGCCAGCGATTGGGAATTCCCGGCGACGGTGAGCGTGCCGGCTGAAAGCGTGTAGCTCGCATGGCCGCCGCCATTGGCACCGCCAGCGCTGGAATTGTTCGAGCCGAACAGGACCCCGTTGTCCGCCTGGAGATAGACGCTGGAGGCGGCCCCGTCCTGGATGAAGGCGCCCGTGGCGCGGGCATCGCCGACGAAGATGTTGTCGGAGTAGAAGGTGAAGCTCGCCGCGTCCGACACATGGACCGTGCCGGAGCCGGCAATGCCCGTGCCGGTATCCGGCCGTGAGCCCACATAGAGAACCCCGGGCGCATTGGCGGCGTTCTTTTCGAACACCGCATCTCCGGTCAGGTTGTAGGTGCCGGTTCCCCCTTGGGTGCCGAAGTCGGCGGAGAGCAGGCCGCTGACAGTGACCTGGCCGCCGCTCTGATTGAACACCCCGGCCGGCCCGGCGGTGCGGCCGATGGCAAAGCCGCTGTAATTGCTGCCGCTCCTGCTGAAGGAGAGGAGGCCACCCGTCATGTTCACGGTGCTGATGCCAGTGCCGCCACCGCCGCCGACGATGACGCGGCCCGGGTCACTGCCGCCGGTTATGGCGGATACGCTGATCGTCCCGCCATTGATGTTGAGCGTGCCGGCGCCCCCGTAGCCGACCCGCAGAAAGCCGGCGAGGCTGCCGGGCACGGGCGGCGTCACCGCGCCTGTGAAGTTGAGCGTCGCGGCTGGCCCCAGCGTCAGGACGGCATCAGGGGCACTGGCGCCGCCGACGTCGAGGGTCGTCCTGTCGAAGTTGATCTGGAGCGATGTGGAAAGCCCCGGCGGATAGGCCCGTGGGCCGGACTGGAGGGTCAGCAGCCCGCCGCCCCCGGTCACGTTTATGGTTGCGGGACCGGGGGTGCTTTCGGCGGCGGCAAGGGCCGCATCATACTGGTTCTGGTTCGTGACATCTTCCGCGTGCGCCACGGGGCCGGAAAGGCACGCCAACGCCGCCATCAGGCAGGAATTGAAGGCGAAGCGCGCAAGGGCCGTCGATGCTGCCATCCGGCGCCGAGACAAGCCTGCGCTGCAACAAAATGATGACACCAGCCGCCCCAAGATTTTTTCAACCTTAGGTGGGTGCCCTGCGTGCGTAAAGGACCACTCCTTGATCTTGACCTTAGCAGTTGCAGCTATCGTGCCGCCGTGTGCTGGTTACCTCCGAGATGCAAGGGAATAACATCCCTCCGGCGCGGCTCGAAGAGGGTTTCGTTATTTTTGAGCATGGCTTAAATACAGTGAAAATATTTTATTATTTCAATTTTATGAAGGGAAACTTATCAATATATATGATTGTTACATTTTCTTATATTTGAGAAAGCCTCACGCAAGCTACGCGCAAGCCTCATATGCTTGAGGCCTCGGCCGTACTGCTTGGGGGGGCATGAGGCTGGTTTGGCCGGTAGGATGCGACCATGCACGGATTGGAGGGGATATGCCCGCATAGATCGCAAATTCCGTTGGCACAATCAGTTTGTGATAGCTCGGCGGATGTCGGCCCGCCAAGCGCTGCCTGATAGGTGCGGGTGAGCCGCGACCCGCGTGACCCGAAACGGACGCCCGAAGGTCCCATGGCATCGCGGCCGAGCCGCGCCTCCGTGCTGATCCTTGGAATATTGGTAAGTCGGCGCGACATGCGTAGTCACGGGGTAGCATTGCGTCTAAACGGGAGATCGTCGTCGTTTCAGCCGCGTTGCCCCTCATGATCATCGCTTCTCCCAACGACTATCGCGCCGCCGCCAAACGCAAGCTGCCGCGTTTCCTGTTCGACTATGTCGACGGTGGCGCCTATGCCGAGCGGACGCTGGCCAACAACGTCCTCGACCTCGAAGGCATCAGCCTCCGGCAGCGCGTGCTCAAGAATGTCGAGAAGCTCAGCCTCGAGACCGAGCTTTTCGGACAGCCGTTCGCCATGCCGGTCGCCCTCGCTCCGGTGGGGCTCGCGGGTATGCTCGCCCGTCGCGGCGAGGTGCAGGCGGCCAAGGCGGCGGCGGCCAAGGGCATCACCACCACCCTGTCCACGGTCTCCGTCTGTCCGCTTGAGGAGGTGGTGCCGGCAAGCCCTAGGGCGCCCTGGTTCCAGCTCTATGTCCTCAAAGACCGCGGTTTCATGAGGAATGCGCTCGAGCGGGCGCAGGCTCTCGGGGTGAGCACCCTCGTCTTCACCGTCGACATGCCGACGCCGGGCGCGCGCTATCGCGACCCTCATTCGGGCATGTCCGGGCCCTATGGCGCCCAGAGGCGCATGCTCCAGGCCGTCTTCAAGCCGAGCTGGGCTTATGATGTCGGCCTGATGGGCACGCCCCATGACCTCGGCAATGTCTCCAAATATCTCGGCAAGCCGACCGGCCTTGCCGACTATATCGGCTGGCTCGCCACGAATTTCGATCCGTCGATCAGCTGGTCCGATCTTGAATGGATCCGTGATTTCTGGCGCGGACCGATCATCATCAAGGGGATACTCGACCCCGAGGATGCACGCGAGGCGGTGACGTTCGGGGCCGACGGTATCGTCGTGTCAAACCATGGCGGCCGCCAGCTCGACGGGGTGCTCTCCAGCGCCCGGGCGCTGCCGGCCATCGCCGATGCGGTGGGGGGCGACCTCACCATTCTGGCCGATTGCGGCATCCGCTCGGGCCTGGATGTCGTGCGCATGCTCGCCCTGGGCGCGAAGGGCGTGCTGCTCGGCCGCGCCTTCGCCTATGCCTTGGCGAGCGGCGGCCAGGCGGGGGTGGAGAACCTGCTCGACATCATCGCCAAGGAAATGCGCGTGGCGATGACCCTGACAGGTGTTGAGCGGGTGTCGCAGATCGACGGCTCCATCCTGGTGAAGCGCTAAAGGCCGGAGACGGTCCGCCCCCGCGCCGGCACGGACCGGCAAACGGGCGACCTCCTCCGGCAAAAGTTTCGCCTGCCGGCGCTTATCCGGCCGTCAAATGTTGGCGCCGTGAATGGTATCGATCACGCCCCGCGTGACATCGGCGGTGGTGGCCTTTCCGCCGAGGTCGGGGGTGTGGAAGCGCGCATCGCCGGTCACCCGCTCGATGGCCGACATCAGCCGGTCGGCGGCGGCCTTCTCGCCGAGATGCTCCAGCATCATCACCGAGGACCAGAAGGTGCCGACCGGATTGGCGATGCCCTTGCCCGTAATGTCGAAAGCCGAGCCGTGAATGGGTTCGAACATGGACGGGAAGGCGCGCTCCGGATTGAGGTTGGCGGTAGGCGCGATGCCCAGCGATCCCGCGAGCGCGGCCGCGAGATCCGAAAGGATGTCCGCATGCAGGTTGGTGGCGACGATGGTGTCGAGGCTCTCCGGTTTCATCACCATGCGCACCGTCATGGCGTCCACCAGCATCTTGTCCCACGTCACATCCGGGAACTCGGCCGCCACCTGTGTGGCCACCTCATCCCACATCACCATTGCATGGCGCTGGGCATTGGACTTGGTCACGACCGTGAGCAGCTTTCGGGGACGGGATTGGGCGAGGCGGAAGGCAAACCGGATGATGCGCTCCACGCCGCCCCGGGTGAACATAGCGACGTCGGTAGCCACCTCCAGGGGATGACCCTGGTGGGCCCGGCCGCCGACACCCGCATATTCGCCCTCTGAATTCTCGCGGACGATGACCCAGTCCAGCTCCTTGCCCCCCACGTGGCGCAGGGGCGAGGTGATGCCCGGCAGGATGCGCGTCGGCCGCACATTGGCGTACTGGTCGAACGGCTGGCAGATGGCGAGCCTCAATCCCCAGAGCGTGATGTGATCGGGGATCTCCGGGTGGCCGGCGGAGCCGAACAGGATGGCATCGTGGTGACGGATGAGGTCGCGGCCGTTCTCGGGCATCATCCGCCCGTGCCGCTTATAGTATTCGCCGCCCCAGTCGAATTCTTCGACCTCAAAGCTGAAGGTGCCTTCGCGCCCGGCAAGCGCGTGCAGCACCTCGACGCCGGCGGAAATGACCTCCCCGCCGATGCCGTCGCCGGGAATGGCTGCGATCTTGTAGGCCTTCATCTTGGTCTCCGAATACGCGGAATGTCTGTTGGGTCGGGTTCGTGAAGCGGGCGGCGGGGCCTAGTTCGGGGCCACATTGGCCAATAGCTTGCCGAGACGCGCGATCTCGGACGTAAACTGCTTGTCGAGGGCCGCGGGTGTTGCGAGGTCGTCCGGCACGGGGAGGGTGCCGAGGGATGCCATGCGCGAGACCACGGCGGGGTCTTTCAGCGCCGCCTTGAGCGCTTCCGACAGCTTCAGGCGGATGGCTTCCGGTGTGCCCTTCGGCGCCCAGAGCGCATGCCATGCGGTGATCTCGAAGCCCTTGAGGCCGCTTTGGTCCAATGTCGGCACATCGGGAAGGATCGAGATCCGCTCGCGCGTCGTCACGGCGAACGCCTTGATGTCTCCCGCCTTGATCTGATTGGTGGTGTTGGTCGTCTGGTCGCACATCAGGTCGATGCGCTTGCCGACGAGATCGAGCATGGCGGGACCCGCGCCTTTGTAGGGCACGTCCACGAACTTGGCGCCGGTGGCATTCTCGAGCAGCAGCGCACAAAGGTGGGAGACAGCGCCCACCCCGGCGGTGCCGATGGTGAGGGAGGTCTTCTTGTCCTTCATCAAAGCGAGCAATTCCGAGATGTTGTTCGCCTTCAGGTCCGTCCGGCCCACCAGAACCATGGGGACCTCGGTCACCAGCCCGACCGGCGAAAACTCCTCCGGCTTGTAGGGCAGCTTGGGATAGAGCGGGGCGAAGGTTGCCACCCCGATGTGGTAGAGCAGCAGCGTGTAGCCATCGGGCGGGGCCTTTGCCACGTCGCCCGCGCCGAGGGAGCCACCCGCTTCACCCTTATTGTCGATCACGATCTGCTGGCCGAGGGTGGGCGTCATGGCCTGCGCGACCAGCCGGGCCACCGTGTCGCTCGGCCCTCCCGCCGCGGCGGGGACGACGATGGTGATCGGCCTCTCCGGGAATTTGCTCTGCGCGCTCGCCGGGATGACCGATGCGAATGCGAGCGCGGCGGCGGCGATTGCAGCCAGCCCATGCCTTGAGCCCATGACTTTTCCTCCATCTTGCATTTATTGTTGCATGCAAGATGGAATTTGATGCATCGGATTGTCAAGCGTTATGGGCGGACTAAAACGGGTGCGGATGAAAACGGGGCTCAGGATGAAATCGGCACTCGGGGACAGCCTGCGATCCGAGACCACGATGCAGAAGCTGCGGATGGGGCCGAAGGCGGAAGCTGCAAAGCCCAACCTCGTCGAACTCGCCTACGAAGCGATCAAGCGCGCGGTTCTGGAGAATGCCTACCCGCCCGGATATCAGGCCGGGGAGGTGGAGATCGCGCGCCAGCTGGACATGAGCCGCACGCCTGTCCACGAGGCCATGGCGCGCCTCCAGGAGGAGGGCTTGGTGCGGATCCTTCCCCGGCGTGGGATTCTCGTGCGGGGTCTTTCGCCGGACGATATCGACGAGATCTATGACGTCATCATTGCCCTTGAAGGGGCTGCGGGAGAGCGCCTCGCCCGGCTGCCCGAGATCGATCGCGAGCGGATCGCCGGGAAGCTCGAAGGCTTCACCGCCGAAATGTCGGCCGCCCTTGTGAAAGGGGACCGCCTGGCATGGGCGCAGGCCGACAAGTCATTCCACGCCTGTCTTGCGGACGATTGCGGCAATGAGCGGCTGGACCGGATCGTCGGGACGGTGACCGATCAATTGCACAGGGCCCGCATGTTCACCCTGAATCTGCGCCCTCTGCCGACGCTTTCCGCCCTGGAGCATCAGGCTTTGACGGACGCGATCCGCGCGGGAGACGCGGATCGCGCAAATCAGGCCGCGCGGCGCCACCGGCAGCACGCCCGCGACCAGCTTGTCCCGCTGCTGCGGCAGCTCAATCTGAGCAATCTCTGAGGGGTTCGCCGCGGGCGCGGCCGTTCCGCCGGCGTCCTCTCGGTCACATCATGACCAGGCCGCCATCGACGTGCAGCGTCTGGCCGGTGACGAAGCCGCTCCAATCGCTGGCGAGGAACAGGACCGGCCCCGCCACATCCGCTGGCGTCGCGATGCGGCGCAAGGGGGTCTGGGCGATCAGGCTCTCGCGCACCTCCTCCTTGGTCGCGGCGCTGGCGTCGGTCGGATAGACGAGCCCCGGCGCGACGCAGTTCACCCGGATGCCGAGGGGCCCGAGTTCGGCCGCCAGATTGCGGCTGAAGCCGACCAGGGCCGCCTTGGCCGTGGTGTAGTCGTGATAGGGGATGCTCGGCCGCGTCACGAGATCGCTGGCGATGTTGACGATGCTGGCGCGCCCGCTCCGCCCGAGCAGCGGCAGCATGGCCCGGCTGACCGTGTAGGCGGCCTTCACCGCGCCGTCGAACTGCTGGCTGTAGGCCTCCCACGGCGTTTCCCAGAAGCGGGCGCGCCGGTCGGGATCGAAGCGATAGGGCGCGAAGGCATTGTTGACCACGACGTCGAGCCGACCGATCTCCTGCCCGATGCGCTCCGCCATCGCCGCCACGGCTTCAGGAGAGGTGACGTCGGCTGCCACCGCCAGCGCCTCGCCGCCGAGCTGGCGGCACTCCGCCACGACCGAAGCGGCAGCCGCTTCGTTGTGGAGGTAGTTGACGATGACCAGCCCGCCCTCAGTGGCGAAGGCCTTTGCGATCGCAGCGCCGATGCCGCGGCTCGCGCCGGTAACGAGAATGGTCCGGTCGCGGAACTTCATGGCGTCCCGTCCTTCTGCGGAATGAGGTCGCTCTTGACGATCTCCGCCATATCGAGCGGACGGCTGATCAGGCCGAGGCTTCGAAAGGTGTCCGCGCCTTTCTGCATCACCTCGGGATCGAAATGGCCAAGCCCTTCGCGTTCGGTCGTCGGCGAGACGCTGGCGAGGTTTCGCAGCTTGATGATCTCCAGATTGACCGCTTCGTCGCGCCCATTGATGGCGCGGGTGACGGCGATGCGCGCGGCCTCCTGTGGGTTTGCGATCATCCAGGCGGCGGAATCGCGATAGGCGGCCAGGAAGCGTTTGAGAAGCGGCTTCTTCGCCTCGTAGGTCGCCTGCGTGACGACGAAGATGTCGCTCGGCAGGTTCAGCTGATCCTTGACCTCGATGACGTTGACCTCGCCCAGTCCCTTGGCGCGCGCCACCAGGAGGCCGGTGTCGGTGGCGGCGGTGGCGTCGAGCTGTTCCTGCATGAGCGGAGCGAAGTTAAGGAGGCCGGCCACTTGGACGGTGACATCCTTCTCGCTCAGCCCGACCTGATGCAGCAGCACCAGGAGGTTCTGGAAGGTGCCGCTGGAGAGGCTGTAGACGCCGATGCGCTTGCCCTTGAGATCGGCAGCCGAGCGGATGCCGCTTTTCTTCAGCGCGACCACGTTGAACACGTTCTGGGGATAGATGTTGTAGATCGCGACCAGCTTCTCGCCCTTGTCGAGCGCCAGATAGAGCGAGGCCGGGTCGGTGAAGGCGATGTCCGCCTGGCCGGCGAGCATGTTCTGGATCGCCGAGCCGCCGCCGGTGCCCGGGACATAGTCGAGCGCGATGCCCTTCGCCTTGAAGAAGCCCTTGTCCGGCTCCGCCAGCAGGTTCGTGATCTCGCTGATGGGCTGGCTCCAGCCGGCGACGGTGACCTTGTCGAGCGGCTGGGCGGCCGCCGGCCCGGCAGCGAGCCACGACAGGGCGAAGAGGAAGGCAAGGCGCAAGGCGGATGGTGCAGGCATGATCTAGCCTTTCGAGAAGCGATGGAGCACCCGGCGCTCCAGGGCGCGCACCGCCTCGTAGAGCAGCATTCCGAGTGCGGTGATCACGATGAACAGCGCGAACATCAGGCTCGAATCCATCACGCTCTGGGCGGCGATGATGGAGGCGCCGAGGCCCGCCCGCCCCCCGATGAACTCGCCCACCACGGCGCCGACGAGCGCGAGGACGACCGTGACGCGCAGGCCCGCCATGATGACCGGCAGCGCCGCCGGCAGCTTGAGGCGCAACAAGGTCTGGAGGCGGCTCGCTCCCAGCATGCGGAAGAGCTCGCGCCGGGCGGGATCCACCTCGCCAAGGCCGGTCAGCGTATTCTCCATCAGCGGGAAGAAGCAGATCAGCGCCGTGATGACCACAGTCGGCGTCATGCCAAAGCCGAACCAGATGATGAAAAGCGGCCCGAGCGCGAGCTTGGGCACGAGCTGGCTCGCCAGCACATAGGGCCGCAGCAGGCGGCTGAGGGCAGGGACTTCCGCAAGCAGGATGCCGATGGCGAGCCCGACGGCCGCGCCGATGCCGAGGCCCAGCGCCATCTCCGCCGCCGTGACGGCGAGATGCGGCCAGAGCCGGCCCGAGACGATCTCGCCCCACAGCGTGGCGAGGACGGCGGATGGCGGAGGCAGGACGAGCGCCGGCACGGCACCCAGCCGGCACCATGCCTCCCAGGCGGCGATGAGCGCCACGAGCAGCAGCGCGGAGGGCAGGCGCGCCTTCATGCCGCCAGCCTCTCGTCCATGGCTCCGCGCAGCTCCTGGCAGGCCGCCGCGAAAGCGGCCGCATAGCGCATGTCGCGGTGGCGGGGGCGGGATAGCTCGATTGTGCGCGCATGGACGAGGCGGCCCGCCGCCATCACCGCCACCGTGTCGGCGAGATAGACCGCCTCGGCGATATCATGGGTGACAAACAGCGCCGTCGTGCCGCGCAGCGCGCAGAGCCGGAGGAGGTCGTCCTGCAAGTCCTCGCGCGTCAGGGCATCCAGCGCGGCGAAGGGCTCGTCGAGCAGCAGTAGGTCCGGTTCGCCGATCAACGCGCGCGCCACGGCGACGCGGCTCTGCTGCCCGCCGGAAAGCTCGAAGGGCCGGCGCGCGGCGTGGTCCGCCAGTCCGACGAGCGCGAGCAGATCGAGCGCCGCAGCGCGGTCGGCCGCCGTGGGGCGGCGCTTCAGCGAGAGGGGCAGAAGCACATTGTCGAGCGTGCTCAGCCACGCGAGCAGGGTCGGGGCCTGGAAGACGAAGCCGATGCGCGCTCCGGGGCCGCGCAGCGTCTCGCCGCCGATGCGGATCGTGCCTTCATCCGGCAGGAGGAGGCCGGCGGCGAGCTTGAGCAGCGTGGTCTTGCCGCAGCCGCTGCGGCCGAGCAGGCAATGGATCGCGCCGCGCGGGATGGTCCAGTCGATGCCGTCGACGATCGCCGGGCCCACGCCGCCATAGCGATAACGGGCACTGTCGATGGTGACGAAGCCGGATGCGGACGGGTCAATCGACATAGGGCGCGAACCCTTCCGCCGCCGCCTCGGCGCTGTGCTCGATCTCGGTCATGGTGACGAGGTCCAGCAGGCTGAAACGGCCGTCATGGTGCCAGCCGGCTTCCGGTGCGGTCATGCGGCCGAGCGCGGCAATGCGTGTGACGCCCACCTCGCCGAGCTGCGCTGCGAGCCTGAAGAGTTCGGTCGGCGGCGCCGCGATGCCGGCGGTCTGCAGGAAAGTCCGGTACGGCGCGACGAGGGCCGGGACAGCATCGAGGCTGTCGACGGAAACCAGCTTCAGCGTGCGATTGAGCCCCGTCGGGGCCAGGGCTTCGGGCGTCTCCACATGGACCACGGCCCAGGGATCGGCCGGTTCGCCGAAAAGCTCCGCCCCGCCATCAAGCGCGCGCAGCTCCTGCGTGCCCCGCCATGCGGCGAGGGATGCGGCCTCCTCGGGCGAAAGCCCGCGGCGTGGATGGCGATGGGCGAGGGCGGCCAGCTCATGGGCGACATAGCGGGCAAATTCGCCCGGCGCCACCGGCCCGCCGCGCCCCACGAAGAGCAATTGGGGGGAGTAGCAGCCCTGCTGCTCGTAGCGGGCGACATCATGGGCCGCGAGGCGCGCGAGCATCATGGCTTTGCGGCTGTCGAGCGCCGCGCGCGCGATCACGCCGAAGCCGATCTTGTGGCCGTGCGGCAGGAAGCGCGTGGTGACGGGCAGCTTTGCGCGAAGGGCCGTGAGCGTTGCGTTGCTTCCATAGGCCATCACCGTGTCGGCCGCGCGCAGGAAGGTCGCTTCGCCCGCTTCCTCCCCGCCCTTCCACCAGACGATGGCGAGGCATTCGCCGAGTTCCGGATCGATCTCGGCGATCAGGCTGGCGAACCAGCCGGCCATGAGCGGTTCGGCGGATGCGAGCTTGCCCACCGTGCCGGCCTTGACCAGAAGCCCGCAGATCAGGCTCCAGAGCGGCAAAGCCGGGACATTGCCGGCCCAGATATGCAGCAGCAGATCCGGGCCCTGGGCGCGCAGGAAACCCCCCTTGGTCGCCGGCTGGAAGCCATCGAGCACGCCGGGATTGGGGAAGTCCTCGGCCAGGAAGCGCAGGAGCTGCGGCTTGCGGAAGGTCTTGAGATAGCTGGTGAGGCCGAGGCGCACCGTTTCCCGGTCATAGCCCGTGACAACAGGGAGAAGATCCTCGGCCTTGCGGCGCAGCGGGTGCTGCCGGTCGAGCAGGCGGGCGACCGCCGCATCGATCGCGGCCACGATGCGCGCGATCTCCATCCGCCGAAGACGGGCGCGGGCACCTGCGCGCACGCGCTCGCAAAGCGCCTGCGCCTGCGTCTCGTCCAGCTCCGGCAGGGCGATCTCGACGGTCTCGCCCCAGGCGGCATGGCGAACATGGCGCCAGCGCACGTCGTCCCGGTTCAAGCCCGGCAGATGGCCGGCATATTCGATCACCGCTTCAGCCTCGCGCCGCCGCCAGGAACTCGGCCACTGCCACGGAGCAGCCCTTCGAGGCCTCCCCGTCGACCCGGCCGAACAGGCGGAATCCGCCCGGCACGATCTCGCCGGCATCCTCGGTCAGGATGGCCGAGACGCAGTTGAAATGGGCGAGATCGTGATGCACCAGCACGCCCCGCTCGCCTCCGGGCAAATCGGTGCCGGTGAGCGGATCGACCACCCGGCTGCGGATCCAGTGGGGGCCGGATTTCACGGGCGGGACGGTCGCATTGCCGTCGTCGTAGAACTGGGTGCTCAATTCGGTCATGCCGTACATGTTGATGCAGGCGCTGCGCGGCACGCCGAAAGCCGCCGAGAGTCCGTCATAGAATTCGTCCGGCGCCAGCTCGCGCGACTGGCCCTTGAAGCCTCCGGTGTCGAGGATGAGGCTGCCGGCCGGCAAAGCGAAGCGCAGGCCCCGGGCCGCCAGCGCATCCATCAGCGGCACGAAGGAATAGCTCGCGCCCAGAAGCGCATAAGGTTCGCCACTGGCTTCGGCATGGGCGAGGGCCGGCAGCAGCCGGTCAAGGTCGAGACCGTCCGCGCCGATGAAGACCGCGCTTTCGGGCGTGCCGCATTCGCGCCGGGCGAGCGCGAGGTAATGGGCGAGCGAGGAGTTGGGCAGCGCCGTCTCGTCGGGGAAGAGAATGCCCATGGGCATGCGCTCGCGGCCGCCCATGAAGCGCCGGCGGAAATTGACCAGCATCGAGCGGTCATAGACGGCGAGCGTGGGATGGTAGCTGCGGCCGCGAACGCCCTGCGTCGTGCCGCTGGTCATGAAGACGCGCTCGGCCGCCTCGGGCGGAGTGCAGCTCAGCGTCAGGTCCTTGAAGGCGGTGATCGGGACCGGCGGGATGTCGCGCCAGCGCCGGACCGAAAGCGGCGTGCGGCCGCGCTGGAGGGCGAAGCGGCGATAGGGCTCGTTGTGCAGGAACTGATAGGCGAACACCTTCAGCGCCATGGCTTCGAACTCGGCTTCCGGCGCGTCCGGACGCGCGATGAACGCCAACAGCGCGTCGATGATCTCGGCTTGCGTCACCTCGGCCACTCCTCCCCGACCCGCCGGCACCGCCTAACGGATGTGGATCGCAAAAGGACCATGAGCGCAGCTGGAATCAGGGCCCTTCGGCCGCCTGTCCCGCATCCCTACGCCGGCATGATCCGGATCAGGTTCGTAGGGTCACCGCGTTGCCGGGACCTGAAGTCCGAGCCGGCGGAATCTCAGCCTCCTCGCGAGGCCCCCCTGGGAACCCGGCTAGGTGGCGGTTCATATGGCGCGTTGTCAAGTGGAGCGGGCAAATGCAGGTTTGTTCTCACGCCTCTGCGCTGATGCGGCGGCAGTGCACCAGGGCCGCCTCTATGAGGTTGTCGCTGGCCTCAGGCGTGCGAAAGGCCGAATGGGCCGAGAGCGTCACGTTGTCGAGGGTCGTGAACGGATGGTCCGCCGGCAGCGGTTCGGTGACGAAGACGTCCAGGCCCGCATGTCCCACGTGCCCGGACCTCAGCGCCGCAACCAGGGCCTCCTCGTCGATCAAGGCGCCGCGGGCGGTGTTCACCAAGATAACGCCCGGCCGCATATCGGCGATGCGGGCGGCGGAGAGGAAGCCGCGGGTCTCGTCGCTGAGCAGGAGGTGCATGGACACCACGTGGCTTTCCGCCAGCAGTTCCTCCAGGGACACGAACTGTACGTTGGGAAAATCCCTGGGCGAGCGGTTCCAGGCGAGCACCCGCATGCCCGCGCCGAGGGCGAGGCGCGCCATCTCGCCCCCGATGCCGCCGACGCCGATGAGACCCAGCGTCTTGCCCGTGAGCTGAACACCATCGGTGCGCAGCCAACGTCCCGCGCGCACGCCCCGATCCATTTTGGCAAGGCCCTTGGCCGACGCCCACATGAGCGCGAAGGTGCACTCGGCCACGGCGGTGTCGCCATAGCCCTTGATGAGGTGGACGGAGATGCCGAGCGCCGCCAGTTCCTCGGGGTTCATGTAGCTTCGGGCACCGGTGCCGAGAAACACCACATGCTTCAGCCCGGCGCATTGGCGTGCGATCCCGGTCGGCAAGGCGGTGTGGTCGATCACGGCGATCTGCGCGCCGTCGAGAACCGCGGGCAGCTCCGCCGGCGTCACGTCCGGGTCGCGATGCACGGTCATGGGCGGGTCGCCGGCGCGATGGAGACGGTCCATGACATCCGCAAGCGTCGGGCTGGCATCCACGAAAACGGCACGCATGCAACGGGCTCCTGAGGTCTGTCGGAGCCACTCTATAGCTTGGCACGATGCGGAGGCCAGCGGACACCCCGGCGCTGAGGCTGACTCGGAACGGCAAGGCGCAGCGCGCGGAGATCGCGCGTCGCGCCCTGGCGTGAACTTCAGGTGCCGACGCTGATCGGCGCCTGAAGCTTGCTGAGGGCGGCGATCACGCTCAGCGCCGTGATGCGGCCGGTCTTCGGATTCTCCGACGGGATGTTGGCGATCTCCATGGAGAAGGACGCGCTGTCGCTGTCCACGGAGATGGCATGGTGGTTGCGCTCAAGCGCAGGGTCGGCCCAGATCTCGATCACGGTGCGGTCCGGCCCGATCCCGGCGAGGCTGAGCGCGGCCACCACATTGACGTTGGCAGGGAAGCCCACCACCGCATCCCTTGCGGTGCCTTCAAAGACCTTGAGCGGCGCGCCGAGCCCGTCAAGGCTGATCTTGTGCGCGACAATGTAGGGAGCGCCGGCGAGGCCCCGCGGCGGCTTGCGCGTGACCATCCGCACCGAATGAATCTCGCCCTGCGCGGCGGCCTGCACGGCATCGAGGCCGAGGAGGGCCCCTGTGGGCACGACGATGCGCCCGCCGTGCCGTGCGGCGACCTCCTCCAGTCCAGGGCGCGTCAGCAGCGCGCCGACGCTGATGACGACGAGCGTGCGCCCCGCCCGCAGCGCCGGTTCGGCAACCGCGTCGAATGCGGACGCGGGCAAGGCCTCGACGATGACATCGCAGAGCGGCGGCAATCCCGCGAGGTCGGTGAGCGTCGCCCGCGCACGGCGTTCGCCGAGGAACTGCTCTGCCGCCGCCGTGCTCCGCGTGGCAATGGCAGACAGGCGCAGGCCGGGCATGCCCTGGATCAGGCGCTCCGCCACCGCCTTGCCGATCGCGCCGAGCCCGGCGATGCCCACCCTCAGCGCCTTCTCCGCCGACGATCCTTCCGTATTCACCTTTGCGCTCCGGGTAACCGCCTCAAGCGGGAATGAAGATCCTGCCTGGGATATGGACTTGCGCTGCACGGTGCAAATGACTTTTCAGCCTCCATTCATGTGCAGGTGTCATTCCGCAGCGGCTCGCGAGATCCATTGTCGGAAGTTCGCAACCTTCTGCTCGGGGCCGGAAGGAGCGAGGCTAAATCCCGCCGAGGCTCACGCGGTCTTGCGCCAGGCGGTGTCGCGCTCCTTCGTCCAGGCGGAGGTGATGCCCTCGTCCACCGCGCGGTCGACCGGCAGATGCGGCAGGACCAGCTCGGCGAAGCGATAGGCTTCTTCCAGGAGCGGCATGCCGGAGACGATCAGCACCTCGATGCCGGCGTCCCGATAGTCCTGGATGCGCGCCAGCACCTGCTGCGGGCTGCCCACCAAAGCGGTGCCCGGCCCGTGGCGGACGAGCCCGATGCCGGACCACAGGTTCGGCGCGATCTCCAACTCACGCAAATCCTTGGGCTTGCGCCCGCCGTGGAGCGCGGACATGCGCTGCTGGCCGATGGAATCGATGCCCGCCACATAGGCCTGGGCGCCGGCGATGGCAGCCTCGTCCATGTGGTCGTAGAGGTCCTGGGCGGCCGCCCACGCGGCCTCCTCGGTCTCGCGCACGATCACATAGAGGCGGATGCCGAAATTGATCTTGTCGGCACGGCCATGCTTGGCGGCCAGCGCCTTCACCTCGCGGACCTTCGCCTCCGCCTGCTCCGGCGTCTCGCCCCAGGAGAGGTAGGTGTCGATGTGCTTGGCGGCGACCTCGTGGGCGGCGGGGGAGGAGCCGCCGAACCAGAGCGGCACGCGGGGGCGCTGCACCGGGGGCAGGGGTACGCCGCCATCGACGATATGGATGTACTTGCCTTTGAAGTTCACCGTCTCGCCGCGCAGCATGGCGGTGAGCACGGTGAGGTATTCGTCCGTATAGGCGTAGCGCTCGTCATGGCTGAGATGCACGCCGAACTGGGCCATCAGCTTGGCGTCGCCATTGACGATGTTGACCCTGAGGCGCCCCTTCGAGAACTGGTCGAAGGTGGTGATCATCTTGGCGAGGAGGGTCGGCGAGAGCAGCGGCGGATGGGCCGCAATGAGATGCTGGAAATTGTCCGTGAAGGGGATCAGCGACGAGCCTTGCACCCAGGCATCGTGGGAGCCGGTGGCGAGCAGCGCGCCGGTGAAGCCCAGATGGTCCACCGCCCGCGCGAGCTGCTGGAAATAGGCATAGTTCAGCGTGCGCGCGCCATCGGGGCGCCAGGGATAGCGGCCGTCGGGGCCGGTGAGATACCAGAGGACTTCCATGGGATGACCCTCGTTGTCTGGCGCGCTCAGGCGGAGCGGGCGAGTTGGGGGAAATGGGAGGCGTCGACCGTGTCGGTTACGTCGATGGCTTCGGGGATGAGGCCGAACCTGGCGAAGATGTCCGCATGGAGCTGCTGCTCGGCGCGGAAGCCCGCGTCGGGCGGCGCGACACCCCAGGGGCGCGACGTGAGGGCCAGCAGCCATTCCTCGGCGGAATTGCCGTTCAGCCCGTCCAGCAGCGCGGCGGCCTCGTGTGGATTGCGCAGGGTGGCCTCGTCCGAGGCGATGAGCGCATCCAGCAGCGCTCGGACAGCGTGGGGATGGTCGCGCAGAATTTCGGTTGGTCCCCAATAGACGGAGCGGTTGGAGAAGGCCGCGCCGGGCGAGGCCAGCACGCGGGTGGGCACGCGCCGGGCGATCTGGGAATAGAGCGGGTCGGTGGCGACGATGGCGTCGAGGAGGCCCGCGACGAAGGCATCCTTGGCGGTGGCGGGAATGATCTCGGCCGCGCGCACGTCGCTCCAGGCGAGCCCCGCGCCGTCCAGCTCCGCCGCCAGGAACTGGGTGTGCCAGGAGATGGGCATCAGGCCGATGCCGCGCCCCTTCAGGTCTTCAAGATTTTGGATGCCGGTCTCCTCGCGCACGATAATGCCGCCGCGCTCGGGGCGCGGGCCAGACATGCCGAAGACCGCGGTGGGCAGCCCCTGCGCCTTGGCGAGGATGGGCGGGGTCGCCCCCGTACCGGCGAGGTGCAGCACGCCCGCCTTCAGCAGCGGAATGGTCTGGGAGCCCGCGCCATAGACGAAGAAGGCGAGGCCCTTCTCCTTCAGCGCCGCCACCGCATCAGGGCGGCGGGCGAGGATGGAGAGGGAGAGGTTCTGCGGGTGCGCTCCGACGATCAGCGTCATCAGCGGGCTCCTTGGGCCTGGAGGAAAGGGGCTGGGGCGACCGGCGAAGCGGGCGCGCGGGCGGCGCCGAGATAGGCTTCAACCACGGCGGCGGATTTGGCGAGCGCCGCCGCCTCGCCCTCAAGGACGACGCGCCCGCCTTCCAGCACGTAGCCGCGCTGGGCGAGGGCCAGCGCCTTGCGGGCGTTCTGCTCCACCAGCAGCACCGCGATGCCCTGCCCGTTCAGCTCGGCGATGAGGGTGAAGATCTCCGAGACCACCAGCGGGGCGAGGCCCATGGAGGGCTCGTCCAGCAGCAGCACGCGGGGGCCGGCCATCAGCGCGCGGCCGATGGCGAGCATCTGCTGCTCGCCGCCGGAGAGGAGGCCGGCCGGCTGGCGCCGCCGCTCCTTCAGGCGCGGGAAGCGGGCATAGATGGCGGCGAGGGTGTCGGCCGCGCCGCCGCCCTTGCGGCCATAGGCGCCCACCTGGAGGTTCTCCTCCACGGTGAGCGGCGCCACCACCTGCCGGCCTTCGGGCACGAGGGAGAGTCCCGCGCGCACGATGCGCTCGGTGGGGCGCCCGCCAATGTCCGCGCCGTCGAGCCGGATGGTGCCGCCCACGGGCCGCAGCAGGCCGGAAATGGTGTTGAGCAGGGTGGTCTTGCCGGCCCCGTTGGCGCCCACCACGGCGACGATCTCGCCGGGATTGAGCCGGAGCGAAACCTCCTTCAGCACCGGCGGGCCGCCATAGCCCGCGCTGAGCCGGTCGATCTCAAGCATCTTCGGCTCCGAGATAGGCTTCGATGACGCGGGGATCGGCGCGCACCGCCTCCGGCGCGCCGGAGGCGATGATCTGGCCCTGGTTGAGCACACGGATCTCGTCGCAGACGCCCATGACGAGGTCCATGTCGTGCTCCACCAGGAGCACGGTGACGCCCAAGGCCGGAAGGCCGGCAATGAGGTCGCGCAGGCTCGTCCGCTCGCCATGGGTCATGCCGGCGGCCGGCTCGTCCAGGAGCAGGAGGCGCGGTACCGCTGCGAGCGCGCGGGCGATCTCCACGCGGCGGCGGTCGCCGTAGGAAAGGTCGCCGGCCGGCGTCCGGGCATGGTGGCCGATGCCCACCTTTGCGAGGAGCGTGGTGGAGCGGTCGTGGCGTGCCGTCTCGATGCGGCCGAGACGGGGCAGGCGCAGCAGGATGTCCACGGCGCCGGCGCTTGGCGCATGCAGCGCCAGCGCCACGTTCTGCGCGGCGGTGAGGTCCGGGATCAGGCGGATGTGCTGGAAGGTGCGGGCGATGCCGCGCCGCGCCAGCACGTGCGCGGGCAGGCCCTGCACCGGCGTGCCGTCCAGCAGCACTGCGCCCTCCGTGGGGGCATCGACGCCGCTGATCACGTTCATGAGCGTGGTCTTGCCCGAGCCGTTGGGCCCGATCAGCCCCACCACCGCGCCCACCGGCACGGCGAACGAGACGTCCGAGAGGGCCGCGACACCGCCGAAGCGGCGCGCGACGCCACGAAGCTCCAGGAGGGCGCTCATGCGGGCAGCCTCCGGCGGCACAGCAGCGCGGGCAAAGAGGCGACGCCCGTGGGCAGGAACAGCACTGCCGCCAGCATGGCGAGGCCCACCAGGATCTCGCGCATCTGGGCGGAGAAGCGCAGCGCCTCCGGCAGCACGGTGAGGATGACGGCGCCGATGACCGGGCCGGCAATGTTCCACGCCCCGCCCAGCACCGGCGCCACCACGGCATCCACGCTGCGCAGGAAGCCGAAATCCCCCGGCGCGATGAACATGTTGAGATGGGCCGCAAGGCCCCCGCCCAGCCCGGCTATGGCGCCCGAGGCGGTGAACACCGCGAGCTTGAACCGCGCCACGTCATGGCCCGCCGCCGAGACCGCCAGTTCGTCCGCCGCGACGGCGCGCATGCGCTCGCCGATGGCGGACTGGCGCACAGCCCAGACGAGGTAGATGACGAGGGCGAGCAGGAGCGCGAGCTGCCAGGTCTGCGTCAGCGTGGGGATGCCGAAGATGCCCAGCGCTCCGCCTGTCGCCCCGTCCCAGTTCAGGGCGATGATGCGCACCACCTCGGTGAAGGCGAGGGTGGCCATGGCGAAATAATCGCCCCGCAGCCGCAGCACCAGCGCGCCGAGCCCGGCGGCGGCGAGGGTGGCCGCGAAGGTGCCCGCCGCGAGCGCAGGGGCGAAGGCCCATCCCTGCTTCATGGTGAGCCAGACGGAGAGATAGGCGCCCACCGCCATGAGCCCGCCAGTGGCGAGCGAGAACAGGTTCACGCCCAGCAGCAGGAAGCAGCCGAAGGCGAGCACCGCGTTCAGCAGGCAGAGGTCGATGACGTTGTGATAGGCGTAGAAGAAATCGCTCATGCCCGCTTCACCTCGCGGGTGGCGAACAGGCCCGTGGGCCGGGTGACGAGGATGATGAGGACGAGGCCGAAGCCCACCGCGTCGCGATAGCCCGAGCCCACCGCCACCACGCTCGCCACTTCCACGAGGCCGAGCAGCAGCCCGCCGGCCAGCGCGCCCACCACATTGCCGAGCCCGCCGAGGATCAGCACCGTGAGCCCCTTCAGCAGGATGCCCTCGCCCATGAAGGGCGAGACCGACTGGAACAGCAACGACCAGAGCACGCCCGCCCCGCCCGCCATGGCGCCCGAGACGAAGAAGGTGGCAAGTCGCACCCGGTCCACGGGCACGCCCACGAGCCGCGCCACGGTCTCGCTGAACGCCACGGTGCGGATGGCGCGCCCGAGATTGGTCAGGCGAAGCAGGACCGCGAGCGCGATCATCATGGCAAGCGCCGCGCCGATGGCGACGATCTGCAGGAGCTGGAGCCGCGCGCCCAGAATATCGAAGGCGGCGCCCGCCAGCGCATTGTCGGGATAGCGCACCACCTGCATGCCGAAGGTTTCCTGGGCGATGCCGATGAGGATGCGGGCCAGCGCGAGGCTGCCCACCATCCCCATCCAGCGGTGCGCGCCGCGCCGTTGCAGGGGGCGGAACACGATGACCTCGCTCAGCACTCCCAGCACGCCCGCGCCGACCAGCGCCACAAGGATCGCCACCGGCAAGGGCAAAGCGAGCGTGCGCACCGCTTCGAGCCCGAGATAGGCGCCCCACATGAAGACCGCGCCCTGGGACAGGTTCAGGACGTTCATGACGCCGAACACCAGCGTGAATCCGATGGCGAAAACGGCGTAGACGGCCCCCAGCGAGAGGCCGTTTACAAGTTGCTGGAGAAGCATGGCGGCGTCAGGCGCCGGGTGCCGCGACGAAGACCTTGCTATCGCCGTCGCCGATGAGCACCTTGGGTGTCACCGTGGCGTCCCGGTCCGCCGACCAGCCGAACGTGCCGAGCACGCCCTCGAACTTGGTGATGGAGGCGAGCTTGTCACGCACCAGCTTGCTGTCGGTGGCGTTGTCGGCCCGGCGGATGGCTTCGGCGAGGATATAGGCCGCGTCATAGCCCTGCGCCGCATAGATGTCCGGCGTCGTGCCGTACCGGGCCCGATAGGCGGCAACGAACGCCTTGCTGCGGGGGCTGTCATAGCCCGCGAACCAGGATGCGCCGACGATGATGCCGTTGGCCGCCGCCCCCGCCAGCTCGAACAGCTTTGCGGAGATGTTGGCATTGCAGCCGATGAAGACCACCTTCTCGCCGATGCCGAGTTGGCGCGCCTGGCGCAGGATGGCGGCGGCTTCCTCCGCCAGGGTACCGAGGATGATGGCGTCCGGATTCTGCGCGCGGATCTTGGTGAGCTGGGCGGAGAAGTCCACGTCCCCCTTCTGGTAGCTCTCCACGGCCACCTGCTCGAGGTCGAGGTCGGCGACCGCTTTCTTCTGCACGTCGTGGGCGCTGCGGGTGAGGGCGTCGTCGAGCCCGTAGATCAGCGCCACGCGCTTGATGTGGTGCTTGTCCACCGCATAACGCAGCACGGTGGGGAACACCTGGTCCTCCGGCACGCTGGTGCGGAAGATGAAGTCGCCGATCTTGGTGAGGTTCGGCGCGGTGTTGGAGGAGGCGATGACGGGGATGCCCGCCTGCTGGGCCAGCGGATCGGCGGCGAAGGCGGAATTGGAGAGGGTGGGCCCGAGGATGGCCACCACCCGGTCCTGGCGGATGAGGCGCTGGAAGATGTTCACCGTCTGCCCGCGATCCGCGCCGTCATCGGCATAGAGGGCCTGGAGGGTGATGCCGTTCAGGCTCTTCGCGGCGTTGATCTCCGAGAAGGCGAGGTCGATGGCCTGCTTCTGCTCGGTGCCGTAGAGCGCCGCGGAGCCGCCCGTGGTGGATTGCACAAGCCCGATCTTCGCCACGCGCTCGGACTGGGCGAATGCGGGGCGCGCCAGGATGGCGGCGCCGGTGAGCGCGAGGATGGCGCGGCGTGAGAACACGGGAGAAGGCATTTCAGGGTTCCTGCGAGCGCGGGCTCTCTGCCGGCGGCGATCTATAATCTATAAAGTCGATATACAATGTCGTATAAAGCCGTCAAGCAATCTTGACGCGCACACACGGCGGGCCGGCAAGGCGGAGGATGTGGCTATCGCTGCGTATGGGCGGGAGCTGGGCATCACCCACTTCGTGCTCTGCGGTGCGCCCTGCCTGTCCGAATTCAGTCGATCGGGCGACCGGCTGCTTTGCGACTGAAGGTGGGTTTCAATGATCCGCGCGATCGAGCAGGCTTTCTGTCGATCAGAGCCTACTTGCCGCTCATTATCAGCTCATGAGCTTGGGAAGTTCGGACGCCAGAACATCAATCGCCGCGCGAAGTCTTGGCGGCATCTGGGGCGTCGGCAGCCAAAGCGCATTGACGTCATAAAGATATTCCGGCTCCTGCGGCAGGAGGCGTACCAGAGAGCCTGACATCAGCGGCTCGCGGATGAGCCAGCTGGGGAGCCACGCAAGCCCGGTGCCGGCCGCCACGGCCTCGGCGATGGCGGCGAGATCGTCGAACCTGAGGCGGTGACAGGGTGTGACCTCAGCCGCTGGCTGACCCTCGCGCGGAAACAGCCAGGGGCGGACACGTCCGGAGCGCCGATAGACAACGGCCTGATGAAGAGCGAGGTCTTCTATCGATTGCGGCGTGCCATGCGCTTTGAGATACGCCGGCGAAGCACAGACGATCATGCGCTGGCTGGCCACACGACGAGCGATGATCCCGGCCTTGTCAGTCAGTTCGCCCGTCCGGATCGCGAGATCGAAATCATCGTCCGCAAGGTCCGCAAAACGATCGTTGAAGGACAGATCCATATCCAGCTTCGGATAGCGCTCGGAGAGCCGCAAAAGGATCGGGGCAACGCAGCGGCGACCGAAATGCACCGGCATTGCGACGCGCAGCCGGCCTGTCGGCTCACCCAATTGGTCGGCGGCGAGAGCGTCGGCAGCCTCGGCTTCAGCCAGCACGATGCGGCAGCGCTCGTAATAGGCGCGGCCGAATTCCGTGAGGCTCTGGCGGCGGGTGGTCCTGTTCAGCAGCCGCGCGCCCAGGCGCTCCTCCAGCGCACGGACATGTTTGCCAACCATGGGGCCGGAAAGATCAAAAGCGGCGGCAGCTGCCGCGAAAGAACCGAGATCCACCGCCTTTACGAATACCGCCATGCTGGTCAGGCGATCCATATTCGGAACCTATGGTTATTACTGCTCTGCCGGTTTGGCGATTTATCTCATCGAGCAAGCAGGAGATAGGAGAAATAAGTCCATTCTATTTCTAATTAAATCAGGCGAGACCATGCCACGCATTGTGCGGTTTCATGAGTTGGGCGGTCCGGAAGTGCTGCGCATTGAGGAGCACGAAATCCGGTTGCCGGGCCCGGACGAGGTCCGCATTCGCGTGAAAGCGCTCGGCCTCAACCGGGCCGAGGCGCTACTGCGTCGGGGCATCTATATCGAGCAGCCCGCTCTTCCCTCCGGCCTTGGGTTGGAATCCTCGGGACTCATCGAATCCCTGGGAAGCGACGTGCAGGATCTTGCGCCTGGCGACGCGGTCAGCATCGTGCCGCCGCCATCCATGATCCGGTGGCCTGCCTATGGTGAGCTTGCGGTCTTCCCCGCGCGACTGGTGGTCAAGCATCCGCCGTCACTGAGCTGGGAGACCGCAGCCGCGCTGTGGATGCCATACATCACCGCCTATGGAGCGCTGATCGATATTGCCAAACTCACCCGCGGCGACTTCGTCGTCGTCACTGCGGCGTCGAGCAGCGTCGGGTTGGCAGCGATCCAAATCGCCAACCACGTTGGCGCGACGCCGATCGCCGTGACGCGAACGACGGCAAAGCGGAAGGCGCTCATCGAAGCTGGCGCCGCGCATGTGGTCGTACTGGAAGCCGAGGATCTCTCCGCGCGATTGACGGAGATCGCTGGACCGGACGGCGCCCGCGTGGTGTTCGATCCCGTCGCAGGCTCTTTGTTTGAACCTTTGACCGGATCCATGTCCCGTGGGGGCGTGCTGATCGAGTATGGCGGCCTCAGCCCTGAGCCCACGCCCTTCCCGCTCGGCAATGTTCTTGGAAAATCCCTTACGCTGAGGGGATATCTCATGCATGAGATATCGGGTGATCCCGCGCGACTGGATGCGGCGAAGACGTTTATCCTGGACGGCCTCGCCACAGGCGCTCTCCGCCCGGTGATCGCCCGGACCTTTCGCTTCGAGGAGATGGTCGAAGCGCATCGTTTCCTGGAATCGAATGCCCAGTTCGGGAAGATCGTGGTCACGCTCTAGGCCTGATCGCCAACTTCGCCGGAAAGCTGCTGCTCATCCTGTGAGTGGGTACGTTCGCGAGCGCCTTCCCGGTCAGGCATGGCCGGAGAGGCACAGGCGCCTGCTGATGCCGATATTGGCGAGAAAGGCCTCGTCATGGCTCACCACGAGCAGGGCGCCGTCATAGGCCGACAGGCCCTCCTCGACGGCTTCGATGGAATCGATGTCCAGATGGTTGGTGGGCTCGTCGAGGATGAGGAGGGATGGCGGCCGCAATCCTCCGAGCACGCAGGCAAGCCCGGCGCGAAGCATCTGCCCGCCGCTGAGCGTGCCGACCTCTTGGAGCGCGGCGTCCGCCCGGAAGAGGAAGCCCGCAAGGGCGGCGCGGCAGGCATTCTCGTTCGAGCCGGGATTCAAGCGCTTGAAATTGTCCAGGATAGACAGAGCAGGATCGAGGATGCCGACCTGCTGGTCGAGCATGGCGAAATCCACGGCGACCGACACGGTGCCGCTCAAGGGCTCCAGATCACCCGCGATCAACTTCAGGAGGGTCGTCTTGCCCGAGCCGTTCGGACCGATGAGGGCGACGCGTTCCGGCCCCGCGATCGAAAAGGAGAGGTCGCGAATGACCGGGTCGCCAGCCTCATAGCCCGCGACAACGCCATCCAGCGAGATGACATGGCGGCTCGCCCGAAGGCCGGTGGAGGGGAGGGTGATCGACAGGTGCTGGAGAATCTCGACACGGGCTCTCGCCTCTGCCACGGCGTCCTGCGCCTGGGACCGCTGGCTGTCGGCGAGGCGGGCGCCCGCGCCGCGGCTCGCTTCCGCATTGTTCTTGCGGGCTCCGATGAGAATACGGGGCAGACCCCCGTGCGCGGCCTTGCGCGCTCCGGCGGCATCGCGGCGGTCTTTTCGTTCGCTGGCGAGCTGCGCCTTGCGGTCTGCCTCCGCCACCCGTTTTTCCGCGTGGGCGAGATCGTGCTGTGCCGCCTCCAGCTCGATGGCCTTGCGGGCGCGATAGGCGCTCCAATTGCCGCCATAGCGCGCGGCACCGAGCGAGGTCATCTCGATGATGGCGTCCACATGTTCGAGCAATTCCCGGTCATGGCTGATGATGATCGCGCCGGACCGCCAGCCGGCCAGAAGCTCGATCACCGCCGCCCGGCCGGCACGGTCGAGATTGTTGCTCGGCTCGTCCAGCAGCAGGAAGTCGGGTTCCGCGAAGATGGCGGCGGCGAGGCTGGCGCGCGTCCTCTGGCCGCCGGAAAGGGTCTTCAGACGCGTGTCGGCCTGGGCGTCGAGACTGACGCGCACGAGCGCGCTGGCGATGCGTTCCTCGATGGTCCAATCGACGTCAGCCAGCTCGTCGAGGCTGGCGGCGCCGGCTTCGGCGCGCCGCAGGGCGTCAAGCGCGCGTGATGCACCGAACAGGTCCGCGACCGTCTCCTGGGGGCCGGCTTGCACGCTTTGCGCCAACAGGCTGAGCGTACCATCCACGCGCACCGTTCCTGCGCTCGGTCGGGCCTCGCCCGTAATGAGCTTGAAGAGCGTGGTCTTTCCCACGCCGTTCCGCCCCACCAGCCCGGCGCGTTCCTTGCCGAAGCGAAGGTCGAGGTCCGAGAAGACATTCCGGCCATCAGGCGTCGCCCAGGAAAGCCGGGATACGGTGATGGACGACATGCAGGCGGCATCCTATAAACAGCACGAAGTCGTGCTGTTTATAGCGGGCTGGCTTGGAGCGCAATGGTGCGGCCCGGCGCCTGGATATCGGGGGACGAGGAGTGAGCGGACGAAAGTCAGGTGGACGACCGACCCGGGAGCAGGCCGCGGTTCTTGATGGCCGTCTCCTTGATGGCGCCCGCGCTGCCTTCTGCCGAAAAGGGATCGCGAGCAGCTCGCTGGAGGAAATTGCGGCTCAGCTCGGAATATCCAAGCACACCATCTACCGCCGCTATCCCAACAAAGCGGCTTTGCTGGAGGCCGTGCTGGAGCGGGACATCCTTGATTTCCGCCACGCGCTCGCCGCTGCGGTTGGTGAAGCGACGGGCCCCCTCGACGCGGTGCGCCATGTGGCGCTGCGCTACTGCGTGCTCGGCTCCGCGCGCGACTATGCGGCTTTCTATCTCTCGGTGAATGCGGAAGCCGCTTTGTCCGGCGCGCTGCGAGAGCGGCTTGCCACGTGGTCCGAGGCCGCGCTGGAGCCTCTGACCGAAGCAATCATCGCAGCGCAGGCCGCAGGCCTCATCCGGTCCGGGGACCCATCGACCATCCGGGATATTCTCGTGGACCTTCTGGAAGGCGTGAACAATCGCGTCCGGCTTGGTAACACTGATGGGACAGGCCTGCAGGTTATCGAGCCATTGTTCAAGGCGCGCTGGGCGGTGTTCGCCTCGGCGATGTTGCGCGTACCCCCGCCACAGGCCTTGCCTGAGTGATTCTTGCCTGAGTGATATAGAGGCTCCGAGGAATGCATCGGATGTCTCATCGACGCGATGATGAGACGCTAAATCTCAGGCTCCAAGCGCAGGGGGCGGCCAGTGAATGGCGGAGCAGTAGATAGCTGGTGGCGCCAGCGCCTCGTGGCGCAGGCGCAGGAGTTCTTCACTCCCGGTCCGCGAATGGTCGACGAGCTCGAATGCGTCGCCTCCGTGCTGCTCGCCATCGCCTTCGGCCATCTCGCGGATGTGCAGAACATCTCCTGGGCCGCATTCTCCGGCTATATGGTGATGCGCGGCCACATCTCGGAAAGCCTGTGGCGCGGCGTGTTGCGCATCATCGGCACCATTGCCGGCGCGCTGCTGGCGCTCACCGCGACGCCGTTGATCTGGACCAGCCCGGCGGCCTCGGCGGCGGCCCTGGCGCTGGTCGGCGGCGGCGCGCTCTATGGCTCGCTCATGAGCAAGCGCAGCTATGCCTGGCTGTTCGTCGGTCTGACCTTCGCCATGATCCTGCTGGACAAGCTCGAACATCCCGACCACGTCGTGGAGGCCTTTGTCTCGACGCGCATACGGGAGGTCATAGCGGGCACCGTCGCCTGCGTGCTGGTCAGCATGGTCTCGACGTTCACGCTCCGGCGGCGCTGGCCGGGCCCGCCGAGCCCGCCGGCACCCCGCTTCGGCTGGAGCCCGGAAGCCGCCCGCCACGCGAGCCAAGGTGCCCTTGCCCTCGCCACACTGCCCTTCCTCAGTGCGGCTTTCCAGATCCCGGAGCTGTCCCAAGGCGCCGTCACCATAATGGCGCTCATGCTGATCCCGGTGAGCAGCATCGGCAAGAGCGGGCTCGTTCCGGTGAGCCGCCGGATCGTCCTGCGGGTGGGCGGATGCATCTGCGGCGCGGCGCTTGCGACAGCGTTCCTCTTCCTGGCGCATGCCTCAGTGCAGGCGAGCGCGCCGGTGCTGATCATCGGGACGATGCTGGGCGTCGCCCTGGGCCGGCATATCGAGAACGGCAAGAGCTCCATCGCCTATGCCGGAACCCAGTTTACCCTGGCGATCCTGGTGACCCTGGTGCCCGACAGCTATGTGGGTGCCGAGATCGCGCCGGCCCTTGCCCGGCTCACCGGGATCCTGGTGGGCATCCTCCTTCTGGTGCCCATCCTCGCCGGATGGCATCTGGTCGCGGCGCCGACGCGGGCACATGCTCCCGATGATCCGGCTGAGCCCGGCGGCGTCTAGGGCGGCGGCACGCGCCTCGCATCGAGGATGCGTCAGCCGACCCTGCGCCACGCATCGTAGGCGGCATAGCTGCGCTGGATGGCGATCTGATCCGCCACGTATTTGGCGTCGTGCCAGACGCCCCAGATAAAGCTGGAGCCGCGCCTGGATTGCCAGGGCAGGCCGAGGAAATAGATGCCTGGCTCGGTGGAGACGCCGCGCTGATGCTTTGGCCGTCCCTTTTCGTCGAAGGCGTCCACCTTCATCCAGCTATAGTCGACGGCAAAGCCGGTCGCCCAGATGATCGTCGAGATCCCCGCCGCGGCGAGATCGAGCGAGAGGAGGGGATGGGCGATGCAGTCGGCGTCCTCGATCACGGCCCGCGCCGCAGGCTCTTCCGGCAGATCCAGGCCGTTGGACGCGACATAGGCGTCCGCTTCATCGAGAAGCGACCGGTAATTCGCATCGCCCTGCGAGAGATTATGGGCGAGGTCGGGCGCGAAGCGCAGCACGCCGCCATCATAGGCCTGCGTCAGCCCGACGAGGACCATGCCCTGCGCGGCGAGGCGCCGGAAGTCGATCGTGTGTCCGCCCAGCGCGCCGCTCACCGCGATGGTCACGTGCTCCTTGCCGGGCTCCTGGGCGGCGGCATCCCATTTGCCGAGCACGCCGAGCCACCAGCAGAAGTCCCGGCCGCGATAGGCCCGGGGCGGGCGGTCATGCGGCCCGACAGACAGATAGACGGACCGCCCCGACCGCAGAAGCTCTTCCGCGATCTGAACCCCGGACGAGCCCGCCCCCACCACCAGGACCGCGCCTTCGGGCAGCTGGGCTGGATTACGGTAGCCGGTGGAGTGCATCTGCAGGATGCCGGCGTCAGCGGGAACGACGGGAGGGATGATGGGGCGCTGGAACGGCCCGGTGGCGGCGACGATGCGATGGGCCTCGATCGTGCCGGCGGATGTCTCGACGCGAAAGCCGGGACGGCCGGAATTCCGCTCCACCTTCCGCACCTCGATGCCGCAGCGCACTGGCGCGGCGATCTTGTCCGCATAGGCGACGAGATAGTCCGCCACGGTTTCCTTGTGGGCGAAGTCGTCCGGCCCGACGGAAGGGTCGACGTCGGAAAACGCGAGGCCGGGAAAGCGGTCGTGCCAGGCGGGGCCGTTCGCCACCAGCGAGTCCCAACGTTCCGAGCGCCAGCGTTCGGCGATCCTGGAACGCTCGAGAACGAGATGCGGCACGCCGTGCTTGCCCAGGTGCTCGCTCATGGCCAGACCGGCCTGCCCGGCGCCGATGACCAGCGTGTCGATCTTCTCAACTGACATTTGCGACCCTCACGTCGACATGACTGTATGCGGCGGAACGCACCGTGCCCGGCACGGCCAAGCCGTTCCGGCGGCGATGTGCCGGCCGGCGCGGACCGTGTTGATTATCCCGGTGCCGCCTTGGGAGGCGCTTGGCCTGTCCCTTGGAATTGCAGCGGCGGTGGCGGGCACCGCCGCTGCCGTCTTACGTCACTGACGGGTGGTCCAGGCACCGTCCTTCACTTCGCGCAGTTCGAGCACGACCTCGCGCTTGGTCTGGCCGTTCTCATCGAAGCTGGTGTGGCCCATGGCGCCGTCATACTCGATGGCGCGGATCGCCTTGGCGATGGCCGCCTTGTCCTTGGTGCCGGCCGTCTTGAGCGCGTCGATGATGATGTTCGTCGCGTCGTAGGCGTTCTTCGTATAGGAGCCGATGGGATCGGCGAAATTGGCCTTCTGGTAGGCTGCCGTCATGGCATCGAGCTTGGGATTGCCCACTTCCTTGGCAATGCCGACGATGGTGCCGTTGGCCGCCGTGTCGGCGATCTTCAGGAACCCGGCATCGTAGAAGCCGTCCACGCCGATCATGGGCTGGTTCATGCCGAGCTGGACCATCTGCTGGCGTACGAGGCCCGCTTCCGCCACCACGCCGCCGAAATAGATGGCGTCGGGATTGGTGCCCTTGATCTTGGTGAGGAGGGCACGGAAATCGGTGGTGCCCACGGGCGCGCTCTCGGCCGCGACGATGGTGCCGCCGTCCGCCTCGAAGAACTTGCGGAAGTTCTCCAGATTGGCCGCGCCGTAGTCGCTCGTGTCAGAGACGATGGCGATGCGCTTGCCGATGCCGGTCACCGCCCATTTGGCGAGCGGCGCGTTGGTGTTCACCAGCGTCGTCACCACGCGGGAGACCATGGGGTTGTTCTTCTCGGTGATTTTCGGGCTGATCGCGCCCCAGATCACGAACGGCACGTTGGCGCGGCTGAACACCGGGATGGTGGCGAGCGCGACGCCGCTGTTCCAGTGGCCGGTGGCGGCAACGACCTTCGGGTCGTTGGTGAGCTTCAGCGCGGCGGAGACGCCGGTCTGCGGATTGGCCGCATCGTCGAGGATGACCGGCTCGATCTTGAACGGCAGGCCGGCGGCGTTCGCCTGATCGACGGCGAGCTGGAAACCATTGCGGGCGGCGATGCCCTGCTGGGCGTTGCCGCCGCTGAGCGGTCCGATGAAGCCGATCTTCACCGTCTCCTGAGCCTGGGCGGGCAAAGCGGCGCCGAGCGTCAGGGCAGCGAGGGCTGCGAAGGCCAGGGAGCGTGGAAGGCGCGTGGCGCGCGGGGAAGCCATAGTCGTGTCTCCTCTGAAATGGCCTGGAAGGGGCCTTTTCTTGGTTGGCCGGGAGGCGCGAACGCTCCCATGCTGCGAAGTCTCGCTCCGTCACCGCCGGAAAGAAAATCGGAACTTCGGAACCGTTGACCTTGTATTTTCCGAACCAAGTCCGTGGGAGCGTCACGGGCGCTGACCCAGCGGTGCGAGAGCTCCTTCAAAACATCGGACCCATTGGTTTGGAAAAAACTATTCTAAACCGTGGCTGCTTTGGGGCAAATTCGCGCGATGCAGGACACAAAGCAGAGCCCCGAAAGAGGCCGGCCATGAGCGAAATCTTCTTCCAGCAGGTGCTGAATTGGATCACGTTGGGAAGCATTTATGCGCTCATCGCCGTGGGCTTTAGCCTGCTTTTCGGCGTGCTGAACATCATACACTTCTCGCACGGCGATGTTTCGCTGCTCGCCCCGTTCTTCGCACTGGCGATCATTTCCGCCATCGGCTCTTCGCTGGGCGACGCGCCCTCCCTCTTCACCTTTCTCCTGGCGCTCGTGCTCGCGGTAGGCATCACCGGCGTGGTCGGCGTGCTCCTGGATCTTCTCGTCATCCAGAGGTTCCGCAAGGCGCCCGCGATGATGGCGCTGGTGGCCACCGTCGCGCTCGGGATCGTGCTGCGCGAACTGATCCGGCATCTCTTCCCGAACGGGAGCAACCCGCACGCCTTTCCCCGCCTCGTCTCGGGCGATATCGCGTTCGGCGGCTTCGTGGTCCCCCTCTTCAGCCTCACCGTGATCGCCGTGTCGGCGCTCTGCGTGTGCGCGCTGTTCCTCATGCTCAACAACACCCGGCTCGGCCTCCACATCAAGGCCGTCTCCCAGGATCGCGATGCGGCTCGGCTCATGGCGATCAATCCCGGGCGCATCTTCCGCGCCACCTTCTTCATCGCCTCCGCCATCGGCGCCATCGGGGGCCTGTTCTTTTCGAGCTACGCCGGCATGTCGCGCTTCGATTTCAGCATCGATGTCGGCCTGATCGGGTTTTCCGCCGCGGTGGTCGGGGGGCTCGGTTCGATGCCGGGAGCCATCATCGGGAGCCTGCTGATCGCCGGCCTCGATACGCTGGTGCAGGCAACCGTCCCCAATGGCGCGTCCTACCGCCTCGTTTTCGTCTTCCTGCTGGTCATCGGCGTTCTGGTGTTTCGCCCGTCCGGGCTGCTGGGCCGCACGTTGGTGGAGAAGGTCTGATGACGCAGAGCCCGGCTTTGTCTCGCGACACATCCAACCCGGTGTCGGGTGGGCTGACGGTTATCGCCGTCCAACTGGTCGGCGCGGTGTTCCTGCGCCAGTTCCTTCTCGCCGAGGATTGGCGCCTCGTCATCGGCCTGCTGCTGCTGTTCGGCGCGGCGCTGGTGCTGATGGAGCGCATGCCATCGCTGGAAGCCCGGCTGGAGGCGGCGTTCGCGCGGCATTCGCGCCTTGCCAAGCTGGTGGGCATTGCCCTCGTCCTCGCCTTCCCCTTCGCATTGGAGGGAAGCACCTATGCGCTGCATCTGTGCGTGCTCTCCATGCTCTATGCGGTCCTGGCGCTCGCGCTGAACTTCCAGCTCGGCAGCGCCAACATCCCGAACTTCGCCACCGGCGCCTCCTATGGCATCGGCGCCTATGCCTCGGCGCTGCTGGCGCTGAATTTCGGCGTCAGCTTCTGGCTGGCGCTGCCCGCGGCCGCGATCGTCGCCACCATCTTCGGCTTCCTGCTCGGCATTCCCTCCATGCGCACGCGGGACAGTTATCTCGCCCTCGTCACCATCGCGTTCGGGGTGGTGGTGAACCAGCTCTTCAACAATCTGGAATTCACCGGCGGCCCGAATGGCCTTGTCGGCATTCCGGTCCCGGAGCTGTTCGGCCATTCCTTCGGCTCGCCGCTCATCATCTTCGGCCAGGAGCTGCCGGCGCAGGCCAACTTCTACTATCTCTCGGCGCTGCTGGTGCTGATCTCCATCGTCTTCGCCGAGCGCCTGCACGATTCGCGCGTCGGCCTCGCCTGGAACGCGCTGCGCACCGATGAACTGGCGGCGCGCTGCCAGGGCATCAACGTCACCTGGTACAAGGTTCTCGCCTTCGCGGTGGATGCCTTCCTCGCCGGGTTTGCGGGCACCATCTACGCCTTTTATGTGGGCTTCATCTCGCCCGACAACTTCACCTTCCTGGTCTCGGTGACCATCATGACCATGGTGATCGCGGGCGGCATGGACAACATTCTCGGCGTCATTGTCGGCGCCTTCCTGCTGACGCTGCTGCCGGAGAAGCTGCGCGCCTTCTCCGACTACCGCATCCTGTTCTTCGGCGTGACCGTCATCCTGTTCCTGATGATCCGCCCCCAGGGCCTCTTCCCCCAGCGCCTGCGACGCTACGGAGACTGACCGTGGGTGTTTCCGTCTCCTCCCCCGTCGTTCTCGAAGGCGAGAACCTCACCATGCGCTTCGGCGGTCTCGTCGCCATGGCGGAGGTCGCCTTCACCCTGAAGCGCGGCGAGATTCTCGGCATCATCGGTCCCAACGGTGCCGGCAAGTCGACGCTGCTCAACATCATTACCGGCATTTATGTGCCTTCCTCGGGCGAGGTGCGGCTGGAGGGCAAGCCGCTCAACGGCGTTCCCGCCCACAGGATCGTCGCGCGCGGCATCGCCCGCACCTTCCAGTCGAGCCGGCTGTTCGGCGATCTGAGCGTGCTGGACAATGTCGTCATCGGCCGCCACACCCACACCCGCGCGGGGGTGTTCGACGCCATCTTCCGGCGCGGCCGGGCCAAGGCGGAGCTGGAGGCCGCCGCCGCTCATGCCGAAATGCTGCTGAAAAGCGTGTCGCGCGGGCTCCACGCCCAGCGCCATCGGCCGGCGGGCGAACTGGCGCAGGCGGACCGTCGGCGGCTCGAGATCGCCCGGGCGCTCGCCACCGATCCTAAGGTGCTGCTGCTCGACGAGCCATCCTCGGGCATGGACGACGCCGACACCGATGCGCTGATGGACGATATCCGCGCCGTCTGCGCGGAGCGCCCCGACCTCTCGCTGATGATCATCGAGCACGACATGCGACTCGTGGCGAGCCTGCCGGACCGCGTGATGGTGCTCGACTATGGCCAGAAGCTCGCCGACGGGCCTTATGAGGAGATCCGCAAGATCCCGCGGGTCCAGGAAGCCTATCTCGGACGCAAGGCGACGCAGCATGCTGGAGCTTGAAAAGGTCGACACCAATTATGGCGTCGTTGCCATGCTGCGGGACGTCTCCTTCAAGGTCGAGGCCGGCGAACTGGTCTGCATCCTCGGCCCCAATGGCGCGGGCAAGACGACCACGTTCCGCGCCATTTCCGGGCTGCTGCCGCTTTCCGGCGGGAGCATCCGCATCATGGGCCACGACCTTGTCCGCACCCGCACCGAGGCGCTGAGCGCACTGGGCATCGGCTTCGTGCCCGAGGGCCGCCGGCTGTTTTCGGATATCAGCGTGCGCGACAATATCCGCCTCGGCTTCGAGGCGCAGAAGGCCGAAGGCCGGTTCGCCGACAAGCTGGAAGGCATGCTCGATCTGTTTCCGCGCGTGCGGGAGCGCATCAACCAGCGCGCCGGCACGCTCTCCGGCGGCGAGCAGGCCATGGTGGCGCTCGCCCGCGCGCTGATCGGCGCGCCGAAGCTCGTCGTCATGGACGAGCCCTCGCTCGGCCTCTCGCCGAAGCTCATCGACGAATATTTCGACACGGTCGCGGAGATCAACCGGCGCGGCACCACCGTGCTGCTGATCGAGCAGAATGCGGAGACCGCTTTGTCCATCGCCCATCGTGGCATCATGCTGGTGAAGGGCCGCGTGGTCGCTTCCGGCATCGCCTCGGAGTTGCTGAAGAGCGACGCGGTACGGCATCTCTACCTATGACCACGCTCGACATCCTCGAACGGCTCATCGCCTTTCCCACCGTCAGCCGCGATCCCAATCGCGAGCTGATCGCCTATGCGCGCGACCTGCTCGCGGCCCACGGCATCGAAAGCCAGATCATCGCCACGCCGGACGGGCGCAAGGCCAATCTGTTCGCGACCATCGGCCCGACCGACAAGCCGGGCGTCATGCTGTCCGGCCACACGGACGTGGTGCCGGTCGAAGGGCAGGCCTGGAGCAGCGATCCATTCCGCCTGCGCGTCACAGACGGCCGCGCTTATGGGCGGGGCGCTGCCGACATGAAGGGGTTCGTCGCATCTATGCTCGCGCTAGCCGGGCGGGCGGCGGGGCGCACCCTTGCGACGCCGCTTCACCTCGCGCTCAGCCATGACGAGGAGGTGGGCTGCGTCGGCGTGCGGTCGCTGATCGAGCGCCTGGAGACGGCGCCCATCCGCCCGCTCATGTGCATAGTCGGGGAGCCGACCTTGCTGCGGATCGCCACCGGCCACAAGGGCAAGCTGGCGGCGCGGGCCACCTGCTGCGGCGTGGAGGGTCATTCCGCCCTCGCGCCCAAGGCGCTCAACGCCATCCATCTGGCCTGCGACTTTGTCGGCGTGCTGCGCGAGCACCAGGATCGCATCGCCGAGGAAGGGACGCGCGATCCCGACTACGAGGTGCCCTTCACCACGCTGCATGCCGGCGTGATCGCAGGCGGAACCGCCCTCAACATCGTGCCGAACCGCTGCACGGTGGATTTCGAGATCAGGAATATTGCCGAGGATGATGCCTCGCAGATCCTCGATCGGCTGATGGACGACGCCGCGCGGCTTGTGCAGCGGAGCAGGGGGGCGTTTCCCGAAGCGGACATCGCCTTCGAGGTGGTGAACACCTATCCCGGCCTCGCCACGCCATCCGACGCGCCGATCGTCGCGTTCGTCCGGCGGCTGATCGAGGATCCCTCCACCTTCAAGGTCGCCTTTGGGACGGAAGGGGGGCTGTTCGACGGCCGTCTCTCTATCCCGACCATCATCTGCGGTCCGGGCTCCATGGATCAGGGGCATAAGCCGGACGAATACATCGCGCTCGATCAGCTCGCCGCGTGCGATCGCATGATGGACCGCCTGCTCGACCAACTGGCGCCCTAGCGGCCCTCACCCTTCAAGCCGAGGTAACGCACGATGATCCACAAGCGCATTCGCCCGTTCAACACCGCCAAGACCTATCCCGAGCAGCGTCTCGACAACGATCTCGCCCAGGCGGTGGTCGCGCGCGGCGCCACCATCTTCCTGCGCGGCCAGTGTCCGCAGGACCTCGACACGGCGGAAGACGTCGGGCTGGGCGATCCCGTCGCCCAGACCCACAAGGTGATGCAGAACATCCGCCAGCTCGTCGAGGAATCCGGTGGCAAGATGGAGCATGTCTGCAAGCTCGTGGTCTATCTCACCGACGTGCGCCACCGCGAAGCGGTCTATCGGACCATGGGCGAGTACATCAAAGGCGTGCATCCGGTCTGCACCGGCCTCGTCGTGGTGGCGCTCGCCCGCCCCAGCTGGCTGGTGGAGATCGACGCCACCGCCGTCATCCCCGACTGACCAGGGCAGGGCACCATGACCTTCTCCATCGCCGCGCGCTGCGCGAAGACCGGCCGGTTCGGCATCGCCATCTCGTCCTCCTCACCGGCGGTGGCCGCCCGCTGCGCGCATGTGCGCGCGGGCGTCGGCGCCGTCTGCTCGCAGAACGTCACCGATCCCAGGCTTGGGCCCGCCGCTCTCGACCTGATGGCGCTGGGCGCTCCCGCGCAGGCGGCCGTTGAGGTGCTGGCTGCTTCCCGCCCCCACATGGATCATCGGCAGGTGACCGCCGTGGATGCGCGCGGCGGAACCGCGATCTTCTCCGGTTCGGGCACGCTCGGCACCTGGAGCAAGTCCGAGGGGCGCGATTGCGTGGCGGCCGGCAACATGCTGGCAACCACGTCGGTCCCCGCCGCCATGACGGCTGCGTTCGAGGGCGCCGGGGGAGACCTCGGTGACCGGCTGATCGCTGCGCTTCAGGCGGGCCTTGCGGCGGGCGGCGAGGCAGGGCCGGTGCATTCCGCCGGCCTGCTGATGGCCGGTGAGGAGGCTTGGCCCATCGCCGATCTGCGGGTGGACTGGGATGAGACCGATCCCATCGGCCGCCTTGCGGCGCTCTGGGCGCTCTACCGGCCGCAGATGGAGGCCTATGTGCAGCGCGCACTGGATCCGGGCGCGGCGCCCAGCTACGGCGTGCCCGGCGACGAATAGAGCGGGTGGCCCGCCTCTGTTCCGGGCCGCTCGCAAGGCGATCCGGAACAGGCTATGGAAGCCTCATGCGCTATACGCTGAGGCAGCTCGAATATTTCATCGCCGCCGGCGAGACCGGCTCGATCACGCTCGCCTCCGAGCGCATCAGCATCTCCCAGCCCTCGATCTCCACCGCCATCAGCCATCTCGAGCAGGAACTGGGCGTCCAGCTCTTCGTGCGCCACCACGCCCAGGGCCTGTCGCTGACGCCGGTCGGGCGCCAGCTCCTGGCGGAGGCGAAGCATCTCATCGAGCAGGCGGAAGGGCTTTATGCCGTCGCTTCGGAAGCGACCGACCAGGTGCGCGGCCAGCTTTCGGTCGGCTGCATGGTGACCCTGGCGCCCATGATCATCCCGGAACTCTCGCACGGCTTCACGTCGGCATTTCCGGGCACCCAGATCCAGCATGTGGAGGCCGACCAGGAGAGATTGCTCGAGGGCCTCCGGCGCGCGGAAATGGACATCGCGATCACCTATGATCTGAAGATTCCGGACGGTGTCGCCTTCACCCCCCTGGCGAGCCTTCCGGCGCACGTGGTGGTCAGCGAGGCGCATTCCTTCGCGCGGCTTTCCGCCGTCAGCCTTGCGGACCTCGCGGATGAGCCGCTGATCCTGCTGGACCTGCCCATCAGCGCCGAATACTTCCTTGCCTTGTTCCTCAAAGAGGGGCTGCAGCCCAAGATCCATTCGCGCTCCGCGCATCAGGAGGTGGTGCGCACCATGGTCGCGAACGGTTACGGCTATACGCTCGCCAATGTGCGCCCGCGCTCGGATCTGGCGCTCGACGGACGCCGCGTCGTCAGGGTGCGCCTTGCCGGCGAGCACCGTCCCATGGTGGTCGGCACCGCCACCGTCGCGCATTTCAAGAAGTCCCGGCTTCTGCAGGCATTCGAGGCCCATTGCCGGTCCTTCATTTCGGACGCCTACATCCCCGGAATGGTCGCGCCGGCGACCGACCGCCGGATTCGCAAGCTCTGAGATCCTTCACCCCGCGGGATGAAACGCTTGATGTCTCGTGCTTTGCGACGCTATTTCCCCCTGCGTCGAGCGGCAGGCCGCGGATAAAGTTCGGGCAAAGCTCTGCGAACGGCTGGGCGGGGGCTCTCTCGGGGTCGGCGAGAGGGGGCATCCCTGCGGAAGGGGAACGGAGCTGCCATGCACCTGCGCCAGATCGACCTCAACCTGCTCTACGTCTTCCATCAGGTGATGACCTATCGCAGCATCTCGCTGGCCAGCGAGGAGCTCAATCTCAGTGCCTCCGCGGTCAGCCACGCGCTCGCCCGGCTGCGGCAGGCGCTCGATGACGACCTCTTCGTGCGCGGCGAGACCGGCATGGTGCCGACGCCGCGGGCGCTCGCGCTCGCGGGCCCGGTCCAGGATGCGCTGGCGCTGCTTGGCGGCGCGCTCAATGCGGGCCCCTTCGTGCCGGCCGAGTCCAACCGCGTTTTCCGCATCGCGGCCGGCGACCTCTTCTGCTCCGTCACCCTGCCCAAGCTCATGGCGCGCCTCGCCGTGGTCGCGCCCGCCATCGATCTCAAAGTGATCCCGCTCAGCCGGTTGGATTTCCGGCGGCAACTGGAAAGCGCCTCGGTGGATCTTCTCATCGGCTGGTTCGAGGCCCTTCCGGACACCTTGCGCAGGAGCAGGCTCGTGACCGAGCGCGCGGCGCTTCTTGTACGGGAAGGCCATCCGCTGCTCGATGGTGACGTAACGACGGCCCGCCTCCTCGCATATCCGCACGCCGTGGTCGAACTGACCGGAACCGACGAGATGCGCGGCGACGGCTTTCAGGACGACCGGGGCCTCGTGCGCCGCGTCTGGATCGAGCGGGCCGTGCTGGAGGGGCGGGCACACGCCACGCCGGCGCCGCGGGTTGCCGTCTCGGTACCCTATTTCACGGCCCTTGCTCCCCTCCTGCGTGCCTCCGACATGGTGGGGACCGTGCCGGCCCGCCTCGCCCGATCGGCGCTCGCGGAAGGCGGTCTTGCCATGCTCGATCCCGCGCTGGAGCCGATCGAGGTGACCCTGGAGATGGTCTACCGCGCCTGCGACGAGGCGGACGAAGGCCTGAAATGGCTGCGGGAGCAGATGCACGCCGTGAGCGAGGACGCTGACGGCGCCTGAGCTGCATGGCCACCTGAAGATCGTTCAGCAGCCCCTGAGAAGTCTGCAATTGCAGTAAGCTTGGCAGTCACTTACGTTTTCTTCTTCGGTCGTCGTCGCTGATCCGAGCCAATCGGATCCGGATGGGGCAACGCCCCGCCGCGCGCGTCGGACACGGACGTCGAGGGGCTGTTTCCATGGGATTTGTACGCTCTGGGGTCGCGTTCGCGGTCGGATCCGCTGTGACCCTGGCCGTGCCGATGACGGCGCTGCTCGCCTCCACCTCTTCCGCCCGCGCCCAGACCATCCAGCCGGTCACATGCCTTGTGCACGGCACGGCCGGGAGCGAGGGGATCAACCCGTCCGGCGTCAGCACCACCAACAGCCAGAACCTCACCGGCATCGGTTCCAACGCGACGCTCTTGCTGCAATCCCAAGGCGCAAACGGCACGTCGAACGCGTCATTGGGCGGGGCGGCCGGGGACGTCAGCATCGTCAACAACGGGACGATCTATTCGCCCGGCATCCTCACGCCCGGCGCCCAAGGGCTGGGCGGGCTCGTCATCCCGCAGGCCGCGGCCATCTGGGCGCAGTCGGTGGGCGGCTGCGGCTATGCGGACAGCAGTAAATCGGGCCATGGCGGCACCAGCGGAAACGTCTCGGTGACCGTCAATGAGGGTTCGGTGATCCAGCTTGGCCCGAACGTCGCGGCCGTCTATGCCTTGAGCTCGGGCGGGCAAGGCGGCGGCTACAGCCACGACAGCAACCACAATGTCAATGGCGGGGGCGCGGCCGGCAACGTCTCGGTTATCTTGTCGGGCAGCATCAATGTCCCCGTCCTGCCGCCCGTCGGCGGGCTGAACACCGACAACGCCTATGGCGTCTATGCCCTGTCCGTCGGCGGCTATTCGGGTGCGACGGACAACAAGGATTCGGCGCGGGGTGGCAATGCCGGCACCGTCTCGGTGCTGCTCAATCCCGGCGCCACCATCAATATGCGCGGCGACAACTCGGTCGCCATCTATGCCTTCAGCGCCGGCGGCCTGTCCTGGTATGCGGAGAACGGCACCAGCAACGGCCACCAGAACGGCAATGGCGGGGATGTCAGCGTCGTGGTCTCACGCGGTGCGGCCATCACCACGAACGGAGAATTGGGCGTCGGCATCCTCGCCGTCAGCACCGGCGGCAATGCCAACACCTCCCAGCGGCCGCCGGACAGCCTGGAGAATGGCGGCACGCCCAACAGCGTGCCTTCCACCCTCGCCCCGCCCGGCAATGCCGGTGATGTGAAGGTGGAGAACGCCGGTTCGATCACCACCCAGGGCGACGTGGCCATCGGCATCCTCGCCGCCAGCGCGACGGGCGGGCGCGGGGTCGGGCTGCTCAAGGAGAATTCCGACGGAACCTATGAGATCGACCAGGTGGGCCAGACGGGGCCCGGCACGGGCTCTCCCGGGACAGTGACCGTCATCAATGCCGGCACCATTTCCACCGGCGGCGTGGGGGCCATCGGCATCCTCGGCCTCAGCCTGGGCGGATCGGGCGGCGTGATGGACAGCAAGCCGGGCCTGCTCAATCTCCTCGGCAGCCACACGGCGGGCACGGGCGCCAGCGGCAATACGGTTGATGTCAGGGACATCGGCGACATCAGCACCACCGGCATCGCCGGCATCGGCATCCTGGCCGAGAGCATCGGCGGCGGCGGCGGCACGGCCACGGGCACCAAGGGCGTGATCGCCATCGGCACCAATGGCGGCGTTGGCGGCGACGGCGGCGCGGTGAGCGTCGAGAAGGCGGGCGGCTCCCTCACCACTAAGGGCGATGGGGCCTTCGGCATCCTCGCCCATAGCGTGGGCGGCGGCGGCGGCAACGGCGCCAATGCCACGGGCCTCGCGGCCTCGGTGGGCGGCGCAGGCGGGGCGTCGGGTAACGGCGCCGCCGTGAAGGTCACCCTGGACGCCGCCGCTTTGTCCACCGCCGGGCATTTCGCCCCCGGCATCGGGGCGCAGTCGGTGGGTGGCGGCGGCGGCAATGGCGGCTATGCGAGGACCTATGCCCTCACGCCATTCTCGGCGGCGGTGGGTGGCAGCGGCGGCGCCGGAGGCAATGGCGACACCGTCGAGATCATCAGCAATGGCAGCTCGGTCGCCACATCAGGCGTGCATTCGCCCGGTGTGCTGGCGCAATCCATCGGCGGGGGCGGCGGCTCCGGCGGCGCCGCGGTGGTCTATTCCATCGACACGGTGCTGACCGTCAACACCGCCATCGGCGGCAATGGCGCCAAGGGCGGCGAGGGCGGCACCGTCCTCGTCCGAGGCCGGGACGCCACCTATGCCACCACCGGGCTCGATTCCATCGGCATCCTCGCCCAATCCATCGGCGGGGGCGGCGGCAATGGCGGCTCCGCCCTGTCGCGCACGGAATCCCTGCCCACCGACAGCCTGCCGAACGTCTCCATCTCCACCGCGGTGGGCGGCTCCGGCGGCTCCGGCGGGGCCGGCAGCTTCGTCACCGTGACGAATATCGGCAAGGTCTCCACCGCGGGGAACGGGAGCATCGGTATCCTCGCCCAGTCCATCGGCGGGGGCGGCGGCAATGGCGGCGATGCCAGCGCCATGGCGCGCTCCATCGAGGGCGCCGGCGTGAACATCAAGATCGGCGTCGGCATCGGCGGCGCGGGCAAGGGCGGTGGCGCCGGCGGCGCTGTCGGGGTGGTCAATGGCGACTCGGATCGCAATTGCGGCGCGCTCTGCGGCGGCACCATCATCACGCAGGGCAACAACGCCGCCGGCATCCTGGCCCAGTCCATCGCCGGCGGCGGCGGCAATGGCGGTGTCGGCAATGGCAGCGTCAGCAGCCCCAATCTTGGCATGGAGACCGGCAAGGCCGTCGACGTGTCCTTGGGGCTGGGCGGTTCCGGCGGCGGCGGCGGCCTCGGCGGCACGGTTTTGGTCAGCAACACCGCCAATGGCCTCATCCAGACCGCCGGCTCCGGCTCCCAGGGCATTCTCGCCCAGTCCATCGGCGGCGGCGGCGGCAATGCGGGCGGCGGCGTGGCGGCGGGCAGCGGCGATAACGTGGTCATGAATGTCACGCTCGGCGGCTCGGGCGGCAGCGGCGCGGGCGCCCAGGTGGTCACGGTGACCAATGCCGGCACCATATCCACTGGCCAGCTCGTCCAGCGGAATGGCGGCGCCTACACCACCGGTGGCGATGCGGTCGGCATTCTCGCCCAGAGCATCGGCGGCGGCGGCGGTGCCGGCGGCTCGTCGGACGCGTCTGCCGTTCTCACCACCATCTTCCAGATCGAAAATCTGCTGAACCAGCCCGATGCCGGCTACAGCGCCAGCGTCGCGGTGGGCGGCTCGGGCGGCTCGGGTGGTACGGGTGGTTATGTACAGGTCACCAATACCGGCAGCATCACGACCCTCGGCGTGCGCGCCTACGGCGTCCTCGCCCAGTCCATCGGCGGGGGCGGCGGCACGGGCGGGGCGGCGAACTCCGAGGCAAACGCGGTGGCGGGCATCCCCAGCGCCGACGGCAAGGGAGTCACCTATTCCGCCACGGTGTCGGTGGGCGCGACCGGCGGCACGGGCGGCAACGGCTCTGTCGTGACGGTGGACAGCTCCGGCAGCGTGCTCACGGCGGGCTACGGCGCCATCGGCATCCTCGCCCAGTCCATCGGCGGGGGCGGCGGCGTGGGCGCGGAAGGCAGCGTCAACAACACCACCACCGTGGGCATCGGCGCCGCCTGGAGCGGGGCCGGCGCGGCGGGCGGCGATGGCGGCAGCACCACGGTGACCGTCGGCGCGCTTACGACCCTGGGCGATGATGCGCACGGCGTCGTGGCGCAGTCCGTCGGCGGCGGCGGCGGGCTCGGAGGGGTCGGCTGCACCAATTCCGCTTCGGCACGGGTGAGCGGTGTCCAGACCACCCTGTGCTATGGAAACACGGCCGGCCTCAGCGCCAATTTCGCGCCCTGGCGCGATGCCTCCTCCTTCAGCATCTATATGGGCGGCGGCACGGGCGCGAGCGGCAATGGCGAGGCGGTCAATGTGACCGTCGCCGGCCCCATCGTCACCATGGGCGCGCGCAGCATGGGCGTCATCGCCCAGAGCATCGGCGGCGGCGGCGGTCTCATCACGGTGCCTGCGGGCAACACCGCGCTCACCCAGCTCCAGGGCACGCCCGGCGGCAACAACGGGGCATCGGGGATGGTCTCGGTTGGCCTGAACGCGGGGGCCAGCATTTCCACTTCGGGCGCGGGCGCCTGGGGCATCCTCGCGCAGAGCATCTATGGCGGCGGCGGTTTTGCGGGTGATCCCTCTTTGCCCGTGCAGCCGCTCTCAGCCAACACGCTGCAGACATCCAACAGCGTGAACGCCTCCGCCGGGGCGGTGAGCGTCAATGTTGCCGGCAATATCCTCACCACCGGCGCCAACGCGCACGGCATCGTGGCGCAATCGGTGGGCGGTGGCGGCGGCATCGCGAACAATTCCGGCAATTCCGGCCTCGCCTTTGGCAACAGCGCCCAGATCTATGGAAAGTCCGAAGGGAAAAACCCGGCCACCGGCGGCACCGTCACGGTCAACCAGACGGGCGGGGTGATCCAGGCCACGGGCGTCGGCGCCATCGGCATCCTCGCCCAGAGCACCGGCACCGTCTCCACTAAGAGCGGCGCTCCTGTGCAGGCCATCAACGTCTCCGTCGGCGGCAGCGTGATCGGCGGGACCAATGCGGGCTATGCCGCCGGCAGCGGCATCGGCGCGGCGGGCATCGTTCTGTCCGGGGGGGCATTCCAGCCTTTGTACTGGAGCACCGCCAACCAGATCCAGATCGCCGGAAGTGGCTCGGTCACCACGGTGGACGGAGTGAACGGCACCGCCATCCTCAGCAGCGGCGGCACGACCTATGTATCAAATGCCGGCACCATCACGGGCAGCGTCGATATCGGTTCGGCGCTGGGCATGATGGCCAATAACGGCGTGCTCAATTCCGGGTCGCTGTTGAATGTGTATGAGCTCCAGAATGCGGGCACGATCAATGTGCTGGGCCGCGGGACCATCGGCACGACCACCGTCACCGGCTTTTTCGGGCAGTCCTCTTCCGGCATCCTCGCGGTGGACATCGACGCGCGGGCGCCGCAACAGGCGGACATGCTGAAAGTCGAAGGCTTCGCCGCCGTGGAAGGCGTGATTGCCCCTTACGCGAAAACCCTCCTGCCCGGATCCTATGCCGTTCTCTCCGGCGGACCCTTGGACTGGAGCGCCACCGCTCAATCCTCGCTCCTGTTCGACTGGAGCCTGGAGCAGAACGGCTTCACGCTCTTCCTCACGCCCAGCGCGCATTTCCAGCCCGCCGGCGTCGCGCTCACCCCCGGCGAAGCCTCTTTCGCCGGTTATCTGACGAACGCCTGGAACAACCAGGACCCGCTCTTCGCGCCCCTGTTCGGCTATCTCTCCCAGGTGGGCGGCGGCGGCGCCTATAAGTCTGCCCTGAGCACCCTCTCGCCCGAAGCCTCGCAGGCGCAGGCCACCGCTTTGCTGAACAATTCCGGCGCCGTGCTGGGCGCGGCCCTGAGCTGCCCGGTCTTCGTCGACGCTGGAACGCTGCTCGGGGAGGACGAATGCACCTGGGCCAAGGTGACGGGCAGCTGGGCGAGCCAGTGGCAGACCAGCGACACCCAGGGCTTCCGCGTCTCGGAGGTCGTGTATCGGATGGGCGCACAGAAGGAGGTTGCGGCGGGCTGGTATGTGGGCGGATCGTTCGGCATCGGCCAGAGCTGGGCTTCGGCGAACAACGGCTCCAGCGGCAGCGGCACATCCTTCGACGGCGCCGTCTCCATCAAGCACGTGGCGGGGCCCTGGCTGTTCGCCGGCTCGCTCGCGGTGGCCAACGGGAGCTACGACAACAACCGGCTCGTCTCCCTGCCGGCGGTGGGGACGCTGCCCGCGGTCTACAACGTGCTGGAGAGCGACAGCAGCATGACCTTCATCGGCGGGCGGCTGCGGGCGGGCTATGAGTTCACCTTCCCCAACTGGTACATCCGGCCCTATGCGGATCTCGACCTCGTCTATTCCACCGCGCCGGGCTACCAGGAGCAGGGCGCCCTGGGCTATGCGCTCAAGGTGGACGGCAGCAGCCAGACGAACCTCATCTTCTCGCCCATGGTGGAGATCGGCGGCCGCTACAATCTCGACGATGCGATCCTGCGCCCGTTCCTGACCTTCGGGGTCAGCTTCAACTCCAACGATACGCGCACGGTCTCCTCAAGCTTCGTGGGCGCCTCGGCGCAGGACGGCACATTCCAGACCTATCTGAACTCGCCCGGCATCTTCGGCTCCTTCTCGGCGGGCGTTGATTTTTACAAGGCAGGTGGCTTCGAGGCGAAGGCGGAATACGGGCTCTCGGGCGGGGAGTCCTTCCTGGTCCAGAGCGGCAGCCTGCGCTTCGCCTATCATTTCTGAGTATCGGCGGCCGCCTTGGTGCTCAGAACGAGCGTTTCGTGGCCAACTAAAGGGGGCGGCTCGTGTCATCGAAGCCAAGTCCCGCTTCCTCACCCTGCAAATGTCCGCCTTTTGCGGCCGAGTTAATGCCCATTCTGGCGCGCAGCAGCGCTGATTGAAAACCGACCCTCACGGCGCCCCGTCGCCCGCCACCTCGCGCGCGACCTCCCCGATCAGGGAGCGGAGCCAGCGATGGGCCGGATCGTGGCGATAGCGGACGTGCCAGGCCATCTCCACCGGAAAAGTGCCGAGGTCGACGGGCGCCGGCACGATTTGCAAGCGCGTGTCATGGGCGAGGCGGCGACAGATGAGGCGTGGCAGCGTCGCGCAAAAATCCGTAACGGCGACCATCTCCGGAACCGCGAGGAAATGCGTCACCGAGACGGCGACCTCCCGCCGGAGCCCTTGCCGCTCCAGCGCCTGGAAGAGGCCGACGCGCAGCCGGCCGGGCGGCAGCACGTTCACATGCTTGAGGCTCTCATATTGCGCGCGCGTCATCGCGCCCGATACCTGCGGATGGCCGGCGCGCACGACACAGGTGAGCCCGTCATCCATGAGGTGCTGCACGACGAGGTTATCAGGCGCATCGATGATGCGGCCCAGCACCATGGCAGTCGTGCCGGAGATGACACCCGTCTCCGCGAGATCGCTGCCGAAGGGGACGAGGCGAAGCTTGATTCCCGGGGCCACCGCGCGAAGCTTGGCGACGAGTGCCGGCACCAGCGCGAACTCGACGTAGCTGTTGGGCGCGATGGTCACCAGCCGCTCGGCCTGAGCCGGATCGAAATCCTGCTGGCGGAGGACCACCTCGTCGATCTTCGCCAGCGCCTCGGCGATCACCGGCGCCAGTTCCTGGGCGAGCGGCGTCGGCTGGATGCCGTAGCGCTCCCGGATGAAAAGGGGATCGCGCATCACGACCCGAAGGCGGGCCAGCGCGTTCGAAAGAGCGGGCTGGGTGATCCCCAGCCGCTCGGCGGCGCGGGACACGTTGCGTTCCTCCATCAGTGTGATGAAGACCGGCAGGAGATTGAGATCGTACCGCATGAGTTATAATGTTAGATGAATATCTAAAATAAAAATAATAAATTTCAGGAATATATCGCGTGGGCGCATGGTGAGCCTGTCCGAAGGGGACAATCCCTTCCAACGGAGGCTCACATGAGCAAGGGAAAGGTTCTCGTGATTGGTTCGAATGCCACCCGGATCGAGATCCAGGGCGGTGGCTGGGGCGCGACCGGTCAATACCTCAATGAGACTGTCGTGCCCGCCATGGCGGTGATCCAGGCGGGCTATGAGGTGGTGCTCGCCACCCCGAACGGCACCAAGCCGCATATCGACGCGGCGTCGGATTCAGCCCAGCATTTTGAGGACGAGGCGGCCTACCGCCGCGCCAAGGCGTTCTTCGCCGAGGATCCCTCGATGAACGAAGTGCGTACGCTGCGCGCCGTGATCGAGGAGGGGCTGGACGCCTATGCCGGCGTGTTCGTGCCCGGCGGGCAGGCCCCTGTGGTGGACCTGATGCAGGACGCAGACATGGGCGAGATCCTGCGCCACTTCCATGATCGGGCGAAGCCCACGGCGCTGCTCTGCCATGGCCCGATCGCGGTCGTCTCGGCGATGCCGCACGTGCGCGAGTTCCGTTCGGCCATGATCGCCGGCGCTGCCGAAAAGGCGGTCGAATGGGCCAGGGGATGGCAGTATGCCGGGTACAAGATGACCGTGTTCTCCAACACTGAAGAGAAGGTCGTCGAGGATCACATCCTCCACGCCAAGCTCTATTTCAACATGGTCGATGCACTTAAGGTCGCCGGCGGCGATGTGAGCACCACCACGGTCGATTTCGAGCCGAACGTGATCGAGGATCGCGAGTTGATCACCGGCCAGAACCCGCGGTCGGATCATCCGCTGGCGGCCAGGCTCGTGGGGGCGCTGAACCGCTCGATCGCAGCGTAAGCCGATGGGGCGCGCGCACTGCGCCGCTTCGCAAACCCGGAACAGAGGACAGGACAATGGCACTCAAGAATATTCTCCCGGGCAAGCTCGGCTTCGGCGCCGCGCCGCTCGGCAATATGTTCCGCGACATTCCCGAGGCGGAGGCCCGCGCGACCGTGGAGGCCGCCTGGAACGACGGCATCCGCTATTTCGACAACGCGCCCTTCTACGGCGCGGGCCTCGCGGAAATTCGCATGGGCGAGGCGCTCGCCGGCAAGCCGCGCGAAGAGTACGTCATCAGCACCAAGGTCGGCCGCGTCATTCTCGATGAGGTCGAGGATGTGAGCGCCCGCGATCTCGGCGAGAAGGGCGATGTCTTCAAGCACGGCCGCCCGAACAAGATCGTGAATGACTATTCGGCGGACGCGACGCTCCGCTCCATCGAGGACAGCCTGAAGCGCCTCGGGACAGACCATATCGAGATCGCCTGGGTCCACGACGTGGCACAGGATTTCTACGGTGACGAATGGCTGGCCATGTTCGAGAGCGCGCGCAAGGGCGCCTTCAAGGCTCTCGATCGCTTGCGCGACGAGGGCGTGATCAAAGCCTGGGGCCTCGGCGTCAACCGCGTCGAGCCCATTGAATTGCTGCTCGGCCTCGAAGAGCCCCGTCCGGACGGCTTCCTCCTCGCGGGCCGCTACACCCTGCTCGACCATGACCGCGCGCTTCAGCGCGTGATGCCCATGGTGGCGGAACGGGGCCTCGGCATCGTCGTGGGCGGCCCCTACAGTTCCGGGGCGCTCGTCGGCGGCCCGAATTTCGAATACGCGCCGGCCACACCCGCCATCCTCGCCAAGGTGGCGCGCATCAAGGCCATCGCCGACCGCCACGGCATTAGCATGAAGGCGGCGGGACTTCAGTTTTCGCTCGCCAATCCGGCGGTTGCGGCCGTGATCCCGGGGGCCAGCCAACCGAGCCGCATCGCGGAGGACCGAGCCGCCCTGGAGGAAAAGGTGCCCGCCGATTTCTGGCGCGAGCTGCGCGAGGCAGGTCTCGTGAACCGGGAGGCTCCGCTGCCCGTCAACGATTGATCGGCGGCTGGACGGGTTCGGATGTCGGAACATTGGGCCCCGGCCTATGCGGCCGGGGCGTTGGCCGAGACCAGCGAACTCAAGCGCCCCTGAGCGCAGCCTGGAGCTTCTCTTCCTGCTCGTTGGAAAGGTTGGTGCGAAGCACGGTGCCGCCGAACTGCGCCATGTCGGCGACCACCTTGTCCGCGGTCACCTTGCGAATGAGGACGCACAACGCCGCCTGCCCGTTGCCGAGCGCCGAGCTCGCATCTCTGATGAAGTCATCATTGATGCCCGTATCCGTGAACTTGCCCGCGATCGCGCCGGCGCCGGCGCCCACCGCCATGCCGATCAGCGGATTGAGGAACAAGAGCCCGACGAGGCCACCCCAGAGGCTGCCGGACGCCGCGCCGGCGAGCGTCGTGTTGATCATCTGGTGCAGCTTGATCGTGCCGTCCTCCTGCCGCACGGCGATGACGGCATCACCCAGCTCGATCAGGTATTCCCGCTGGAGCTTGAGAAGCTCCTGCCGTGCCGCCTCCGCCTTCTGTTCGGAATCGTATGCAATTATGACGAGATCGGCCATTGTACGCTCCAGACTGTGTGGGGAAGCCCCAATATATTCCTAAGCCGGGGCGAGACAAACTTGTCCATATTTGCAACGGCCATTTGACGACGATCTCTATCGCCTCATCTTTTGTCCCGTTCGTCCGCCATGGTTAAAATGCCTTCCGCACCGCGAAGTGCTTCATATCGGCGATGGGCACCCAAAAGATACAGGCGCTGGATGAGATACGGGAGACGAAATGTGCGAATGGGGCGAAAACCTTGCCCCCTCCGGCATCCGCTTAGGAAGCTGTCAGGGACAGCACAGATTCAAAACCTTCGAACTCTGGTGGCCCGATATAATTCACCTTGTTCGTGCCGGCATTGCGGTGAGCGTCGCGGAACGCGTCCGATTTCGTCCAGTCCTCGAATGCGGTTTTGGTCTGCCAGTGCGTGTGAGACGAATAGAGAATGTGATCGTCTCGAAGCGGCCCCTTCAGCAGGTTGAACGCCACGAAGCCCGGAACCCTCGAAAGGTAGCTGTCGCGCTCGCGCCAGACGCGCTCGAACTCGGCCTGCGAATCCAGCTTCACCTTGAAGCGGTTCATTGCGATGTACATGGGCGTTCTCTTTCCTGAGAGAGGTGGCTTTCCCGGCTCACTTGGCAGCAAGGGTGGTGGGCGAGAGTGCCGAGAGGTATCCGTCGCCGAACTTGATGGTGAGCGAGCCCTTGAAGGTGATGCCGGCGCTCGGCAGGAACTGCTGGTACTGCGTGTACTGCTCGTTCAGCAGGTTCTCGACGGAGAACGAGGCGAGCGCGTTCTCGCTCGGCGCGTAACCGAGATAGAGGCTGACCAGGTTGAAGGCGGGGGTGGGGTCATAGACGGCGCCCACCGGCAGGTCCTCCATGGCCGCCACGGCGACCCAGCGGACCGAGGCGGTCAGCTTGTTGTCCCAGAGCCGTACGCCGAGGGTGGTGGCGATATTGTCCGGCATCACCGAGGAAAGGGGCTGCCCGTTCGACGTGTTCTCGCCGTTGGTGATGGTGCCGTTCACGCCGACGAACCACAGCCCGGTGTCATACATGCTCTCCAGCTCGAAGCCGGTGAGCTTGGCGGATGAGATGTTCTGATACTGCGCATAGGCCGTGGTGCCGAACCGGGTGCGGCCATACTGCACCAGCTCGATATAGTCGGAGACGTCGTTGCGGTAGACATTGGCCTTGAGGCGGATCTTGTCCCCCTTCACGAACAGGTCGTCATATTTGATGTTGACGCCGATTTCCTTGTTCTTGCCCACCTCCGGCGCAAGGTCCGGATTGGGCATGAAGCAGAACGTGCCGAAGCTGCCATCCGGGCAGGTGACGATGGGAATGGCCGGCGGGTGGGCGCCCGACACCAGGGTCTCGGTCACGGTCGGCGCGCGGAACGCCTCCGCATAAGTGGCATAGACCGTGAACCAGGAGAAGGGCGTGATGCCCACGGTGGCCTTGGGCGAGACGCGGCTGTCGCTGTTGGAGGTGCCCTCGCCGTTCAGCGAGTAGCTGTCATAGCGTACGGCGGCGATGGCTTCGAGCCAGGAGGAATAATTGCCCTGCCACTGAACGAACGCGCCCCCCACATTGCGCTCGCCGCTGGGATTATAGCCGTCGCCGAAGCCGTAATTGTCGATGTTGCTCACATCGTCGTGGAAATACTCGCCGCCGAGCGTCACCGCGTTGCGCACGCCCCCAACATCGAAGCGCGAGGTGTTGTTTGCATCAAAGCCGGTGGTGTCGATGGTGAAGGTGCGGGGATTGCCTATGGCGCCCGTAATGGTGCTCGGCGTTCCCGCGACCTTCACCTGGTCTTGCTGCACGCGGTTCCAGTAGACGTTGCTGCGCCAGCTGAAGAGATTGTCGCCGGGGTTGTCGTAATTGTAGCTGGCCGTGAGCGTCTGATTGATCACCTGCGTGCCGTACTGGGTGAGGGTCGGCGTCGGGACGTCGTTGCTCGTCGTGTAGGTTGAATTGTAGTTCAGCCCCGTCAGCTTGATCTCGTGGAAATCCGCCGGCCGGAACGTGGCCTTGGCGATGCCCGTCCAGGTGTCGTAGGCGGTGCCGGGCACGTCATCGCCATTGCCGTCCACATAGTCGCTCGCCTTGCGATAGGTGCCGCCCCAGAAGAGGTCCACATTCTGGCCGATGTGTGCCGCGCCGAAGGCTGAGCCGAAGCCCATGGGGCCGTTGCTGCCGATCTCGCCGGTGCCCTCGACCCCCCAGGTCTGTCCGGGCTTCAGGATGTCATCGACGTCCTTGGTGCGGAAGGTGACCACGCCGCCGATGGCGCCGGAACCGTAGATGTTGGACGCCGGGCCACGGAACACATCCACGCCGGCAAGCAATGCCGGCTCCAGGAAGAACGAGCCGGCGGCGTTGGCATGCCCGAGCTGCGTGAAATTCTGACGGGCCCCGTCCACGAACACCGCCACGCGGCCGAAGTCCTGAAGGCCACGGATGTTGATGGACGTCTGCTGGCTGTTGCCGTTCTGGATCGCGGTGACGCCCGACATTCCGAGGAAGAGGTCGGACGTCTGATCTGCCATGAGCAGCTGGAAATCCTCCGGGCGCAGCACGCTGACGGCGCCCAGGGTGTCGACAGTCTTGATCCCCGTGAGGGTGGAGACGACCGTGATGGAATCCAGCGAGATTTCATCCGTTTGGGCGGGCGGCGCGGCAGCGCCGGGCATGGTCTGGGCCTCGGCCGTCGTGACAAGCCCGGCAAGAAGCGCGGCGCCTGCCACGCCGGATAGCAGAACAGGGCGGAATCGCGGGCGCACGCCACCCTTCGCCGGAACGCGTGTCATTCCAAGCCTCCAAAGAATTGAATTGCCCGGCTAACGCCAGCAAAAGGCCTGGCTGGGCCCAGCGCGATTGGGGCGCCGTTCCCTTACGGCCTAGGCTGTGGCCACACATCAGGTCAAGTTGATTAGCTCTAATCTTGCATTGAACTCCAATGAGTGACATTGAATCCTCAGTTTAATCAGCCGATTGGCGCGGGGTTTTTATTGTAAAAATTCCAAAGTCGGTGAATCGGAATGCTAAAATACATGGATATGCGACCCACGATCAGGGATGCGAATCACAGAATCATGATCTATTGGCTTTCTAGGTGCATTCTTACGATAGTTCTGGGTCTTTCATCATCAGTATTGGCGCAGGAACGCCCTGCGCGCACAGTGGTTGACGCCGCGGGGCGCAGCGTGAGCGTCGCCGACACCAGCCGGATCGTTTCCATCGGCGGTTCCGTCACCGAAATCCTGTTTGCCATGGGCCTTGGGGGCCGTGTGATCGCCGTGGATCAGACCAGCGTCTACCCGGCGGCAGCTCGCGCATTGCCCAATGTGGGCTATTCCCGCACCCTCGCGCCGGAGGGGGTCCTCTCCACGGGACCCTCTCTCATCCTCGCCATAGAAGGCTCCGGCCCGCGCGCGACGCTGGATGTGCTGGAGAACGCCTCGGTGCCCGTGGTGATCATTCCCGACGCCCGCACGCCTGATGGGGTGATCCGGAAGATCGAGGCCGTGGCTAAGGCCGTGGGAGAGGAAGAGGCCGGCCGGCGGCTGGCAGTGGCGGTCCGCGAGGACTTCGAAGCGGTGAAGGCCGGTGTCGCGAACCTGCAGGAGCGGCCCCGTGCTGTGTTCGTCCTCTCCGCAGCGTCCGGAACGGCGGTGGTCGGAGGCAGCGACACGACCGCCGATGCGATGCTGGCCCTCGCCGGGGCCGAGAACCCCATGGCCTCCATCAAGGGATACAAGCCGGCCGTGGACGAAGCCGCCTTCACCGCCGACCCCAGGGCCCTCGTGGTCATGAGCGGGGGCGGGCAGGCGCTGACGGCGGACCTTCTCTTCTCGCTCCCGGCGTTCAGGGGTACGGCAGCGGCGCAGGACAAGCGCCTCATCGTCCTGCCCGGCTCCTACCTGCTTAGCTTCGGGCCGCGCACCCCGCGGGCCGTGCGTGATCTGGCGCTGGCCTTGCGGCCCGGAGCCCAGATGCCTCCGCTGCCGCCGCGCGCCTTCGCCTCGGAACCGAACTGATGCGCGCTCCGTCCCACGCAGGCGGCAGCGGCGCCCGCCTCTCGCCCCTTTCCGGCCTTGCAGTCATCGCGCTTCTGGCGCTCGCCATGTTCCTGGCGGCCCTTTGCCTTGGCCCGGTGAGTATCGCGCCGCAGCGGGTCTTCCAGGTCATCCTCGATGCCCTCGCCGGCGTGCCCTCCGGCAATGGCTACGGGGTGCGTGAGCGCGTGGTGGTGCTGGATGTGCGCCTGCCGCGCGCGGTGCTCGGCGCCCTGGTGGGCGCAGGCACGGCGGTCGCCGGAGCCATCATGCAGGGCGTGTTTCGCAATCCCCTCGCCGATCCCGGGCTTATCGGTGTCGCGCCTGGCGCGGCCTTCGCAGCGGTCGGCTTCATCGTGCTCGGGGGCAGCCTCTCGCTCGCCTTGCCGCCGTTTCTTCAAGCCATGACGCTCGCCTTCACCGCGTTTGCAGGAGGGCTCGTCACCACGCTGCTCATCGGCCGTCTCGCCATGCGGGAAGGATACACGTCCATCGCGACCCTCCTGTTTGCGGGCCTCGCGATCGGCGCCCTGGCGAGCGCCGGGACCGGGGTCCTGATCTTCATGGCGACGGAGCAGCAGTCGCGGGAATTCCTGTTCTGGACCATGGGCAGCCTCGGCGGCGCCACATGGCTGAAGGCGGGGCTTGCTGCCCCGTTCGTCCTCGCCATGCTTGCCGCCGGCCCGGTGCTCGCCAGAGGGCTCGATGCCCTGGCCCTGGGGGAGGCGGAGGCATTTCACCTGGGCATCCGGGTGGAGCGCCTGAAACGGGCGGCAATCATAGCGGTGGCCGGTGGCGTGGGCGCGTCGGTGGCGGCGTGCGGGGTCATCGGCTTCGTCGGGCTCGTGGTGCCGCACCTCGTCCGGCTGTCATTGGGGCCGGGACACCGCATCCTGCTGCCCGCCTCCTCCTTGCTCGGCGCCGCGGTGCTGCTGGCAGCGGACATCGCGGCGCGCCTTCTTGCGGCGCCCGCCGAGTTGCCGCTCGGCGTCGTGACCGCACTGGTGGGCGCGCCCTTCTTCCTCTGGCTGCTGATGCAGCGTCGCACGGCGCTCGGGTGAGACATGTACGAAGTCCGCGATATCACTGTCCGGCGTGCCGGCAAGGCGCTCCTGTCCCATGTCAGCATCACCCTGGCGCCTGGACAGGTCATCGTGGTGGTGGGGCCGAACGGAGCGGGAAAGTCCACCCTTCTCAAGGTGCTCGCAGGCGAGATGGCGCCCGATGAGGGCACGGTGCTTCTGGATGGCGCGCCGCTGAAGACCCTGCCGCCGGCGGTGCTGGCGCGCCGGCGCGCCGTGCTGCCGCAACAGACGGACGTCGCCTTCCCCTTCTCCGTGGCGGAGGTGGTCGGGCTCGGCCTGATGGGCGGCAAGGCGGCGCTGCCGCTTATCGAGGGTCTGCTCGAACGCGTGGACCTGTCGGGCTTCGCCGCCCGGCGGTTCGATTCCCTCTCGGGCGGCGAGCGCCAGCGCACCCACCTCGCCCGCGTGCTGGCGCAGCTGGAGACAGGCGCGGGCGATGCGCCCCGCTTCCTTCTGCTGGACGAGCCGACCGCAAGCCTCGACCTCGCGCACCAGCTCCTCGTCCTGCGCATCGCCCGCGATCATGTACGGCGTGGGGGCGGCGTGTTCGCCGTGCTTCACGACCTCAATCTCGCGGCCATGGCGGCCGACCATCTCGTGGTGCTGAAGCACGGCAGGCTGCTCTTTCAGGGCACGCCGGAAGAGGTGCTCACGGATACCACGCTGTCCGAAGCATTCGATGTCCGAACCCGGGTAAACGCGGTTCCCTCAGGGCCGTTTGTGCTGCCCCAAACGGTTCATGACGCCGCGGCCAGGACGTGATCGCAGCCGCTCACTTGCGCCTGAACGCATATGGTTGATCTGCGACCGTAAGCTGAAGGACATTGAGCTTGCCGTCGCCATCCATCTGAAACTGTGCAAATCCCCTCGTCATGTAGTGCAGATCGGCGATCGGGCCGAACCGGCCGGCCGGCACGAGTTCGGCGGCAAAGACGTCGCCGTCCCAGGGCGCCAACCTGAATTTCGCGCCGGTCGCCAGTTCCAGGATCAGCGCATCTCCGTCCTTTTCCACTGTCGCCTCGCCCATGCTCGCATTCACGAACGTGCCGGTGAGAGGGGCAAGGGATGGTGGCGGGCGCGGGTTTGCGGGCCTGGCAAATGCGTTGGCGCTGGCCACGAATTGGGCCGTCTCTTCCGGGAGCTTGAGCATCACGTTGTCGACCTTGGGATTTCCCAGGATCTGGTCCAGCATCCACACGCCGAGCGCCGACGGGAAGCCCACATTGGTTTCGTTGGTGAGGATGATGACGCCGGCATTCCTGTCGGGCGCGAAGCCGACGAATGAGCTGTAGCTCAGCGCATCGCCATCATGCCAGATGATGCTGCCATTGGCGGTCTGAAAGACGTACCAGCCCATCGCATAGGACAGCGCATCGGTCAGTGCCACCTTCGGCATCCGGGTGACGGCGAGGTTCTCCGGCGAGACGATGCGGCGGCCTTCAAACGTCCCGCGCCCGAGCTGCAATCGCAGCCAGCGGGCCATATCTTCGATATTGGAGTTGATGTTGCCGGCCCCGGCGAGATTGTAGGGAAAGATCGGGGTCAGCGGGACCTCGACGGTGCCCGAAGGCGTCCAGCGGTGGCCGCTGGCATGATTGGGCGCGCTTTCGATCGCTTCGAACGTGGTGGTGGACGCCTTCATGCCGAGCGGGTCCAGCAGCTCCTTCTGGAGCACCACGCTCCAATCCGGCGCTCCGGCGGCCTGCGCCACTATGCGGCTGGCCAAGAGGTGCGTGACGTTGGTGTAGGCAAAACGGGTGCGAAAGCTCGACACGGGCTCCACATGGCGGAGCGAGGCGAGCAGCGCCGCCTCATCGAAGCCGGTCATGGCGAGCATGTCGTTGGCCAGGGGCGGCATACCGGTGCGCTGGGCCAGCAGGTCGAAGACACGGAACTCCCGCGTCACCCATGGATCCTTCATCTGGAACGCCGGATAAAGATCGGCGACGCGGTCGTCCCAATTGAGCTTGCCCCGGTCGGCCATGATGGCGAGGCTGGTCGCCAGAAACGCCTTCGTCGTTGAGCCGACCTGGAAGATGGTCTGCGCATCCACGGGCTGGCCACTGCTTTTGCTGCGCACGCCAAAGCCCTTCGCATAGACGAGCTTGTCGCCCGCAACGATGCCGATGGCGAGGCCGGGAACATCGAACGCCTTCATTCCGCGGGTCGCGTAGGCGTCCACTTCGGCGATCAGTGCCTGGGCGCGCTGCGTCGTCACGGCGTCGGACGTGGACGGGTCCGCTGCGAGTGCGGCTTGGCACAAGGGGAGGCTGGCCATGGTGAGGGACAAGATGGCCTTGAATGCTCGGTGCAGGGGCATGGAGGCAGCGTCCTTCTGCTTTGGCAGGCTTCACCCGGGCGAGGATGAAGGAGGTGGCAGGAGAGGGGGTGCAGGAGATGGGCGTGCAGGCCTGGGCGTTCAGCGTCAGGGAGCGAGGCTTGTCTTTCCGGCACGGACCGCATCACCCACCTGGATGATCGCGTCGCTGACCAGTTCGGGCTGCTCCCTATGGATTTCATGGCCGCTATTGGTTCTGGTGATGTGCCTCGCGCCCGGGACGAGCGCGGCCAGTCGCGCCTGGGCCTTCTCTTGCGCGGCGTCCGTAATGTAGCCGAAGTCGGGAGGCACGCCTGCCGGCAAGGTCCCATTGGCGATCAGTGCCGGAATCTGAGGACCCCAGGGCCGGTCGGCCGAGAGAACGACCAGCGGAAGCGGTTTCAATGGTGGCGCGGCGCGAACCTGATCGAAGCTGCGATCGGCATCGATCCGTTCCAGCGCAGGATAAAGGGCGACGCTTTCCGCGATCTCGCCTTCCATCAGCACGCGCTGGATCACCCATTGTTCCGGCGTCTCCGCTTCCTGAAGACCCTCACTGAGGGCATCGACGAGCACAAGGCCTGTGACATCCCGCGGATACATCCGCGCGTACAGCTTCGCGATCAGGCCGCCATAGGAATGGCCGACCAGCACATAGGGCGCAGGCGCGCGTGCCGCACCCAACAGGGCATGCAGATCCGCCACCGCGTCCGCCGCGGTGGTCGGCTGGCGCACCGGGTCGCTGCGGCTTGGCTGGTCGCCGACCGGCGTGCCCGGCCGATCGTAAGCACAGACCCTTGACACCTTGGCGACGCGCGCGAAGACGGAGGCCGCCTGACCCTCCAAGTTGGTCCAATCGTCGGCGGACGCCTTGAGGCCGGCCACGAGAACCACCGTCGGCCGCCCGGTGCCGCGGCAGGTCAGATACATCCTGCGGCCGCCGCCAATATCCATGAGGCCGGTGAAGTCTCCGCCGGTCGCGGCGGCACTGACGCCGTTAGTTTCGGCCGCGGCCGTCGGCACGGACAGATCCCCGCCGAGTGTGAAGGCGAGCAAAGCGAGGCTTGCCGTGCGGAGCGGCCCAACGCCCGGCCTCGAGACGAGGCGCGCCATCATGATGTGGAAACACCGCTGTGGCGCGACGCGCATGCCGGCCTCCATCAGGTCGGGGGACGAGGCAGCCTTGTTAGCATTTATGGCCGCGTCTCAGGTGCTCTTTTTCTTGCCCTCGCTGCTGTTCGAGCCGCGATCCGAGGCGCCGGGTGCCCGTCAGGCCGCTTCCAGCGCCAAGGCGATGCCCTGGCCGCCGCCGATGCACAAGGTCACGAGGCCCCGCCGGATGCCATCGCGGCGCATGGAATGGAGCAGGCGCGTTGTCAGCACCGCGCCCGTGGCGCCGATGGCGTGGCCATGGGCGATGGCGCCGCCCTCCACGTTCACGATGTCCTCGGGAAGCCCCAGCTCTTTCATCACCGCGAGCGGCACGGCGGCAAAGGCCTCGTTGATCTCAACCCGCTCCAGGTCCGCGATGGTCCATCCTGCCCGCTCCAGGGCCTGGCGTACGGCGGGAACCGGGCCGAGGCCGAAGAGCCCCGGCTCCACCGCGCCGATGCCGTAAGCCACGAGCCGGCCCAGGGGCTCGACGCCCGCGGCTTCGGCGAAGCCGCGCTCCGCCACCACCATCGCGGAGGCCGCGCTGTTGAGGCCCGGCGCGTTTCCGGCGGTGATGGTGCCATCCTTCCGGAAGGCGGGTTTCAGCTTGGCGAGGCCTTCCAGCGTCGTGTCCGGGCGTGGGGTCTCGTCGATCTCGAAGTGCTCCTCGCCCTTGCGGCCTTTGATGGTGACGGGGACGATCTCATCCTTGAACTTGCCGGCGTCGCGGGCCGCGCTGAAGCGGTGCTGCGAGCGCTCCGCCCAGCGGTCCTGAGCTTCGCGGGTCAGCTGCGACTGGGTGACGAGATCCTCCGTGTGCCAGCCGGAATGCTCGCCGGAGAACGCATCGTTGAGCCCGTCGCGCAACATGCTGTCGAGGATGGCGGCATCCCCCATGCGATAGCCCCAGCGCCCGCCGTCCACGAGATAGGGCGCGCGGTCCATATTCTCCATGCCGCCGGCGATTGCCGCATCGTTCAGGCCGAGCTCAATTTCCTGCGCCGCCGTGACGACAGCCTGGGCGCCCGAACCGCAGACACGGTTCACCGTATAGGCCGGCACGGAGACCGGCAGCCCGCCGCCGATGGCCGCCTGCCGGGCAGGGTTCATCTTGTTGCCGGCCTGGATCACGTTGCCCATGATCACAGCGCCGATGTGCTCCGGCGAAAGGCCTGACTTTTCCAGCGTGCCGCGGACGGCGACCGCGCCGAGATCGCTGGCGGGCGTGCCCTTCAGCGACCCGTTATAGGTCCCGATGGCGGTGCGCACCGGATGTGCGAGAATGATCTCTCTCTTCATGGCTGCCTCTTCAGTCTAGGAGTTGGGGGCCTCGGCCGCCGCCATGCGCAGCGGCCGGGTGCCGATGGGGATGCCGGTGGCGGCATCGATGGCGATGGGGCGGACCTCCGCGCCGGTCTCGGCGTCTATGAGGCGGTTCACATGGCCGCGACCATTGTGCTTGCGGCCCCATGCGCCGATCAGCGCCAGGACCGGCAGGAAATCGCGCCCCGCCTCGGTCAGCACATAGTCCGCGCGCGGCGGGTGGTCGCTGTAGCGGCGCGTTTCCAGAAGGCCCACCTCGGTCAGTGCCGCAAGGCGCCGGGCGAGAATGTTCGGAGCGATGCCGAGATTGCGCCGGAACTGGTCGAAGCGCGTCAGCCCCCGGCCAGCATCCCGCAGGATCAGCATGCTCCATGCATCACCCACGCAGGCGAGGCCGCGGGCCACAGGGCAGGTCTTCTGCGAAAGAACTCGATTGTCCATTGCAAAATGATAGTGACTTAGCTATCAAAATGAAAGTAACTATTTTCGTCGCAGTCGGATCCGCCCTTCTGGCGGGTCTGAGAGGAGACACATCATGAGCAAGGCCATCATCGGAACGGCCCTTATCACCGGCGCCTCGGGTGGGATCGGCGCCATCTATGCCGACCGCCTGGCCCGGCGCGGATACGACCTCATCCTCGTGGCGCGCACCGCGGAGCGGCTGGAGGAGAATGCCGCCCGCATCCGGGCGCAGACCGGGCGCACCGTGGACGTGATCGTCGCCGACCTCGCGGATCCTGCCGCCGTCTCAGGCGTGTCGGAGCGCCTGGAGCGGGACCCCGCCATCTCCCTGCTGGTCAACAATGCCGGCATCACCCTCAACGGCGGCATGTTCGACAACGCGCCGGAAGCGCTCGAACGGCTCATCGCCGTGAACGTCACCGCGCCCACACTTCTCGCCGCTGCCGCCGGACGGGCCTTCGCCGACCGCAAGACCGGGACGATCATCAATATCGGCTCGGTGGTGACGTTCATCCCGGAGACGTTCGAGGGCGTCTACAGCAGCTCGAAGGCCTACATCCTCAATCTCAGCCTCTCCCTGGCCGCCAAGCTGAAGGACGCCGACGTGCGCGTGCAGGCGGTCCTGCCTGGTGCCACCCGCACCGAGATCTGGACCCGCAGCGGGCATGATGTGGACAGCCTGCTGCCCGGCAAGGTCATGGATGCGGAGGATCTGGTGGACGCCGCCCTGGTCGGTCTCGACAAAGGGGAGCTGGTGACCATCCCTCCGCTGGAGGACGATGGCCTGTGGGACACGCTCGACGCGGCGCGCCTGGCACTCGGGCCGCATCTCTCGCAGCGTGACGTCGCTGCCCGCTATCGGCCGACGGCCAGCGCGGCCTGACGGCGCGCAGCGAAGGGAGGGAATGAGATGAAGCTCCTGGTGGTGGGCGCCGGCTCGGTCGGCGGATATTTTGGCGGCCGGCTGGCGCAGGCGGGGCGGGACGTCACCTTCCTTGCGCGCCCGGCCCGCGCGGCGCAGCTCCGTTCGCGCGGGCTGGAGATCGTCAGCCCCTATGGAGACGTGACGCTCCAGCCGAAAGTGGTGACGGCGGATGCCCTCGACGGACCTTATGATGCCATCATCCTCAGCGTGAAGGCCTATGCCCTCGACGCGGCGGTGGCGGACCTCGCCCCGGCGGTGGGGCCCGACACCATGATCCTTCCCGTCCTCAACGGGATGCGGCATGTGGATGTCCTCACCGCGCGCTTCGATGCCCATGCGGTGGCGGGCTGCGCCTGCAAGGTGGCGACCATCCTCGACGGGGAAGGGCGCATCATTCAACTCTCCAAGCTCCAGGATTTCGCCTATGGAGAGATGGACGGCACGCGCTCGGAGCGCATCGAGCGCCTGGACCAGACGCTGACCGGCGCGGGGTTCACGGCCCGCCTCTCGCCCGTCATCGCCCGCGAGATGTGGGAAAAATGGACCTTGCTGGCGGCGCTCGGCGGCATCACGTGCCTCATGCGGGGAAATATCGGGGAGATCGAGGCCGCTCCGGGCGGGCGCGACTTCAGCCTCGCCTTCCTGGACGAGGTGGTCTCCGTGATCTCGGCGGCGGGCGTGCCGCCGAGCGCGGAATTCTTGGCCATGGCCCGCGCGCAGCTGACGGAGAAGGGCTCGGCCTGGGCTTCATCCATGTATCGCGACCTTCAGAATGATCGCCCCGTGGAGGCCGACCAGATCCTCGGCGATCTCTCGGCGCGCGGCGCGAAGGCCGGCATCCCGACCCCGCTCATCTCCGCGTCCTATGCGAACCTCTCCATCTATGCGCAGGGCCTGAAAGCCTGACATCCGCCGCTCCCGCCATGCGGATTGCGGACGCGGGATAGTCCGGGGCACCATTGCGAACCGCGCCGGCGCGCGGGCGGAATGCGATGAATGCTCCATCATGACCTTCAATCCCTGCGCTTGTTCGTCGCCATCTGCGAGACGCGCAGCCTTTCGAAAGCCGCGGAGCGCATCAACATCGCCTTGTCCGCCGCGAGCCGCCGCCTGCGCCTGCTGGAAGAGGAGGCGGGCATGCCGCTGGTGCGGCGGCTGCCCCATGGCGTCGAGCCTACCATGGCCGGAATGACGGCCCTGGCCTATGCGGAATCCGTGCTCCATCTCGCCGACCGCTATGTGGCAGGGCTCGCCGACCACCTGACGGGCGCGCGGGGGACGGTGCGCGTCTCCGCTTCCTCCTCCGCCCTGGTGGCGGGGCTCGCCACTGACCTCGCAGCCTTTGCCCAGCGCCATCCCGATATCCGCATCGACCTCGACGAGCGTCCCACCGCCGACACCATCGATGCCGTCACCCGCAAGCAGGCGGACCTCGGCGTCATCGTGCGCGGGCAGGCGCTGGAAGGGCTCACCAGCTTTCCCTATTCGAAGGATAGGCTCGCCGTGGTCACGGTTCCCGGCCACCCTTTGGCGCAGCGCCGTTCGGTGCGGTTTTCCGAGCTGATGGACGAGGATTTCGTGGCGCTCGAGATCGGCACTGCTGTCAACCGCATGGTGGTGGAACGGGCGCGGGATCTCGGGCGCTATCTCAAGGTGCGTGTGCAGGTGCGTAGCTTCGAGGTCATGTGCCAGATGGTGCGCCACGGCCTCGGCATCGGCGTGCTTCCCGAGGCCGCGCTCCGGCCCCTGGTCACTGCCCTCGACCTCACTCTGGTGCACCTGGACGAGCCTTGGGCCATCCGCGAGATCGATATCTGCGTGCGGGAGAATGAGGAGCTATCAGGCACAACACAGAAGCTGCTGGACGAACTGCGAAAGTGATTTCTCCTTTTTAGATATCAGTATCCGCCCTTTTCTAATTCCACGAAGAAACTTTCCGCCTCTAAACTCTTTCTGATCGAGAAAGGGGCATGAGCGTTTTGGAGGCATATCTCACATCGGCGCCTGTCGGCGACGGCCTCCGCGATCCCGTGGCGGAGGCCCGGGAGCGATGCCTCGGTGCGGCAGCTCTCAATGCCTTCGTGGACTTTCCGCTTCCGGCCCCCGGTGGCCGCTTCGCTTATGCGGTGAAGGACATGGTGGATCTGGCCGGCCGGAGCCCGGGGCTCGGACTCGACGCTCCGCCCATGCCCCCGCCTGCCGCCACTGCCCCCCTGATCGAGAGAATGGAAGCGGCTGGCGGGCGCCTCGTGGCCATTACGCAGATGTCGCCGCTCGCCTTCGACCCCTCCGGCGCCAATGGCTGGCGGGGGCGGCCTATCAATCCATGGAATCCCGAACGCATCTGCGGCGGTTCCTCTTCCGGATCGGCGGTCGCGGTGGCGGCGGGTGCCGTCCCGTTGGCGCTCGGTTCGGACACTGCCGGGTCCCTGCGCATTCCCGCCCAATGCTGCGGCGTCTCCTCCTGGAAGGCGAGCGCGGGCTTGATCCCCATGGATGGGACCTTCGCCCTCGTTCCCACTCTCGACACGCTGGGCTTTCTTGGCAGCGACGCCGAATGGCTGGACCGCGCCGCCGCCGTGTTCGCTCCGGAGGCGCTGCCGCATGGCACGCGCATTGGTGTCGCGCGGGATCTTCTGGCGGACTGCGATCCGGACATCGCCGCGACGTTCGAAGAGGCGCTCGCGGCCATCGCCCGCCTCGACCTGCACCTTTCGGACATGGCCCTCGCGCCTCTCATGCGCGCGACGGACGAGGCGGTGCTCGGCCTGCTGCTGGGAGAGAGCGCGCGCAGCCTCTCCGCCATCCCCGCCGCGGAAAAGGATCCGGTCTTCGCCGTGCGCCTCGCCAAGGGCCGCGCAATGTCCCCGGAGAGTCTCGCTGTGCTCCGCGGCGGGCTCGATGCGGCGTGGTCCACCGCTGCCACCATGTTCCGTGCGCACGACGCGCTGCTGCTTCCGGTGATGCCCTGCGTGACACCCACCGTCTCCGCCTGCGATCCACAGGCGCCGGGCTTTTCGGGGCGCACGCTTTACCGGCTGTCCGCCTTCACCCGCCTCGCCAACGGGCTGGGGCTGCCGGTGGTCGTGCTGCCCATCGGCCACGACACCAACGGCATGCCCATCGGCGCGCAGCTCATGGGTGCACCCGGCAGTGACCGGGCGCTGATCGCGCTGGCGCGGCACATCCAGTCGCACATCGGCTGGCATCGCGCGCGCCCCGTTTCGAGCTTCAAGGAGAGTATCGCGTGAGCCTTCCCGCCCCGACCCCGGCGCTCGCCAATCTGCGCATCCTCGATCTGACACGGGTGCGCGCGGGTCCGACCTGCTGCCGCATCTTCGCGGATTTCGGCGCCGACGTGATCAAGGTGGAGGCGCCGGATGGCGTCGATCCCAACGAGACCATGTCGGGCGCCCGCGACGGCTATGACATGCTGAACCTCCACCGCAACAAGAGGTCGCTGACCCTCAACCTGAAGCGCAAGGAAGGCCTGGAGATCTTCCTGAAGCTGGTGGAGACCGCGGACGTGGTGGTCGAGAATTACCGGCCCGACGTGAAGACCCGCCTCGGGATCGATTATGCGTCCCTCAAGCGCCGCAACCCGCGCATCATCCTCGCCTCCATCTCCGGCTTCGGGCAGGACGGGCCCTATGCCACCCGCGCCGGCTTCGACCAGATCGCGCAGGGCATGGGGGGCCTCATGTGGGTGACCGGCCTGCCGGGGCAGGGGCCGGTCCGGGCCGGCGTCGCGGTCGCGGATTCCACCGCCGGGCTTTATGCGGCCACGGGCATCCTGGTGGCGCTCAGGGAACGGGATGTCTCAGGCGAAGGCCAGTGGGTGCAGACCTCGCTGCTCCAGGCCCAGATCGCCTTGTGCGACTTCCAGGCCGCCCGCTATCTCATCACCGGGGAGGTTCCGCCCCAGGCGGGCAACGACCATCCCTATTCCACCCCCATGGGCGTGATGGAGACGGCGGACGGCTTCATCAATCTCGGCGTGGGTGGCGATGGCCAGTGGCGCAATCTGTGCGAAGCGATCCAGCGCACGGACCTTGCCGACCACCCGGGCTATGCGACCCAGGAGCAGCGCTTCGCCCATCGCGAGGCGGTGCGCGCTTTGCTCGACCCGGTCTTTGCCTCCGACACCTCCGCCTCCTGGCTGGAGCGGCTGGAAGCGGTGGGTGTGCCCGCCGGCCCGATCTATCGCATGGACGAGGTGTTCGCAGACCCTCAGGTGGAGCACCTGAAGGTCGCGCAGAGCGTGCCCCATCCACGCCTCGGCGACGTGCGCCTCGTGGGCCAGCCCATCGGCCTCTCACGCACGCCCGCCGAGGTGAAGACGCCGCTGGCGGACAAGGGCGCTGATTGCGACGACCTCCTCGTGGAGATCGGGCTCGGCAGCGGCGAGATCGCGGCCCTGCGAGCGGGAGGGGTGATATGAGCATCGTCTATTCGACCGAGGGGGCCCTCGCCCGCATCACGCTGGCCCAGCCGGCGAAAATGAACGCCATGACGTTCGAAATGTGGTCGGCTCTGCCCGGTTGCGTGGCACAGGCGGAGGCGGATCCGACCGTGCGCGCCATCGTACTGGAGGGCGCGGGCGACAAGGCATTCTGCGCCGGCGCCGACATCTCCCAGTTCGGCGAGCGCCGCACGGGCGCCGAGGCGGTGGCTGCCTATGACGAAGCGGTGGCGCAGGGCGTCGCCGCGCTCATCGGGGCAGCAAAACCCACTGTCGCGGTGATCCGCGGCATCTGCTTCGGCGGCGGCTTCGGCCTCGCACTCGCCTGCGACATCCGCCTCGCACGGGGCGATGCGCGGTTCCGTGTGCCTGCCGCGCGGCTCGGTCTCGGCTATGGCTTCGATGGCGTCTCACTGATCGCCCGCAAGCTCGGGCCGGATGCCGCGGCCGACATCCTGTTCTCCGCCCGCATCCTTGATGCCGCCGAGGCGGAGCGCCTCGGCGTGGTGGCGAAGGCCTGGAGCAGCGAAACATTCGAGGCCGAATGCAGCGCCTATCTCGGCGCGCTCGCCATCAATGCCCCGCTCACCCTGATGGCTGCCAAGCGCGCCCTCATCGAACTCGCCAGGCCCGAGGGCGAGCGGAACACGGCAGCGGTCGCCGACCTCGTCGCCCGCTGCTTCGCCAGCGCCGATTACAAAGAAGGCCAGACGGCCTTCAAAGAAAAGAGGCCGCCAAACTTCACCGGCACCTGACCCCTTCACTCCCGAGTGTTTCGTAACTGCGCGTTTAATCCACAATAAAGACCAGAGGACTTGAAGAACATGCAGCGTCGCACCCTCCTTGCCGGCCTGTCCGGTCTCCTCATCGCCAGCCTTGCGCCCGCGGCGGCTTTCGCCCAAGGCGCGCCTGTTACCCTGACGGTGGGCTATCCGAAGGTGGCCCACCTTGCGCCCATGATCCTGATCTCCGACAAGCTGAAGGCCCAGGGCGTGGACCTGAAGCTGGTGGAGTTCGCCCGCTATGCTGACGCCCGCACGGCGCTCCAGGCGGGCTCGCTCGATATCGCCGCCGTCGGCCCGGCCGATCTTCCCATCACCCTCGCGAACGGCGCCACAAGCCTCGTCGGCATCATGGGTGTGGGCTCCTCGCCGAAATACGTGATCGGCGGCAAGAACGTGAAGCTCGAGAGCTGGGACGACATCAAGGGCAAGAAGATCGCCATCGCGCCGGGCTCGGCGGTGTGGTTCCAGTTCGCCGCGACCCTTATCGAGAAGGGCATTCCCTACAACTCCTTCCAGGCCATCAACATCCAGGGCGGCGGCGCCAATTTCGACGCCGCGCTGGAGAAGGGCGAGGTGGACGCCATCGTCACCTGGGAGCCGTTCGAATCCGTCCCCGTCATGAAGGGCTACGGCACCTTCGCCAAGAACCTCGACTACAGCGCCTCCAAGGCGGTGGGCGCCGAGCTCGGCATGCTGGCGGCGAACAAGGAGAAGATCGCCGGCAAGGATGCCGCCGTGCAGGCCTTCGTCACCGCTTATGTGCAAGAGATGAAGGCGCTGGAGGCTTCACCGGCCGCGTTCGGCACCGCCATCGAGAAGCTCACCGGCCTCGATGCCGACATTTCCCGCCGCATCGCCGACATCATCAAGCTCGGCCCGGTGGTCACGCCCGACCAGTTGAAGCGGCAGGCGAAGGCTTTTGCCGATCTCGGCGTGATCACCAAGGATGTGTCCGGGCAGATCGACGGCTCCTGGAACAGCACCTATCTCGACAAGGCGCTGAAGAACTGACCGCGCGGCGCCGGAGCGATCCGGCGCCGGCCCATTCCATCCGCGGGGAGCCGCCTTCATGTCCACCATCACCACGGAACGGCGTTCGAAGCCGCGCCGCGTGGCCGGCGGCCTCGCCGTGCCTCGCGTCGGCGCGACGCTGCTCGCGCTCATCCTTCCTGTCGTGCTCGTTGTCTCCTGGCAGATGAGCGGCACTAACGGCTCCGTCTTCGGCGGCGCCCTGCCCACGCCGGACCGGGTCTGGGAGGCGTGGCTGAAATGGGCGTTCGGCGCCTCCTCCACCATGGGCCTCAACCCCTATTCCGGGACCTGGGCCGAGAGCGTCGTCTTCTCCACCATCCGCGTGGCGAAGGGCTTTGCCATCGCCATCCTCATCGGCGTGCCGCTCGGCATCTGCATCGGATGGTCGAAGCTGGTGTCCATGGTGATCGATCCCACCATCCAGTGGCTGCGCCCGGTGCCCATCACCGCCTGGCTGCCCATCTCCATCGCCGTGTTCGGCATCTCCGATTTCGGCTCGGTGTTCCTCATCACCATCGGCGCCTTCTATCCCATCGTGATCAACACCACGCACGGCACGCGGGACGTGGAGAAGAACTGGATCCGCGCGGCGCTGATGATGGGCTCCTCGCCCTTCACCGTGCTGCGCCGGGTGGTCCTGCCCGCGGCTCTGCCCTCCATCTTCACGGGCCTGCGCATCGGCCTCGGCATCGCCTGGACGGCGGTGATCGTGTCCGAGATGGTCGCGGTGAAGTCCGGCCTCGGCTACGTGCTGTGGGACGCCTATTATGTCGGCCGTATGGACATCGTGATCGCCGACATGGTCACCATCGGCCTGCTTGGCTACCTGTCCGACTGGCTCATCGTGCGCGTGGATCACTTCGTGCTCCGCTGGCGCCGCCTGCAATCCTACAACGCGTGAGGCGCACCATGGGCACCGTTTCCATAACCGGGGTTTCCAAGGTGTTCGGCGGCACGCAGGAAGTGCGGGCGCTGGACCAGGTGGATGTCAGCCTCGCCGAGGGCGAGTTCATGGCCCTGCTCGGCCCTTCCGGCTGCGGCAAGTCTACCCTTCTCAACATCCTCGCCGGCTTCGAGGCCCAGAGCGAGGGCTCCATCAGCTTCGACGGCCGGCCGGTGCGCCGCCCCGGCCCCGATCGCGGCGTGGTGTTCCAGGAGGCCGCGCTCCTGCCCTGGCTGAACGTCTGGCAGAACGTGATCTTCGGGCCGCAGGTGCAGGGCGTCCCGCGCGCCGAATACGAGCCCCGCGCCAAGGAGATCCTGAGGCTCGTGGGCCTCGAGGGCTTCCTCGAGGCGCTCCCCGTCCAGCTCTCCGGCGGCATGCGCCAGAGGGTGGGCATTGCCCGCGCCCTGGTGATGCAGCCGAAGGCGCTGCTGATGGACGAGCCGTTCGGCGCCCTCGACGCACAGACCCGCCTCTCCATGCAGCAATTGCTGCTGGACGTGTGGCAGCGCTTCAAGACCACCGTCCTGTTCGTCACCCACGACATCGACGAGGCGATCCTGCTGGCGGACCGGGTGTGCATCATGGCCGCCCGGCCGGGCCGCATCATCCGCGAAATCTCCATCACCCTGCCGCGTCCGCGCTCCGTGAACGACCTGCTGAAGAGCGAGTTCCTGGGCTTCAAGGCCGAGATCATGGCGCAGATGCGCGGCGTGCACTGACGAAACAAGAAAGACCCAACATGGCCAATCCGCGCATCCCGTATGTCTTCTCCACCTCGCGCCCGCCGCTGCCGCCCATGGAGGGCAAGAGCATCCTCGTCCACCTCGTGGTCAATGTGGAGCACTGGCAGTTCGACCGGCCCATGCCGCGCAGCATCATCACCCCGCCCCACGGCCAGGGCACGGTGCCGGATGTGCCGAACTTCTCCTGGGCGGACTACGGCATGCGCGCCGGCATGCCGCGCATCATCGACCTGTTCAACAGCCGTGGCCTGCCGGCCTCCACCAGCTTCAATGCCGGCGTGATCGACGCCTATCCGGAAGCCGCCGAGGCCATGCTGAAGGCGGGCTGGGAATTCATCGGCCACGGCCTGCATCAGAAGGCCATTCAGAATACGGATGGCGATGCGGAAGCGGAGATGATCGCCGCCGCCCTGGAGAAGATCGCCGGCTTCACTGGCACGCGCCCCCGTGGCTGGCTGGGACCGGGCCTCAGGGAGAGCGAGCGCACGCCGGACCTCCTGAAGCAGAACGGCGTCGACTATGTCTGCGACTGGGTGGTGGACGACGTGCCGTCCTGGATGACCACCACGCATGGCCCGCTGGTGGCCATGCCCTATAATCTCGACGTCAACGATTCCATCATCTACGCCATCGAGCGCCATGCCACGGGGGAGATGCTGAAGCGCGTCGCGCACACGCTGGCCCTGTTCGAGGAGGAGAGCATCAGGGCGCCGCGTGTGTTCGCCATCGGCCTGCACCCGCATCTCATCGGCGTGCCCCATCGTTTCCACGAGCTGGTCCAGATGATCGATATGCTCCAGGCCAGCGACCGCGTCCTCTTCACCACCGGCAGCGCCATGTGTGACTGGTTCGCCGCCGCCAGCCCCGCGAAAGTCTGAGCCATGGATCTGAAGCTGAACGGACAACGCGTCCTCATCACGGGCGGCTCGAAGGGCATCGGCGCGGCCTGCGCCCAAGCCTTTCTCGAAGAGGGCTGCGGCGTGCTGCTGGCCGCGCGCGACGGCGATACCCTCGCCAGGACGGCGGACGGGCTGCGCGCCCTCGGGCCGGTGGAGACCTGGAGCGGGGATCTGTCGAAGAGCTCCGAGCGGGACCGGCTGGTCGCCGAGGCCGGCCGCGTGGACATCCTCGTCAACAATGCCGGCGCCATCCCCGGCGGCGGGCTGCTGGACCTCACCATGGAGCGCTGGGAGCAGGCCTGGGCGCTCAAGGTGATGGGCTATATCCACCTGACCCAGCTCTATCTCGGCGCCATGAAGGCGCGGGGCGGCGGCACCATCGTCAACATTATCGGCCTCGCCGGGCGCCATCCCCGCTACAATTATGTCTGCGGCGCCACCGGCAATGCGGCGCTGATCGCATTCACTGAAGCGGTGGGCGGCAAGGCGCCGGACTTCGGCGTCCGCGTCTTCGGCATCAACCCCTCGGGCACGCGCACTGACCGCATCGTGACGCTGGCGGCGCAGAGCGGGCAGAGTGTGGAGGAACTGTCCGCCACCGCGCCCTTCGGCCGCTTCGCCGAGCCCGAGGAGATCGCCCGCACCACCGCCTTCCTCGCTTCCCCCGCCTGCGGCTATGTGAGCGGCACAGTGCTGGACGTGGACGGCGGCAGCGGCCATCGGTAACGGCACGCCCGCCTGCACGGGCGCGCCCGTTCGACCTGAATGAAGTGCTGCCGGAATCAGAAGGCACCGCTCCCGCGCGCGCCTGAAAAAGACAGTTACGCCGAGGATCCAAGGGACATGCAGACGGTGGGAAGCGACCAGTTTCAGGATATCCGGGACGCGATCCGCGCGCTGTGCGCGGACTTTCCGGCCGAGTATCACCGCAAGGTGGATGAGGCGCGCGGCTATCCCGAGGCGTTCGTGGATGCCCTGACCAAAGCGGGCTGGATGGCGGCGCTGATTCCCGAAGAATACGGCGGCTCAGGCCTCGGCCTCACCGAGGCGTCCGTCATCATGGAGGAGATCAACCGGGCGGGTGGGAATTCCGGCGCCTGCCACGGCCAGATGTACAATATGAACACCCTCGTCCGGCATGGTTCGGAGGCGCAGCGCCAGCGCTATCTGCCGAAGATCGCCTCGGGCGAACTGCGCCTTCAGTCCATGGGCGTGACCGAGCCCACGACTGGCACCGACACCACCAAGATCAAGACCACTGCGGTGAAGACGGGTGACCGCTACGTCATCAATGGCCAGAAGGTGTGGATCTCGCGCGTCCAGCACTCCGACCTGATGATCCTCCTGGCCCGCACCACGCCCGTGGACGAGGTGAAGAAGAAGTCCGAGGGGCTGTCCATCTTCATCGTCGATATCAAGGACGCCATGACCAGGGGGATGGCGGTGCGCCCCATCCTCAACATGGTGAACCACGAGACCAACGAACTGTTCTTCGACAATCTGGAGATTCCCGCCGAGAACCTCATCGGCGAGGAGGGGCAGGGCTTCAAATATATTCTCACCGGGCTCAATGCCGAGCGCACGCTCATCGCCGCCGAATGCATCGGCGATGGCTATTGGTTCATCGACAAGGTGTCGGCCTACACCAAGGAGCGCATCGTCTTCGGCCGCCCCATCGGCCAGAACCAGGGGGTCCAGTTTCCCATTGCCGAGGCGTTCATCGAAGTGGAGGCGGCCAACCTCATGCGCTTCGAGGCGTGCCGGCTCTATGATGCGCACCAGCCCTGCGGCGCCCAGGCCAACATGGCGAAGTATCTTGCCGCCAAGGCGTCCTGGGAGGCGGCGAACGCCTGCATCCAGTTCCATGGCGGCTTCGGCTTCGCCTGCGAATATGATGTGGAGCGTAAGTTCCGCGAGACCCGGCTCTATCAGGTGGCGCCCATCTCCACCAACCTCATCCTGAGCTATGTGGCCGAGCACATTCTCGGCCTGCCGCGCTCTTTCTGAAGGCGAACATGACCAGCCCCACCGCGCTCGACATCGACCATCTGCGCTCCTGGATCGGCCGCGAGGAGGCGGCGTCCGAGAGCGTGAGCCCCGAACTCGTCCGCAAATTCCGGGCGATGTTCGACGAGGAGCCGGGCGACCCGCAGCCCGGCGACCTCGCCCCCACGCTCCTGCACTGGTGCCTCGCCCAGCCCGTGGCCCAGACGAAGGCGTTGGGGCCGGACGGGCACCCCGCGCGCGGCGGCTTCCTGCCCCCCGTCCCCTTGCCCCGCCGCATGTGGGCGGCGGGAAGCTTCGTGTTCCATGATGCGCTGAAGGTCGGTGATGCCGTGCGCCGCCTGTCGCGCATCGACAATGTGGAGGTGAAGACGGGCCGCACTGGCACCTTGTGCTTCGTCACCGTCATGCACGAGGTCACCGCCGGGGACCGGGCCATCCTCACCGAGCGGCAGGACATCGTCTATCGCGACCTCGACAGCGGCGTGCAGAAGGCGGCCCCGCCGCCGGCGCCGGAAGGGCACCACCGGCGCGCCGTGGACCCGTCCCCGCCGCTTCTGTTCCGCTATTCGGCGCTGACCTTCAACGGCCACCGCATCCATTACGACCATCCCTATGTGACGCAGGTGGAAGGCTATCCGGGCCTCGTTGTCCATGGCCCCATGCAGGCCACGCTCATGCTGCGCTATGCGGCGGAGCTGAAGGGCGCGGCACCCGCCCGCTTCTCCTTCCGCGGCCTCTCCCCGCTCTTCGACAATGAGATGTTCCACGTGCATGCGGAGCCGGAAGGCGCGGGGATCAAGCTCTGGACGGCGCGCGCGGGCGGCCCCGTCGCCATGACGGCGGAGGCAGCGTGGTGACGGCCGGGAGCCTCGATTTCATCGTTCCTCTCTTCGTCCCGGCGCACCGGCCGGAGCGTTTCGGGAAGGCGGCCGCCGCTGAACCGGATGCTGTCATCCTCGATTTGGAGGATGCCGTCCCGCTGGACGCAAAGGCGCAGGCCCGCGATGCCCTGCGCACGGATTTCACATCCCTCCCGATCCTGGTGCGGATCAATGCCGCCGGCACGCCTTGGCACGCCGATGACCTCGCCGTGGTCGCGCGCCTGAGGCCCGCCGCAGTGCTCCTGCCGAAGGCGGAGCGACCTGAAACCCTCGCTGCCGTCGCTACCCATCTGGGGCTGGATGTTACGATCCTTGCCCTCGTGGAAACGGCTCTGGGGCTGGCGCATGCGCGGGCGCTCGCGGCGCACCCCGCGGTCTGCCGCCTCGCCTTCGGCTCGGTGGATTTCTGCGCCGATCTCGGCTGCGCCCATGTGCGGGAGGCGCTGCTCAGCGCCCGCTCGGAACTGGTGCTTGCGTCGCGCCTCGCGGGGCTGCCAGCGCCGCTCGATGGCGTGACGACGCGCATCGATGCTCCCGACGAGGCGGAGGACGATGCGCGCTACGCCGCCGCCCTGGGCTTCGGCGGGAAACTCGCCATCCATCCGCGCCAGATCGCTCCCATCCACGCGGGCTTCCGTCCCAGCCCAGAGGACATCCGTTGGGCCGAGCGGGTGATCGCCAGCGGGGACGGCGCCGCCGCCGTCGATGGCGCCATGGTGGACGAGCCGGTGCGCGTCCGCGCCCGCTCCATCCTCGCCCGCGCCAGACGGGGCTCGGCGCCGCCTGACGCATGAGCGTCGCGCGCCGGGCTTTCGTCTCTTAAATCTTCGCCGCCACCGTCTCCATTTCAACCAGCCATTCGGGAAGTGCGAGGCGCGAGACGACGACCCAGGTCGAGGCTGGTATATGTCCCGGCTTCAAGTATTTCTGGCGATGAACACCCAGAAACTTGCGTCCTTCCGGATCGGTCGAATAGACATTGAGGCGGACGATGTCCTCCGGACCCATGCCCGCGTCGGCCAGGATTGCCAGCGTATTCTGCCAGATCTGGTCGTGCTGCGCTTCGAAGCCTTCCGCCAGCGTGCCGTCCGGGCGCACGCCGACCTGGCCCGCAATATAAAGCCAACGGGCATTGGGCGGCACTTCCACGCTGTGGCTGTACATCGCCGCAGGCGGCGCAATCGTGGCGGGGTTGCTGGTTTTCAGCACGATGTTTCCTCCTTCACCTTCTTTGGAAGGCGAAGCTTAACCGGAATTGCCACCGGTTTTCCATGTGCCGTGGTCAGGCCTTCGGACGCGCGGCCGGACCGCTCAGGACATGCGGCGGATGCGGCCTGAGGCGTCGGCGAGGCTCAGGAGGTAGCGTCCGGCTTCCTCGATATCGGCCATGATCTCCGCTTCCGCCATGGCCCCATCCCCCTGGCGGATGGCCTTGAGGACGGCGGCGTGGTGGTCCGTGCCTTTCAGGGAGACCACATATTCCGGCACCACGAAGGACAGGACCGGGCCGCAGCGCAGCCACAGATTCTCGATCATCTCCAGCAGCACCGGAATGCCGGCGAGGGCATAGACGCCGAAATGGAAGCGCCGGTGCACGTCGAGATAGGTGTCGAGCTGCCGGCTGGCGATCATCTTGCGCATCAAAGCGAGCAGGCCGTCGAGCTCCTCCAGCGCCGCGCCATTGGCCTTGAGCGCGGCCTCCCGCGCCGCGCGGCCTTCCAGCTCGCAGCGCACCATCATCAGGTCCTGCAGCATGTTTGCGCGCACATCAGGCACGATGGCGGAATTGCGCGGCCCCTGGTCCAGCACCCCCTGGGCGACGAGGCGGCTCACCGCATCGCGCACCGGCGTGATGGAGATGCCGAACGTGTCCGCCAGATGCCGCAGGACGAGGGCGCTTCCCGGCTCGAAGCGGCCCGCAAGGAGGGCTTCGCGCAACTGGGTATGGGCGCGATCCCATAAGGGCTCACGCTCGATCCTTGAGAAACTCCGGTCGACCACGCTCACATCCGGCTCCGCACAATTTCCTATGGGTGCCTGGATTGGAAGGCATTGACAAGCATGGCGCATGTTGTTTGTTATAACAAATAACAAACTAGGGAGAAGCATCATGGGGAGGATGTCCGACGGGCGCGCCGAGTGTGCGTCCGGAAAGGCCGTGCGCAACACATCTTCGCGCGCCTGGATCAAGGCGGCGCTTGGGGCGATGGCGCTGCTGGTGGCGCTGCCGGCGGCGGCCGAAGACAAGTTTCCTTCTCGCGAAGTGCGGCTGGTCGTGCCGTGGAATGCGGGCGGCTCCAACGACATCGCCGCGCGCGTCCTGGCGCCGATCCTCGCCGAGAACGGCATCCGGATCATCGTCGATAACGTCCCCGGCGGCACTGGCACCATCGGCATGAGCCGGGTCGCGAACGCGCCGCCCGATGGCTACATGCTGGGGATGGGCACGTCCTCCACCCTCTCGATGATCGCCCAGAAGAAGACGCTGCTGCGCAACGACCAGTTCGCGTCCATCGCCCGCATCTCCACCGACCCGCTGATGCTCCTGGTCGCCAGCGAAGGGCCGAAGGACGTTGTCGCATTCATCGAAGAGATGAAGAAGAAGCCGGGCAAGGTCACCATCGGCACGCCGGGCTCCTATAATCTCAACCACATCTTCGCGAGCATGACCGCCCGCGCCGCCGGCGTGGACTATGTGAACGTGCCCTATCCCGGCGGCGCCAAGGTGATCACCGACCTCGCCGGCGGCCAGATCGACGCCGCGGTGCTGAAGCCTTCGGAGAGCATCGGCCAGATCAAGGCCGGACAGGTGCGCCCCATCGCCGTTTTCGGCAATGAGCGGCTCTCCGTCTTCCCCGACGTGCCGACCATGAAGGAAAAGGGCTACGACGTGTTCCCCTACGGCCCCGTGGTGCAGATGGCCTACATCGTCGCCCCGGCCAAGGTGCCGCCGGACGTGCGCGCCAAGCTGATCAGCGCCTTCGAAAAATCGATCCAGGATCCGCGCTTCAAGGCGTTCGCCGTCGAGAACGGGGTGGTCGTGGACAATCTCACGGGCGACGCCCTCGATAAGGAAGTCGAGGCCGTGCAGACCTCGCTGAATGCCGTCGCCACCCAGGTCTTCAAGGCCGAGTGAGCGTCCCCGGCCGGGCGCGCCGCGCCCGGTCCCTCCCTTTCCATGTCCAATAGCGAGAGTGCGTCGTGAGCCTCATCAAGAGCGTCAAGGCCCATGTGATGTCGTCCCCGGTGGAGAAGCCTTTCACCTCGTCCAGGGGCTGGCTCTACAAGACCCGCAGCACCTGCCTCGTGGAGATCGAGACCGCCGACGGCATCGTCGGGTGGGGCGAATGCTACGGCCCCTCGGCGGTGGCGAAGGCGTTCATCGACACCCAGTTCGGCCCGCGTATCACCGGCCGCGACCCGTTCGACGTGGAGGTCATCTGGGAAGATCTCTACAACCGCATCAAGGATTACGGGAACAAGGGCATGTCCATCGCCGCCATCAGCGGCATCGACATCGCGCTCTGGGACATCATCGGCAAGAGCGTCGGCAAGCCGGTGCACAAGCTGATCGGCGGCGCCTTCCGCACCGAAGTGGATTGCTACGCCACCGGCCTCTATTTCACGGATTTCGACCGGCTCGTGGAAGAAGCGGTGGAGGAAGCCGAGGGCTATGTGGCCGAGGGCTTCAAGGCCATCAAGATGAAGATCGGCCTCGGCAACATCAACCGCGACTTCGAGCGCGTGAAGGCGGTGCGCGACGCCGTCGGCCCGAACATCCGCCTCATGGTGGACGCCAACCACGCCTTCTCCGTGCCCGTCGCCATCCGCCTCGGCCGCAAGCTAGAGGAACTGGACATCGAGTGGTTCGAGGAGCCCATCTCCCCGGAAGACATTGACGGCTATGTGGAAGTGGCCCGCGCCCTCGACATGGCGGTGGCCGGCGGCGAGAACGAGTTCACCCGCTGGGGCTTCCGCGACGCCATCGTGCGCAAGGCCATGGACATCGTGCAGCCGGACGTCTGCGCGGCCGGCGGACTCACTGAGTGCAAGAAGATCGCCACGCTCGCCTCCGCCCATGGCGTCGAGTGCGTGCCCCATGCCTGGGGCTCGGCGGTGGGCATCGCCGCCACCCTTCACTTCCTGGGCGCGCTCGCCGATCAGCCGCCCAGCCTCTTCCCCTATGAGCCGCTGCTGGAATTTGAGCAGTGCGAGAACCCGTTCCGCGATCACCTCGCCAAGGAGCCCATCGTGCAGGAGCGCGGCCGGGTGAAGATCCCCACCGGCCCGGGCCTCGGCATCGAGATCGACCGCACCGTCATCGACCGCTACCGGGTGGGCTGACATGCGCTTCGTCACCTTCCGCCACGAGGGCGTCGCGCGCGCCGGTGTCCTCCAGGGCGATGGCTCCAGCGCAGCGGACATCCTGTGCGATCTCGCCCATCCTTCCATGGCCGGCGCGCTCGGCGGCGTGGCTCCCACTGTGGCGGGGTTGATCGCCGCCGGCCTGCCGGACAGGGCCGCCGCCATCGCCGCCCATGGGCTGCGGGACGAGGCGGCGCTGTGGCTCTCCGACGTGGAGCTGCTCGCCCCTTTCATCCCGCCGCGCATCTACGCCCTAGCGTTCAATTACAAGGATGCCCTGGCGGAACGCGGCATGACGGCGCCCGAGGCGCCGGTGCTGTTCATGAAGCAGCCGTCCAGCGTGGTGGGGCAGGGCGCCCCGATCCTCCTGCCGCCGGACATCGGCGGATGCACCTATGAGGTGGAGATCGCCGCAGTGATCGGCCGCCGTGCGGAGCGGGTCTCCCGCGAGGACGCGCTGTCATACGTCGCCGCCTACACCATCTTCAACGACATCAGCGCCAGCGAGATGATCAAGCGGGACGGCGGGTTCGTTCGGGGGAAGAACCTGCCCACTTTCGGCCCGCTTGGTCCCTTCCTCGCGACGGCGGACGAGGTCGGCAACCCGCACGGTCTGGCCCTGACCCTTGCGGTGGATGGCGTTGTCCTCCAGGACGGCGTCTCCTCGAACCTCGTGTTCGACGTGGCCGACCTCGTCTCCTATCTCTCCCACCGCGAGGCGCTGGAGCCCGGCGATGTCATCGCCACCGGCACGCCGGCCGGCGTCGCCGGCATGCGCACGCCGCCGGCCTGGCTGAAGCCGGGCACGGTGGTGCGCGCCTCGGTCCAGGGGCTCGGCGCCCTCGTCAATCCCATCGAGGAAGGCGCCCACCATGGCCCCTGAGCCCATCGTCTACGCCACCAATGCGCTCCACCCCGACGGCACCGCGCTCCTGGCGCCCCATGCCCGCATCGTGGTGGGCGCGGACACGTCCGACGAGACGCTCCGCCGCCACACGCGGGAGGCCGACGCGGTGATCGTGCGGGCGAAGCTGCCCGACGATGTCTTTGCCGGCGCGACCCGCCTCAAGGGCGTGGTGCGCCATGGCGTGGGGCTGGACTTCATCCCCGTCGCGGCGGCGACCGCCCTCGGCATCCCGGTGGCGAACCTGCCGGGCAGCAACACCCAGGCGGTGGCGGAGTATGTGTTTTCCGCTCTCTTCCATCTGCGCCGGCCGCTCGGCCGCATGGATGCACGCCTGCGTGCCGGGGGATGGAACAAGGCCCGCGGCCTTGCCGACACCACCAGCGAGCTGGGAGGCACCACCCTTGGCATCATCGGCCTCGGATCCATCGGCAAGCGCATCGCCACCATCGCCCAAGGCGGCTTCGGCATGCGGGTGCTCGGCGCGTCGCGCTCCGGTGCGGCGGTCGAGGGCGTCGAAGGGGTGTCGCTCGAAAGGCTGTTCGCCGAGAGCGACGCCGTAGTCGTCGCCTGCCCGCTGACGGCGCAGACCAAGGGGCTGGTGAGTGCGGACCTCCTCGCCCGCATGAAGCCGCACGCGGTCCTCGTGAACCCGGCCCGCGGCCCCATCGTGGACACGGCGGCGTTGCTCGTGGCGCTGCGCGAGCACCGCATCGCCGGCGCCGCGACCGATGTCTACGACGTGCATCCGGTCGACGGCGACGATCCCCTGTTCGGGCTCGACACGCTGCTGATGACCCCGCATGTCGCGGGCATCACCTCCACCTCCATGCGCGCCATGAGCATCGGCGCGGCCGAGGAGGTACTGCGCATGCTGCGGGGCGAGGCGCCGAAAAACCTCGTCAATCCCGACTACCGCAAACCCGCCGCCTGAGGTCCCCATGCGCATCTCCGCCATTCGCGCCGTCCCCGTCTCCTTCCGCGTGCCGGAGGGCAAGAACGTCACACTGGGTATCGGCCGCGCCGTGAAGCGCGATGCGGTCCTGGTGCGGGTCGAGACCGATGAGGGCGTCGTCGGATGGGGCGAGGCCCATCACGGCCGCTGCCCCGGCGCCATCGCGAAGCTCATCGACACCACCCTCTCCGAGCTGGTGATCGGCATGGATGCGCTGGACGTGGTGGGCGTGTGGCAGAAGGTCTACCGCATGCAGCTCGCCAGCCACGGCATGGGCGCGGCGGCCGCCATGGCCCTGAGCGGGCTCGACATCGCGCTGTGGGACATTCGCGGCAAGGCCTTCAATGCGCCGATCCATCGCCTGCTCGGCGGCGCGCCGAAGAAGATCAAGGCCTATGCGGGCGGCATTTCGCTGGGCTGGCAGGACCCCGCTTTGCTTGCAGACGAGGCGCAGTCCTATGTGGCCCAGGGCTACAAGGCGCTGAAGCTGCGCGTGGGCGACACCCCCCGCCGCGACATCGCCCGCGTTCAGGCGGTGCGCGAAGCGGTGAGCGATGAGATCGATATCCTGGTGGACGGCAATACCGGCTGCTCGCTGGACGATGTGCGCCGGGTGATGCCTGCTTATGAGGAGGCGGGCGTCGGCTGGTTCGAGGAGCCCTTCCCGCCCCACGACTACCGCGCCTACATGGATGCCTCGCGGCTCGGCACCACGCCGCTGGCGGCGGGGGAGAACCACTTCACCCGCTTCGAGTTCACCCGTCTCCTGGAGGACGGCGCGGTCTCGTTCGCGCAGCCGGACCTATCCAAGGCGGGCGGCATCACCGAATGCCACCGCATCGCGACGCTGGCCTCCGCCTGGAAGGTGTCGGTGAACCCCCACACCTCCGCCACTGGCATCAACATGGTGGCGACGCTGCATCTGCTCTGTGCGGTGGACAATCCCGGCTATTTCGAGGGGGACGTCGCCCACCACAACCCCTTCCGGGACGAGGTCTGCGGCCTGCCCTATAAGCTGGATGCGGACGGGACGGTGACCACCCGGGAGGGGCCCGGCCTCGGCATCGAGGTGGACGAGGCCTTCATCGCCGCCCATCCCCTGATCGATGGCCCCTGTTACGTGTGAGTGCGCCTTTCACCTAGCCAGCGGCTTCCGGTGCGCTAAAGTCTCGCCAGACCCATACGTGGTCTGGCGAAGGAGAAGGCGATGTCTCAGCCACCAACGCGGCGTTCCGGTGGCACCGCGCGCGACATGGCGGAAGCGGCCTTCCGATCGGCCACCACAAAGCCCGTTGAGGCGGCGCCAAAAGCGCCCAGGTCACCAGCCATTCCCAATGCCAAGGAAACCGTATCGATCCGGATAGATCGCGACGTTCTTGAGCACTTCCAGGAAGAGGGCCCCGGTTGGCAGGACCGGATCAATCAAGTGCTGCGCAAAGCCATGGTGGACAAGACTTAACCGAGGGGAGGGGAGCCGGCGCAGCGCGTTCAGCTCTCCACGGGCTGGTTGAGATCGGAACCCCGCTGGCTCTCGTCGTTCACCTCCAGGGCGCGGGAGGCTCCTTCAGCACCAGGAAGCACCTGCCAACGGACCAGCGCCTCGCGCCCCGCCTGCGTGAGGCCGTAGATGCCGCGATCCGCACGGGCGAACCAGCCATAGACGTTGTCCAGAAGGATTTTTCCGGCGTTCGGGGCGAACGCGCGAAGATCGCGCGGGCGTTTGGGCGCCTCCGCCATGGCACGGGCGCAGGCGAGCGCCTGCTGCCGGTATGCGGTCATGATGGGCGCGCGGGACCCGCCTCCCACGGCCGGATCGCCCTGCCTGCGCTGGTGCTCCTCCACGAGCCGCGACCTACGGCGCGGGTCCTTGCGCGGCATGGGAGATGTGGGGCTTACGATGATTGTAACCTCGCCCGCGGGCGAGACGGCGAGCATCCCGAAACCAAGGCGCCGACACAGGTTGCGAAAACGCGAGTCGCTTTCCCGCCCGTTCCCGCGCACGGACGTGCGTGCTGCGAGCCAGACCTCGTCGCAGGCGCTGGCACGGTCGACGGCCTGGAGGACGAGCTCCAGATTGAAGCTGAGCTTCAACTCCCCGATGACTACGACCGGAGTTCCATCTCCCGCAAGCGCGACCAGATCGCAGCCGCCGATCTCGCCTTTGACGGCAAAGCCGAGGCCTTCCAGAAACCCTTTCACGGGCAGGTAAAGGGACGTCTCCAGGATACGCTCTCCGTGGTCAGGCCGGCTGTATCAGGCAGAGCTGGCCGCTGCCATCGGGCACTCTCGCGGCGTCGGGCTGTGGCCAGGGAAGCACGGGTCATTCTTCGGTGGGGATAGTGATTTGCGAGCATAGGCCAAAGCGCCGCCCCCTCGCCATCGGCTGGTCTCCTTCATCCCGAGCGATGGTTTTCCTCCGCCAGCCTTCACTGGGCCTCGATCATGCTGCGGGCCGCATCGTGGAGATCGCGCCGCGACCCATCGCGCCAATAGAACATATGGCCACCCGGAAAGACCTCGAGCCTGACCCGGGACGGATCGCCGAGCGCGGGCAGCTGATCGAGCAGGAGCTTCGATTCAAAATAGGGTGTGACCAGATCGGTGAACCCGTGGGCCACCATGGCCCGCAGGCGCGGATCGAGCGCCAGAACCTTGCGCACCTCACTCATGGACTCGCGGTCGCCGCGGCCTTCGCCGTAATTCCACCGCCGGTTGGTCTCGTCGTTGAGCAGGAAATAGCGTCCTTCGGGTCGCCACTTCAGCTCATTGGCATAGGTATCGAGCATGGCGCTGGTCAATGGCGCGGTGAGCGCCTCCAGCACGGCATCCGGCGCGCCGCTTCGGGCCGCGTCCGGATCGGGATCGAGGCCGGCGACATTGCTGTCATAGGGGCTTCCGGCCACGCCCTTGTCGCGGTCGAGCTCGCGCAGGAACGTGCCGGTATCGACCTTGCCTCCACGGCGCTCGACGATATCGCGATCGAGCCCGGTCAGCGCGGCCACCCGGCCGGTCATGCGGTTCACCGCCTCCCGGTCGCGAGGCCCCTTGAGGAGGTCGGAGAGATACGCGCCGGTAGCGTAGGCCTCTGCCTCGGCAAGCGCCGGACGCGAGAGCTTGCCCTCGCGTTCGAGCCGCGTGGCCGCCATGCTCGGCAGCGAGACCACCCACTTCAACGGCGATGTGCGGGCGTCACGCTGATAAGTGAAGTCGAGGACAGGCGAGATCATGACGATGCCGGAGACGCCGACGCCATCGCCCGTCTGCAGCTCGCTGGCGATCTTCGGCGCGCGGAAGCCGCCATAGCTCTCGCCGACGAGGAATTTCGGCGAGGTCAGCCGGTCGTTCAGCCGCAGCCAGTTGGCCACGAAACGCGAGAGCGACTTGTAGTCGCCTTCGACGGACCAGAGCAGATTGCGCGTCTCATCCCCGCCCGAGGTGAAGCGGCTGTAACCTGTCCCGACGGGATCGATGAAGACGAGGTCGGTAAAATCGAGCCAGGTCTCGGCATTGTCCACGAGGACAGGCGGACTTGAAGGGGTGTCGCCCTGCCTGCCGACGGGAAGCCGTTTTGGCCCCATCACGCCGAGATTGAGATAGGCCGAAGCCGCGCCCGGCCCGCCGTTGAAGGCGAAGGTGACGGGCCTCGATGTGGCGCTGGTGCCCGGCTCGCGTTCCAGCACGTAGGCGACATAGGCGATTTCCGCCAGCGGGCGCCCCTCCCGGTCACGCACCGGCAGCGCGCCGGCCGTTGCCGTATAGCGCAGCGTGCGGCCGGCAAGCACGAGTTCATGCCGGGTGACGGAATCCGGCGGCAAGCTGACACCCTGGGGCGCGGTGCGCGCCTCGTCCCCGCCACGTGGGCCCGCCGCGCGCGGTGCGGGCGCGGCATCCTGCGACCAAGCCCGGGTCACATAGGCTGACGGAGGCGCCACGAGAAGCGCAGCGAATATGAAAACCGGGAGCGCATGAAATCGCATGGGAGCCTCGATGCCGAACAGGCTTCGAGGCATAGCCGGTCATCAAGGCGGAAATTGATGGTGGTGAGGGCGCGGCTGAGAACCTGCCCCAAAGCTCCCGTTCCGACGAAAAGAAGCCCCATCAGAATCCGGGATCAAACGCTAGAAGGCATAGCGCAGCTTGGCGGAGATGCTGTTGTCCAGAATGCCGGAGCCGTCCATGTCCGCCTGGTAGGACACGAGGCCCGACCAGGCCGCTCCCTGGAGGGCAAGGGCGGCGCCCAGCGAGCCGTAGGTTTGGGATGTGGCGGGACCCGAGATCTGGAAGGGCAGATCGGGCGCGGCGACAAAGAAGGCCTCCGCCTCGTCGGTGAGGTCGCCGAAGCGCTGGGTAATGCTGGCCTTCAGCCGCGGCGTGAAGACCGCCTGCGCGAGCGGCACGTTCCAGGAGAGGTCGAAGCCGGCGGTGGCGCGTGTCTCGTTCAGATCGCGGGAGTTGAGCGCGATGGCGAGGGCGCCCGTGCCGGTCTCCGAATAGCCGTCCACATGGATCTGCGTGAAGTCGAGGCCGACGAAGGGTGTCACCGTCATGGAAGGGACGAAGCTGCCCGCATCGAGCCGCATCCCCGCCAGGGCGCCGGCCAGGAACTGGTTGGAACTGGGGCTTGCGGTGGCGTTCAGGACCTCATCACCGAGGATCACGGTGCGGCTCGTGTCGGTCTGGTTGAAGGCATAGCCGAGATAGCCGTCGAGGAAGAAGCGGCCGCTCGACCAGCGCCCGTAGAGCGTTGGGGCATAGCCCTGACTGTCCAGCGACATGTTGTCGGCCGAGCGCTGGTCGCTGAGATAGGTGAGGGCGACGCCGATGGTGAAATTGGGCGTCGCGCGATAGTCGATGCCCGCGGTGACGCCCGATGTGGTGAAGGCGGTGTCGCTGGCACCGCCCGAGGTCATCAGGCTGCCGGCCACGAACACGCCATAGGCGCTCGCCGGCGTCGGCGGTACCGCGGGCACGGCCTTGACGGCGGCAAGCGCGGACGGCTGCCGGCTGCCTTGCGCCTTCGCCGGGGCGGCGTAAGCGAGCGCGGACGCCGTCTCGGCGTCGGTCGCGCCGCGGGTCGCCACATTGAAGGTGCTGCCCGGCAGCGGTGCGCTGTCGAGTTCGTTCAGCCGGTCGGTGAGCACCCGGGAGATGAGCCGCGAGGACTGAAGGGCGAAGGCGGTCTCGCCATAAAAGCCCATGGGCGGCAAGGTGGCGAGCGCCAGCGCGAGCTGGCCGGCATTCAGCGTATTGAGGTCCGCCACTGCGAGCGCGGGGGTGGAAGGGAAGACCGCATTGCCGATGGTGACGGTCTCGGCCGCCTGTTCGAGAGCGGCGGTCGGCAGGCGGTCCGCCAATGCGTTGAGAGCCTGCGCGGCGCCGGTCGCCGCCTGTGTCGTTTCTGGCGCGATCTGCGGCGAGACCGGAACGTCGTCCGCATAATTGACGTCGGCGGTCAGCACGATGGCGTTGCCCACCGTCTGCGTCGACCATTGGAAGGCCGGAAGGGTGGAGGAGATCTGCGAGAAGCCGCCATTGATGCTCTCGGCGGCAACCACGGAGAAGGTCTGGCCTGCCGCGGGGGCGTTCTTGAAGAGGGACAGCGCGAGCGTGCCGGCGAGGTTCGCCTGTCCGTTCACCAGGAGGCGGTCGGAGCCCGTCTCGTCCACGCGCACCGCCAGGGTGCCGCCGGCGGTCTGGGTGAAGGCGCCGTTGACGGTGAGGGTTCCCAGCGCATTGGCGGTGCCGGGGGCCACCACGCCGCCCGTCTGGGCGAAGCCGTAGGGCGCATTGATGGTGCCGCCGCCAGTGATGAGGCCGCCGGAAAGCAGCAGCGTGCCCGTATCGAGGATGCCCCCAACGGTCATCTGGCCGGCGGAGACCTCGGTGCCCAGCACCACGGTGAGGGTCGAGCCGGGCAGGATATTCAGGGACGCGGCGGAATTGCTGACGCTCAGCGTGTCGATGGTGGGCGAGATGTCCACCGTGATCTGCGAGGCATTGGAGAGGCTGACGTCGAAATATTTGCCGAGCGTGCCATAGCCGGTGAAATTTCCATCGGCATTGTTCGGCACTTCGCTGCGTCCCAGCGTATCAAGCCAGGCGGCGGAATCGCTCCAGTTGAAGCTGCCGGCCACGGCTGTGGTGGAACGGAGCGGGTTGCTGGCCTGGATCCAGCCATATTGCTCCTGGATCACGGTGTAGCTGTCGGTCGCGCCATAGCCGTTGTCGCCAGCGACCACCGTCCCGATCTGAAGCAGCGAGCCGTCAGGCATCACCAGGAAGAGCGGACCGCCGCTGTCGCCCGGCCCCGGCTGGGCCTGCCATTGCGGTACCGGACCGGTCTGGTTGAAGACGTTGTAGCGATCAGGGTCCGTCGGATCGCGGAACTGAATCTGGAGACCGCCGAACTCGCCGGCGGTGCCGTATTGCGGCCCCATCATCCAGTAGCCGCCGATGGTCGATTCCGCCGCCCGGCGCCGGCTGTCGACTACGGTGTCGGGCTGCGTCCCGGTCCCCGCAGAGCCAAAACCGACGATGCGCACGAGCGAGCCTGCCGGCGGCACGGGCTGGCCGGGTTGGATCAGGGTGACAGGGGTCACGCCCGTCACGGGCCGCGCCAGCGAGACCAGCGCGATATCGTTGGCGGCGCTGCCGTCATCGTTCTCCGGATTATAGGCCGGGTTCGCCATCGCGCCGCTCATGGCGCGGTCGTTCTGCGATGGGATGTTTGCGTCGGGATTGAACCGGATGATCTGCGTGGAAAAAGCAGGCCCGATACCTGTTGTTCCGCTGATCATGCAGTGGGATGCGGTCAGGATCGTACGGCTGTTGATGAGCGTGCCCGTGCAGTTCGATCCCCCCTCAGGGGCGGTGGGCACCGCACCGGGAGGAACATAGAACGACACCACGTTGGGATAGGCATTCGCCTGGTCATACCAGCCCGGGATGCCCCCCACCGCCGCCGCCTGGGGATCGTTGAGGTTGACGGCGAAGGCCGGGGTGATCAGCGCTGCCAATGCAGCCGGGACGGCAATGACCTTACGCATGAAGATTGTCCCCCCGAAACAATAAATGACTAAATCATAGCCTCACGAACCGATAAGTAAGTAGCGAAGTTCCTTCGGCGAAGATAGTGGGCAAACGCAGAGGGCGGTGAGATGCGGCCCTCGCACGCCAGCGCTTGAGGTCGGCCATGCGCGCGAAAATTGCATAAAATATCAAAGATAATCAGTGTGTTGTATTTCTCCGTTGATGTCCTTTCAGCCTCCATTGCAAGTGATGATTTGCGAGTTTCTGCTTCTCCAAACGAGAAACCGACCTTGTCCTGTGGACGACGGGCCTTTGGCAACTCGAGATCCTAGAGCTTAATGGGGTGGGGTGAAATATTTTGAAATAATTCAGAATTCATAATTTGTACGTTAATTGATCTTGTAGATTCTAAAACAGAAGCTGGCGTGCGAAAGATTATCTAGAGGCATTGGAAGGAACACGCTTGGGATAAAGCGCCTGCGCATCATTCTGGCTCCTCCTCACTTTGTATGGTCATGAGAGTTCTTGAACAGCAGCATGCGTGCTCCGGGAAGCCGGCTCCCCCGATCCGAATATACTGACCGATGATGATGCGCCCGGCGGCATCGCCCCCGCCATATCCCCCTGGCTTTATCCCGCCGGCCGATTGCGCGCGGTGATGCGGTAGACGGCGGCTGGAGGAATGTTGAGCATGGCCCGGCCGACGAACGTCGCCTTGAGGCCGAGACGGTCGAGCACTGGCCGTGGGACCGGGCACACCGGGCCGTAGGTGAACTGATAAAAAGAGCCACGCGGCCGCATGTACCCGAAGGCACCGGCCAGGATCGCCACGGTGGTCCGCAGGCTCATGTTCAGCAGCGGCAGGCCGCTGATTACGGCCCCAAGGGGCGCGTCCGAGAACAATTGGCGTCGGGCGAGGCGCCCGGCATCCATCTGCAGCACCCGCGCTGCCGGGAAGCGGCCCCGCAGCATCTCTGCGAATTCCGCGCCGTACTCGACCAGGGTCAGCCTGTCCTCAGGGACGCCGCGGGCCAGGAGAGCACGGGTGAACACGCCCGTGCCGGGGCCCAGCTCGAGGACGGGACCGCTATGCGGGCCGACTTCGCTGGTGATCAGGTCGGCGAGAGCCCGGCCGGAGGGGGCCAGGGCGCCGACAAGCCTCGGGGCGGAGATCCAGGCGCGAAGGAAATGGAACGTATCCGGCGTGATGGTGTGCGACATGTGGAGGGCGGTATCCGTCGAATGAAATATGGCTGTGCTCCGACCCGTGGCCTGCACTGGGGGCACCCCTGTCGGCATCTCTGCGGGAGCCGGGTTGCGGCAGCATTACGGGAGGAGGATCAATGAGCCTCCACCGGCGCTGTCGGCAAGGTGATCCGGAACCGCGCGCCGCCGTTCGATCCTTCGAGCGCTTTGATGGAGCCGCGATGGAGCCGCACGATCTCGCTGACGAGGTGCAGCCCCAGCCCCGCCCCCTTGCTGCGCGGCCGTAGCCGCTGGAACGGCTCGAAGATGCGGCTCCGGTCCTGCTCGGGAATGCCGGCTCCCTCGTCCGCAACCTCCAGGATGCCTCCGCTTGCCACCCGCACGGTGATGCAGCCTTTCCGGCCCGCATGGTCGATGGCGTTCTGCACTAGGTTTGTCAGCACGCGCTCCAGAGAGAGCCGGTCCCCCATCACGCGGCCCGACCGCGCCTCGGCCTCGAACGACATTTCAAAGCCCGCCGCGATGGCGAGCGGCGCAAGGTCGGCTGTCACCTGCCGGCCGAGATCCACAAGGTCGATGGTGCCGAAATCGGTTGGATGCAGCGCCACGCGCTGCAGGTCGAGCAACTGGTCGGCGAGCGTCGACAGGCGGGCGAGATCCGCCAGCAGGCGCGTCCGCTCGGGACTGGCATGCAATGCCTGCAACCGGGTGCCGAGGATGGCGATGGGCGTGCGCAGTTCGTGCGCCGCGTCGGTCAGGAAGCGTTGTCGGCGCTCATAACCTTCATCGAGACGGCCGAGCGCATCGTTGACCGCCCTGACCAGGGGGATCACTTCGCGTGGCACGTTGCGCACGGGGAGGCGGGCGCCGCGGTCGTCCACATCGATCAGGGTCGCGCCGGCGGCAACCGCATCCAGCCCCGCCAGTGCCCGCCGGACCACCAAGGGCGTGGCGATCACGGTAGCGAGGGTCATCAAGGCCAGCGTGGGCAGGATGACGCTGGCGAAGACCATGAACGCAGCCAGGGCGATCTGCCTCGGGCCGATGCTTCCGCCCGGGCCGGTGAGTACCTGGATGTCGCCCGCCGAAGCCGTCGTGATCCATTTCATCCGCGCGGTCGAGCGGGCGGTATCGCCCAGGTTCCAGCCGAGCCGCGCCTGGCCGACCCCGTCCAGCGAGGCACCGACGCCGGCGAATTCGGGGGGTATCGCCCCCTCGCTGAGCGATCGTCCCTGCCGGTCGCGCAAGGAGAACCACAAGTCCGGAGCCTCGCGCCGCATCCGCGTCAGTTCAGGTGTTTGGCGCAGCGCGAGGCCGCCATCCGCGTCGCGCACCGCTGCATCGCCGATGGCGGCGATGACGGCATCCTCCGGTTCGAGATGGACGAGGTAGCCGCAGCTCCACAGGGCCGAAAGGATCAGCGCCATGAAGATGATGAGGATGCCCGCCTGCAGGGCCACCAGCCGCGAGACGAGGCGCCAGTTGAGCGAGCAGGATCTCTCGCTACTCATGCGGCGGCACGCAAAAGATAGCCGACGCCGCGGATGCCGTGGATTTCCACGCCTGCGCCGACTTCCGAAAGCTTGCGCCGCAACCGCGATATGTGGGCGTCGAGCGCGTTCGATTGCACCTCGTCCGCAAATCCGTAGACGGCCTCCTCCAGCGCCGCGCGCATGACCGTGCGCCCCAGGCGCCGCAGCAGCGTCTCCAGCACCAGAAGTTCACGGCGCGGCAGATCCAGCCGCCGGCCGTCGATGCTCGCCTCCCGGTGCACCTGGTCGAACGACAGGCGCCCCGCCTGGACCATTTGCGGAGCGAGCGTGCTGGGCCGGCGCAGCACCGCCCGCAGCCGCGCCAGCAATTCCTCCACCGCGAACGGCTTGGCGATGTAGTCGTCCGCGCCGGCATCAAGGCCGGCGACCCGGTCGGCCATGTCGCCGCGCGCGGTCAGCATGATCACCGGCACATTGCCGGCACCAGTCCTGGCCGTCCCGCGCAGCTTTGCCAGAAGCGACAGGCCGTCACCGTCCGGCAGTTGCCGGTCCAGGAGCACGACGTCGTGCAGGGGATCGGCGAGCGCCTCTTCCGCTTCGGCAAGCGTCGCCACATGGTCGAGCACAATGTCGTGGCTGTGAAGCGCGGCATGGAGCGCCTCGGCCATTTCGGGCTCATCTTCGACAAGGAGGACACGCAAGAAATTCTGGCTTTCGCGATGCTGACAAGAGTCGCGCTAACGCACCAGCATTGCGGCTACATTACGTATGCTTCCTCGCTGCCCGTGGGCGGAACATCGTTAAAGGCGCTGCTCGATGGCAATGGCGTAAGGATCGGCGTGGCAAGGAGCCTCTGGCTTGGACCCTGGACGTCGGCGGCAAAAGCAGTAAGGTCCCGCCCGCCTCAAGAGCGCCTGCTTCAAGCCAAAGACACACCTTCCTCTCGGGTTTTCCTCCACCCGCCCCAATTACCGCTGAAGGACGCCGAGACCGTGCACGACAGCCACTCTTATTCGCCGCATCTCTCGCTGGCCAAAGACAAGATCCGCGTGCTGCTTCTTGAAAACGTCAATGACAGCGCCGTGGAACTGATGAAGGCTGCGGGCTATGCCAATATCACCCGCGTTCCCAAGGCGCTTGACGGCGAGGCCCTGAAGGAAGCCATCAAGGGCGTGCACATCCTGGGCATCCGCTCGCGCACGCACATCACCGCGGAGATCATGGAAGCGGCGGACCGGCTGATCACCATCGGCTGCTTCAGCGTCGGGACCAACCAAGTGGATATCGACGCGGTCCGCGCCTATGGCGTTCCCGTGTTCAATGCGCCCTTTTCCAACACGCGGAGCGTCGCGGAGTTGGTTATCGGCGAGATCGTCATGATGATGCGGCGTGTGGTGACGAAGTCCAATGCGGCGCATGAGGGCCGCTGGGACAAGTCCGCGACCTACAGCCATGAGGTCCGCGGCAAGACACTCGGCATCGTCGGCTACGGCAATATCGGCTCGCAGCTCTCCTACCTCGCCGAAGCCATGGGCATGCGGGTCATCTTCTACGATCACACGGACAAGCTGCGCCACGGCAATACGGAGCCGACCGTAAGCCTCCGCGAACTGCTGGCGCACAGCGATGTGGTCAGCCTCCACGTGCCCGAGACGGCGGCCACCCACGGGATGATGGGCCGCGACGAGATCGCGGCGATGAAGCCCGGCGCCTATCTCATCAATAACAGCCGCGGCACGGTGGTGGACCTCGACGCCCTCGCCGAAGCCCTGCGCGCCGGCAAGCTCCGCGGCGCGGCCATCGACGTCTTTCCGGTGGAGCCCGGCTCCAACAGCGAGCGTTTCGTGACGCCGCTCCAGGGCTTGGACAATGTCATCCTGACCCCTCATATCGGCGGTTCGACCGAGGAAGCTCAGGAGCGCATCGGCACCGAGGTGGCGCGCAAGCTGGTGGATTACAGCGACACCGGCTCGACCGTGGGCGCGGTCAATTTCCCCCAGGTGCAGCTGCCGCCGCGTCCCCTGGGAACGCGGTTCATCCAGGTCCAGCGCAACTTGCCGGGCATGCTCGGCCGGTTGAACGAGGTGCTCGCGCGCCACTCCGTGAACATTGCCGCGCAATATTACGAGACCCATGCCGATATCGGCTATGTGGTGCTCGACGCGGATGCCTCGGCTGCGGACAGCCAGCGTGTCCTGGAAGATATCCGCGCGCTGGAAGGCACCATCCGCGCCCGGCTGCTCTATGAGTACAAGGTCTGAATTGGCGCGGGCAGTGGATTGGGCAGGTTTTCGGCCTGCCCAATCCACCCGTTTACGCCGGTCGCTTGTCTCACAGCGCTTGCGCGGGACAGATCTTGCGCGCGATCACGCCGCCGAGGAGCGCGCTGCGGGCGTGCAGATCTCGCTTCTTCTATGCTTGGTCTCGGCGCGGATGAGATCGGCTTCGACCATCGCGCTGCACAGCTCCTCGACCGAGGTCTTGGGACGCCACCCGAGCAGCCGCAAAGCCTTATCAAGATCACCCTGCAGGATATCGACCTCCGCGGGGCGCCTCAGCGCGGGATCCACATAGACCAGTTCTCGCCCCGTTTCCGCGCAGTAGCCGCGCTCGGACGCTCCGGCTCCCCGCCACACAAGCGCTATCCCCGCCGCCTGGAACGCCATGGCCGCAAATGAGCGCACGGATTTCGTCGTGTTGGTCGCAAATATGTAAGTGTCCGGCTGGTCCGCCTGCAGGGTGGCCCAGATCCCTTCCACATAATGCCCCGCGAACCCCCAATCCCGGTACGTGTCGAGGGTGCCGAGAGCCAGTTTCTCCTGCGCTCCGTATTTGATCGCGGCGACGGAAGAGGTGATCTTCCTGGTCACGAACTCCAAGCCCCTCAGGGGTGACTCGTGATTGAAGAGAATTCCGATACCCGTGAAGATTCCATAAGATTCACGATAGTTTATGGTCATCCAATGCGCGAACAGCTTTGCGACGCCATAAGAACTTCGCGGATAGAAGGGTGTTTCCTCGGTCTGGGGCATGGCCTGCACCTTGCCGAACATCTCCGCCGACGATGCCTGGTAGAAGCGAATGCGCGGGTTTACGATTCGGACGGCTTCAAGCAGGTTCAGAACGCCCATGCCGGTGATCTGTGACGTCTGCGACGGTTGCTCAAAGGAGCTGCCCACAAAGGTCTGCGCCGCGAGATTATAGACTTCGTCGGGTTGGCATTCCTGCAGAAGCCGAATGGTGCCGCCGAAGTCCGTAATGTCGTGATTTACGATATGCAGGTTCTCGTGATCCTGGATTCCGAGATACTCCAGGCGCCAAAAGGTTGCAGAGCTGGATCGCCTGTAGGTGGCATGGACCTGATACCCCTTTTGAAGGAGGAGGCGTGCCAGATAGGGGCCGTCCTGGCCGGTAATGCCCGTAATCAGCGCTGTCTTCACTGTCTTCATGGCGCGCTCTCGACATAATGGATTTCCCGCAGCTTTTCCTTCCGGTCCAACGGTTCGGTATCGGCTGAAGGAGGATGAGTTTCCGGCTGAAGACCATCGCCATGAGAAGCGGCCGGTATCGTCTCGAGGATGTCGGCGGGCTCGGCGCTCGAATGGCGGATACTCTCGACGAGATCCCCGTCGTTTATCGACCGCTGGAGCGTGGGGAATTCCGCGAAGCCTTTCTGGGAGGCCAGGCGCTCCCGATGCAGCCGCCAGGCGTGCTCCACGAATGCGCGGAAATTCTTCTTGAATGTCCGCGTGGAGAAGCGCTCCGCATGCGCCCTGATGCGGGCGGGGTCGAACGTGTGCGAGGGCATGCGTTCAAATACTTCCACGATGTCGCGGATCGCGGCAGCGGACTGTTCGCTGAAATGAAGGCCCGTGACGCCATCCAGCACCGTTTCGCTGGCGCCGCCTCGCTCGAAGGCTAGGACCGGCACCCCGCAGGCCTGGGCTTCCAGGGGGGCGATGCCGAAGTCCTCCTCCGCGGCAAAGATAAACGCCTTCGCGCCCTGCAAGAGCCGCAGCAGGTCCGAATGCTCCTGGAAGCCGAGTATGGATATGTTCTCGGTCGCAAGCGATCTCACCCGCCGCATCTCCGGCCCGGTTCCGACGACAAGCAGTCGGCGATCCGGCATGCGTGAAAAAGCTTCGACGATAAGGTCGACTTTCTTATATGGAACGAAGCGTGAAGACGTAATGTAATATTCGCCTTTCTCATTACCGGGGGGAAAGGCATCGATATCAACGTTGGGATAGATCACGATCGAATTTCGGCGATAAGCCTTGGCGATGCGGCGTGAAATATAACTGGAGCACGCGATGAAATGATCCACGCTAAAGGCGGTACGCGTGTCCCACATGCGCATGCGATGGAGAATTATTCGCGCGGCTATTCCAATCGCCCCTTTGCCATTACTTTTCTCACGAAGATAGTGTTCCTGCAGATCCCAGGCATAGCGCATCGGGCTGTAGCAGTAGCACAGGTGCAGTTGATCCGGGCCGGTAATAACGCCCTTTGCAACTGCATGGCTGTTGGAGATGACGACATCATAATTCGACATATTGTGCTGCTCGATTGCCAGGGGCATGAGCGGCAGGAAGTAGCGGTACCATTTACGGATGTGGGGAATATGCTGGAGCCAGGTCGTTTTCGGATGGCGTCCGCCGAGTCGCTTGCGGTCTTCCTCGGGAAGATAGTCGATCAGGCAAAAGAGTTCCGCGTCCGGGAACTCCTCCAGCATAGCAGCCAATACCTTTTCGGAGCCTGCATAGGTGATCAGCCATTCATGGACGATAGCGATCTTCATGCCCGTCTCCCGAAAGCTGTGGGCCAGTCGACAGGCCAGATCTATGCAATTCGCGTGGATCGCGCTTAAGAGATTACCCTACGTGATTTTAGGGGTCCTCGGATCACTTTCAGCTTGTCGAAAGGGACGGCTCTTTATCCAATTGGAGAGGCACAGTACTCCTTTGATATTCGGGTGCCGCCATCTCCTGCCGCCTGCACGGCGCTTTCATCGGGGAGCCTGCTGGTCGCCGTTCGCGAACATCGCCGTCACATGCTGCATGAGCGCTTTCGCCTGCGGCGAGAGTCCACCTCGCCGGCGCTGGATGAGCACATTGCCGCGAATGGTGTTGAGGAAAGGCGAGTAGCAGCGTGCCAGATCATGGTCGCGTGACAAGGCGATCGGAAAGAATTCCGGAAGGATGGTCACGCCGAGCCCGCGGGCCGTCGCATCCAGCAAATATTGCACCGAGTTGGTCTCGATCCTGATCGCGATGCCGTGGTTCTTGTTGTGGTTGCGCACCAGCCGGCCGAGCGCCGAGCCGGCGTCGAACGAGATCAGGGAGACGCCCTTCGGCCATTCAGGATAGCCTGAAATCACCGCCTCATCGAAATGCCGAGGCGAGAAGACAATGGCCAGCTTCTCCCGGAACAGCGGGGTCTGCTGGATGTCGGGCGGAAAGTCCGCATTCTCGTGCACGATGCCGAAGTCGAACTCGCCGGTCGAAACCTTGTTGACGATGACCGAGCTGCTGAATTGCTTGATCCCCACGGAGAGCAAGGGGTTCTTCTTAGACAGCGTGGCGACGAGATCCCAGATCCGATCGATGAAGCTGAAGGTTTCGATCGCGCCGAACACGATCTCGCCCTGGAGACACGGCGTCCCCCGGTCGAGCTCCAGCACGGCGGTATCGATCTCGTCGAACACCGGCTGCAGCCGCCCGAACAGGATTTCGCCCTGCGGCGTCAGTGTGACGCCGCGCGTGGTGCGCCGGAACAGCCGCACGCCAAGGCTGCTCTCGAGGGTGCTCATCTGCTTGCTGAGCGCGGGCTGCGATACGCCGATGAGCCCTGCAGCCTTGTGCAGGCTGCCGAGTTCCGCGACACGCAGGAAAGTCCTCAGATGCTGGTCCGCAAACTCGCGCGTCCGGTCCGACAAGGCCGCCTCCGTCCCCGCTCCAGTGATAACCCCACGTTATACCGGCAACAACCAGTGCCGTCTTCCGCCGGAGGCGGGCCGTCCGCACATTCCAACGCACAGTCACAGCCAGAGCTTGGGCGGGGGGCGCAACATGCCGCTTTCGTGTGTCGCAATAAGGCACGTTGCCTTTGAGCATCTCGGCACGCTTGGCCCGCTCCTGGCCGAGCGCGGCTTCGAGGTGCGCATGCTCGATGCAGGAGCGGGTCGGCTCGATGCGCACGCGCCGCTCGACGCTGATCTGCTGATCGTGCTGGGCGGCCCGGTCGGGGTCTGTGAGGCGGACCGGTATCCGTGGATCGCGGACGAACTGGCCATCCTTAAGCGGCGCCTCGCGGCTGGGGGGCCCACCTTCGGGATCTGCCTCGGCGCGCAGATGATGGCAGCCGCGCTCGGCGCCGGTGTGCGGCCCGGTCCGGCCAAGGAAATCGGCTGGGCGCCAGTGGAGTTGGTGGCAGAGGCCGCATCCTCGCCGCTCCGCCATCTGGAGGGGGTGCCGGTGCTGCATTGGCACGGCGACAATCTCGACCTTCCCGACGGCGCACTCAGCCTCGCCGCGACGCCTCTGTGCCCGCACCAGGCGTTCGCGCGCGGCCCCAACATTCTCGGCCTGCAATTCCATGCCGAGGTGGATGCCGACGAAATCGAGGCGTGGCTGATCGGGCATGCCGCCGAGATCGCGGCAGCCGGCATCGATCCGCGGACCCTGCGCGCCGACAGCGCGGCGCACGGTCAGAGATTGAAGACCGCGAGCCGCGCGCTCTTTGCCGAGTGGCTCGACGCCGTCAACTGGAACTGGCGCTAGCATGCCGGAGGCCCCCATGATCGCTCCCGAACTCGTCGTTTCGCAATGGTTCAACAGTCCGGGCCTGCTGACGCTTGCCGGCCTGCGCGGACGACCCGTGCTCGTGCACGCGTTCCAGATGCTGTGTCCGGGCTGCGTGTCCCACGGAACGCCGCAGGCTCAGCGCGCCCACGATTTGTTCCGCGGCTCGGACCTTCAGGTCATCGGCCTGCATGCGGTCTTCGAGCATCACGCCGCCATGACGCCGGTCTCGCTCGCCGCCTTCATCCACGAATATCGCTACACATTTCCGATCGCGGTCGACCAGCCGTCCGGTACGGGCCCGATTCCCGAGATCATGGCCCGCTACGGAATGCGCGGGACGCCCACGAGCATCCTCATCGGCCGCGACGGAACGATCCGCCATCATGGCTTCGGACAGGACAGCGACATGGCGCTCGGCGCCATGATTGCGGCGGAGCTCGCCGGCACGCACCCTGCGTCGCCGCCGGCATCGATCTCCGAAGCCGCGGCCGGATGCGGGGGCGGAGCGTGCGAGGCGTGATGACGCCTATCGACATCCTCTATTGCGGAACGCTGGCGCCGCTTGGCCCGCGGGCTGTCGCCAGCGGCATCGCCAAGCGGCCCATGCCCGGCCCGTGGACGATCACCCGTACCGGCATCGTCGGCGACGCCCAGGGCGACACCCAGCATCACGGTGGCCTGGAAAAGGCGATCCATCATTATCCGCACGACCATTACGCCGCGTGGCGGTTGGAGAACCCGGACGTTCCCGCCTTCCACCGTGCCCCCGCATTCGGCGAGAACATCTCGACGGCGGGCCTCACCGAGGATGATGTCTGCGTAGGTGACATCTATCGGCTTGGCGGCGTTCGTCTCCAGATCAGCCAGGGCCGCCAGCCATGCTGGCGGCTGGGCGCGCATTCCGGCTGGCCCGAGCTGCCGAAGCGCGTGCGCGCGACGGCACGAACCGGCTGGTACTACCGCGTGATCGAGGCCGGCGAGGTGGTGCCGGGCAGCCCCTGCCGCCTCGACCATCGGCCGAGGCCGGAATGGACCGTGGGCCGCCTGATGCGGGCGATGCTCGCCCGCGAGATCGACAGGGATGAACTCGGCCTGATTGCCGAGATTCCCGAGCTCAGCGAAGGATGGCGGCAGACGTGCCGCAAGCGGCTGGCCGCAGGCAAGGTCGAGGATTGGGGAGCGCGTCTCGATGGCCCCGCTTAGAATTCCGCTCGCTGGAGCGTGCCGTCATCGCGATCTGCCATGGGGTGAATTCCCATAGCGGGCCGTACTTCTGGGCCGCGGAACAGTTCGCCGCCGGTGTTGCGGCGCGCCGGCAGATCCTAAGCGTTCTGCGCAGCGCGTTTCCTTCCTGTGCGCACCGGCGCGGCAGCGACCTTTCGGACCTCCGTCATGGCGGCCTCGAGAGGCTGTCCTGAGGCATCCTCGAGCTTGAGCGGGCCGATCCTGCGGCCGGTCGTCCTCTCCACCAGGATGGAATGGGGTTCGCCGGGCTCGAAGCAGTGCGTCTCGCCCCATTGGCGCAGGCCCACAAGGATGGGAAACAGCGCTGCCCCTTTTGCCGTCAGCAGATAGTCATGATGCGCGCCGCCATCCTCCGGCGGCACCATCTCCAGGATGCCACAGTCCACCAGCCCCTTAAGGCGGGCTGAAAGGATGCCCCTGGAAATGCCGAGGCTGGACTGAAAGTCGCTGAACCGGCGCATGCCGTCAAAGGCGTCGCGCACGATCAGCAGTGTCCACCAATCTCCGATCAGGTCCAGAGCGCGCGCCACCGGGCACTCGGCTTCCTCCATGCTCTTCCGCTTCATTTCTTGCTCCGGGGATGCGTGGCTTGGTTCTAAAATAGAACTAGACAGGCTTCATTCCAAATGGTTCGATAATAGAACTAGAAATGGAGCGGAGCCCCATGGCGGAGCACCCTGAGGATATCGCCACCGAAACCGGCGCACCCCGCCGCAATAGCCCGGCGCGGGTTGCCGTGGTTCAGTTCAACCCGCAGGTCGGGCTGGAGAATCGCGGGGCCAACCTTGCCGCCGTCGAGCAGCGGCTCAACACGGCCGTCGCGGAGGGCGCAGACCTCATCGTGTTGCCGGAGCTTGCCACCACCGGCTACACCTTCTTCTCCCGCAAAGAGGCCTATGCCCATTCCGAGCCCGTGCCGTCCGGCCCGACGGTGCGCGGCTGGGAGGAGTTCGCGCGGACGCGCGGCGTCTACATCGTCGGCTGCCTGCCGGAACTCGATGGGGCGAAGCTCTATGACACCGCTGTTCTGGTGGGGCCGGAGGGCTTCATCGGCAAGTATCGCAAGACCCATCTCTGGAACGAAGAGAAGCTGTTCTTCACTCCCGGTGACCTCGGCTATCCCGTGTTCGACACGCGGATCGGCCGCATCGGGCTCCTCGTGTGCTGGGACATCTGGTTCCCAGAGACCGCACGCATCGTGGCGCAGCAGGGCGCGGACATCATCTGCATTCCCACGGGCTGGGTGTGGACGCCGCCGCCCCTCTATGACGCCAGCGGCATCTGCATGGCGGCCTACCTCGCCATGACGGCCGCCCACGCCAACACCGTTTTCATCGCAACCGCCGACCGCATCGGCGTGGAGCGCACCTCCGGCTTCATGGGCAACTCGCTCATCGCCTGCACCAATGGCTGGCCCATCGGCCGCATCGCGGGACCGGACGAAGACACCATCCTCTATGCTGACATCGACGTGGTCGCGACACGCACGGCGTCCATCTGGAACCAATTGAATGACCTGCCCCGCGACCGGCGCGTCGATCTCTACGACCAGATGCTCGGCTATCGCGGTGGCAGCGCGCTGCCCCGCTGAGGACAACAGCAATGGAGACGCCCGAAAGCATCTCCAGCCGGCGCTCTGCGTTGGCGACGGCCGGCCCACCATTGCAGGTCATATCGCCGCTGGGCAGGCCTTAGGCAGCAGAACCACACGGGGATGAGGCCGTGGCGTCGGTCCACGCTCGCTGGTCGGATTGGCTAAGGCTGCGCGGCAGCATTGCGGCGTTGGGGGGCATTCGAGCGCCCGCTGCTTCTAGATCAGTCCAGCAACAGAAAACTTCTCGCGCACGGCCTGTCCCAAGGCTTCCAGCGCGGGATCCCAGTCGCTGACTTGCTCTTGTCGAACCACCTGCGCGCTGGGATACCACAGGGAGCGCCCGTTCCGGTGCGCCCACGTCCAGGGTTGGGTGGGGGGAATGATCACGATGGCGGGCTGGGCCAGGGCGCCGGCCACGTGCAACGCAAGTCCATCCGCCCCGCAGACCAGATCGAGCCGCGCGACGGCCGCCACGAGGTCCCGCGCGTCCGTGAAATGTGCTCCCGCATCCACGATCTCTTGCTCGCCCTGTAGATGGGCGCGGCGCTGGTCGAAAACGAGTGACACCAGCGTCCCGGGCTCCGCGAGCGCCGCCTTGAGGGCGTCAAGCGATAACCCCGAGGGGTCGCCATCCCAAACGATGCCAATGAGCGGACGTGCGAGGCCGGAGAACAGCTCGCCCCACCGGTCATACCGGGTCTTCTCCACGGCAAGATAGCCTTCCGCGGCCATGTCCTCGGGCGATACGCCCAGGAGTTCGGGCAGGGCAGTGAGCGGGCAGGCTTGCTCGGGCGCTGCGGACTCGGTTGGCGCGAGGCCCGCGACGCCTTCCAGCAATGGACCGAGGGCGGCCTCCGCATGGCACGCAAGGCGGCCGCTTGGAACCAACTGGCGGGCGAACCGCGCCAGCAGCAGCACCTCCTCCGCCGCCAGGCCCTCCGGCACGAAAAGCGGGGTGTGGCCCCACGCCTCAGGCGTCATCCGCTCCTTGGGAGCGGGCCATACTTCATCGAAGCGCCCCATGCCCATGAGCAAACGGGTGCGCATCTGGTGGGCCTCGGGCTTGTCCGGCGCCAGCTTCAGCGCGCTATCGGCGAAGACGAGGGCCTTGTCGAGATCGCCGGCAAGGCGCAGGAGGCGCGCCATCTCCAGCAGCATGTCCGGATCATCGGCGAGGTGGCGCACCACGGGGGCGAAGACCGCGAGGCCACCTGCCGTATCCCCGCGACGGATCAGGCTGCGCGCCAGCGCCGCTTGCGCCGGCACATAAGCGGGCGCGATGGCGATCACGCGGCGGATCAGCCGCTCGGCCTCCGCCGGCCGGCCGAGATCGGCAAGGCACGAGGCCAGCGACAGGGCGCGCTCGTGATTGGCAGGGCTCGCCAGATAGGCCTGCTCGGCAAAGGGCAGCGCCTCCTCGGTCCGCCCCGCATGCACAAGCAAGGTGGCCAGCATGGCGAGGTCGTCGCCATGGCCGGGGCGCAGGTCCAGCGCGGTGCGCAGCGCCTTTTCCGCCTGGGCGGGCTCGCCCTCCAGCATCAGCAGCGCGGCGGCTGCGGACCAGCCCTCCGCCAGGAGTTCCGTATCGCCCGCCAGCAGCGCCAGTTGCTGCATGCGCACGATTTCTTCGCGCGCCCGGACGAACTCGCCCCGGATGAGCAGCATGCGCCCCAGCTCGCTTCGGCGCCGGGCATCCTCCGGCGCGAGCAACACCGCCTGTTCGAGGCAGGCGAGCGCTTCCTCGGTCCGCCCGAGCGCCGCATGGGCGGCGCCGAGATTGCCGATCACGTCGGCGCGGTCGGGCACCTGCGAGGCGAGTTCGGCCAGTAGAAAGTAAGCTGGCTCCACCGCGCCCTGCTTCATGGCGATGGCCGCTTTCAGTATCAGCGCATCCACGTCGCCGGGCCGCTCAGCCAGCATATGCGCGATGAGAATCTCCGCCTCTTCGTGCCGTCCATCCTTCATCAAGCGGGTCGCGGCTTCGATCTGCCTTCGGGGTAAAATTGGTGCTGAGGAAGGGGCAGTCATGATTATGTGAATACGGTCAGATTATTTATCTTGGATTCGAGAGAGTTTTTACCGGTTTTGATTGCGTTTTTCCCTATACTTATTTCACCCACATGAGATCTGATCTTGTCACTGATCGTAGCTAGGTTCGCTAAGGTCAGTTTATTCATTAGAATGGTTTTGTTCGAGCCTGAGACTTTGAAGTCTTCGCCGATAAGAATTTTACTATCAGATCTAGCCAATTTAAGATCAGCGCCTGCTAAAATCTTAGCATCTCGCGTGGCGACTTTCATGTCGCCGCTCCCAAGTACGGTTTTCGTTGACCCACCTATAATAATATCAGTTTTCCTGCCCAAGGTCACTGTAAATGCCGCCCCCAATTGCACCGTCATAGACATGGCTGCTTTGAGTGTCTGCTCTGCGCCGAGAAATACGGTGAAGGACTCACCCGCCGTGTATTTCGTGAATGTCCCATAAGTGAAGATTTTTGTGGGCCCTTGCGATTTCACCGTGAAGGACCCGCCACCATCTCCGCCTCCCCCACCACCGGCGCCATCCGACTGGGCGGCGGACATCTGGGCGGGACCGCCCATCTGACCACGAGGGGATTTCGGAGTGCTGCCACCCATCTGAGCGCTGGTGGGCATCTGATCGGTGCCGCTTGGCTGAGCGCCGGCGGACTTTAGCGCGGTCTCGTCTGGCGAAGGGGCCCCCCCCGTCTGAGAAACGGCTCCGGCCGTGATGATGATGTCGCCTTGGGCCGTCAGCACATACTGCCCTCGGGACACGGTGTGCGTCGAATCCCCGGTCGAGGTCTCCGTCGTGTGGCCCTTGCCGAATTTCATCAATCCGGCGCCGCGCACGTTCACATCCAGATCATCCTGGCTGTAAAGTTGGATTCCCTTCCCAGAGCCCTTTATGGGATCGCTCGTCATGCCCGCGCCGGTGGCATCGACGCCGGAGGCCGTGTAGGTCAGCCCCGTCGCGACAACATTCTTGCCATCCTTCGTCTCGTCGCTTGCTTGGGCGCCCATCCGGAAATAGGTGCCGGAAGTGGCGGCGTCGTTATAGGAGACCGGAACATCCATGCGCAGATAGCGCGGGCCGCGCGTCTCCTTCCCACCCGCCTCGGTGACGGACCCGTCTTCCATCTCCAGCAGGGTGCCCGCCGCGGTGCGCAGGCGGTTCGCGGTGGAGGATGCGCTTTTGACGAGGTTCTGGTTGATGCTGTTGAAAGCCGCTCCGACAATGATCGGCCGATCGGGATCGCCATTGACGTAGGCCATCAAGACCTCGGTGTTGGGCACCAGCGGAAAATGCAGGCCGCTCGCAACCCCGTCCACGCCCGAACTCGCGTAGGGCTCGATCTGCCGCACTGCGACGCTGCTGGGATTCAGCGTGCCCATGGCGTGCTTTTTGTCGCTTTCGTCAAACTGGAGATTGACGTGATACTTGTCCTCTCCATCAAGCACGGCGCGTTTCTTTGGCGCCCCCGCCACCACGGCATTGAACACGCCCGCCATGACCGGTCGCGGCGTCTGGCGCTTGGGACGAAACTGCAATGACGAGGGGATCGCGACAAAGCGGTTGCGATACCGTTCGTCCTTGGCCAAGCCGAGGTCGGGGTGCCAATAGTTCGAGGCCGCGGCGGAATGCTCGATGGAAACAACAAGGTATTCCTCGGCGCTCGACGACGAGAACCCCTTGATCTGAAGCATCATCCCGGCGTGCAGCCCCATTAGCGTGCTTTCGCCTTCGAACACGCTGGCCTGCCATGCGAGTTCCTGCGCGCGGATTTTTGCGAACTCGACGCCCTCATTGTGATCAGCAAAATGGTCGCCATATTCAACAATGGATCCGATGCCGTCGTTATCTTGACCTTCGTTCAAGCCGACGACCTCGCTGGAGGCCAGCATGTCACTTGCCGGGCCGGTCTCGTTATAGTCACGGACCACGAACGATTTGGCGTGCGGCCTCTGCACTTGTGAAAAAGACAGAACGCACGGATTCAGAAGATCCGTTGCGGTTGTCGCGTTGTTGGTGGTCACGACTGGAGAGGATGAAAATCGAAGGAAGTCCGCATTCTGCGCTCCGATCCGGATTTTGTCCCTGTAGTCGGATTTTACATTTGCGGAGCCAGAACCAGGTTTTCCATGTTCGAAGTAATAGAATATTCCGTAATGTTCAACCATGCGAGAGAAGAAGGAAAAGTCTGTTTCGTTGTATTTTGTAATATTATCCGGAAGTTCAATCTTTATATCGTTGATACTCGAGGAAACATTGAATTCGAGGCTCTGCTGATGGCCACCCGTGGTCGAATTGTCGGGATTGCTGGACAACAGGCCTTTAATGAAATCAGTCTTTGATACTTCAGATGTCGCAAATATGTTCGACACTTGATTGTAATTCAGGGCGGATATGCTTGGAGCCAAGACAGCATAGCAGGCATATTGGCCTTGCGCGTTCATGATCGCGTCGACACGGAATTCCAGGATGATGCCGGCGAAGATGCTTGCATTGGGGGGTGAAGTAGAATCCGTCCCCGAACCGAAGTTGTCCTGGGAACCGGCCGAGATGGTGAGCCATCCCTTCTTTCCGACAATGGTCTTGCCTCGGATGGTGCTCAAGGTCGCATCGCTTGCCAGGAAGGACGCCTCGAACCGGTAGGGTTCCGAAATCGCCTCGCGTCCCTTGATGGCCCGGCAATCGAAATGCGTGACCGCTTCACCCGTCGCACCAGCGATTTTGGCGATGGACAGTTTCAGCTTCAGATCGACGGCCATTGGCTCCCCCTTATTCAAAAAATGAAAGGCGCGCTCAGCGCATGGACATCAATTTGATCTGCGTGGCGGCGGAGGTGAGGCCCGGCGCCTGATTGTTCTGAAGGGTGGGCGCGCCCATGGTGGTCACAGGCGTCCCTCCGACGAAGAAATTGGAAGACCCCAGCATGTTCCGCGATGGCCCCATCTCGGTCTGCGAGATGATGCCGAGGAGCGTGCCCGCATTGTCGCCGTTGGTGAGGGGGATCGAGGTCGCCAGATTATGGACGGGCATGGCCGAGACGCACGTCTTGAGCTGATTGGGGACCGCCGTGTTCCGCAGCCCGATGACCGGATAGGGGATGACGACCACCGCAGGCCCCACGATCGTCTTGCAGGGATCCGGAAAAGCCATGTCGGGTGCGGCTATGGGGCCTTGGGAGTTCGCAAAACCCGGCATCTCAGTCTTCCTCCGTTGCCGACCGCACCTTGTAGGGGCTGTAAAGCTCCGCCAGAGCCCTTTCCTGATCGGTGCCCAGGGGCTGGCCAGTCGCACCTAAGTACAGCACGCCGTTGGTGACGGCCCTGTGGAGGTTGGTGCGCAGAAGCTCGGTGCGGGAGAAATCCGCGCCTTCCAGCCGCGAGACATTCAGCAGCGCGTAAGACAGGTCCGCTCCGGCGAAGCGGGCGCCAGGGGCCTGGGCCCCGACCATGACGCTTTCCCTGAGGTCAGCGCCGGAAAAATCCGCTCCTCCGAGGCGTGCCCCCATGAAGTTGGCGTTTGTCAGCCGCGCGTCCGTAAAGCGCGCACCGGTGAGGTCGGACTTGGCGAAGAAGGCCTGGGGTGCGTTGACCCCGCTGAGATCGGCGCCGGCCAGTATGCATTCCTGGAGGAAGCTGCCGGACAGGTCCACCCCGGCAAGGTTCGCCTCCCCGAGGTGCCCTCCTGTCATATTGACCCGCGCCAGCGACACCGAAGTGAGGTCGCACCCGGAAAGGTCCACCTCAACAAGAAGCACGGTGTCGAGCACGAGGCCGTCCAGCCGGGCCGCGCGCAGGTCGGCCTTGTTGGCGATCATGCGCGTCGCGACCATGCCGGAGAAGTCGACCTCGTCGAGCACGCATTCCAGAAGGGCGCAGCCGTCGATCCGCGCTCCGACCCATCGGGTGCGCGCAAGGTCGCATTTGAGGAAATTGCAGTCCGAAACCGTCATCCGGGAAAAGCCGGCAGGGTTCATCGCGCAGGACACGAAGGACGCCGACAACAGGGTGCTGGCCTCGAAATTCGTCCGAGAAAGATCGCATTCGATGAACCGGCAGCCCTCCAGGCTGGCGCCAGCGAATGAGGTGCCCGAAAGATCGCATCTGATGAACAGGGTTTCGCGCAAGGTTGCCCGGTCGAACCGCGCGCCCCGGAAGCTCGTCTCAATGATGATGCCGTTGGAGAGGTCGTCGGTCGCGATCCAGTTGGTGAGGGCAAAGTCGCCCCGTTTGTACGGGATGCTCAGCCGCGCATGCGTCAGAAGATCCTCGCGGGCCGCGGCGTCAGACATTGCGGGTCTCCAGGGCCAGCACGGTCTTTGCAAGATTTGCCCCGGAAAGGTCGGCTCCGGACAGGTCTGCATCCATCATGTCGGCGCCATAGAGGTTCGCACCCTGCAGCCGCGCGCGGGCGAGATTTGCCCGATGGAGCTTGGCATCCAGAAGATGCGCGCCGACGAGGTCTGCGTCCTGCATGTCGCTGGAATCGAGAAGCGTTTCCTGCATGGAGGCCAGCCGGAAACTGGCACCGGCAAGTTTGGCTTCAGCCATGGAGGCGCGGTCGAGCGTGGCGCGGTGAAAACGCGCGGCGACGAGGTTCGCGGCGTGGAATGCACAGTCGCTCACCAGCGCGGCGGAGAAATCCGCCCGCGAGAGATCGACACCGCCCACGAAACTGCTGCCGCGCAGATCCGCCTGGACGGCGCTCACATCCGGGGCGGTGACGGCAACGAGGGCGCACCGGTCGAGGTACGCCCCGTTGAAGGCGGCGCCGGAGAGATCGCACTCCACAAGCTGGCATTGCCGCAGGAGAGCCTGGTCAAACCGTGCCCTCCTGAAGGTACTCTTGACGAACGTGATTTCATCGAAGCGGCAGAGCACGAGGTCCGCCCCGTCCAGTTCGATCTCCACGGCTGATATCTCGTTCCAGCTCGCGCCCCGCATGACCGCCCTTCGCAGGCGCGCCCGCATCATCTGCGTGCGGTTGAGCCGCGCGCCGGACAGGTTGAGCGCCGTACCATCCACGCCGGCAAGGTTCGCGTCGCTCAGGTCCGTATCGGACAGGTCGGCGTGGGCGAGCCGCGCGCCGGCGAAGACGGTCTGCACCAGTTTCGCGCCCCTGAGACGGGCTTTGGCAAGATTGGCGCGTTCCAGGAAGGCTCCAGACAGGTCAAGGCCGGTCAGGTCCGCGCCGGCGAGGTCGACGCCGGCAAGGTCGCGGCCACGCAGATCGATGCCCGCGCGGATGTCGGCCAGGACCAGATCGCCAAATCGTTTGGCGAGGCGCGGCGAAAGCACCTCCTGAGGATAGCTCGGCGTGAGCGACATCCGCCGGCCCTGGGCGATCGCGTCCTTCATCCTGGGCTCGCTCTCGTCGAGCAGCGCCTCGACATCGGCCATGTCGGCCTTCACCTGCGCCAGCATCTGGTCCGGCGTCCGGTCGTCCGGATTCTGATCATCCATGCCCCCCATGGCGGCCAGCAGGGCGTCGATCGCCGAGCGTCCCGGCGCAGGCTTCAAGTTCGGCAGCTGTGCCGCGATCGCCTTGTCCGCCTCCGTCAGCTTCTGCGCCATGCCCGCTACCGGAACATCGGGAAGGCTGGGACCGGCCAGCTTGTCCAGCAGCGCGGTGATGGGGGGGGCGGGCGGTGGGGCGGCAGGTGTACCGGGCTTCGACACGTCCGGCGGCAACTCGATCTGCGGCACGTCCGAAGCGGCCCGAAGGCCCGCCCGCGCGCCCGCAAAAGGGCGCGATTCCGGAAGGTCGAGAAAACGTGCGTGGGCTTCCTTCAGCAGGGCCTCGTCGTCGGATCCGCCGAGCCCGTCCAGAATCATGCCGCGCCAGTCGCCCAGCTCCGCCGCCTTGTCCATGGCAGCGGTCATCGCCGGCGACAGCGGCGTGCCGTCCGGCAGGTCGGGCGCGGGCATTTGGATTTGACCGAGGCTCTTGTCCAGTTCGGTGGCGAGATCCGTGTCTCCCATCAGAGGGGACATGGCTGACAGCAGAGCGTCGATGTCGGATGGGGTTGCCCCCGGCCGCTGCACCGCGTCCATCGCCGAGTGGATCCCCTGGCCGAGCTTGGATAACGCCTGGAGCTTCTCCTCGGCCTCGCGGTGCTTTTCCTCGATGACGTCCAGTATTTCGCCGAGATCGAAATCGCCCTCCGCGAGTTCCTCCGGGGTCGGCATCAGCAGCAGGTCGTCGCTCGCCTCCGGCGGCGGCGGACGCAGCGCGGCGGGGATGCCGGCGGCGTCCAACTGGCGCTTTGTGAGGAAGGTCATCACCTCGGCATGGGCAGCGGCGCGTTCGCGCGCCTGCGTCACGCGGGCGGCGCGGCGCCGGGCGTCCTCGGCGGGGTCGCGCGGCGGCGTGAGCTGGGATTCCGAAAAGGCATGGCGGAATGCCGTGTCAGGATTTGTGCGCAGGCGGCGCACCTCGGCATAGTGAGAGACGGGGCGGGGAGGGGCGGCCATGCGTTCATAGCCCAGCAGGACATCGGTCACGTCCTTGCCCTCGATATCCTCGATGCGCGTCATGCCGTGCCAGATCAGGACCCCGCGCCGCGCTCCGGCGAGCAGCCACAGCGTGTCGAGCCGCATGGTCAGCTCCACCCAGCTCCGTTCGCCGCATCCGACGAAGACGCGCGGGCGGACAGCGGGCAGGCGGCCGGAGATCTCCACTTCGTCGGCGGAAAAATTGCGGAGCCGATAGGGTTCATCGCCGCGCAGATAGTCCGCGAAGCGTTGCTCGGGGGGAGCGGTCATGAAGAAATCGGGATGAATATCATCGGGCAGTGCGGGCGCGAGGTTCTCCGCCCAGGCCTGATCATAGGTGCCGGCGAGCGTGCGGCGTTCGGGACTGAAGACATCCAGCGGGCCGAACCGCGCGGGAGCGGGGACGTCGACGATCGATTGAATGAGGGTGTCGGAATTCTCGATATTCGGCAGCGGGACCGGCTCCCCCTTTCCGACGCGCTCGGCCGCGTCACAGCCGACACCCAGCGGGTTGGTTGGGTGGCGGGCGCCACCCAAGGCGCGTGCGGGCTCGAGCAGCAGGTCCGATATGGGCTGCGCGGGCGTGGGCTTGTAGCCGTTGGGGCTGCCAGCCCACCATCGGTCTCCGAACACTGCGAAGCGTCGCCTGATGCCCCCCACCTCCGCTTCGAGCATCAAGCCTTGGGTCTTGGGGGCGTGGATGCGGCCGCCGATCAGAAGCTCCGCCCGGGGCTTGGGCATGCTGGCATCCAGCGCGGCGCCGGGCGGCAACACCTGAGCCAGCATCGTCCAAAGGGTCTGTTCGCTGTCGAGGCGCGAGGGATCGGCAAGATCAAACGCCGCCACCACGGAAACGATATACCGCACACTCTCCCTTCGTCGCTCGACTTTCGTCAGCAGCGAGAGCGTGCGCGGTTTCATGAAAAGTGGCATTGAAATAACTTAACGCAGATAATTCGAAATCCAGTAATATTGATACTTCTTTACGGAATTACGACGGTACATCAACACCATAGAACAGGGTTGCCGCGGTCGGATAATCTATACGTAGAAAGCCGTGCTTGATCGGTAGGCGGAAGCAGTTGGCTGTCAATTGAACCGCGTGACAAAATAGAACGCTGTTCGGATAGCTCTATCTGCCTAATGAGATTTGCTGCATCCATCGCGCGCCTGGAGACAATCGATCGTATTGGGATGAAAATCTCGATGCGGAAGGCAGAAATAATCTACGAATGTGGCTGGAAAGTTTGCGGCCGTGTCACCGAAGAGAAAGCGACGCCGATCTGCACATGCGCGGCGTTCCGCCGTCACCATCGGGAGCATCCTGTTGACGGCACCCCGGCAGCCAAAGTTCCGGGCCGTGGTGCTCCCGAGCCCCGCGTTGCCGAATTGGCAACGGACGTTGCGCAACTAGCGCCTACCTTGAGATGACGTCGACCGCATACTCACGCGATTAGCCAACAAAAAGACTGGCAATTGCCGACCAGAACAGTGCGGGAACTTCAAATGCAAAAATCCTCCCAAGCAAGCCTCTACGCGTTGCACGCCGTCGTCCTCGGGATCGTCCTGATCGTCGAGAGCATCGGCGTGATCCGGATCCCCATCGGCGTCGCCGCGGTGATCCTGCTGCCCATGCTCTATGCCTTCGTGCTCGGCATCATCCTCAACCCGAGCATCCTCCCGGTCATGGGCAAGCTGCTGACGCCGCGCGCGGTCAAGCTGGCGGCGACGATGATCAGCGTGGCCTTCATGCCCTTCATCGCCAAGTTCGGCACCACCGTCGGGCCGCAGATCCAGAAGATCATCGAGACCGGCCCCGCTTTGATCCTTCAGGAGATCGGCAACCTCGGCACCATCGTGGTCGCCTTCCCGGTCGCGGTCTTCCTTTTGAAGATGGGACGCGAGTCGATCGGCGCCAGCTACTCCATCGACCGCGAGGCCAACCTCGCGCTGATCGCCGACAAGTATGGCCTGAAAAGCCCCGAGGGCGCCGGCGCCATGGGCGTCTACGCCACCGGCACACTGATCGGCACCTTCGTCTTCGCGTTCATGCCGCCGATGATCCACGCGCTCGGCATCTTCGACGTCCGCGCGCTCGCCATGTCGTGCGGCGTCGGCTCCGGCAGCATGCTCGCCGCCTGCACCGCCTCGCTGGTGGCCGTCATTCCTGAACAGAAGGACCTCATCCTCGCGCTCGCCGCGGCCAGCAACATCCTGACCTATGCCACCGGCCTCTATGTCGGGCTGTTCGTCGCCCTGCCGCTCACCGAATGGCTCTACGACAAGGCACGCCCGTCTGAGCGCCGTGCGGCCGCCGTCTGAGGAGGACGAAATCATGAGCATCGACAACACACAGACCGCCGCCGTCCTCGAAGCCGGCAGTTCCGACGAGCGCAAGACCGACGTGCTCAAGACCGCCGGCCTGCTGGTGGTGGCGTGCGCCCTCGGCCTCGTCGCCAACTGGGTGGCCACCGGCACCAGCCCCCTGATCGCGCTGCCCGGCATGGTCATCCTGGGCCTGTGCTCGATCGTCGGCGTCATTCTCACGCGCCTCATGCCGTTCTACCTGCCGAGCGTCGCCTGGATCTCGCTGGTGGCGATCATCGTCACCATCCCCGGCGTCCCCGGCGCCGCCTATGTGGTGGAGCAGGTCACCAAGCTGAACTTCGTCGCCATGGCGTCGCCGATCCTCGCTTATGGCGGACTGGCGCTGACCAGCAACGAATTCCAGATCGCGCGCAGCTCGGGCTGGAAGATCGTCATCGTGGCCATCTGCGTCATGTTCGGCACCTATATGGGCTCGGTGGTGATCGCCGACCTCACCCTGCGTCTGGGTTGGTGAGAATGAGCGTTCTGAGCAACGAGGCCATTGCCGAGGCGGTCGCCTGGCGCCGGGACCTTCACCGGCACCCGGAGATCGCCTTCCAGGAGCATCGCACCTCCCGTCTGGTCGCCGGCCTCATGGAAGGCTGGGGCTTGAAGGTGCGGACCGGGTATGGCGGCACTGGTGTGGTCGGTACGCTGTCGCGCGGCTCAGGCAGCCGCGCGATCGCCATCCGCGCCGACATGGACGCTTTGCCGATCACCGAGGACAGCGGGGTCGCGCATGCCTCGCTGACCCCGGGCCGGATGCACGCCTGCGGGCATGACGGCCACACCGCCATGCTGCTGGCCGCCGCCCAACATTGCGCCACTGAGGGCACGTTCGACGGCACGGTGCACTTCGTGTTCCAGCCCGCCGAGGAGAACGAGGCGGGCGCTTTGCGGATGATCGAGGACGGGCTGTTCCGCGAGCATCCCACCGATGCTGTCTACGGCCTGCACAATTGGCCCGATTTGCCGGTCGGCGCCTATACGGCGCTCGACGGCCCCATAATGGCGGCCTACGGTGTGTTCGAGATCGTTGTGCGCGGCCGCGGCGCCCATGCCGCCATGCCGCATAAGGGCGCCGACCCCATCCTGGCCGCTGGCCAGGTGCTTTCGGCGTTGCAGTCCGTGTCGAGCCGCGCGGTGTCGCCGCTCGAGGCGGTGGTGGTCTCGGCGACGCAGATCCACGCCGGCGACACCTGGAACGTGATCCCTGACATCTGCACCATCCGCGGCACCACGCGCTGGTTCTCCGACGAGGCCGGGCGCACCGTCGAGGAGCGCCTGAAGTTCATCGCCGGCAGCGTCGCCCGCGCCTTCGGCTGCGAGGCCGTGATCGACTATCAGTCGCGCTACCCGGCCACGGTCAACGATCCTGCCGCGGCCCGCTTCATGCGCGAGACCGCCAGCTCTTCGCGGGTTGGGCTCAACGCCGCCGCCGCGCCGCTCAGCATGGTGTCGGAGGATTTCGCCTTCATGCTGCAGGAAAAGCCCGGCTGCTACCTCTGGCTCGGCGCACGGCGCGAGGGCGAGAATCCCGGCCTGCACAGCGCGCGCTTCGACTTCAACGACGCCATTCTGCCGCTTGGCGCCGATTTGTGGGTCGAGGTCGTCGAGCGGGCTCTGCCCTGCGCCTGAAAAGGCGGCTAGTAAGGACATAGCCGAGCAGGCCGAGGACCGACCATCATGACCGTGCTGGACCCGAAGGTGCTCCGCCATCTGCTGGCGGTGATGCGCACGGGGTCCATTCGCGGCGCGGCGGAGTTCCTCGGCCTCGCGCCCTCGGCGGTCAGCCGCCAGATCGCTGATCTGGAATACCGGCTGGGCGTGCCGCTGCTGGAGCGCACCTCGCGCGGCGTCGTCATCACCGAGGCCGGCCATCTGGTCGCCGAGCACGCCCGCCGCACCTTCGAGGACCAGGAGGTGCTGACCGAGCAGATCGGCCAGCTCAAGGAGCTGCGGCAGGGCATCGTCCGGGTCTGTTGCGACGAAGGGTTCATCGCCGACCTGATCGAGCACGGGGTGGCGGGCTTCACCGAGATCTATCCGGCCATCCGCTTCCGCATCGACGTTGCCGGCACCGACCGCGTCCTGGAAGCCATCACCCAGGGCGACACCGATATCGGGGTCGCCTACAACCCCACCATCGACACCGGTGTGCGCCCGCTGGCGATCCAGCGTCAGCCGCTTTGTGTCGTCACCGCTCCCGGTCACCCCCTGACCGCCCGTGAGGCCGTCGGGCTGCGCGATGTGATCGAGAGCCCGATGGCACTGCTGACAGTGGGGCACGGCATCCGCCAGCTCCTCGGCCGCGCCGCCGCCGATGCCGGGCTCACCTTGGCACCGGCGATGGAGACGCCGTCGATCGACGTGCTGCGCCGCTTCGCCGCCAGCGGGCTTGGCATCACCTTTCTTCCCCGCTTTGCGGTGGCGGCCGAGTTGGCGCGCGGCGGCGTCGCGGTGGTCGAGCTGACCGATGCTCTGCTGGTGGAGGCAAGCGCGCACCTGATGGTGCGGGCGGGCCGGCGGCTGCCGGCGTCGATCGAGCGAATGGCGGGTTATCTGGCCCGCGAAATGGTGGCGTTTCACGATGTCCCCATGGTCTGAATGGGTGCCCTGCGGGGCACCGTGCAACGGAAAGGACGTTCGATGAGAACGGATCAGCGAGGCTCCGCCGGTGTCATCGGCCTTGGCAATATGGGATTGCCGATGGCCCGGACACTGATCCGCAAGGGCTTCACGGTGTATGGCTACGACGTGCTGGAGGAGCGCCGCGAACTGGCCGCCGCATCCGGCGTCATTGTGTGCTCCGGCGTCCCCGAGGTGATGGGCGCCACGGCCTATCCGGTGCTCTCGCTTCCCACCGCGCGGGAGGTCGAGGAGGTAGTTGAGGCGGCCGGCGCGCTGCTCGGCCCTGGCCGGTGCGAGCGGACCATCGTCATCGACACCTCGACCTCAGAACCGGACGTCAGCCGCCGGCTCAGCGCCCGGCTCGCGGCGGCCGGGCACGGCTTCCTCGACGCGCCGGTCTCCGGCGCCCCCATCGGCGCCGCCGCCGGTACCCTGACCATGATGATCGGCGGCGCAGAGGCCGACGCGGCCTATGCCCGCCCGGTGATCGAGGCGCTGGCCTCCAAGATCATGCATGTGGGTCCCAACGGCTCCGGCAACGTCGCCAAGCTGGTCAACAACCTGCTGGTCGCAGCGCACATGGTGAGCACCGGCGAGGCGCTGCGCCTCGCATCCGCTGCCGGGCTCGATGCGGAATCGGCGCTGCGCGTGATCAACGCATCGACCGGCCGCTCGGCGATCAGCGAGGTCCACTTTCCGAACTGGATCATGTCGAACCGCTTCGAATGCGGTTACACCATGGGACTGATGCGCAAGGACGTGCGCCTCGTGCTGGACATCGCCGAACAGGCCGGGGTGGCGCTGCCGCTAGGCGAGCACGTCGCCCAGCTCTGGCTCGACAGCACCGACCGCCTGGACGACGCCGAGGATTTTACGCGCATGGGTGCCTTCACCGATCCGTCCGCGTCGGAGACGTGATCGGGAAAAGGGGCGCAGAGGACCGCCCCTGCGCCCGATGGTGTCCCTTACTGGGGCCTCGCGTTGCGCGTCGTCCAGCCGTGCACCGTCTCGGCGACCATCTCCGCCGTCGCGGCCGACAGGGTCCAGCCGAGATGGCCGTGGCCGGTATTGTAGAACACGCCCGGACGCTTCCCCGCGCCGACGCGCGGCATCAGGTTCGGCATCATCGGCCGCAGGCCCGACCACGGGATGACGCGGCTGGTGTTGACATCCGGGAACAGCTTTTCGACCCAGGCGATCAGGGGGCGGACCCGGTCGTCGCGGATGTCGCGGTTCTCGCCGTTGAACTCCGCCGTGCCGGCGACGCGGAAGCGATCACGCCCGAGCCGGCTCGTCACGATCTTGGTGGCGTCGTCGAGCAGGCTGACGGTGGGCGCCGCATCCTGGCTGCGCGCGTCATCGAGCTGGACGGTGATCGAATAACCCTTCACCGGATAGACGTTGACGCGGTCACCGAGCAGCGTGGCGAACCGGCGGCTGGCGACGCCGGCGCAGATGATCACCGCATCGGCTTCCAGCCGCTCGATCGCGGCCCCGTCCTCACCGGTGGTCCAGGACAGGGAAACGCAGTCCGGGCGATGCTCGATGTCAGTCACCTCGGCTTCGAAGATGAACTCCACGCCGCGGCGCTCACAGGCATCGGCGAGGCCGCGGGTGAATTTGTGGATGTCGCCGGTGGCATCCGAAGGGGTGAAGAAGCCACCGTGATAGCTGCCATGGACCGTGGGCTCGATCTGGCGCATCTCCTCCGGTGTCACCGGGCGGCGGTCGAGCCCGCCTTCCTGGAGCAGGCGGTTGACGCGGGCGGCGTCCTCGAAATCCTGCTTGGTGCGATAGATGTGCAGGATGCCCCGGCGTTCGAGGTCGAACGCGATCCCTTCCTTCTCCGCGATGGCGAACAGGTGGCGGCGCGCCTCGATGGCGAGGCGGGCCGTGGCGATGGTGTTGGCGCGGTAATGCCTGATATGGCTGACGAATTCGCCGAGCCAGCTGTATTTGTGCAGGCTGGGCAGCGGGTTCAGCAGCAGCGGCGCGTCGTTGCGCAGCATCCATTTCAGCCCCTTCATCAGGGTCTGCCCGTTGTTCCAGACCTCGGCATTGCTGGCGGAAAGCTGGCCGCCATTGGCGTAGGAGGTCTCCATCGCCGCGTAGCGATGACGGTCGAGCACGACGACCGAGTGGCCGCGTTCGAGCAGCGCGTGCGCCGTGGTGACGCCTGTTATGCCCGACCCGATGATGGCGATTTTACTCACTCTGCGCTCCGCAGTTCGCGCGTTTTTCTTGCGCGTGCGTGAAGGGATCTATCTGTACTCGACGACGAGAAGGGCGATCGCCGGTTCAGACTGTTCGTTCGTGATGGAATGGCGGATGTCGGCGGGATATCGGGCGGTCTCGCCCTGCCGGACGTCCTTGCGCGTGCCGCCGGCATCCACCGCGACCTGACCGCTGAAGACGGAAAGATGTTCCTTGGTGTTCATCTGGTGCGGCTCGGACGAGAGGACGCCGCCGGGCTCGATGCGCAGCTCGTACCATTCGATCCGGTTGACCGTGTCCACGGGACCCAGAATGCGCAGGACGCACTTGCCGTCCGGGCTCTTGATGACCGGGGTCGCGTAGGATGGGACGACCGACACGACGGGCGATACCGGCTCCTGCTGCTCGACGGTGAGGAATTCCGCGAGCGCGACGTTCAGCGCGTTGGTCAGCCGCCACAGCACGGCCACCGTCGGGTTCGCCTCGTTCCGCTCGATCTGTGACAGCATGGATTTCGAGACGCCGGCGGCCTTCGACAGCTCGTCCAGCGACAGTTTCCGGGCTTTGCGTGCCGCGTGCAGCCGCTCGCCCACCGCCGGTGGACCGCTCTGAGGATTTTTGTCGGGAGGGGGTTGCATCGGCGCGTCGTCTTTTATAATGGATATTTATGTTCGATATAACGGATATCCGCCATATCGAACACCATGGCGGGAGGCCCAGGACATGTCAACACCCCTAGAATTTTACGGTTCGGTCCGTGCCGAGCTGGCGGCCATCGATCAGGCGGGCCTGTTCAAGCGCGAGCGGATCATCACCTCGCCCCAGGGCGCACAGATCGAAACGGCGGACGGCCGGCATGTCATTAACCTGTGCGCCAACAACTATCTGGGTCTGTCCTCCGATCCCGCGGTGATCGCGGCGGCGCGGCGCGTTCTGGACGAGCGCGGGTTCGGCCTGAGCTCGGTGCGCTTCATCTGCGGCACCCAGGACACCCACAAGGAACTGGAGCGGCGGCTCTCCCGCTTCCTCGGCACCGAGGACACCATCCTCTACGGCTCCGCCTTCGACGCGAATGGCGGCCTGTTCGAGACCCTGTTCGGGCCCGAGGACGCCATCATCAGCGATGAGCTGAACCACGCCTCCATCATCGACGGCATCCGGCTGTCGAAGGCGCAGCGCTACCGCTACCGCAACAACGATCTCGACGACCTGCGCGCGAAGCTGGCTGAGGCCGACGCCGCCGGCGCCCGGTTCAAGATCGTGTTCACCGACGGCGTCTTCTCCATGGACGGCACCATCGCGCGCCTCGACGAGATCCGCGCGATCTGCGACGCGGCCGGTGCCCTGCTCGGCGTCGACGACAGCCACGCCACCGGCTTTTTGGGCGCCCGCGGGCGCGGCACTCACGAGCACTGCGGCGTGTTCGGCAAGATCGACATCATCACGGGCACCCTCGGAAAGGCGCTCGGCGGCGCTTCGGGCGGCTTCACCAGCGCCTCGGCCGACGTGGTGGCGCTGCTGCGTCAGCGCTCGCGGCCCTATCTGTTCTCGAACACCATCGCACCGCCCATCGTCGGCGCTACCCTCGCCGTGCTCGACATCCTGGAGCACGGCACGGAACTGCGCGACCGGCTGGAGCGCAACGCGGCGCTGTTCCGCCGCGGCCTGACCGCGCTCGGCTTCGATATCAAGCCCGGCGAGCACCCGATCATCCCTGTCATGGTCTACGACGCCGAAAAGGCCCAGCGGCTCGCCCAGCTTCTGCTCGAGCACGGCGTCTATGTCATCGGCTTCTTCTACCCCGTCGTGCCCAAGGGCCAGGCCCGCATCCGGGTCCAGATCAGCGCCCTGCATACCGAAGAGGACCTCAATCACGCGCTCGAAGCCTTCGGCGCGGCTGGGCGCGAATTGGAGATCATTCGATGACTGCCCCCAAGATCCTCATCGTCGGGGCCAACGGGCAGCTGGGCACGGAACTCTCGGCCACGCTGGCCGAGCGCCTCGGCTCGCAGCAAGTCGTGACCAGCGACATCGATCCCAAGGGCCGGCACGCGCACATCGCGCACGAGGCGCTGGACGCGACCGACATCGACCAGGTGACGGCGCTGGTCGACAGGCACGGCATCACGCAGATCTATCATCTGGCCGCCGCCCTCTCCGCGGTGGGCGAGAAGAATCCGGGCTGGGCGTGGCAGCTCAACATGACCGGCCTCATCAACGTGCTGGAAGTGGCCGCGCTCCGGGACCTCGACAAGGTCTTCTGGCCAAGCTCCATCGCCGCCTTCGGCCCGACCACGCCGGCGGACGACACGCACCAGCGCACCGTCATGGAGCCGAAGACCGTCTATGGCGTCTCCAAGCTCGCCGGCGAGGGCTGGTGCCGGTGGTATTTCGAGAACAAGGGCGTCGACGTGCGCAGCCTCAGGTATCCCGGCCTGATTTCCTATAAGGCGCCGCCCGGCGGCGGCACGACGGACTATGCCATCGACATTTTCCACTACGCGCTACGGCACGAAACCTACACCTGCTTCCTGGAGGCGGACGAGGCGCTGCCGATGATGTACATGCCGGACGCGATCCGGGCGACGCTGGAGCTGATGGACGCGCCGCGTGAGCGGATCAGCGAGCGCGGCAGCTACAATCTCGCCGGTGTCACCTTCACGCCGGAGGACATCACCGCGGAGATCAGGAAGCATCACCCCGACTTCGAGGTCGTCTACAAGCCGGACTTCCGCCAGAAGATCGCCGAGGGGTGGCCGAACTCGATCGACGATTCCCTGGCGCGCACCGACTGGAACTGGCGTCCGCAGTTCGATCTGGCGGCGATGACCAAGGACATGCTGGTCAATCTCAGCCATCCTTCCTGAGGCTGCGAGGACATAGCTTCCCCGAACGCACCTTCACCCGCCTTAAGGGGGCGGTTCGTGGCTTCCCGGAGAGCCACGCCGCCCCCTTCGCGCTCATCGGCCAGGCCTCGTCCCGGCTGAAGTGCCTGGATCCGGATGCTTTCTGCGTGGCGCCTCTCGACGCCCAGCCCACGGGCTACTTCGCATCCCGCTCTGCGCGGCCCTGGCAGAGGATGATCGGATTGGCGAGCGCGGCCGAAAACCCGCCGCTCTGATAGACGACCAGGTTGTTCGCCCCGGGCGGCACCATGAAGGAGCCTTCGACGATCTTCGGCGCGCCCGCGGTGGTCTGAAGGGTCCAGCTGAAGGTGCAGAACTCCGCCGGGGCGGTGGGGTCGGTGTGGCTGCACATGAGTTGCGTGCCGCCGAGCATGGCCGCCCCGGCGCAGCTCGCCGCCGAAACCTGCTGGGTCTGTGCCAGCGTTGCGGACGACGCGAGAAGCGCCACCAACCCCGCCCCCGCCAGAATCCATCTGAAGTGCCGTTTCATCGCTTTCTCCAGCCGGGGTCCAGGCGCCCGTCAGGATCCATTCACCATGGTGTGAGAATTAACGCATTGCTTATTGTCAGTCAAACTTATTATATTGGTGCTCAAGATAGGTACGCTTCAGATTTCCCCACGGGAACTTTCATGCCGAACACGACACCAACATTGGGCTTCCTGCTCCACGATGTCGCCCGCCTGCTGCGCAAGCGCTTCGAGCAGCGCGCACGGGGTCACGGGCTGACGCGCGCGCAATGGCAGGCGCTGGCCTATCTCGCCAATAACGAGGGCATCCACCAAGGCGGGCTCGCCGAACTCATCGATATCGAGCCCATCACGCTCGGCCGCATCGTGGACAGGCTGGAGGCGAGGGGGCTCATCGAGCGGCGCCAGCATCCCACCGACCGACGGGTCTGGCTGCTCTTTCTCACCGAGGCGGCCCGCCCGCTGCTCTCGGTGATGCGGGAGGTCGGCGAGGCGACACGCAGCGAAGCCCTCCTCGATATCTCCGAGACCGAGCGCCAGCAGCTTCTGGACATGCTCGGCCGCATGAAGACCAACCTCACGGCCGCCTGCGGCGCGCCGGTGGAGGACGAAGACAAGGAAAAGAGCCATGGCTGAGAGCATCTCTCAGAACCGGCCGGAAGACCCGGCCCCTTCAGCCCCCGACGCCGAGACACGTATCACGCGCTTGGAAACCGCCCGCAAGCCGGCCCCCGAGCCTGAGGCCCCACCCGCGTCATCGTCGCCCGCGGCCGCGCCAAAGAAGGCCTCGCCGCGTGGGCGCGTGCGCCGGCTCCTGTTCCTCGCTCTGCCGGTGGCGCTCGTCGTGGGCGGCTATTTCTACGTGACCGGCGGCCAGGTGATGACTACGGACAACGCGTATGTCCATGCCGACACGGTCGGCGTCTCAACCGACGTGCCCGGCACGGTGGTGGAGATCGCCGTCCATGACAACGAGCTCGTCAAGAAGGGCCAGCTCCTGTTCCGCCTGAAGGACGACAATTACAGGATCGCGCTGGCGGGTGCGGAGGCGCAGCTCGGCACGGTGCGCAACCAGATCCTGACCCTCCAGGCGAGCTACCAACAGGCGTTGGTCCAGATCAAGCAGGCGGAGGCGGACCTGCCCTTCTACGAGGCCACCTTCAACCGGCAGAAGAACCTGCTCGCCACCGCCGCCGCCTCGCAGGCGACCTATGACAGCGCCAAGCACGACCTTGAGGCTGCGCAGCAGAAGGTGGCGGTCGCAAAAGCCCAGGCCCAGGCCATGCTGGCCCAGCTCGGCGGCGACGCGAACCAGAAGCTGGAGGACAATCCCTTCTACCTCCAGGCGGCTTCCGCCGTGGATCGTGCCAAGCGCGACCTCGCGGACACCGTGGTGAAAGCCCCGTTCGACGGCATCGTCACCAAGGTGGATTCGCTCCAGGTGGGCGCCTACCTGCCGGTCTCCCAGCCGGGCTTCTCCTTGATCTCCAGCGAGCGCATGTGGATCGAGGCCAGCCCCAAGGAGACCGAGCTCACCTATGTGCGGCCGGGCCAGAAGGTGGCGGTTTTCATCGACACTTATCCGGACGACGAATGGAACGGCACGGTGGAGAGCATCAGCCCGGCCTCCGACGCCTCCTTCTCCCTGCTGCCGGCCCAGAACACGTCGGGCAACTGGGTGAAGGTGGTCCAGCGCATCCCCATGCGGGTGACAATCGATCCCGCGCCCGGCAAGCCGCCGCTGCGCGCCGGCATGAGCGCGGAGCTCGCCATCGACACAGGCCATCCCCGCGGCCTCCCCACCTTCCTCGCCCACATGTTCGGGATCGGAGGCGGCAATGGCTAGCGCGGGGGCGGCCCCGTTCGTGCCGGTGGCCAATCGCGGGGCGATCACGGCCTGCGTCATCCTCGCCGTGATCATGCAGGCGCTGGACACCACCATCGCCAACGTGGCGCTGCCCTATATCCAGGGGAGCGTGGCGGCGAGCCAGGACCAGATCAACTGGGTGCTCACCTCCTACATCGTCGCCGCCGCCATCATGACGCCGCCTTCCGGCTACCTGTCGAACCGGTTCGGCCGCAAGCGGGTGCTCACCGTCGCCATCATCGGCTTCGTCGTGGCCTCCATGCTGTGCGGGCTCGCGCAGTCGCTGTCGCAGATCGTCGGCTTCCGCCTCATGCAGGGCTTCTTCGGCGCTGCGCTGGTGCCGTTGTCCCAGGCCATCCTGCTGGACATCTATGCGCCTGAGGAGCGCGGCTCGGCCATGGCGCTGTTCGGCGTGTCGGTCATGGTCGGCCCGGTGCTGGGGCCGGTCATCGGCGGCTGGCTCACCGATCACATCAACTGGCGCTGGGTGTTCTACATCAACCTGCCCATCGGCCTCCTGGCCTTCGCGGGCGTCTCGGCCTTCGTCACCGAGACCAAGGCGGACATGAAGGCCTCGCTGGACTGGCTGGGCTTCGGCTCGCTCTCGGTCGGCATCGCCGCGCTGCAATTGTTCCTGGACCGGGGCGAGCAGCTCAACTGGTTCTCCTCGGGCGAGATCATGGTCGAGGCCCTGGTCTGCGCCAGCGCCTTCTACATCTTCCTGGTCCACACCTTTACGGCGACAGGCAAGTCGTTCGTGAACCCGCGCATGTTCCTCGACCGAAATTTTTCAGTGGGGCTGCTGTTCATCTTCATCGTCGGCATCACCTATCTCGCCTCCATGTCGCTGATGACGCCCTATCTCCAGACGCTCATGGGCTATCCCGTGGTCACCGCTGGCCTCGTCATGGGTCCGCGCGGGGTGGGGACCATGGCGTGCATGTTCCTGGTGGGCCGGCTGGTGGGCAAGGTGGACACCCGCATCCTGCTCGCCATTGGCCTCGGCCTCACCGCCTGGGCCATGTACGACATGACCGGCTGGACGCCCGCCGTGTCCCAGCAGACCATCGTCGTCACCGGCTTCGTGCAGGGCGCGGGCCTGGGCTTCCTGTTCGTGCCGCTGACCATCGTCACCTTCGCGACCCTCCCGCCGGAGATGCGCGGCGAAGGCACGGGTCTCTACAATCTGTCGCGGAACATCGGGTCGAGCGTCGGGATCTCGGTGGTCTCCGTGCTGCTCACCGAGAACATCCAGATCAACCACGAGACCATCGGCAGCTATGTGACAGCCTACAACCGGATCCTGGAGTATCTGCCCGCCCTCAAGGCCACGACGCTCGCCGGGCGGGCGGCGCTGGACGGCATGGTGACGCAGCAGGCGACCATCATCAGCTACATCAATGATTTCAAACTGATGATGCTGCTGAGCCTCGCCGCGATCCCGCTCGTCCTGCTTCTCAAGAGCGCCCCGAAAGCACCGGCAGACGTCGACCACGCCGTGGTGATGGAGTGATGGGAGGACGCAGGACGGCAGCTTCAGGCTTATTGTGGTGTCTTAGATCTTCTGGGCGAGACGTTCCACGTCGATGCAGGCTCCAAGCTGTAAAGCAGAGATATCCAAGCGCGCGACGTCTCCCAACGGACAAGCGGGTGGGTCCGATAAGACCCGCCCGCTTGGCTCACCGTAGGGCTGGCCAGCGTGCCGGACGTGATCGACGCGGAGATCCGCGCCGGCAGGCGCCGCTCCAGTCTCAAGCCGGGCGTGTGCGTACGCCTAGGACGACGAGGAGCGCTGCTGACAGGAGGATGAGGCTCGCGGCGCCGAAGACGCCTACCGCACCGTCCAAGGCGAAGACCACGCCGCCGCCCGCCGCGCCGACGGAGATCGCAAACTGGACGGCGGCGACGAGCAGGCCACCGGCGGTCTCTGCCTGATCGGGCACCGTGCGGGTCAGCCACGTGGACCACGCGACCGGTACTGCGCCGAAGGCGAGCCCCCAGAGCGCGATCAGCAGCGCATGACCCATGGGGCTTCCCTGGAGCGTGACGAGGGCGATGCCCAGCGCACCCATCAGGAGCGGCATGGAAAGGAGCGCAAATTTGAGGCTCCGCTCGATCATCGGGCCGGCGAGCAGTGTTCCGATGAAATTGGCGACGCCGAAGCCGAGCAAGGTTGCCGACACCGCATCGATGCTGAAGCCGGTGACCGTCTCGAGGAACGGCCTGATATAAGTGAAGACCGCGAAATGTCCGGCGAAAGCCAGCATCGCGGCGATCATGCCGACGCCGATTCCGGGCCGGCGGAGCACGTCGATAAGCGTGCGCAGCTGCGCCGAACCGGTGGGGGCCATGCGGGGCAGGGTCGCGATCTGCGCGATGATTGTTACGACGCCGAGGCCGGCGGCCAGGAGAAACACGCTGCGCCAGCCGAGCATATATCCGAGATAGCTGCCCACCGGCGCCGCGAAGATGGTCGCCGCAGAGACGCCGCTGAAGATCATCGAAAGGGCGCGCGGCACCAGCGCCTCAGGCACCAGCCGCATGGTCAGCGCCGCCGACATCGCCCAGAAGCCGCCGATGGCGATGCCGAGAAGCACGCGGCCGACAAGCAGCAACGGCAGGTTCGGCGCCAAGGCAACGATGAGATTCGAGGCGACAAGCATGGCCGAGAAGGCCAGCAGAAGGAGACGGCGGTCGATGCCCCGTGTCACGGCGGCGACCAGAAGGCTGGAGACGAGCGCCACCAGCGCCGTCGCGGTCACCGCCTGGCCGGCGGCGGCCTCTGTAACGCCGAGCCCCGCAGCCATGGGGGTCAGCAGGCTTGCCGGCAGGAATTCAGCCGTCACCAGCGCGAACACTCCAAGTGCCATCGCGCCGACTGCTGCCCAGGCCGGCGCTTCGCGCGCCTCTGCCGCCTTTTCGAGCGTGAGCGTTTCACTCATCCGTCGTCCTTTCCAGGGAATGCTGTTGCATTGCACCATGCATAGGCTCGATGTGCCGGACGATATATGCTATTCAGTCCGATATGTTTGATCGTTCGTCCGATAATGGTGGCAAGCCCGCCGCATCAGAGGATGTCGTGAGCGAATTGCTCATCGGCATGCGTCTTGTCGGGCTCAATTACCGGCGGATCCAGATCTCTCCCCCTTTCGGCCTGCGCTTCGGCAGCGAGGAGGGGCGGGCGCAGTTCCATTTCGTCGCGCGCGGCACCGTCTTCCTGCGTCGAGAGAACGAGGCGGATCAGGTGCTGGAGGCTGGCGCCGCCGTCCTGCTGCCGCACGGCGGTGTCCACGACCTCGTCTCGCAGGCCGCTGCGCCGGTCCGCGAGGTCGCCGCCTATGGCATCGCGCCGCTCTGCCCCACGGTCGGCGATATCAATGCTTGCGTGGAAGAGACCTGCCGGAATAGCGACGTGGTGATCTTCACGGGCTGCATGGGGTTCGACCTCGGCGGCATGCACCCGCTGGTGTCTCTGATGCCGGACGTGATGTCGGCCGACACCCTACTGGAGCGCTACCCGGAAATCCTGCCCATGCTCGAGGCGATGGAGCGTGAAGCCAGTGGAGAGCGGGCCGGCTTTGCGGGCATATTGGCGCGGCTTGCCGAGGTGGTCTCCGCCTTCATCGTGCGGGCCTGGGTCGAGTGCGGGTGCGGCGCGGCGACAGGCTGGGCTGCGGCGTTGCGCGATCCACGGCTTGGCCGCGTGATCGCCGCCGTGCACCGCGATCCTGGCCGCGGGTGGACCGTCGCCGATCTCGCGGCCGAGATGGGCAGCTCCCGGTCCGTCTTCGCGGAACGCTTTCTCGAGGTGACCGGCATGACGCCGCTGCGCTACCTCACCGACCTGCGCATGCGGCTTGCCGCGCAGTGGATCGCGCGGGACCGCGTATCCATCGAGGCTGCCGCACTCCGCCTCGGCTACGGCTCGCAGGCCGCGTTCAGCCGGGCGTTCAAACGGGTGATCGGGAGCGCGCCGGGCGCGGTCCGTTCAGCTGCCGCTCAGCCGATCCGTGCAGCGGAATAGCGTCCGTTGTCCAAAAAGCCGCCGGGATCCTTCCGGAACATGATCATGATGCCGAACTTGCCACACGGGCAATCCGATCCGGCCGAGATGGATAGCTCACATTACTGAGCTTGGTTCGGTGAGGTTCTCTGCGCGTTCGGTGGCAGGCCGCCTGCGAGGCGGGCGCGGCCGTCTGCCGACATCTGCGTTGCGGCTTCGACAGCGACCCCGTGCAGAATGTGCCAGAGGTCGCGGCGGGTGGTTTGGAGCGTGGCGAGCGCGCGGGTGGCGGCTTCGGGATCGAACGGCTCGGCCGTGAGCGTCTGCCTGACCACGCTTTGGGCCTTCTCCGAGACCGCCTGCTCGGCGTTGATCTCCGGCTCCGCCGCACGGAATTTCTCGTAGAGGATTCGCGCGTCCGCCGGCGGCAGGGTCGCCGCGATGGCGGCGATGCGGGCGGTGGGACTGTGGTCGACGCTCGTGGCGATGACGGGCGAAGGTGCCGGACGCACCACCATGGCGGCCGCGCAACCCAGGAAAAACAGGTTCAGCGCGATGGAGGCCACCAGCAGGAGGCGCTGGGGCGGCATCCAGGCCGGGCTCGCAATGTTTGCTCTCATAGGCCGGACTCCAGCAGCGGTGCGGGCTCGAACATGGTGGGGCCGGGGGTCGCGCGGGCAACCTCCATGGGAGGTGCCGAGGGCGCGTGGTCGGCATAGCTGCCGACGAAGATGCCGAGAAGGGCCATCCCCGCCAGCGCCGCGATGCTCGGCCAGGATGGGCGCAGGTCGAACGCCAGCAGCCAGGAGGGCAGCCACCGCGCGGTGGCCGACCGGTTCTGCGGCGGCAGAGGGGTCGCGAGGAGCCGGGCGAGGGCCGAGCGCCCGGCCGCCTCGTCCGCCGGTGTGAGCTGCCGGGAATACGCACCCGCGAGCCGGGCATCGAGGCACGCCTCCTCGGCGAGAAGGGATCGCGCTTCGGGTGCGCGGCGCAGGAATTCCTCGGCCCGCGAACGGTCCTCCGTGGGCCAGCCCGCCATGTCCGAGCCGTGGATGGCGACGAGATGTTCGAGCTGTTCGCGGGTCATCGTCTACTCCTCGTCACGGGGGCGGCGCAGATGCTCGCGCAGGCTCCTGCGGGCCCGAACGAGAAGCGTCTCGACGCTGGAAACCGACGCCCCGAGGATCTCGGCGGTGCGGGCATTGGAGAAACCTTCCCAATAGGTGAGCAGAACCACCGCCCGCTGCCGCTCGGGGAGCGCGGAGATTGCTGCCTCCAGCGCGCGGTTCTCGTCCCGCTCCTGGAGCCGGGCAAGGGCATCGGGCGCGGGGTCCACCGGGTCGTCCGCCTCCTCCAGGGGCCGGTGCGGCGCCCGCCGCAGCCGGTTGAGGCAGAGATGGACCACGATCTGGTAGAACCATGTGCCGAAGGCTGCCTCGGGCCGCCAGCGGGGCGCAGCGGTCCAGACCCGCAGCAGGGCTTCCTGGACCACCTCCTCGGCATCGGTGTCATTGCCGAGATAGCGCCGGGCGAGGCCGCTCGCCCGGCCGGCAAAGCGCTCCGCCAGGGTCCGGAAGGCCCTCTCGTCGCCCCGCGCCACCTGCGCCATGAGGTCTTCGTCGCTGGCCTCGCGCATCCGGGGATCTTATCCCATGCCTTGCCGCAGCATGTCACCATGGTGCGCTGAACTCCTCGCGCCCTTCACCTGCATTCGCAAGAGTGGGTCCGTTATCGCGAGCACCGCGCCCCCAGCACACGGTACGTCACGGAATTTCAACACGGAGCGGGACGAAACCCTGCGCTGCGCATCTTACGCGATCGGATCACGGTTCGGTGATTTCCGAGGATCGCGCGCAGGATTTTGCGGTGCAGCGTGTTCAAGGGTTGAACGAAGCCTTTCCGCTGGAGCGATATCGATGCGTCGTCTGTTCTGGGTCCTCATTCTGGCGCTCGGGGTTGCCGGAGGGCTCGCATGGCACTTCGACATGCTCGCGCCGTATGGCCTGCCGGCCGGGACCGCGGAGGCGAAGCCCGCCAAGCGCGGGGCGGCCGCCATCCCCGTGGTGACCGCACAGGCGCAGACCGAGGACGTGCCCATCTATGCCACCGGCATCGGCGCGGTGAAGGCCTTCAACACGGTGACGGTCACCGCGCGCGTCGACGGCGAACTGCAGAAGGTCTCCTTCACGGAGGGCCAGGACGTAAAGGAAGGCGACGTCCTCGCCCAGATCGACCCGCGGCCCTATCAGGCGGCCCTGGCGCAGGCGCAGGCCGCCAAGGCGAAGGACCAGGCCTTGCTGGCCAATGCGAAGGCCGATCTTGAGCGTTTCAAGACGCTGGTGGCGAAGAACGCCGCCTCGCAGCAGTCCCTCGACACCCAGACCGCCCTCGTGGCGCAGTACGAGGCGGCGGTTCAGGGCGATCAGGCCACCATCGACAACGCCCAGGTTCAGCTGGGCTACACCACGATCCGCGCGCCCATATCCGGCCGCACCGGCGTGCGCCTGACCGATGAGGGCAACATCATCCGCGCCACCGATACGGGCGGCATCGTGGTGATCACCCAGCTCAAGCCCATCTCCGTGGTCTTCGCCCTTCCGCAGGACCGCTTCGACGCCACCATGGCGGCCATGAAGCGCGGGGCGGTGGTGGCGAGGGCCTTCAAGCCGGACGGCGTCACCCTGCTTGGCGAGGGCAAGGTGGCGCTCATCGACAACCAGATCAGCTCGGATACGGGCACCATCAAGCTCAAGGCCACCTTCCCGAACACCGACCTCAAGCTCTGGCCCGGCGCCTTCGTGAACGTGAAGGTGCTGGAGGACACGCTGAAGAACGTGGTCACCGTCCCCTCGCAAGCGGTCCAGCGCGGGCCGGACGGCATGTATGTCTACGTCATCGGCTCCGACAACGTGGCCCAGAAGAAGGCGGTCACCCTTGGTCCCGTCGATCCGGACCGCTCGGTGGTGACGGCCGGGCTTTCCGCCGGGGAGCAGGTGGTGGTGGACGGCCAGTACAAGCTCACGCCCGGGGCCCATGTCTCCATCGTGCCCGGCGGCCAGAAGGCGGCGCCGGATTCGACCAAGGTCGCCGGGGACGACAAGCGCGCATGAGCATCTCGACCCCCTTCATCCGCAAGCCCATCGCCACCACCCTTCTGATGGTCGCGTTGGTTCTGGTGGGCAGCGTCGCCTACACCATGCTGCCAGTGGCGCCCTTGCCCCAGGTGGACTTTCCCACCGTGCAGGTGTCGGCCTCCCTGCCGGGCGCGAGCCCGGAGACCATGGCGTCCTCGGTGGCGACGCCGCTGGAGCGGCAGTTCAGCCAGATCTCCGGCGTGACGCAGATGACATCGTCGAGCGCGCTGGGCGTCGTCGCCATCACCATCCAGTTCGATCTCGGCCGCAACATCGATGCCGCCGCCCAGGACGTGCAGGCGGCCATCAACGCCGCCAGCGGCCAGTTGCCCAAGAACCTGCCGAGCCCGCCGACTTTCAGGAAGGTCAACCCGGCGGATTCCCCCATCCTGATGATCTCGGTGCAGTCGGATCTCTATCCCCTGATCAAGCTGGACGATTATGCCGACACGATCCTCGCGCAGCAGATCAGCCAGGTGCCCGGCATCGCCCAGGTGGCCATCACCGGCGAGCAGAAGCCGGCGGTGCGCGTCCAGATCGATCCCGCCAAGGTGGCCGCGCTCGGGCTGAGCCTAGAGGACGTGCGCGCGGTCCTTACCGCCGCGACGGTGGACGCCCCGAAGGGGAGCTTCAACGGGAAGACCCAGTCCTTCACCATCTATGCGGACGACCAGTTGCTGGCAGCCAGCCCCTGGAACGACGTGGTGGTGGCCTACAAGGATGGGGCCCCCGTGCGCATACGCGATATCGGCCGGGCCATAGACGGCCCGGAGAACACCCAGCTCGCCTCCTGGCAGAACGGCAAGCGGGGCATCCAACTCATCGTGTTCAAGCAGCCCGGCGCCAATGTCATCGACACGGTGGACCAAGTCAAAGCCATGATCCCGCGGCTCGACGCCTCGCTGCCGCCGGGCATCGACGTGAACATCGTCCAGGACCGCACGCAGACCATCCGCGCCTCAGTGGACGACGTCCAGTTCACCATGCTGATCACCATCGCGCTCGTGGTGGCGGTGATCTTCGCCTTCCTGCGCGACTTCTGGGCCACCGTCATCCCGAGCATCACGGTGCCCATGGCGCTCATCGGCACGTTCGCCGTGATGTATGTGCTCGGCTACAGCCTCGACAACCTGTCGCTGGTGGGCCTCACCATCGCGGTGGGCTTCGTGGTGGACGACGCCATCGTCATGCTGGAGAACATCTACCGGCACATCGAGGAGGGAAAGAAGCCCTTCGAGGCCGCCCTCATCGGCGCCGGCGAGATCGGCTTCACCATCATCTCCATTTCCCTGTCGCTGGTGGCGGTGTTCATCCCGGTGCTGCTCATGAGCGGCATCGTCGGCCGGCTGCTCCGCGAATTCGCCGTCACGGTCACGGTCACCATCCTGGTGTCCGTGGTGGTCTCGCTCACGCTCACGCCCATGATGTGCTCGCGCTTCCTGAAGAACCAGCACGGCCTCAAGCACGGCCGCCTCTACAACGCCATGGAGGCGTTCTTCGACGGCATGCTGGCGGCCTATGATCGCGGCCTGAAATGGGTGCTGCGCCATCAGAAGGTGACCCTCGCGGTGTTCTTCGCCACCGTTATGGCCACGGGCTATCTCTACGTGGTCATCCCCAAGGGCTTCTTCCCGCAGCAGGACACGGGAATGATCCAGGGCGTCACCGAGGCCGCGCAGGACATCTCGTTCGCGGCCATGTCGGACAAGCAGGCCGAGCTGATGAAAATCGTGGCTGCCGATCCGGATGTCGACCAGTGGGCGAGCTCGGTGGGGGCCACCGGCGGATCTCAGACCGTCAATACCGGGCGCGTCTGGATCGCGCTGAAGCCCCGCAGCGAGCGCAAGGCGACGGCGGAGCAGATCATCAACCGGCTGCGGCCCAAGCTCGCCAAGGTGGAGGGCATCAACCTCTTCCTCCAGGCCGCACAGGACATAAGGGTGGGCGGCCGCTCGTCGCGCACCCAGTATCAGTACACCCTGCAGGACGCCAACCTTACCGAGCTGAACGAATGGGCGCCGCGCGTCCTCGACAAGCTCAAGGCATTGCCCGAACTCCAGGACGTCGCCACCGACCAACAGACCGCCGCGCCGACCGTTTCGCTCACCATCGACCGCGACACCGCCGCCCGCTTCGGCATCCAGCCGCAAGTGCTCGACGACACGCTCTACGATGCCTTCGGCCAGCGCCAGGTGGCGCAGTATTTCACCCAGCTCTCCCAGTATCACGTGATCCTGGAAGTGAACCCGGACCTGCAGAAGGACTTCTCCTCCCTCGACAAGATCTATGTGAAGTCGCCGCGCACGGGCGAGCAGATCCCCCTGTCAGCGCTCGTGAAGGTGGACACGTCGCAGGCGACCTATTTGTCCATCAACCACCAGGGCCAGTTCCCCGCGGTGACGCTGAGCTTCAACCTCGCGCCCGGCTATGCGCTGGGCCAGGCGGTGGACGCGATCCGACAGGCGGAGACGCAGATGGGCAAGCCCATCACGCTCATCGGCACGTTCCAGGGCACCGCGCAGGCCTTCCAGGATTCGCTCTCGACCCAGCCCTATCTGATCGCTGCGGCGATAATCGCCGTCTACATCATCCTCGGCGTGCTCTATGAGAGCTTCATCCACCCGCTGACGATCCTCTCGACGCTGCCGTCGGCCGGCCTTGGAGCCCTGCTGATCCTCTATGTGTCCGGCTTCGACCTCAGCGTGATCGGCCTGATCGGCATCCTGCTCCTGATCGGCATCGTGAAGAAGAACGCCATCATGATGATCGACTTCGCGCTCGCCCGGGAGCGCGTGGAAGGCATGGCGCCGGAGCAGTCCATCTACGAGGCCTGCCTCACGCGTTTCCGGCCCATCATGATGACCACCATGGCGGCGCTCCTCGGCGGCGTGCCGCTCATGCTCGGCACGGGAACCGGCTCGGAACTGCGGCAGCCGCTCGGCTACGCCATCGTGGGCGGCCTGGTGGTGAGCCAGATCCTGACCCTGTTCACGACCCCTGTGATCTATCTCGCCATGGGCCGGCTCAATGCCCGCCTCAGGGGCGAGAAGCGCCGGTCGGAGCCGCACAAGGTCGATCTGCCAGAGCCGCGCATCTCCGCCGCGGCGGAATAGCAGGCGAGGGTGGCGATCTGGTCCGCCGGGGCGAGGACCGTACGTTGCGGCGCAAAAGTTGAAAGGCCGAACGGCACGCAATTGCCGCCCGGCCCCCACCCAATGAGCGAATGTCGGATAACCCCCTGGGCAATTGATTATCAATTGATCAATAATTGAATGCCAAATCACAATCTAGAGATGTAGAAGTTCGCTCGCCGAGATGCCGAAGTGAAATAGACATTATCGCGCACGAACCATGTGTCCCTACCGGCCACAATCCGCTGTTAATTGTTGTCGCTCGAGAGGTAGTGCATCTTGTGTGGTGTTGAGAAGGAGGCCTCACATGACCAATCCTCTGCCGACAGACGAACTCGATGACCGCATTGCCATCGCGAGAGACAATCTCAGGCAGCTGGTGGAGCAGGCCGCCTCGTCCTCCGGTGCTGCCGATGAAGAGCGCACATCGGAGCGCATTTCTGAGCAGCAGGCCGTGCTCGATGCCCTCCTAAAGGAGCGCGAGCAGGCAAGTGGTGGCCGGAATCCACGCGTGTGAATATTTGTGTGAATCGTTTGGAAGAATTTGACTACAAACCTCATGTAACAGGCCGAAACTTATTCGCCTCAAGTGGGTCTCAACCGGTTCTGCAGGGTCTGTGATCTAGGAGATTTTGGCTGGCGGCACCTGGAGCGCCTAAACACATCGGTGGCGGTCCAGCGTGGCCAGCAGTTTGCAGACTGAATATGGTCTCAGCTGAAGGCGAGGCACGCAATGCGTGCGCTCAAGTCCGCCTTCACCTTCAGTCCCTGGATCTATCGCCAACGGAGCCACGTCGAGTGCTTTTTCAACGGGATGAAGCAACTGTGCGGCCTCGGCACCGGCGTCCGGATAACCTCGCCGCCCTCAAGCTCGCCGCCATTCCGTATATGGATCAACGCGTTAAGAGGCAGCTGCCTAGATGAAGTATGGTGGATCGTACCCGGGTCGGATCCGTCGCGCCGAACGCGCTGCGCGTTCATACCCCTGGCTTGTCGGAATTGGTAATATGACCTAGATGCCGATCTGACATGCCCGCTCAGACGAGGGAGGCCGCCTTGAGTAGTAACCGCACGCCTCCTCTCGTCACGCCGGCTTCCGTGCTGCTTTCCTTCGTCGCCATGCTGGCGATCATGGGCATCACGTCCACCTGGTGGGAGTTCGCGCTCCAGGAGCGCATCCTCCCCTGGCTCGGCATCGGCATAAGCACTGGTTTCGACGATCCTTCGCGCTGGCGCTTCATCATCACGGCCGTGGCGTTTGCCGCCCTGAGCCAGTTTGGGCCGGCTCTGCTGCTGTTCCGCCTAATGCGCCGCCTCGACCGGGCGCGGATAGACGTCATCAAGGCACGCGAGGAGGCCGACGCCCTCGCCCGGTACGACCCGCTGACCGGGCTCCCAAGCCGTCGCATGCTGCGTGAACATATGCGCAAGCGCCTCGCCGCAGCAGCGGGGACCGGCGGCTACGCCTTGCTGCTCATCGATATCGACCGCTTCAAGGCCATGACCGATCTGCATGGCCTCCAGATGGCGGACAGGCTGCTGCTCGAGATCGCCAACCGCATTAAGCCTCTGCTGCCGCCCGACGCCATCGCTTCGCGCGTGAGCGGGGAGGAGTTCGCTGTCTTCCTGCCGCGCCCGCGCACGGTGGAGACGCTCGGCAAGACAGCCCAGCAGCTCATTTTCCAGCTCTCCGCGCACTACCAGCTCGACAACCTTAACGCGCGCCTTGGCGCCACCATCGGCATCGCGGTGACGCCGGAGAACGGTACTGACGAGAGCGAGCTGATGCGCGCGGCGGAAGCCGCGCTCTATCGCGCCAAGCGCAACAAGCCGGGCACCTACCGTTTTTTTGAGCCGACAATGGACCTGGAGCTGAAGCAGTCCCGGCGGCTCCAGCGCGACCTGCACAGCGCCATTGCCGCCAACACCATTGTCCCGCACTACCAGCCGCTGGTGCGCCTGAAGGACGGGGTGGTGGTGGGCTTCGAGGTGCTCGCCCGCTGGAACCACCCCATGCAGGGCTTCATCTCGCCGGAGGTGTTCATCTCCATCGCCGAGGATGCCGGCCTCATCGGGCCGCTCACCCAGTCGATCCTGAGGCACGCTTGCCTCGATGCCGCCAAATGGCCCGACCAACTCAAGATCGCGGTGAACCTGTCGCCGATCCAGCTGAAGGACATTGCGCTGCCCGACCAGATCCTGCGCACGCTGAAGAGCTACAGCTTTCCGCCCCAGCGGCTGGAGATCGAGATCACCGAGACTGCGCTGGTGGACGACGACAAGACCGCCAACGCGATCCTGACGCGCTTCCGCGACATGGGCATCGACATCGCGCTCGATGATTTCGGCACCGGCTATTCCAGCCTGCAGAATCTGCGCATGTTCCCGGTGACCAAGCTGAAGATCGATAAGTCGTTCGTGAGGTCCATGAACATCGACGTGAACTCGAAGAAGCTGATCTCCGGCATCCTGGCACTGAGCCGCAGCCTCGGCATCGCCACCACCGCCGAGGGTATAGAGGAGGCGGCGGAGGCCGATTATCTCGGTTCCATCAACTGTGATTTCGGCCAGGGGTACCGCTACGCCAAACCCATGAAGGCGGACGATGTGCCGCGCTTCCTGGAGGCCCACGTTCCCGCCTTGAGCGTGGCCTCATAAAATATGCCGAACGGATCGCGCCAGGACGGGCGGCACGCACGGTGCTTCGGCCGTGACCAGTCCATGTTCGACCCCTGGCCCTATATGCCGGTGCTCACGCGCAAGCCCGACGCCCTGAAGAACGGCGCCCCCCTCTGGCCCTCCGGTCGCAGAACCGCCTACTCCGGCGGGGAGGAGCCGATGGGCGCCTGGGCCTTTCCCGGCTGATGCAGGAGGGTCAGCGACAAGAACGCGCCAACCCAGGAACCCACCGCCGCGAAGACCACATACATCCAATTCTCCGTGTAGCTGATCACGGCGAAGGACGAGAGCATGTACCAGACGCTCGACCAATTGGCGGCGGAAAGCCGCTTGCGCGCCACCACGGCGGATGTGAAGGCCACATAGCAGGCATCTGTCGCCGCCGTGGCGATGAAAACCCCGAGCGCGATGAGTGGGTCGAGGGTGGAAAAAGAAGTGAGGAAGTGTTGCATTGGCGGACCAGAAAGGGGGTGGTCGGACGACTTACCCTTCATCATGGCGCAGAGCAAAACACGAGTCCCGGCCAACGCCCACCTAGGCAGCCTTTACTTCATCTAAGAAGTGACGCACCTCGTCACCGAGCAGGTCGGCTTGGCGAGACGGCTCGCTCAATGCGAGTGGTGCTTCCCGCTGTGGACAGCCGCAAGGGCAGCCGGGTGGCGGCCTTCTGAGGCAGTGCGCAGAGAGCCATGCCTGCCGCCATGCCCAGCGTCATGGCAGCCACCATGGCGGGGAATGTCCAGGAGAGGCCGGCCGCGCCCGCCAGCCGCGGGCCGAGCCATTCGAATATCCCCATGCCCACCAGCATGAGCGCGCAGCAGGCGATGCGCCCGCTCCATCTCCCCCGCCCGAGGCCGGCGCCCACGAGACTGCCCACCAGCATCAGCAGGTTCGCCGCCGGCAACAGGCTCGCATGCAGCAGCATGCTGTCCGCCAGAGTGCGGTTTCCCGTGCAGAGGGCGGCTAATGCCTCCGGGAGCACGCTCTGCAGGTCCAGTGTGAGGCCGATCATCATGCCGCAGAAGCCGAGGAGGAAGGCGGCGCTCATGACGAGATCCTCCGGCCCGGCCACAGGCCTGCGAGGAACGACTTCACCACGGACCAGATGAAGGCGAAGCCGTCGAGGCTCCCGGCCGGCGGGGATGGCGGCACGGTCTGTGGAGTGGCGGCGGTCGCGCCTTCGAGCGCCGGCTCGGCCTCGATGCGCATCAGGAGGTTGGCGAAGAAGTCCTTGATGAGCCGCTCGGACACGCTGCCCATCAGCCTTGCGCTCATGGCGGCGGCCTTGCCGTTGATGTTCACCGTGGACTGGCCGGTGAGGCGCGAGGTGTCTGGGCCGGTGGGCGCTACAGTCGCGGTCAGCTCCATCTCCGCCACCGAGGTGCCGCCCTTGTCGGAGCCTTTGCCGGCGAGGCGCAGCGTGCGTGTGGCGGCGTCGGTCTCCAGCACCTCGATGGTGCCAGAAAAATTCATGTTCACCGGCCCGAGCCGCACCGAGACCTGGCCGCGATAATGGATGGCGTCCACCTGCTCCGTAATGGCGGCGCCGGGCAGGCAGGCGGCGACCTTGTCGATCTGCGCGAGGAGGGCCCAGGCGCGATCCGCCGGGACGGGAAGGTCGAGGCTGCGGTTGAATTCAAGCTTCATCGGGCTGCTCCGTTTTTTGGGATGCGCGGCGCTGCGCGACGATTTCCGCGAGGATCGACAGAGCGATCTCCTCCGGTGTGATGGCGCCGAGGTCGAGCCCGGCGGGGGCCTTCAGCCGCTCCAGTCGCTCTGCCGGCACGCCGCGCTCGGCGAGCGCCGCCTTCAGCGTCTCCGCCTTCCGCAGGCTGCCGACGAAGGCGACATAGTCCGCGTCCACGGCGAGGGCCGCCCGGAGCGCGGCCTCATCGCCCTTGCCCTGTGTCGACACCACTATGTAGCGCTGGCCCGCATGGGCGACGGAAAGCGCATAGCCTTCGATGCGCCGGTCCACCTCGGGGAAGGCGCTTTGCTCGGCGGGCGGCGCGCAGGCGGCCACCGCAAATCCGAGCCGTGCGCCGAGGTCCGCCACCGCCACCGCCACGGGGCTCGACCCGCAGACGATGATCTCCGGCTGGGGCAGCATGGGCTCCACGAAGATGTCCATGGTGCCGTGGCTCGGGCAGGCATTCTTGGCAAAGCGCACGCCTTCGCGCTCCTCCCCCGGCGCGACGCCGAGGCCGGCGAGGAGGTCGCCGGGCTGCACGGAGATGAGGCGGGATTTTCCGTCCGCCAGCGCCTCCATGGCGGCGCGCAGCACGGCGGCGCGGGCGCAGCCGCCGCCGATCCACCCTTCGCTGATGGTGCCGTTGGGCAGGATCACCGCCTTCGCGCCCGCCTTGGCGGCGGTGGCGGAGACGGTGCGCACCACGGTGGCCAGCACGAAGGGCGCGCCCTTCTCCTTCATGGCGGAGACCAATGTGAGGATGTCGTGGGCGTAGCTCATGGCTCATATCCTCGCGAGATAGGGTTCGAGGGCAGCGAGGCTTTCGAGATTGTGGGCGGGGGCGAAGAGGTCGATGTAGGGCAGGGCCGCCTTCATGCCCCGCGCCTCCGGGGCATAGTCGCGCCAGCCGATCAGGGGGTTCAGCCAGACGATGCGGCGGCAGCGGCGGCGCAGGCGGCGCATCTCGGCGGCCAGCGCCGTAGGCGCGCCGGTGTCGTAGCCGTCGGAGACGATGAGCAGCGCGGTGCGCGCATGGAGCATGCGCTTGGCGTGCCAGCGGTTGAAGTCGGCGAGGCTCTCGCCGATCTTCGTGCCCCCGCCGATGCCCTGCGCCATCAAGGCGAGCCGGTCCACCGCGCGGGCGACATTGCGGTCGCGCAGCGAGGGCGAGACATGGACGAGGCGCGTGTGAAACAGGAACACGTCCGCCTCGCGGAAGCTGGTCACGAGGCCGTGGAGGAAGCGGACAAAGAAGGCCGTGTAGAGGCTCATGGAGCCGGAGGCGTCCAGCAGCGCCACGATGCGCAGCGGCTTCCTCTTGCGCCTGCGCCAGACGAGATCCACCGGCGTGCCGCCGCGCGGGATGGAGCGGTGGATGGTGCGGCGGAGGTCGAGCCGCTGCCCGCTGGCCCGCGCCCGGGCGCGCCGCACGAGGCGGGCCTGCATGCGCCGGGCGAGACGGGCGGTCAGTTCGTGGACGCGGGCGGTCTCGTCAGGGTCGGCGATATGGCGGATGTCGGTGGCGGTGATCAGCTCCGCCCGCGAGGCCCCTTCGCGCCGGCTGCCGCCTCTGGCTGTCTCGGCGTCTCCCTCGCGGCGCTCCGTATGGTCCGGCAGGCCCTCGCCCCTCGCGCCGGGGGAGGGCGCGCGTTCCAGCGCGCGGGTCTTGCCCGCGCTGCCGCTCACCTTCTGGACGCTGCGCACGCCGTGGCCGGTCCAGTAGGCCGAAAACACCTCGTCGAAGCGCGCCCAGTCGGAGCGGTCGGCGCAGAACAAAGCTTTCAGGCCCGGCTGGAGTGTGGCGCGGCGGAGCGCGAGGGGAGAGGCGAGGAAGGCGAGTGCGTCGCGGCTCTCCGCCAGCCCCACCTTGAAGCCGCTATCCCGCAGCGTGCGCACGAAGCCAGCGAGGCGCAGGCGCAAGGCACCGCCGATGCCCTCGGGTCCCATATGGAGGGCGGCGTTCATCCCTCCACCTTCGCCAGCAGGCGGTCGCTCACCATGCGTGGCATGGCGGCGCGGTCCTCCTGCGTCTTCAAAAGGCAGATGAGCGTATCGTGCACCATCTCCGGCTCCTGCCTGAGGTCCGCGACGCCGAGGCCGGCGAGGGTCGCGGCCCAGTCCAGCGTCTCGGCGACGCCGGGCACCTTGCGCAGGTCTTCCTTCCGGATGGCGCCCACCATCCGCGCCACCTGCAAGGCAAGCGCAGTATCGATGCCGGGGATGCGGGCAAGGATGATGCGCGCCTCCCGGTCCACGTCGGGGAAGTCCAGATAGTGGTAGAGGCAGCGCCGGCGCAGGGCGTCGGAGAGTTCCCGCGTGCCGTTGGAGGTGAGCACCACGCGGGGGATGGAGGTGGCGGTGATGGTGCCGAGTTCGGGGATGCTCACCTGGAAGTCGGAGAGCAGCTCCAAGAGGAACGCCTCGAACTCCTCGTCCGCCCGGTCCACCTCGTCGATCAGCAGCACCGGGGGGTCGAGGCGGCGGATGGCGGCCAGCAACGGCCGCTCCAGGAGATACTTCTCCGAGAAGATGCGGTCCTCCACCGCCTCCGGGTCCTCTCCCTCATGGGCCTTGATGGCGAGGAGCTGGCGCTGGTAGTTCCACTCATAGAGCGCGCTGTTCTGGTCGAGGCCCTCATAGCATTGCAGGCGGATCAGCTCTGCGCCGTGGAGCGCGGAGAGAGCCTTGGCAACTTCCGTCTTCCCCACGCCCGCCTCGCCTTCCAGCAGCAGCGGGCGCTTCAGGAAATCCATCAGCCACAAAGCGGTCGAGAGGTCGCGGTCCGCCACATAGCCGGTGCCCGCGAGCCGAGATGCGATGGTGTCGCGATCCATGGCGGCCTCACGCGGCTTCGCCGGCCTCCCGGTGCAGCCCCAACCTCTCCGCCGCCATCCAGGTGCGCCAATGGTCGTGGGGCATGGGAATGTGGGTGGAGCCGAGGAACTTGAAGGCGTCGTTCACCGCATTGGAGAAGCACGGCACGCCGCCCACGTTCGGACTCTCGCCCACGCCCTTGGCGCCGATGGGATGGTGCGGGGAGGGGGTGGTGGTCCAGTCCGTCTCCCAATGCGGCGTCTCGACCGCGGTCGGGATGAAATAGTCCTGGAAGGAGGCGGTCACCACGTTGCCGTCCTCGTCGTAGCGGATCTCCTGGCCCATGGCGATGCCGAAGGCCTCGGTGAGCCCGCCATGCACCTGCCCCTCGATGATCATGGGGTTGATGCGGGTGCCGCAGTCGTCCAGCGCGTAGAAGCGGCGGATCTTCGTCTCGCCCGTGTCCACGTCCACGTCGGCGACGCAGACATAGGCGCCGAAGGGATAGGTCATGTTGGGTGGGTCGTAATAGCTCACCGCCTCGAGGCCCGGCTCCAGGCCCGGAGGGGGCGAATTGTAGGCCGCCCAGGCCAGCTCCGTCATGGTCTTGAAGCGCTCGGGATTGCCCTTCACGCGGAAGCGGTCGATGTCCCATTCCAGGTCGTCGTCATGCACCTCCAGCATGTGCGCGGCGATCATCTGCGCCTTCGCCTTGATCTTGCGCGCGGCGACGGCGGTGGCGGCGCCGGAGACCGGCGTCGAGCGCGAGCCATAGGTGCCGAGGCCATAGGGGGCGGTGTCGGTGTTGCCCTCTTCGATGGTGATGAGGTCTGCCGGGATGCCGATCTCGGTCGCGATGATCTGGGCATAGGTGGTCTCGTGCCCCTGGCCTTGAGACTTGGTGCCGAGCCGGGCGATGACCGAGCCCGTGGGATGGATGCGGATCTCGGCGGAATCGAACATGGCGATGCCGAGGATGTCGCAATTGCGCGAGGGCCCGGCGCCGACGATCTCGGTGAAGAAGATGACGCCGATGCCCATCAGTTCGCGCGTCTCGCCGCGCCGGAACACCTCCTGCTTTGCCTTCTGCTCGGCGCGCAGGTCCTTATATCCGACGGTGTCCAGCGCCTTCTGCATGGCCACGTGGTAGTCGCCGGAATCGTATTCCCACCCGAGCGCGGACTGATAGGGGAACTGCTCGCGCTTGATGAAATTCTTCATGCGCAATTCGGCCGGGTCCATGCCCAGCTTCTGGGCCAGGATGTCCATGGCCCGCTCGATGCAGTAGGCCGCCTCCGTCACCCGGAACGAGCAGCGATAGGCGACGCCGCCCGGCGCCTTGTTGGTGTAGACGCCGTCCACCGTGCACTGCGCCACCGGGAAGTCATAGGACCCCGTGACGATGTTGAAGAAGCCCGCCGGCCATTTGGAGGGGTCGGCGCAGGCGTCGAACGCGCCATGGTCGGCGAGCACATGCACGCGCAGCCCGGTGACGCGGCCGTCGCGGGTCGCCGCGATCTCGGTGGTCATGTGGTAGTCGCGGGCGAAGGAGGTGGCCGAGAGGTTCTCGATCCGGTCCTCCACCCATTTCACCGGCAGGCCGGTGACGATGGAGGCGACGATGGAGCAGATATAGCCCGCATAAGCGCCCACCTTGTTGCCGAAGCCGCCGCCGATGTCGGGCGCGATCACGTGGATCTTGTGCTCGGGGATCTTGGAGAGGAGCGAGGCCACGGTGCGGATGACGTGCGGCGCTTGGAAGGTGCCCCAGAGGGTCAGCTCGCCCTTGATCTTGTCGAAGGCGGCGACGCACTGGCAGGTCTCCAGCGGCGAGGGGTGGACGCGCTGGTAGGAGATCAGCTCCTTGATGGTCACCTCCGCCTTCTGGAAGGCGATGGCGGTGCCGTCCTTGTCGCCGATCTCCCAGGTGAAGACGTGGTTGGGGTGCGTGCGGGGGCCGTGGGCGCCCTCCGTCTTGTCCTTGATGTCCTCGCGCAGGATGGGCGCGTCGGCGTCCATGGCCTTGAAGGGGTCGACGAGCGCGGGAAGCTGCTCGTATTCCACCTCCACCAATTCGGCCGCATCCGCCGCCGCATAGCGGTCGGTGGCGACGACGAAGGCCACTTCCTGGTTCTGGAACAGCACCTTCTCATCGGCCAGCACCGCCTGCACGTCGCCGGCGAGGGTCGGCATGTAATGGAGGCCGAGGGGCTTCAGGTCGGCGGCGGTGAGCACGGCGATGACGCCCGGCACCGCCTTCGCCTTCGAGGTGTCGATGGACTTGACGCGGGCATGGGGGAAGGGGGAGCGGACGAAGTCGCCATAAAGCATGCCCGGCAGCTTCACGTCGTCCACATACTGGCCCTTGCCCTGGGTGAAGCGGATGTCCTCCACCCGCTTGCGCTTGCAGCCGAGGCCTTCGAGCTTGGCGGCGCGGTCGTCCGCCGGAGGGGTCGCCATCTCGTTCATTCCGCGGCCTCCTTGATGGTGCCGCCCGCGAGCCGGTCGGCGGCGTATTGGATGGCGCTGACGATGTTCTGGTAGCCCGTACAGCGGCAGAGATTCCCGGCGATGCCGAAGCGGATCTCCTCCTCGGTGGGGTGCGGGTTCTCCTGGAGCAGACGCCAGGCGCGCGTGATCATGCCGGGGGTGCAGAAGCCGCATTGCAGGCCGTGCATCTCGCGGAAGCCCTCTTGGAGGGCGTTGAGCGTGCCGTCCGGATTGGCGATGCCCTCGATGGTGAGGATGTCGCCGCCGTCCGCCTGCACGGCGAAGACGGTGCAGGACTTCACGGAGCGGCCGTTGAAATCCACCGTGCAGGCGCCGCAATGGCTGGTGTCGCAGCCGATATGCGGGCCGGTGAGGTTCTGGTCTTCCCTGAGGAAATGGATGAGCAGCGTGCGCGGCTCCACCAAAGCCTCGATGGCTTTGCCGTTGATGGTGAGCTGGATGTGGGTCTTGGCCATTGCGGGCTCCTACTGGGCGCGCTGGAAGGCGCGGGCGAGCGCCCGCTCGAACATCACGCCGGCCATCTTGGTGCGGTATTCCGCCGGCCCGTGATTGTCGGAGGCGGGGGAGGTGATGGCCTCGGCAGCGGCGCGGGCCTTGGCGATGCTCACCTTGTCGAGCGCGGTGCCCACCAGCAACCGACAGGCCTCCTCCGCGAACAGGGCGGTGTCGCCCACGTTCGAGAGGGCGGCGGCGCAGCTGGCGATCTTGCCGCTTTCCAGGGTGAGGATCACCGCGGCGGCGGCGGTGGCGTAGTCGCCGATCTTCCGCTTCAGCTTGTTGTAGGCATAGCCGTGGCCCGCCGGCGGTGGCGTGATGCGGATGGCGGTGAGCACCTCGCCGGGCCCGAGGGCCGTGAAATAGATGCCTTTGTAGAAGTCCCGCGCGGCCACCCGCCGCTCGCCGCCCGTGCCCGCGAGCACGAAGGTGGCATCGAGCGTCATCATCACAGCCGGCATGTCGTTGGAGGGATCGCCATTGGCGACGTTTCCACCGATGGTGCCCATGTAGCGCACCTGCGGGTCGGCGATGAGCAGGGAGGTCTCCCGCAGGATCGGCACCCGCTGCGCCAGCAGGTCCGAGCCGATGATTTCGTGCTGGGTGGTCATGGCGCCGATGATGATCTCGGCGCCCTCTGTGCGGATGCCCTTCAGGTCGGCGATGCCGCCGAGGTCCACGAGGTCCGAGGGCGCGCCGAGGCGCAGCTTCATCACCGGGATGAGGCTGTGGCCGCCGGCGAGCGGGCGCGCATCCTCGCCGAGATCGGCGAGCAGGGCGACGGCTTCCTGGACGGATTTGGGGCGGTGGTAGGCGAACGGGCCTGGGATCACGTCGCTTCCTCCTGGCCGGCGTTGGCGGAGCGGGAGGCTCCGGTCGCGGCGCGTCTTGATTGGTTTCGTCTATGGAGTCTGGCGAGCCGTGCGGCGCAGCATCAAGGCCGGCTGCACGAACGGCGCCCGTCTGCACGAGCTGCGGGAGGCTTGCACGAATGGCGGAAAGCGCCGGTATGCCCTCGCACGGCAGGGGATGGGCGGTGAAGCGGGGGCAGTTTCGCAGGTGCGTTGCTGTGGTGCGGCGAGTGGGGCGCTGCAAGCCCTCTCCGGCGCGCAGGGCGAGGGAACGGGGCGCCCCATTTCCCCCGTCATGCCCGGGCTTGACCCGGGCATCCATGTCTCTCCCTTGAGCTCTACCCGGCGGGAGCCCCCGGGATGGCCGGGTCAAGCCCGGGCATGACGGTGGTTCTATCGGGCAGGGCCGCGATAGCCCTGATCAGGACACCGCGTGCCCCGTCTTCAGCCCGAACTGGGATTTCAGCCAGGCGGTGCGGCTGCGGCTCACCGGCACCAGATAAGCCTCCCCGCCGGAGGTAAGCTCGATCTGGCAGTTGTCGCCGGTGTTCTTCAGCGCCACCACCCGGTCGAGATTGATGATGTGGCTGCGATGCACCCGCACGAACCGCGTGTCGGCGAGGCGCGCCTCTACTTCCGAGATGGAGTGGGAGCAGAAATAGGTGGCTGTGCCGTCGAACACGCTCGTGTAGTGGGCATTGGCGCGCACCGCCACGATCTCCTCCACCGGCAGGAGGTAGATGGCCCGGTCGCGCTCCACCGGCAGGTGCTGCCCACCATGGCGCGGGGGCGGCTCGGGCATCGTCTCGGCCGGTCCGGCGGGTACTCCGAGTGCCACCTCGTCGCGGTCCGGCCGATCGGGCACCAGCACCAGCAGGAAAAGACCGGACACGAGGAAGGCCACCACGGCCACCACGATGGCCAGCAGGTCCGGCGACAAAGCAGGGGCGAGGGGCTGAGGATCGGGATGGGGGAAGATGGTCATCCCCGCCATGGCGGTATAGTGCATGCCGGAAATGGCGATGCCCAGCGCCACCGCCGAGAGGAAGAGCGGCGGGCGGCCCGAGCGCGCGGCGAGACGCAACGCAAGGGCGGACGCGGCGATGGCGATGATGACGCTCGCCGCCACGAAGAGGGGCGCATGCTCCATGTGGGCGCTCGCGTGGAGCGCCTGCATGCCGATGTAGTGCATGGAGGCGATGCCGAGCCCCATGAAGGTGGCGGCTGCGGCGAGCGAGAGCGGCGTCAGCCGCCCGGCCGTGGCGGCGAAGATGCCGATGCCCACCACCAGCACGCAGACCAGCACCGAGAGCAGGGTCGGGAAGACCAGATAGTCCACGGGGAAGGGCAGGCGCGCCGCCAGCATGCCCACGAAGTGCATGGACCAGATGGCCACGGCGAGGCAGATGGACGAGGCCGCAAGAAAGATGCGGCGCCGAGAACCGTCTGTGCCCTTGATGCGCACAGCAAGGCTCAGGCCCACATAGGCCCCCTGGATTGCCACCAGGACGGACAGGGCCACGAGCCATGGCTCATGTGGAACATGCACCGCTTCGTTCCTCCCATGACGGCGCATTTTTGAACATTTCTACTACCAAAGCCGGGCGGATCACAATTCGCCCCACCCGGTTCGGCGCCTCTTTTCTCATCGCCCATGGCAAATATCGAGAAGGCGATTTCCGCGCTCGATCCTTGGCCGTAGGCGTCGAAAAAGGCGGGCTACGTCGGCGCCCGCGTCATTGAAGAGGCAGGTCAGGAGCCTCGGTCGTCCGGCCCGGCGATCGTCCTCTCTTTCCGAGCTGACGGCATCTATCCGTCAACGTTTGAAACGTTGCCGGTTGCTGAACGCGTGGGACGGCATGGAGGCCGAAGCCTGGGGGCAGGGCCGCGGGGAAATATCGCTTGCCGAGAAATAAAAATGAATTTAATGTTCACCAAGCGAATAATGAAAAAATTGATGATGGCGTCAAGCCGTCTGGTGAGGAAGCACGCCGATGGCTCCCCCTTTCGAGGTCAGCTGCACCTATCCATCTGGTCCTGTCGAGCGGGCCAAAATCTATTCCGAAGAATGTGAGCCCGTTTCTTCCTCGATGTGCCGCTTTGTTTCGGCGGCACCGGGCTCGGATAGTGCGGCCTGCGATCTATAGGTGCGGGAATGCCCGGTGGTCGCTCGCTGTGAACCAAGCCGAGCGCATCGCTCGATCTGAATTCTTCTGGTCGCCGGCGCCCCGTCTCGTTGCCCTGTTTTGCCTCGCGAACATCGGGGCCACCGAGCTGAGCGCCAACGTTCGAGAAATGCCGACAGCTCCGAAAAATAAATCAAGGGAGAAGACGCGCCATGAATGTAAGCACGGGAGTAAATTGTAGGGCTACCGGTTTTGAGGTCGGTCACCGACCATGGACGCGACGCGGTATAGTCGCCGCGCTACTTCTTGGCTTGCTTGGCCTCGCGGCAGGAAGCTCTTCAACAGCGAATGCTCAATCGACCTACCCGGACCGTCCTATCCGCTTGATCGTGGGCTTCGCGCCGGGCGGCGCAAGCGACATCGTCGCTCGGTTGCTCGCGGGACCCATGGCAGCCGCATTGAGCCCAAATGGATCGGCGACCATCGTCGTTGAGAACCGCGGCGGCGCGGGCGGCCAGCTGGGTGCCCGTGCCGCAGCAACTGCAGCGCCGGACGGCTACACCATCCTGCTGGGAACGGCCGGCGAGGTGGCCGCCGCACCGGCGCTCTACGGTGCAAAGCTGGCGTACAATCCGGCCAAGGATCTGGTACCGATTACCAACGTTGTGCGCGTCGCCAACGTCCTGGTCGTGTCCAGCGACGTGAAGGTGCGGGACGCGTCCGAGCTGATAGCGCTGGCAAGGAAGGATCCCGGAATCCTGACCTTCGCGAATGCCGGGATTGGCAATGTTACGCATCTCAATGGAGCGTTGCTCAACAAGATTGCCAATGTCGATATCGTTCAAGTTCCTTATCGCGGCGCGGGCTCATACGTGACCGATGTGGTTACGGGCCGCGTGAGCATGACCTATAGTGGCGCTGCATCACTTTTGCCGCTCATCAAGGAAGGGAAGCTGCGCCCGATCGGTGTCACTTCGCGTCAGCGCCTTCCCCGGCTCCCGGACGTTCCGGCTCTTTCAGAGACCCCCGAACTGGCGGCTTATGAATTGGTCAATTGGTACGGACTTTTCGCGCCGGCGGGCACTCCGGCCCCAATCCTCGAGCGCCTCAACGCTGCCGCCACGACGGCGTTGCGCGATCCTACGTTGATCAAGAAACTCGAAGAGCAAGGCGCCCAGCCGGATCCGATGTCGGCCGCACAATTCAAAACCTTCGTGGATGCCGAGACCACCAAGCTCGGCCAGCTCATTCGCGACGCCAACATTCAGCCGGAGAACTGAGAGGGCGCTGTTTGTGCACCGTATGGGTGTGCCCGCGCGGGGGGAGCCCGGTAAAGGCACATCCATCGCGGTCTGCTTTGGATACGTTACGAGATACCCAGCTAGCTCGCGCGCGCCTGGCGCGCGAGAATGGAGCGAGCCCGGATCCGCACGGGCTCATCGACCATGGCACCGTCCACGGTCGTTGCGCCATCCCCGCTGGCAAGCACACGATAGGCCCACGCAACCTCTTCTGCGTCAGGCAGAAAGCCGGCGCGGATGGGTGCGATCTGCCGGGGGTGGATGGAGAGCTTTCCGCCAAACCCGAGCGATCGGGCATAGCGGGCATCGCTGGTCGCCGCCGCAGCGTCCTCGATATTGGTGGTCACGCCGTCGATGGGCGCGGGCAATCCTGCGAGGCGCGAGGCGAGGACCAGTTCGCACCGGGCGAACAGCAACGCCTCACGGACATGCGCCATGCCGAGATCGGCGCAGAGGTCCACCGAGCCGAAGACCAGGCGACCAACCGCGGGATGGGCCGCTATGTCGCGAGCCGCCGCAAGGCCGCGTGCGGTCTCGATCAAGGCCAGGATGGGAATGCCGGGTCCGAGATCGGCGACAATGATGGAGATGAGCGCCGGGTCCTCTGCCTTCGGCAACATCACGGCTGCGGGACGGAGCCGCGCGGCCGCGGCGAGGTCTCCGGCGTGCCACGGCGTTCCCGCTGCATTGATCCGAACCAGGACGGGAGACTCGCAGAAATCGGTGCGCAAGGCTGCCTGGGCATCCCGTTTCAAGTCCGCGGGAACCGCATCCTCAAGATCGATGATGACGGCGTCCGGCCCGGCGGCGGCAGCCTTCGCGAACCGCTCGGGCCGGTGTCCCGGAACGAAGAGGGGAACGGTGAAATCAAGGGGCTGCATGGTCACCACCCGGCCTCCGCCATCATCGCGATTGGCCCACCTGTGCATGCTGTCCACAGCTTGAGCCTGTCTCCCTCTTCCACCGCGTGCATCAGGAACGGCTCGGTATCGAACAGGGGCGAAAGGCTTCGGAAGGTGAAGCGTGCCAGCGGCGCAACGCGCAATTCAGCAGCGTAGCGCAGAAGCAGTGTCGCCTGGAGGGGACCGTGCACCACGAGGCCGGGATAGCCTTCAGCCTGGGTGGCGTAAGCGCGATCGTAGTGAATGCGGTGGCCGTTGAAGGTGATCGCGGAATAGCGGAACAGGAGAGGTGTAGAGGGGGCAACCTCCTGCCGGTGGCGTCCTTCCGGCGCGGGCGCGGCGGCTGTTTTCGCCGCATCGCCCAGGCCGAGATAGACGATGGTCTGGCTCTCGCTGAGGATCGCGCGCCCGTCGGCGTCGATGTCGTGCTGCACTGTCACCAAGCAGAGCGGCCCGGTCCGCCCCTCTTTCAGGACCACGTCCGCGATGTGGGAGACTCTGCGAACCGTCTCCCCGATCTTCAGGTCGCTATGGAACGTGAGGGTGCTTCCCGCCCACATGCGGCGCGGTAAGGGGATGGGCGGTAGGAAGCCGCCGCGTGCGGGGTGACCGTCCTCGCCAAGTGCGGACATTTGCGCCGCGGGCTGGGTGAGGCAGAAATGCAGAAGCTGGGGTGCCGTGTCACCACGTCGGGGCTCGTCCGTCGGCTCTTCAAAGGTGGCGTGGAATCTGCGGACGATCTCCGCGCCGACGTGTTCCGTCGCGATATCTTCGTGCCCGATCCACGACCGCAAATGGGCGATATTCAGTGTCTCCGCAGGTGCCATCGGGCTGCTTTCTGAAAGAGGAAGAAGTTTGCGGGCGCGCAGGGAATGCCCCGCTCAGTTCCCGCCCTCCAGGAGGCGCCGGGCGATGACCTGGGCCTGGATCTCGGCCGCGCCCTCGAAGATGTTGAGGATGCGGGCATCGCACAGCAGGCGCGAGACCGGGTACTCCAGCGCGAAGCCGTTGCCGCCGTGGATCTGCAGCGCATTGTCCGCCGCCGCCCAGGCGACCCGGGCGCCGAGCAGCTTGGACATGCCCGCTTCCAGGTCCGTGCGCCGGCCCTCGTCCTTGGCTCTAGCGGCGAAATAGGTGATCTGGCGGGCGATGGCGATCTCCACCGCCATCATCACGATCTTGTCGGCCACGCGCGGAAAAGCGATGAGCGGCTTGCCGAACTGGATGCGCTCCTCGGCATAGCGCAGCCCCGTCTCCATGGCGGACTGGGCGACGCCCACCGCGCGGGCCGCGGTCTGGATGCGCGCCGCCTCGAACGTGTTCATGAGCTGCTTGAAGCCCTGCCCCTCGACCCCGCCGAGGAGCTGGTCGGCCGGCACCTCGAAGCCGTCGAAGCCGATCTCGAACTCCTTCATGCCGCGATAGCCCAGAACCTCGATCTCGCCCCCCGTCATGCCCTTGGCGGGAAACGGGTCCGCGTCCGTGCCGCGCGGCTTCTCCGCCAGCAGCATGGAGAGGCCCTTATAGCCGGGCTCGGCGGGATTGGTGCGCACCAGGAGCGTCATCACGTCCGCGCGCACCGGATGGGTGATCCAGGTCTTGTTGCCGAAGACCTTGTAGACCTCGCCCTCCTTCACCGCGCGGGTGCGCAGGGAGGCGAGGTCCGAGCCGGTATTGGGCTCGGTGAAGACCGCGGTCGGCAGGATCTCGCCCGAGGCGATCTTGGGGAGATACTTGTCCTTCTGCGCGTCGGTGCCGCCGCCGAGGATCAGCTCCGCCGCGATCTCCGAGCGGGTGCCCAGCGATCCCACGCCGATATAGCCGCGCGAGAGCTCCTCGGTGACGAGGCACATGGCCTCCTTGGGCAGGCCGAGGCCGCCATATTCCTCGGGGATGGTGAGGCCGAACACGCCGAGATCGGCGAGGCCCTGGATCACCTCCATGGGGATATAGGCGTTCTCCAGGTGCCACTCATGGGCGTGGGGGGCCACCTCCGCCTCCACGAAGCGGCGCATCTCGGTGCGCATGGCCTCCATGGTCTCGTCGAGGCCGGCATCGCCGATGGTGGTCGACCCGGTCTCGCGGATGATGGCGGCGAGCGCGGCGCGGGCGGCAGAGGTGTTGCCGCCGCGCAGGAGGGCGGCGATGGCCGCGTCCGCGCGCAGCTCGGCGATGAGGTCAGGGGCGACGAACAGGTCTTCGAGGCGCACCACCTCGCCTTGGCTCATGGAGATGCCGCCGAGCACCTGGGCGACATATTCGCCGAGGCCGATCTGCACCAGAAGGCGCTCAGTCTCACCGAACCTGCCCATCTCGGTGAGCCGGTCAGCGTAATGGACCAGCTCGCGCACGCCGAAGACGTAAGTTGCGAGCCAGGCGAGGCCGTGGGTGGCGCGCTGCTCTTCATCGAGCAGCTTGGCGGAGAGCCTGCCGCCCTCGCTCACCCGCGCCCGCACGGCGGAGGTGGCTTCCGCCAGCAGCTTCTCCAGAAGGCCGCTCGCGGTGCGGCCAAGGGCGACGGCGTCGAGCCGCTCTTTCTCGATGCTCATAACAGCGGCGCTCACGGACATCTCATCACCCTCCCGGCGGACTGTTTTTTCGGTGCACAGGCTTAGTCGGAGCTCATGCGCGACGTCACGGAAAAAATCATCTGGTGAACAGTTTATTCTCTTGATGAATTTTCTGAACGCCATTAGCGTTCCTGCAAGTCCCTGGAATGGGTGGCGATCCGCGTGGGTCGCACGGGAGGAACGCAAGACCGGCAGGCGTGCGGATATGCCGTCCGGTTGCCGGCGCCCGGTTGTCCAAAGATCGAGTTGTCGGCGCTTCGCCGCGCCGCGCCTGCTCGGTATCACGCACTCGGAGGAGCGATGAGCGACTTTCTGGATCGTGCCCCGACGGCTTCGTCCCCGAAGCCTCGATCCCCAAGCTCATGGCCGGCATCGTGCCAAGCGCACTCTCCTCCCTCCCCTGATCGCCTCGGCCCAGTCCAGGATCTGCAACTTCGAGGTGCCGGCGTACGCGCCGGCTTCTTCCCTCAAGGCGCCGGGCTTAGCCCCCGCTTTCGATGACCGACCGAGGACGCCATGCTGTTCAGTTCAGACCGCCTGAAGGATCTCTCCCGTCTCCTCTTCCTGAAGTCCGGAAGCGATGAGCGCGAAGCGGATATCGTATCCAACCACGTGGTGGATGCATGCCTCTCCGGGCATGATTCACACGGCGTCATCCGCGTCGCGGCCTATGTCAACGCGGTGAAGAAGGGCGAGTTGTTTCCCAACAGGCCGGCGACAACGATGCTGGAGACCGACAGCCTTCTGGTGCTGGAGAGCAATCACGGCTACGGGCAGGTGGTGGCGCACGACGCCACGGATGCCGGCATCGCCAAGGCGCGCAAGAGCGGCATCGCCATGGTCACGGTGCGGGAGGCCGGACATTTCGGGCGCCTCGGCGCCTGGGCGGAGCGGGCAGCGGAAGCCGGCCAGGCTACCATCTACTTCGCCAATTCCGCCCGTCCCGGCGGGGCTCAGCTCGCCCCCTTCGGCGGCAGCGACCGCAGGCTTAATTCGGGGCCTGTCTGCCTTGGCATGCCGGTGGAGGGGAAGGACCCTGTCATCCTCGACATTTCCACCGCCTCCGTCGCCATGGGCAAGGTGCGTCTCGCGCGCAATCGGGGCACGCCGCTGCGCGAAGCCTGCGTCGTCGATGCCAACGGCAAGCTCACCGACGATCCGAATGCGCTCTATGGACCGCCACCCGGCGCCCTGCTGCCGTTCGGCGGGCACAAGGGCTCGGGCCTTTGCATCTTCACGGACCTGTTTGGCGGCATCCTCAGCGGAGCAGGCGCCAATTACCGTGGCGAGCCGTGCGAGTGGTATCCCCACAACAATATGGTGGCGATCCATATCGACGTGGCCCAGCTCGGCTACGGGCACGGGCTGACCCAGCAGGTCATGGACTATGCCGAATGGATCAAGGAATCCCCCTCGCCCAATCCCGAAGGCGTCCTGATGCCGGGCGAGTTTGAGGTGCTGAATCGAAAGAAGCGCCGCGAGACCGGCATCGAGCTTGATGAGAAGACCTGGGAACAGCTTCTGGAGGCAGGCGAGGCATTCGGCGTTCCGCGCGAGGAAGCGAAGCGCATCGCCTTCGGCAACGCCTGATCGAGCTGAGACCGAGGATACGCAAATGGCTGTAAAGATCGATGCGGCCGGCTTGATCCGGCTGTTGCCCGAAATCGAAGGGCTCACGGACCCGCAGCTCCGCAAGGGTGTCATCGACATCTGGCTGGAGATTGCTGACGAGTGCGCGTGGGACCGCTTTGAGGATGTGCCGAAGAATCTCGATGCAGAGAAGGGGCGGCGGCTCATCGACCATGTTCGCGGCGTGACCGTCATGGCGCTGGAGCTCGCGGAGATCGGCAAGCGCCTTCATGGGCAAGATTATAACCACCAGTATCTGCTGGCCGCCTGCCTGCTGCATGATGTCAGCAAGGTGGTGGAGATCGAGCCGGACCCATCCGGCAAGCCAACGGGCGGGCCAGCCCTGCCGGGGAAGAAGAGCGAGCTCGGCTCCAAGATCCAGCATGCGGGCTATGCGACCCATAAGGTGTTCGCCCACGGCCTGCCGCTGGAGGTGGCGCACCTGGTGCTCACTCACACCCATGCCTCGGGGCTGCGCTCCAACACGCTGGAAGCGTCCTATCTGTTCTACGCAGACTTCGCAGATTCAGACATCGGCGTGATCCAGGGCAAGGGCAAGACCTTTGCCAGCCGCGTCGAATTCGTCTGAGCCGCCGGGACGATGACCTCTCTTTCCTTCTCAATGCCGGCAGGGGCCTGCGACTGCCATATGCACGTGTTCGGGCCGGAGGCGGACTTCCCCCTCTCGCCAAAGCGCAGCTACACACCGCCGCCGGCAACCCTGGAGGACTACCTGGCCCGGGCGGCCGCGCTCGGCCTCGCGCGGGTGGTGTTCGTTCAGCCGAGCCCATACGGCGTGGACAATTCCTGCCTGCTGGATGCCTTGCGTCGCATGGGGGGCGCCGGGCGGGGCATTGTTGCCATAGACGCGTCGACCCAGGATGCGGATCTCGCTGCCATGGACGCCGCCGGCGTCCGCGGTGTGCGTGTGACGCTCAATGCAAAAGGATCAGACAGCGCGGAGGCGATTTCTGGAGCCATTGCCGGGCTTGTTCCGCGGCTCGCCCCGCTCGGGTGGCAAATCCAGATTTTCGCGTCCCTCGCCTCCATTGCCGGGGCCGCTGAATCCATCCGGACGGCCGGCGTGCCGCTGGTCTTCGACCATATGGCACTCACCAAGCCCGGTCACTTGGACAGCCCCGCCTTTCAGACGCTGAAGGAGCTGCTTTCGACCGGAGCATGCTGGGTGAAGCTGTCCGGTGCGGACCGGGTCACAGGTTCCGATACGGATTTCGCCCCCGCCGTGCCGGTCATGCGTGCGCTCGTCGCCGCCAATCCCGAACGGGTGGTCTGGGGCAGCGATTGGCCACACACCGGCCGCCACGCAGGGGGCGCTGGTGGTGAGATGCCTTTGAACCCGCACCGGCCGCTCGATGACGGCGCGCTGCTGTCATTGCTGGGGGAGGCGCTCGGGGATGCGCAGTTGCTGCGCCGTGTGCTCGTGGACAACCCGGCCCGTCTTTATGGATTTCCGCCCGCCTGAGCGGGCTCCTGCCGAAACGATGCGATGAACGAGGTTATCGTGGACAAGACCCAATCCCCCGTCCGCCTGCTGGTGCTCGAAGGTGACGGCATCGGTGCCGAGATCTGCAATGCCACTCTCGCCGTGCTGCGGGCGGCGGAGCGGGCCCTCGGCCTCTCCTTCGCTTTCGAAACGGAGCTCATCGGCTTTGCCAGCCTGGAGAAGCACGGCACCACCTTCCATGACGACGTGGAGGTCGTAGCGAAGGCGGTGGACGGCGTGATCCTCGGTCCGGTCTCGCACATGGACTATCCCCCCGCCGCCAAGGGCGGCCTCAACCCCTCGGGTCAGCTCCGCAAGCGGCTCGACCTCTATGCCAATATCCGCCCTGCCAAGTCCCGGCCCGGTTTCCCGCCGCGTTGCGGCTCGCCCATCGACCTTGTGGTTGTGCGCGAGAACACGGAAGGCTTCTATGCCGACCGGAACATGTTCGTGGGCTCGGGCGAGTTCATGCCGACGCCGGATGTTGCCCTGGCGGTGCGCAAGATCACCCGCGAAGGCTCGACCCGCATCGTGCGCTCCGCTTTTGAGCTTGCCCGCCGCCGGCGGAACAAGGTGACGGCGATCCACAAGGCCAACGTGCTGCGCGTGTCGGACGGCCTCTTCGTGGAGTGCGCCCGCGCGGTGGCGAAGGAGTATCCGGACGTCGCCTATGACGAGAAGATCATCGACGCCATGGCTGCGCTGCTGATCCGCGACGCCAGCGTGTTCGACGTCGTGGTGGCCACCAACATGTTCGGTGACATTCTCTCCGACGAAGCATCCGAAATCTCCGGCAGCCTCGGCCTTGCCGCCTCCCTCAATGCCGGCAGCCAGTATGCGGTTGCGCAGGCACAGCACGGCTCGGCGCCCGACATCGCGGGCAAGGGGGTTGCCAATCCGTCCTCGCTCATCTCTTCAGCGGCGATGCTCCTGTCCTGGCTCGGCGAGCGGCGCGGCGACCCGCGCCTCGTCAAGGCGTCCGAGCTGATCGAGGCCGCGCTGGACGAGGCCATTGGCGCGCCGGAGAAGCGCACGCGCGATCTCGGCGGCACGGCTGGAACCGAGGCGTTCGCGGGGCATGTGGCCGCCGCCGTCGAGCGCCTTGCGGCATCCGGGGGGTGATGCCCTCGCCCGCCGGCGGGCTATTTTATTCGCTTGTCGAATACATGTTTCAAAGTTAAAGCCTGGAATGCGAGGCCGGCACTGGGTTGCGCGCCTAGTCTATTGCGCGGCTCAGTTCCGGGCGACCGTTCCTGAATATCGGAAGACGCAGCCCATGCATTTGCCGGTCGGCGGCGACAACGCCTTCTTCCTTGACCTTTATTCCCGGTATCGGCGCGACAGGTCATCGGTTCCGGCGGACTGGGCCTTCTATTTCGAGACCACGTTCGAGGACGCTTCCGCACCGTCCCCGCAGCGGTCCACTGCGCACTATCTCGCCCCGCTGCTTTGCGACGCCTACCGCCAGTACGGACATCTGGAAGCGGCCCTCGACCCGCTCGGCCTCGCGCCCCGCGAGACCGTTCCGCTGCTCAATCGCCTCCGGGCAGATGCGGACGAGGCCGGGGAGGAGGTGGTGGACATCAAGCTCGCCGGCCGTGCGCAGCGATACTCCCTGAGTGCCCTCAATGACGACCTCTCCCGCATCTACGCGGGACATGTGGGCATCGAGGCCGCGCACCTCACCGATGAAGGGGAGCGCGAGTGGTTCTATGCGGCCATGGAGGCCGCTTTCGGGGCCCCGCCGGATGGCGGTGTCCTTGGCCGCGCGCTCACGTCCATCGCCCTTGCAGACGAGTTCGAGGGCTTCTGCCGCCTCAAATTCCCCACCAAGAAGCGGTTCGGCGTCGAGGGCGGGGAGGCGGCCATCGCCTTCCTGCGCGAGTTGTTACTGTCGGCGTCTCCGGATGTGGACGATGTCGTGATGGGCGGCATGCATCGCGGCCGTCTTTCGCTGCTCGCCACCGTGCTCGGAAAGCCTCTCGCCGCGCTCTTTGGCGAGCTGAAGGGGCACGATTTCACTGACGGCAGCGTCACCTTTACTGGGGACGTGCCCTATCATCTCGGCTATGCGGGCGAGCTCAACCACGATGGGCGCACCATGCGGGTGCGGCTCTTGCCCCATCCCTCGCATCTTGCCGTGGTCGCGCCCGTCACCCTCGGCCAAGCGCGCGCCACGCAGGCCGGACGCGATGTGGACCCGACCCGGACGTTCTGCGTCCTGCTGCACACGGATGCGGCCTTCTCGGGCCAGGGCCTGATCAGCGAGATCATGCAGCTCGGCGGACTTGCCGGCTATTCGGTGCGCGGGAGCGTGCATCTGGTGGTCAACAACCAGATCGGTTTCACCACGCTCCCTTCCGAAGGACGCAGCTCGCGCTATTGCACCGATATTGGCAAGTCGGTCGGGGCACCCATCCTGCACGTCAATGCTGACGACCCGCTCGCCGTCGCCCGGGTGGCGCAGATCGCCTACGGCTGGCGCCGGCGGTTCGGCAAGGATGTGCTCATCGACCTCGTCTGCTATCGCCGGTATGGCCACAACGAGCTGGACGAGCCACGGTTCACCCAGCCAGCCACCTGGGCTGCCATCGACACCCATGCGCCGGTGCGCACCAGCTTCGCCGCACAGGTGAAGGCTCTCTTTCCCGAGGCCGAGGCCCGGGCGGGGGCTGCGGTAGAAACCTTCCGGGAGGAATTGCGCGCGAGCTACGACGCGAGCGCCAGCTTCCGTGACAACAGCCGTATCGACCAGGGGCGCGCGTGGGAAACGGTCGCGGCTGCAGACGAGGAAGCGTTGATGCGCGACGACGTCGCCACCGGGCTCGATCTTGATGAGCTGCGCCGCCTTGGCGGCTCTACCGGGCTTGTACCCGAAGGATTAGAACCCCATTGGAAGGTGCGAAAGTTCTACGAAGCGCGCAATGCCACGATCACCGAGGGCGATGGGCTCAACTTCGCCACGGCAGAGGCTCTGGCGTTCGCCAGCCTGCTCGCGGAAGGCATCCCCGTGCGTCTCTCCGGCCAGGACGCTGTGCGAGGTACCTTCACCCAGCGCCACCTTGCCCTCCATGCAGAGGACGGCGCGGGCAGCTTTTTTCCGCTCTCGGCGCTGGCGCAGGAGGGCGCGAGGCTTGAGGCGGTGAACAGCCCGCTCACGGAATATGCCGTGCTCGGCTTCGAATATGGCTACAGCCTCGCCGATCCCCGTCAGCTCGTCATGTGGGAGGCCCAGTTCGGCGATTTCCTCAACGGTGCCCAGGTGATGGTCGACCAGTATGTGGCTTCGGCCGAGGCCAAGTGGGGCTTGCAATCCGGGCTCGTGGTGCTGCTCCCCCATGGATTGGAAGGGCAGGGGCCCGATCACTCCTCCGCGCGGATCGAGCGTCTGCTTCAGCTCTGTGCGGCCGGCAACATGCTGGTGGTCAATCCCTCCACCCCTGCGAATCTGTTCCATCTGCTCCGGCGCCAGATGCTCGCGCCCTGGCGCAAACCGCTTTTCGTGATCGCCCCGAAGTCCCTGCTGCGAGCCAAGGCGGCGGTGTCGCCGCTCGCGGACATGGGACCGGGCACGCGATTCCGTCCGCTGCTTCCGGATATGGGCGTGGATCCCGGCAAGGTGCGTCGCGTCGTACTGAGCTCGGGCAAGATTCATTACGAATTGGCCGAGGCACGTGCCGCAGCCGGCCTTTCCGGGGAAATCGCCCTGGTGCGGGTGGAGCAGCTCTATCCCTTCCCTCACCACGCCTTGGCGAAGCTGCGGGAGACCTATTCCGGGGCCGAGTGGGTGTGGTGCCAAGAGGAGCCGAGGAATCAGGGGCCATGGCATCATGTGCTGCGTGAGCTGAGTGGCAAGGTGCCGCTCGGCTATGCGGGGCGTCCCGCCATGCCCGTCTCTGCCGCCGGTTCGGTTGAGCGCCACGAGGCGGAGCAGCGCGACCTGCTGGCCCGGGCTCTTGACCTCTCGTCAGTATCCGATAGCTGATGTGGGGGAATCAGAGAAAAGTTGAACATCCATGGCATCCTTCGAGCCTGTCCGCGCAATTCTGAGGGGCCTGGATATTCTCAGGATCATCAATGAGGTCGGCCCCGTCGTCGCCACCGACATTGCCAAGCGGGCGGGGCTGCCCCAGCCGACGATCATCCGCATTCTCGAAACACTGATGAGCGCTGGCTATGTCTATCGCGAGCCGGACTCCGCAGCCTATGGCGTAACCGCGCAGACACTCGCCCTGAGCCGAGGGTTCAACGCCACATCGCGCCTTGTGCAGCTTGCGACGCCGCTGATCGAGAACTTGCGCGCGGAGATCGGCTGGCCCTCGAACCTTGCGGTGTTCGAGCGCGACGGCATGATCATCGCTTATACGAATCGCGGCGCACAGGGCATGTCCATTCCCGGCAGGCTCGGAGCGCGCATTCCGATCCTCGCCACCGCGACGGGCCTCGTCTATCTCGCCAGCCTGTCCGATGTGGAAGTGGAGGACATGTTGCGGCGTCTCGACAGTTCCGAGAGCCGCTGGGACACCAGCCCGGAGCTGCGCAAGAAGCTGCCGGAGCGCCTCGCCTTCGCCCGGCGCGAAGGCCACGCTTTCGCCGATGAGACGTATCTGGACGAGATCTACCACTCGCGCATCTGGGCGGTGGCTGTACCCATCATTGTGAATGGCCGCATCGTCGCCGCCTTGAGTAGCCTCGTGCTCGACAGCGCTGGCCAGCGCAAACGCATCCTGGCGCAGATCCTGCCATCGCTGCGCCGCGCTGCCGGCACCATTGCCGAGCTGTTGTCGCAGGATGCCGGCCTCATCGGCGGGCAGAGCGCGCCCGGCGCGAAAGGTGTGGCACAGCGCCGCCGACGCACCGCTTCGCCCAGCTAGCCCTTTCACCACAAAAGCCATCGTCAGGCCCCGCTGCTGACCCGGGCGGCAGCGGGGTGGCTTTTGGCTTGCGTCGATAGAAAAATGAATATAATTTTCAACAAGCGAATAAAATGAAAATGACGGCGGAGAACCGATCCGCCGGACGCATCGGGAGGGCACGCCAATGGCCACCATTTTCAAGGTCAGCTACACCTACACTGCAGACCCTGCCGAATGGGCCAAGGCCTATACCGAGGAGCGCGCGCGCTCCTTCCTCGACGTGCCGGGCTTGGTCTGGAAGCTCTGGCTCGACGAGCCGGAACAGCGCCAGAGCGGGGGGCTTTTCCTGTTTGCCACACGCGCCGATGCCGAGGCCTATGCAGCATCTCCGCGTGGCCAGAAGGCCAAGAGCAATCCGGCCCTTTCGGACGTGCGGATGGAGATCTTCGACGTCCGTGACGAGATGAGCCGCATCACCCACGGCCCGATCCCACCGGCCGTTGCGCCCATCAACGGCGCCGCCTGATTTTCCGCCAAGAAGAGCCGGCAATCCCTGCACGGCTTCGCGAAGGAGGACGCATGAGCGACAAAGCCACCACTGATCTCGTAGACGTCTATCAAACGTCCGGCCGCATCCGGAGCTGCGGTATCGTGTTCGCTCATTTCGGCGGACGCCGCGCCTTCAGCGGGCCCATCCGCACCGTAAAGTGTCATGAGGACAATGGCCTCATCAAGCAGGTGCTGGCGGAGAAGGGGCAGGGGGCCGTGCTGGTCGCCGATGGTGGCGGTTCGCTGCGCAGTGCCCTCTCCGGCGATCGGGTCGCGGGGCTGGCGGTCTCCAACGGCTGGGCCGGCATGATCATCCGTGGCGCGGTGCGCGACGTGGGCGTTCTGCGCACGCTCGATATCGGGATTCTGGCGTTGGGCTCCACGCCCTGGAGAAGCACCGTGACCACCGCAGGCGAGATCGATGTGCCGCTTCACTTCGGCGATGCCGTGTTTCAGCCCGGCGGCTGGGTCTACGCGGATGAGGATGGCCTGATTGTCGCTGATGGGCCGCTCGATTGAGCGGATGCCGACCTGATGATTCCAGGAGGCTGACCACACCAGCATGATCGCCAATGGCGGTGTCTCTGGTGCGCCCAAGCCCATTGCTCCCCCTCACTGCACCTCAGTCTGTAATACCCGCCGGCGATTTTCCCGACGCCCGCGAAGAGCCGCCTGGAGGCAGCATCTGCAGCCCTCCAAAGCCTGCTGTCAGCTATCGAAAGCGGCCTCTAATTTTCGAAGGTGAGTTCCATGTACGATTTGCTTGGAGGCATCCGGGTGGTGGAGGCCGCGTCCTTCGTCGCGGGGCCGCTATGCGGACTTTATCTGCTTCAGCTGGGTGCAGAGGTCATTCGGCTGGATCCGATCGGTGGAGGACCCGACCGTCACCGCTGGCCCTTGGCGCCCACCGGAGAGAGCCTCTACTGGCAGGGGCTCAACAAGGGGAAGAAATCCGTCGCCATTGATCTCTCCAGGCCCGAAGGGCGTGAACTCGCCGCCGAACTCATCACGGCGCCCGGTCCCAACACTGGACTGTTCGTGACGAACTATCCCCCGGACGGCTTCCTGTCCCATGCGAGGCTTGCCAGCCGGCGGGCGGATCTCATCTCGGTCCGTGTCATGGGCTGGAATGATGGGCAGACCGCGGTGGACTATACGGTCAATGCAGCGGTCGGCGTGCCCTATATGACCGGCCCCAGCAGCCTCGGAGACCTGCCCGTCAACCATGTCCTGCCGGCCTGGGATCTAACGACAGGCGCCTACGCCGCGTTTGCGCTGCTGGCGGCCGAGCGTCGTCGGCGCGACGGTGGGATCGGGCAGGAGGTGCGAATTCCACTCTCCGACATGGCCATTGCGACCCTGGCCAATCTCGGCAACGTGGCTGAGGTGCTGGCGGGTGAGGATCGCCCGCGCATGGGGAACGATCTCTTCGGCGCATTCGGCCGTGATTTCGCGACATCCGACGGGCATCGCCTCATGATCGTCGCGATAACGTCGCGCCAGTGGTCCGGGCTTCTGGCTGTTCTCGGCCTGGAAGCTCAGGTCGGGGCGCTGGAAATGGAAATCGGCGCATCTTTCAAGCACGACGAGGGTCTGAGATTCCGCCATCGCGATCGCCTGTTCCCTCTGGTTGAAGCTGCCGTTTCCCGCCGGACCGCAAGCGAACTTTCTTCCGCTTTTGATGGGGCAGGGGTTTGTTGGGCACCTTACCGCACGCTCAAGGAAGCCATCACCGAGGATGGCCGATTGTGCACGGAGAACCCCATTTTCTCGACGATTGCGCACCAAGGAAGCCTTCGATACCCGACCCCCGGCGCAGCCGCGAGTTTCATGGGTGCCGAGCGCATCGGGCCAGGAGGCGCTCCGCATCTTGGCGAGCATACCGATGAGATACTCGCAAATGTCCTCGGGCTTTCCTCCGGCCAGATCGGAGGGCTTCACGACAAGGGGATCGTCGCAGGAGCGGAGGTAGCGCTTCCACGCGCCTCCTAATTGTATTTCACATAGTGAATACTAATTTCAAATTTCGTTGACAATCGAGTTGGCAAGGGCTCACGTGTCGGACCCACATGCTGTGGCCGCGCGTGCATTCAATGCGTTGCGGCTAGCTCACAAAAGAACACCGGGGAGGGACATAAATGAAATACAATGCTTTCCTGAAGGCCTGTATTGTCGGGGTCTCTGTTGTTTTCGCGCAGCTCGCGCATGCTGAAACCTACCCGAGCCGAGCAGTCAGATTGATTGTGCCCCATGCGCCCGGTGGGTCTACAGATGTTATCGGCAGGACTCTCGCGACGATGTTGAGCGAGAGATGGAAACAGCCGGTCGTCGTGGAGAATATCGTCGGCGCGGCGGCTGCAATTGGTACGCGCCGCGTGGCCCAGGCCACGCCGGACGGATATACTCTATTATTCACCTATGAAGGCGCCCATGCGCTGCTTCCCTATGTCGTTGCAAATCCCGGCTTCGACGCCCTGCGCGATTTCACTCCAATCGCGACGGCAGCACGCGCGGGCTTCATGATTGTCGTAAACTCCAAGCTTCCGGTGAAGACGTTCCAGGAATTCATCGAGCTCGCCCGTAAAGATCCGGACCAGCTCATGTATGGGGCCGTGACGGGATCTTCCAATCATCTCATTGCCGAGATGCTGAAGATCGATGCGAATGTGAAGATCCGGAATGTGCCGTATAAGGGCGCTGCGCAGGCGCTGACGGACGTCGTCGCCGGACAGATCGACAGCACTGTCGCCTCGATCCCTTCAGCGATTGGCTACGTCAATTCAGGGACGCTCCGGGCTTTGGCCGTGACGGGTGGAACCAGGTCCAACGTCGCTCCCACTGTGCCGACCATTGCGGAATCGGGCGTTCCCGGTTTCGACGTCACCCACTGGTGGGGTGTGCTCGGTCCTGCCAAGATGGACCCTGCGCTCGTTACGAAGATCGCCGCCGACGTCAGCGGCATCGCCAAGTCCGAAGAATTCCGCTCCGTGCTCGAGAAGCAAGGGGCCGAGCCATTCGTCACGACAACTGCGGAATTCGATAAGCTGCTGGCCCACGATATCGAGAAGTGGGGAGAGGTCTGCAAGCAGATCAATTATCAGCCTTGAGCGGTCGTAGTTGAACGCCGCATTGCGATTTCGGCACCAGTGAGGTGACGGCCATCGAGCCGATACATTCAAGCGTGCAATTATCCACGACGGTGAGGATACGAAGCGCTATCCGCCTGTGAACTGGTCGCTGACGAAGTCGAGCGACCAGAGCCGTTGTGCCGCCCGCCGGGCGCCGCGCCAAGGTGCACCGCATGCCGCGCTTGCGGACATGCCAGACGCTTGGCCAGCGCCCGGTCAAATAGTTCGGGTCAATCGACGGTCGCGCCGGAAGCCTTGACCACCTTCACCCATCGGTCGATCTCTTCCTTGTTGAACTTGACGAAATCGGCCGGAGACTTGTCGGTGACCACGTCGCTGCCATCGGCGATGAAGCCCTCCTTCAGCGATTTGACCTCACCAGCCTCGTTGATGGCTTTGGACAGAATGGCGATGATGGGTTCCGGTGTGCCGGGCGGGGCGTAGATCGCCATCCAGACCGACATCTCCGCGCTCTTGAGGCCGGCCTCATCGACGGTCGGCACCTGCGGCATGAGCGGCGAGCGCTTGTCCGAGGTGATGACGAGGGCGTCGAGCGCTCCCTTGTCCACGAAGCCGCGCACCACCGCGATGGGCCCGAAGACCATATCCACCTGGCCGCTGATCACGTCCATTACGCCCTGGGACGAGCCCTTGTAGGGAATATGGACAAGGTCGATGCCGGCCGCCTGCTTCAGCAGCTCGGGGGCAATGTGGGAGGTGGTTCCGTTGCCGCCGGAAGCGAAGGTGAGGGGCTTGCCCTCCGCAGCGCGCTTCTTGGCAAGCGCGATCAGCTCGGCGAGCGTCTTCACTTTCAGGCCGGGATTGACCACCAGCACGTTGGGCGCAGTGCTGATGCGCGAGATGGGGGTGAAGTCCTTGATGGGGTCGTAAGGCAGGGACTTGTAGAGGCCCACATTGATGGCGTGGGTGCTCTGGGTGGCGGCGAGCAGCGTGTAGCCATCGGGCGTCGCCTTCGACACATAGGTGGAGCCGGGAATGCCACCTGCACCGGGGCGGTTCTCGATCACCACCGGCTGGCGCAGGATCTCGGTGAGCGCCTGGCCGAGGCGCCGGGCCGCGAGGTCTATGGGCACGCCGGGGACGAAGGGCACCACCAGGGTGATCGGGCGGGACGGATAAGTGTCGGCCCTGCCGGGGCCGGCGGCGAAGAGGCATCCGACCGCGAGAGCCGCGGCTAGTAGACGCTTGGTGGTGGACGACACGGATGGCATTGGCGTTTCCTCTCTGTTTTGATTGTTTGATTGCTCAACTCACATTCGGCGGCACGTCGAGGCGCGCCACGATGCCTTCAAGCTCCGGGCTCGGGGCGGGATAGCGGCTCATGACCAGAGGGTCGTGGCCGGGCACGATATGGGCGGGGGAGGGCGCGAGGGCGCGCAGCGCGTCGAAGCCTTCCAGCATCTCGCCCACGTGAAAGGCGGTGGGGAAGGGCCGGTTGCTCTCCATGTTCTCGTAGAAGTGCGAGACGTCGATGGCCAGCACCACCCAGCCGCGCTTCGTGTGGACGCGCACGAACTGGAGCCCGGCGGAATGCCCGCCGGCCAGATGGACAGTGATGCCCGGGGCCAGCTCGGCGGAGGAATTGTAGAACAGCACCCGCTGCTGGAAGTTCAGCCGGACGATGCCGCAGATGTCCTCCACCTCGAAGGAGTGCGACAGGCGCGGATAGCGCATGTAGCGGCCCGTGGCGTAGTGCATCTCCGGCTCCTGGAGATGGAATTGCGCGAGCGGGAAGCGATGGAAGTTTCCGACATGGTCGTAATGGAGGTGGCTGATGATGACGTCCTTCACCTCGTCCGCATCGACGCCCACCAGCTTCAGGGCGTCGATGGGATCGCGCAGGAAGGTGCGCTTGCGCTTGTCGGCCACCTCCTTGGTGAAGCCGCAGTCGATGACGAAGGTCCGCTCCGGCGACTTCGCCACCCAGAGGAAATAATCCATGGGCATGGGACCCTCGTGAGGGTCGCCGCCCATGAAATGATCCCGCCGCTGCGCATTGCGCATGGCATAGCGGATGGCGAACAGGTCGTATTCGGGCAACGCGTCGGGCATGGTCTTCCTCGGTCGAGCTTTTCTTTCGAAGAAACCGTCGTGCACGCGGGCACGGCGTGCCTACGCAGCATTCTTTCGACGGCACATTTCGCAGGATGAGCGAGCCCGCGATGACGTCGGGCACCGGAGCCTGCGGCGACCCTCGCGAGGGCGGGGATCTATTCGACTGTGATGCCGGATTTCTGAACGATGTCCGCGAACTTCGCGGTCTCTTCCTTTATGAAGGCCTTGAATTCTGTCGGCGTCATCCGGACATAGTAGGCGCCGAGGGATTTCATGCGCTCCTGCACGGCGGGATTCTCCAGAGCCTTGGTCAGAGCGTCGTGGAGCGCGTTGACGATCGGCTCCGGCGTGCCGCCGGGCGCGAGGAAGCCGAACCAATTGATGACATCGAAGCCGGCAAGGCCCGGCGTTTCGGCGATAGCCGGAACATTGGGCAGCGCCGGCAGCCGCTCCGCCGAGGAAACGGCGAGCGGAACGAGGCGCCCCTCGGAGATGAAAGGCTGCACGACGGCGTAGCTCGCGAGCGTCGCGTCCACATGCCCGCCGATCACGTCCGTGACCTGCTGCGCGGCCCCCTTATAGGGGATGGGAAGGAGGCTCACGCCCAGCTTCTCGCTGATCAGCCCGCCCGCAAGATGCTGGGTGTTGCCGACGCCGCCGGTCGCATAGGTGACCTTGCCCGGATTGGCCTTGGCGTAGGCGAGGAAGTCCTGGAAGGATGCGATCTTCCTGTCCTTGCTCACCACGACCACGTTGGGGATGCGCGCCGCGAAGGCGAGTGGCGTGAGCCCATCCACGGGGTCGTAGGTGAGCTTGCCCTTCATCAGGGTGGGATTGACCGCCACCTCGCCGGCGCCCGCGATCATGAAGGTGTAGCCGTCCGGCGTGGAACGGGCCACGCGGGAGGTGGCGATCAAGCCGTTGGCGCCCGGCAGGTTCTCCACCACCACCGGTTGCTGCCAGGCCTTGTTCAGCTGCTCGCCCACCATGCGGGCGATGGTGTCGAGCCCGCCGCCGGCGGTGAACGGAACGATGATCGTGACCGTCCGGTCGGGGAAGCCCGCGGCGAGGGCCGGTGCGCCTGCGAGCAGAACCAGGGCGGCAAAGGCCGAGGCGATAAGGCTGCATCTACCAATGACATGAGACATGGCGGCGTTTCTCCTGGGGCGTTGCGGCTGTTTGCTTCGACCTTCTTTGGGCCGTAGAGAGGCATTGCCGCGCCGCCAGGCGGCGCGGGTCTTGAACGCGCGAAAATCGGGTGGGGCGGGGCACCGCTGTGATCCTGCGCCCCGCCCCCTGTCAGACCAGGAGCGCTTGCGGCCCGAGCAGGGATTCCCGCATCCGGGTCTGGAGAATGACCGCCTCGCGGGGGGGCAGCACGAGGGGCAAGGTTTCGGGATCCACCTTCACCGCGGTGAACAGGGTGCCCGACTTGTCGTGGATGGCTTTGCGGAGCGTCTCGACATCGGCCATGGATTGGACCTGGGGCGTGCGCGCGATGCCCGCCGCCGCCGCCATCCCCGTGAGATCGACCCCGAAATGGGTATGGGTCGTCTGCCCGCCGGTCTCGCCATAATGCTCGTTGTCGAGCACGACGATGGACAGGTTGGGCGGGCGCTTCACCGAGATGGTGGCGAGCGAGGAGAGGCCCATCAGCATCTCGCCGTCGCCGGTCACCACGAGCACAGGCACATCAGGTTGGGCGAGGGCGAGGCCGAGCCCGATCATGGCCGCCGAGCCCATGCCGCCCCAGAGCGGGAGGTTGCGCGGCGCGTCGCCGGCTGCCGTGATGTCCCACGCGGGCGCACCGAGGCCGGCGATCACCACAAGATCGCCGCGGTCGGCGAGCAGTGCTCCGACGACCTCGCGGCGGCGCAGCAGGGTTGGGGTTTGCGTCGTCATGGGGTCAGCCCTTCTTTCCGAAGACCTTGGCGCCGATGATCCTCTGGCCGATCAGCGTCGCGGTGGGGCGATAGGTGTTGAAGGCGAAGCGCAGGGTGGCGTCCACGGTGGGCGCCACGTCCTCCGGCTTGTCCGCGCGGTAGACCAGCGTGCCCATGGCCTCGAGCACCGTCTGGGTGGCCTGTCCCATGGGGACCTGGGCGGGATTGAATTCGCCGAAATCGCCCCGCATGGTGACGATCATCGCCATGGGAATGCGGTGCATGATGCTGAGCGAGAGCAGGTTGATGCAGTTGCCGACGCCGGAACTCTGCATCAGCACCACGCCGCGCTCGCCGCCGAGCCAGGCGCCGGTGAGAAGGCCCATCCCCTCCTCCTCGGTGGCGAGGCGGGTGACCTTGAGGTCCGCATTCTCATGGCAGCGGCGGATCAGGCGCGAATGGCCCGAATCCGGGACGTATGCCACCTGCCGGATGTCGTGGCTGATGAGCAGGTCATAGATCCGGTCCGGCCAGTCGGCCGCGGCGGACGCATGCTCGGCGTTGACCAATGCGTTCATACATGTACTCCAGGGATGAAGATGGCCGGTCGCGGCATCCGCGCCGTAAGTGCCCGTTGTCTCTCGCGGCGGGCGGGGGCCCGCCCCACACGCCGTTGCGAATTGATGAAGCGACGTTAGCGTCCGGCGGCCACGACCAGAACGCGGCGGGCGCCCATAACAGCTATGACCGCAACGGCCGTCGGCAGCAGCTGCCGGCGCGCGCGGATGGCCCTCAGGCCGCCGCGCTGCCCATCAGGCTATCGATGGTCTCGCGCGGCACGCCGGCGAGATCGGCGGCTTCCATCACCTGCTTCCAGGTGGTGTCGTCCACCTCGATCAGGCCCGCGCCGCGCTTCTCGCGCGACAGGCGCTCGTATTCGCCGGGCATGAGCACCTCGCCGCCCGGCGTCTGGGGCGGGGACTTCTTCACCCACGCCGCATAGGCGCCGAGCTGCTCCGAGACCGCCCCGAAGTCCGCGAAGGTACCCACGTCGATGTGGAGCACCATCATGTTGTTGATGGGGTACCACTCGCAGGGCGGGCCCTCGTAGTCGGCGCCGGCCCCGGAGAGCAGGCCCGCGAACAAATCCGTGAACATGCACAGGCCCGAGCCCTTATGGCCGCCGAACGGCAGCACGGCTCCGGGAGGCGGCCCGTAGAGCGCTTCGGGATCGTCGCTCAGATTGCCGTTGCCATCGACGATGCAGGGCTCGCGCAGCTTCTCCTTCTTGTTCCGGGCGAGCCGGATCTTGCCCATGGCGACCGAGGCCGTGGAGACATCCAGCACCACGGGCTTGCCCTCGGCGGACGGCATGCCGAAGCAGATGGGGCCGGCATTCAGCCGGCGGTCGGTGCCGCCGAACGGCGCCAGCTGCGCGCCGCCGGGACGCGCGGCGTTGACGAAGGTGAGCGTCGCCTGGCCGGCAGCGGCGGCGCGCTCCGCCCAGGCGCCCAGCCGGCCGATATGTCCCGCATTGCGCACCGTGATCATGGCGAGGCCACTCTTCTTGGCCTTCTCGATGCCGAGGTCTGTGGCAGCCCGCGCGATCACCTGGCCGTAGCCGTGATTGCCCTCCAGGGTGGCGATGGTGTCGGTGGAGAACAGCACGGTAGGCTGCGCGTTGGGGATCAGCTCGTTCTTCTTCACCGCCTTGATGTAGGCCAGCGCCCGGATCGGCCCATGGGAATCGTGGCCTGAAAGAGAGGCGTCCACGAGATGGCCGGCGATGATCTCCGCCTCGGCCGCGTTGCTGCCGGCACCCTTGAAGATCGCTTCAAGGATGTCCTGGAGGGTCTTCGGCTTGAAACGCATCATCGTTTCCTCTCATATGGGCTTCCGGGCTGCGTGTGGAAGCCTCGTTGATTGAAGAAGAGGGACCGGGCGAAAAACCCCGGCCAGCGTGTGAGATGCTAAATGTTTCGCCGATCGAGCGGGCATGTGGCGGATTCGAATATCAGCTATTCAGACGCCGACAGGCTGTTTCCTATTCCCATTCTGTGATCCGACAGGGCGAACGGACATGATCCGTGCCCAATGCTTCGCGGATCGCGCCCTTGCAGGCGCCGGCATCACGAAGGGGAAACGGCTTGAATTCGAAGCAGCTTGAACTCTTCGTCGCCATTGCGGAGGCCGGCAGCCTCTCGCGGGCCGCCATCGCCCTGCACCGCGCCCAGCCCATATTGAGCCGGGAAATCCGCGATTTGGAAAATGGGCTCGGCTCGCCGCTGTTCCACCGCACCGGCCGCGGGGTGGTTCTCACAGAAAGCGGCCGTCGGCTGCTGCCCCGGGCGCGGCGCATTCTTGACGAGCTGGCGCAGGCCGAGAGCGAAGCGCGCAGCTATGGGCCTGCCAGCCTCACGAGCGCCACCATCGCGATGCCGACGACGCTCGGCCGCACGATGCTCGGTCCCCTGACCAGTGCCATCTATGAGCAGTACGGCCACATTCACTTGCACCTTCTTGAAGGCACAAGCGCACCGATCGTGGAATGGCTCATGGCGCGCAGGCTCGATGTCGCCATATTCTACGACACGGTCATGATGCCCCTGCTGTCCACCGAGCAGCTCTGCGAGGAAACCATGTATCTCGTGGCGTCGGCGAAGGCGCCGCGCCTTCCGCCGACTGTTCCCGTCTCTGAACTTGAGCGTTTGCCCCTTATTTTGCCCGGCCCCCTCGAGGGGCTGCGTTTGCTTGTCGAGGTGGTGGCCGCCCAGGCAGGGATACGTCTCAACGTGAGGATCGAGGCGGATGCCTTCAATTCCATCCGCCTTCTGATGGAGGCCGGCCACGGCTACAGCGTATTGCCTTATGCGGCGGTTCAGGCGGAGCTGGAGCGCGGCGTGCTCCAGGTCGCGCAGCTTGTCGAGCCCGAGGTGAAGCGGCGCCTCGTGCTCGCCACATGCCCGGCGCGGCTGTCCGCATCCTCGCTGAACGAATTGGTGCGGCTGCTCAAGAGCGTCATGCAGAAGACCATGACCTCCCCGCCTTTGGTGGAGGCGAACTGAGCGGGCCGGATCGGGTCACGGCATAGCTGATATGACTCCATCCAAGGTTCCGCCGGATTCCCGATGGCGCCACTTCTGACCCCAAGAATGCGAGGCTTCACACCGTGAGGCCTCAGGATCGGAGGAAGCGCATGTCGTCCCATCGTCTCCCGAATCTCGACGCCGTCATCTCCGGCTTCCTGAGCCTGCCGGACCTCACCGGCACCGCCTCCGACGCTATGGACGAGGTGGGCGTCGTGGGCGCCGTGCCCTCCGCCATCCTCCAGCCGAGCCTGCCCCACGCGCGCATCGCCGGCCCGGCTCTGACGGTCCGGAACGAGGAAATCACGGGCATCGACGTCAAGGCGGCGGCGCTCGGAGGCAAGACGCAGATCGCCCTCAACAAGGTGCATGCCATGGCGACACCGGGTGACGTCTTGGTCATCCAAGGCGTGCTGGGCGTCTCCAGCATGGGCAGTCTTCAGGCGAGCCTCGGCCAGCGCCAGGGCGAGATCGGCATGGTGACCGACGGCTCGACCCGCGACATCGAGCATTCCAAGGGCATCGGCTATCCCATCTGGTCGCGGGGCGTGACGCCCGTCACCGGCAAGTGGCGGCTGCGTACCGCGCATATCAACGAGCCGGTGGAGATCCTCGGCATCAAGGTGGCGCCGGGTGATCTCGTGCTCGCGGATGCGGTGGGGGTCTGCTTCATCCCCGCGGCGCAGGCCGAGGAGGTGCTGAAAGTCGCCCTGCGCATCGCATCCGCCGAGACCAAGACGAGCCAGCAGATCAGTTCCGGCCACGCGGTGCCGGACTTTTCCACGCGCCCCTGATTCCCGCATCGACCAGCCCGGATACCCCGATGACCGCCTTTGCCATGCCCAGCGGTGCCTGCGATTGCCACAACCACGTGGTGGGCGCCCAGGCCGACTATCCCATGGACCCGGACCGGGTCTACACCGCGGGCATCGCCTCGGTGGACGACCTCCTTGCCCATCGCCGGCTGCTGGGCATCAGCCGCACCGTGCTGATCCAGGCCAGCTTCTACGGCACCGACAATACCTGCATGCTGGACGGCCTCGTCCGCCTCGGGGATAGCGGACGCGGCGTCGCGGTGCTGAAGCCGGATGTGCCCGATGCTGAGCTCGACCGGCTCCACGGCCTCGGCGTCCGGGGCGTGCGGGTCAATCTGGAGACCAGCCGCAACCGCGACCCCAAGGTTGCGGCGGATCTGATCGGGCCGCTTTCCGAAAGGCTCGCGCGGCTCGGCTGGCACATCCAAGTCTATGCCGGCCTCTCGGTCATCGCCGCCCTTGCGCCGCAGCTCGCGAAGCTTCCGGTGAAGGTGGTGATCGACCATTTTGGCCGGGCCAGCGCCGCGGCCGGCCTGGACCAGCCGGGCCTTCCCGAACTGCTCGATCTGGTGCGCGGCGGCAACGTCTATGTGAAGCTCTCCGGCGCACGCCACGTCTCCTCCCGCGAGGACCGATCCGACGTCGCGCCGCTGGCGCGGGCGCTGATCGCGGCCGGCCGGGACCGCATGGTTTGGGGCACCGACTGGCCCCACACCACCCGCAGAGCGGATGGCTCACGCACCGAGATCGCGCCGTACGAGAAGATCGACGACGTGGCGCAGCTCGACCTGCTGCGGGGCTGGTGCGGGAGCGAGGAGGAATGGAGGCTCATCCTCGCGGAAAATCCCGCGCGCCTCTACGCCTTCTGAAAGTAAGCGCCTGCCTCAGATGCCGCGCGCGACGGCATCCAATCACAAATATCGAGGCTCCGGGAGAATTGCTTCACCGCAAGATCATCTGAGTTCTGTTCCAGCGCAAAGATCGCGACGTCATAGCTGTTATATGCGCCGTAAACTGCCCCCGGCGGGAGCTTCCTCTACATTGGCATAAAAACCAAGGCTGCCGGGAGGAACTCAGGATGATCACACGCCGAAACCTGCTCGCCATGACGGGCGGGGCGATGCTGGCCGGCCCGAAGGCGGCCTTCGCCCAGGCGCCCTATCCCTCTCAGGCGATCACCATGATGGTGGGCTACGCGGCCGGCGGCGGCGTGGACATCGTGGGCCGCTTCGTCGCCGACGCGCTGAAAACCGCCCTCGGCCAGCCGGTGATCGTCGACAACCGGCCCGGCGCGGCCGGCATGATCGCGGCGCGCGCGGTGGCGAAGGCGGTGCCGGACGGATACACGCTGCTCATGGCCGCCTCAGGCGAGGTCGCGGTCAATCAGTCCCTCTACAAGGACCAGATGACCTACGACCCGCTGAGGGAACTGGCTCCCGTCGCGCTGGTCGGCATCGTCCCCTGCATCGTCGTGATGGCCGCCGACAGCCCCGTAAACACTCCGGCGCAGTTCGTGGCCTATGCCCGCGCCAACAAGGGCAAACTCTCCTTCTCGCACGGCGGTCTGGGCAATCCGCAGCACCTCGCAGGCGAGCTGCTGAACAAGATGGCCGGCACCGACATCCTCCAGGTTCCCTATCGCGGCTCGAACCCCGCGGTCGCGGACGTGGCCACCGGCATCGTGACCATGAGCTTCAGCAGCATCGGCGCCGCCTTGCCCTACATCAAGGCTGGCAAGGTGAAGGCGGTGGCGGTGACGTCCCTGGAGCGCATGCCACAGCTCCCGGATGTCCTGCCGCTCGCCGAGGCGGGGCCGGAGCTGTCCGGCTATGAGGTGCTGAACTGGTTCGGCATGTTCGCGCCGGCCGGCACCCCCGATCCCATCGTCGAGAAGCTCAACGCCGTCGTGGTCGCGGCGCTCGGAAACCAGGAGCTGGTGGACAAGCTGATGGTCCAGGGCATCCTGCCGCGCCCCCTGAGCGTGGCCGCGTTCCGGGGCTTCGTGAAGAGCGAGGCGAAGAAGTTCGGCACCATCGTCGCCGACGCCAACCTCAAGCTCTGAGCGGGCCGCGTTCCGGCCGGAGCGGAGCCAGTTTTCCCGGACCGGAGCCTTGGGGGCGCCGGTCCGGTGGATCGGGTTCGGGCTACCGGATGATGAAGGGGTTCTGCACGTCCATCTGGGTCGCCACCCAGACCGACTTAGTCTGCAGGAATTCCCGGATGGATTCCATGCCGCTTTCACGGCCGAGCCCGCTGCGCTTGTAGCCGCCGAAAGGCGAGGTGAAGGACACGGCGCGATAGGTGTTCACCCACACCGTTCCCGCTTCCAGCGCCTCGGACATACGAAGCATGCGGCCCATGTCGCTGGTCCAAACGCCGGCGGCGAGACCGAACTCGCTGTCATTGGCGATGCGCAACGCATCCTCCTCGTCGTCGAAGGGGATCACGGAGAGGATGGGGCCGAACACCTCCTCGCGGGCGATGCGCATGGAATTGTCCACCCCGGTGAAGATGGTGGGGGCGATGAACTGGTTGCCCGTCCCTCCCGGCACGTCGACGGGGCCGCCGCCATGCACGCACCGGGCGCCTTCAGCGCGCGCGATCTCGATATAAGTGCGGACCTTTTCGAATTGAGGCGGGGTGGTGACCGGCCCGACATTGGTCGCGAGGTCCATGGGGTCGCCGATGCGCGCGCCCTTCGCGACCGCCAGGAGCTTATCCATGAACACATCATGGATGGAGCGCTGCACCAGGAGGCGCGAGCCGGCGATGCACGTCTGCCCGGTGGCGGCGAAGATGCCGGAGACAACGCCCATCACCGCCGAATCGAGCTTGGAATCCTCGAACACGATGTTGGGCGACTTTCCGCCCAGTTCCAGCGAGACCGGCTTCAGGTTTCGCGCCGCCTGCTCATAGATGCGCTGGCCGGATTCGTCGGAGCCGGTGAAGGCGATCTTGGCGATGCTCTTATGGGCCACCAGCGGTGCCCCCACCTCGGCGCCGAACCCGGTGAGCGCATTCACCACGCCGTCCGGAAAGCCCGCTTCCTTGAACAGGGACATGAACTCGATGGTGGAGGCGGAAGTGAATTCGGAAGGCTTGATCACCGCCGTATTCCCCGCCGCCAGCGCCGCAGGCAGCTTCCAAGCGAGCAGAAGCAGGGGCGAATTCCAGGGCGTGATCATGGCGATGACGCCGAGCGGCTCGTGGCGGGTGAAGTTGAAATGCCCAACCTTGTCGGACGCCACCACCGAGCCCTCGATCTTGTCGGCAAGGCCACCGAAATAACGGTACCAGCCCGCCATGTAGCGGGTCTGGGCGGACATTTCGGCGAACAGCTTGCCGTTGTCCCGCACCTCGATCTCGGCGAGGAATTCCGCCTTCTCCTCGATGAGATCGGCGAGGCGAAGCAGCAAGCGGCCGCGCGCGGTCGGGGTCATGGCGCGCCAGGCGGGAAAGGCCTTGCGGGCGGCTTCCACCGCAATGTCCACATCCACCGCCGTTCCACGCGCGACCTCAGCCCAGGCTTCGCCATTGAACGGATCATAGCTTGTGAAATACTCCCCGGAAGCCGGCGGAACGCTGCGCCCATTGATGTAATGCGCGTAGGTTCTGTGCTTGTGCTTCGATCGGCGCTCGTTGGAGCCGGCGAGTTGCTCCTCAGGTCTCACGTTCATTCTTCCACTCCGCGCGTGGCCAGCCTGCAATTCTGAAGAAGCGGACGCTAGCGTTCTCCTGAGCCGCGCGTAACGGGCCGGAGAGCCATAACAGCTATGATCCAAGTCCGATGCATCGTGTGGCAGCGTCAGGCCCAATCGCGCCTTGCGAAGTTCGCCGAAATTTGAGCCATGGCGGCGGACATCTCCGGCGAGGCACACGACGCCAGACGGATCTGGGGAAAGACGCGATCCATAGCATCCGTGCCGTAACGAACACGAGCACTCATCGCGTGGTTGCAGTCCTGCACCTCGCTCAGTCAAGTGGTCACATCCCGGCGGTGAATCCCTCGTCGATCAGGATGGTCGAGCCATGCATCGCCTTTGCTTCATCGCTCGAGAGGAAAGATGCCAGCGCCGCAATGTCCTGCGGGTCGGAATAGGTTCGGCCACTCGGGGTCTTCTCCGCCATGGCGTTCAGGAAAGGCGCAAGGTCCGGTCGCGTGCGGATATCCTCATTGATGGGCGTTGCGGTGTTTCCCGGTGCAATGGCGTTCACGTTGATCCCCAGCGGCGCCAGCTCCAGGGCAAGGGAGCGGGTCAGCATCGCGATTGCGGCCTTGGTCGCGCAATAGACCGAATAGGTTCGCAGGCCCATCATGCCGGCGCAGGACGAAAGGTTCACGATCTTGCCGCCGCCCTGGGAGAGCAGGGGGGAGAAGGCGGTGATGGCGAAGATGGTGCCCTTCAGATTGATGTCGATCATGCGGTCGACCTCGGATGCGGGCGTTCCCACGGGCGTCGGGTAGAAGACGCCGGCCGAATTGACCAGGATGTCCAGAGTTCCAAACTTATGGGCCACGCGCTGCGCAAGCGCCGCCAGCTCCTCTGCCTTGGAGACATCGGCGGTGGCCGCCTGCGCCTTCGCGCCCGAAGACCGGATGCTGTCGCAGACGGCCTGCGCCTTGGCGATATCCGAGCTTGCAATGACGTAGACGGTGGCTCCTTCCGCCGCAAGGCGCCGGCAGATCGCCTCGCCTATTCCCTGAGAACCGCCCGTGACCAGCGCAACCTTGCCTTCGTGACGCATCGCGTTTCCACCCGTCTTTTTTGTCCGCTTGCACATCGATGCGCGAGAAGAGGTAACGCTCCGTTTAAGGGCCCAGAACAAGGGGGGTCCTGCGGCTCGGCAATGCGCGGCCAGGGCTGACGTGTGGATCGGTGTCGAAGTGTGATTCCGTCTAACGCTTTAGTTTAAGCACTTGCGATGCTGATCGGAATCCAGACCCCACTCTAGTTTGGAGATCCACCTTTCGGTGGAGGACAAAACACCAAGGGGTCAAGGTATCCTCCTTAAAAATGTTCTGCGTAGACGGGACCTAGCGGAGGGGGCTTTCCTGCCCTTCGTGGACGTCCTATTCGCGTCGCGCCAGCCCAGGATGGCTCCGCGCGGCCCCCACGCGTCGTGTCCTGGAGAATTTGGACCCGCTCCGGGCCATTCGACGATGGAGCATTGATTGCGCCGAACCAATAGGTTTGGGGGCACATCATGGAATGCTGTCCTTCGGTCACGTTCATCGGGCCTGTGCCAAGATCGGAACAGGCCGTGCTGCTCGAAGCACTCACGGCGCACAGCGTCGCGGCCACGCCCGGTATCCACGAGCGCGATGCGGACACCCTCGTGGGCTTCACCGCAATCGACGACAACCTGCTCGACGCTGTGCACCGGATGACCGAGGGCAGCGAGCGGCGGGTTATCGCCTTGTCGTGCGGCACCCGTCCGCTCGACAGCGGCGCGCATTGGCGCCTCCTGGCGGCCGGTGCGGCAGACGTGCTTGCGGGGCCGGCGGCGGACCTCGCGGTTCGCGTCCGAGCCCGGCTGGAGCGGTGGGCCACCGTCGACGCCTTGATGGGCTCTCCCGCCGTGCGCCGGGCCGCGATCGGCGGAAGCCCCGCCTGGCGGATGTTGCTGCGCGGGGTCGTCGAGGTGGCGCATTTCACCCAGGCACCCGTGCTGCTGCTCGGTGAGAGCGGAACCGGGAAGGAGCTGGTTGGACGCCTCGTTCACGAACTCAACGAGAGTGCCGAACGCGGCGCCCTTGCCGTCGTCGACTGCACCACCATCGTGCCGGAGCTCGCGGGCAGTGAGCTGTTCGGCCACGAGCGCGGGGCCTTCACCGGCGCGCATGCGTGCCGCGACGGTGCCTTTGCGATCGCGCACGAGGGCACACTCTTCCTCGACGAAGTGGGCGATCTGCCCCTTGCTCTTCAGGCCCAGCTCCTGCGCGTCGTGCAGGAGGGCACCTACAAGCGCGTGGGCAGCGACACCTGGCGCCACAGCCGCTTCCGTCTGGTCTCGGCGACCCACCGCGACCTCTCGGCGCGCATCGATGTGGGCCAGTTCCGCCAGGACCTCTATTTCCGCATCGCCGGCTGGGTGTTCCGGGTACCGCCCCTGCGCGAGCGCCGGGACGACATCCTGCCGCTCGCCCGGCACTTCCTCGCCCAGCTCCAGCCGGCGCTCGCCGGGGCGTGCTTTGATCCGGCCGTGACCGAGCACCTCCTCACCCGCACCTATCCCGGCAACGTGCGCGACCTGCGCCAGCTCATGGCGCGCATCAGCAGCCGCCATGTGGGCCCGGGACCGATCACGGTGGGGTCGCTGCCGCCGGATGAGCGCGAGAGCGGGGCGGGGTCCGCCGCCGTCTGGCGCGAGGCGGGTTTCGAGGGCGCGATCGAGCAGGCCGTGTCGCTTGGGGTTGGGCTCAAGGAGATCAGCCAGCTCGCGGCCGACACCGCCATGCGCATCGCCATCCGTCGGGGGAACGGGAACCTGCAGGCTGCGGCGCGCATGCTTCATGTGACCGATCGTGCCCTGCAGATGCGCCGGGCGGCCTGGCGGGCGGGAGCGCCGGGCCACGTCTCAGCCCTCGACCCCTGCGAGGAGCCAAGGATCGCGCCGGGCGGGGGGCGGGGGTGACACGTGGCGCACGGGCGGCGCGCCGCGCCGGCGCGTGCGCTTGGCAAGGAGCCGCATCAGGTTGCCGCCGAGCACGGCGGCCTCGTCCGCAGGGGCGAGCTTGAGCGCCCGCACCTTGGCGAGCTCCAGCCCCGGATGCAGCCAGGGCCCGTCGGACCCGAACAGGATCTTGCGTGCCCCCGCCCGTGCCACCGCCTCCTCCAGGATATCGAAGCGGCGCACGCCCGAGGTGTCGGCATAGATGTTGGGGTGGCGCACCAGATGGTCGATGAGCCCGTGCTGGGCGCGCCAATCGTCGGAGAAGCTGCCGAGATGGGGCAGGATGAAGTCGACGTCGGGATATTCCTGCGCCACCAGCTCGGCCATGGAGATCTCGCCGATGGGATCGTACAGGACCGGAATGCGGAAGCGGCGGGCCACCTCGCAGATCTCGCGCGACAGGCGCGCGTCGTAACGGTGGGCCTTGATGCCGACGAAACCGTAGCGCTCCACGGCGACGTGCACGAGGTCGAGGATGCGCCCGCTGTCGCGCGCTGCATGCACGAAGGCGAAGCCGAGGAGCCGGTCGGGCCGGCTCGCGACGATGCGCGCCACCTCGGCGTTGGCCCGGCCGTAGTCGGAATGAAAGGCGGCGAAGATCACGGTGCGGTCGATGCCGGCCTCCGTCGCGCGCTGGAGGTGGCGGGTGATCGGGGCCGCCGTGTCCCAGGGCCCGGTCAGGCCGTCGCCCGTGCCCGCATGGCAATGGCAGTCGATGATCATTGGCCCTCTCCCGAGAGACGGGTGGGCGGCGTCGGACGCCGCCCACGGGGTTCCGTCAGCTACAGCCGCCCTTGCCCTGGTAGACAGGTGCGATGGAGCGCACGGCCCGCCCGCCAGGGGCGGCGCGGGAGAATTCGCGCCAGCTATTGTCCCGTCCGGCGCAGCCGCTGTTGGGATGGCCGAAGACCCGGGGATTGCGCAGATGTGCCGCCAGGTGCCGGAAGAGCGCCTTTGCGACGCTGTCCGGGCCTGCCGCGGCGTTGCAGCCGTGGAGGACCACGACAACGTTCTCGGCGAGCGCGCCCGTCGGGATATCGGTCACGACCCTCGCGCCCTGTGCCCGCGAAGCGGCATCGACGCCGTCGCGATAGAGGCCCACCGCCGCGCCCGAGCGGGCGCCGAACACGCCGTACGAACCGCTATGGCTGAAGATGTGGATCGCCTCGATGCGCTTCTTCTGGCAGGCCCGCGCCGCCTGGATCGTGCCGATGATGTCGGCGCCGGTGCTATAGGCCGTGCCGCCGACCCGCTTGACGCAGTTCGATGCCGTGGGCGCGGCCTGCGCCCGGATGTGGCCGGCCCAGCGCGTGGCCTGATGGTTGAAATGGTTGCGGTGCGAGGTCTCGGATGCGTTCTGGAAGAAGCAAAGGGCCGGCTTCACGGCCTGGGCGGTGCCTGGCCGGCGCGGCGGGGTGCGCACCTCGCCGAACCACTCGTTTTCTTCCGCTAGCTCGCTCCGGAAGCCGCCGCGCGGCACACCGCAAGTCGTCGTGTCGGGCGGGTTGCGCCGCCCCGGCACGGCCCCGGGCGCCGGCAGGAAGATCTCGACGCGCCGGCTCAGTTCGGGGGTGCCCTTGGTCTGGCGCTCGCCGCAGGAGGTCAGGCGCACCGTGAAGCCGCGCGTCGCGCCACCCCGCCCCGCCTCGAGCGCGGCGCACAGGGCCTGGGCCACCGCCTGCGCGCGGCGGCGCGCCAAAGCGAAATTGTAGTTGTCGTCGCCGGCTGCGTCCGTATGGCCGGCGATAGTCACCGACCGGATCGGCCGCCCCGAGCGCTGCGAGGCGAGGATGCGTGCGGCGAGTTCCTTGATCGGCCGCCCGTGCCGGACGGGGTCGAGGGCGCTGTTGTCGAAGCGGAAGCGGTCGAGCAGCAAAGCGGGCCGCCCGGGCGGCGGGCAATCGACGGGGATCATGGCGCAGGGCTTCGACGCCCCAAAGCGGGACGGGGCGGCGCGGGATGTCTCGCCCTGCCAGGCCTCGCCTTCGAAGAGCTCCCCTTCGAAAAGTTCTCCCTCGAAGAGCTCGCCCTCGAATGCCGTGCCGAGGGGCATCGCCTCGAAGGTTTCGCCTTCGCCGACGAAGGCGAATTCGCCCTGGGTCGCCCGCTGGCGGCATTTGGCACAGCCGCAGCCGCCACCTCTGTGAGACAACTCGCCTTGCTCCGGCGAGGCATCACCCGGGGGCGGCGTGTCGGTCCCGCCATCCGCCGGCGGCTCGGCCCCGCCGTTCCCGCCTTCGGCAGGCGCGCCGCCGGTCCCGCGAGCGCACGCGGTGCCAAGCGCCGCCTGGGTCGGCGGCCCCATGATGCCGTCGACCGGCAGCTTCTCCCGTGCCTGGAAGCGGCGCACCGCGTCACGGGTCTCGGGGTCGAACAGTCCCGTGATCGGCAGGGACAGGCCGAGCGTGCGGTTGATGCAACTCTGCGTCCAGCGCGCCAGCTCGCTCGGCCCTTCGACCCCGTCGACGGCAGGCGCGGCGCCTCCGATCCAGGTGCGCGTCGGCCCCGGATAGGGTCGCCGGACGGGAAGCGGCGGGCGCGGGGGCTGAACGTCCGAGCCGGGCGGCCTGATCGGCGGCAGGCCTACCGGGGGGCGCGGCTTGGGCAGGCGCGGTTTGGTCCGGGCGCTCGGGGCCGGCGGTTTGATCCCCGGTAGGGGACGCGGAGCCCGCATCCGGGACGCGGGCGGCGCCTTTGGTGCCGGGCGCCGATTGGGCAGGGCGCTCGGGCGATAGGCCCGGCGCGGGCCGCTCCCCGTCCGGAACGCTGGCCGGGAAGGGCCGCGGCGGACCTCGCTTTCCTCTTGGAATTCGGAGGCCCATTCGCCCTCGCCTTCGGTCTCGCCGAGGAAGGGGATCATCTCGAACTGATCGATGTTGGCCATGGCGCAACCTCATCCGGTACGGCTGCGAGCCCCTGCGGGCGAGCCGGGTCAGGAGGAATAAGCGGCGGGCAATGCCCGCCGGGAGCTTGGGCCGCCCGGTGGTGCGGGCGGCCCGCGGGGCGGGTCAGCGGGCGCGCTGAAGCGCCAGGCGCTTGCGCAGGTGCACGGCGGGGGGGGTGAAGTCGACCCCGTCGGGATTGCTGAGATCAGCGCCGGTCGCGGCGCGGTAGGCATGGATGTAGCCCTGGATCTCCGGGCGCCAGTAGCGGGCCCAGCTCTTGGCCGCGTTCTCGTCGTTGATGCCGATCCAGTCGCCCCAGCGCACGGATGTCAGGATCTGCTCGCCATAGACGCCGAGGTCTCGGAAATGCGTCACCGTGACGTCGGACCAGCCCTGGAGGGTCTTCATCGTATCCACGGCGGGCATCCAGCGCTCGGCATAGGGCACCATGGGCCGGCTCTGGAGGAAGTCGCGCATCTCTGGGCGCGCCAGGATCCATTGCTGCATCAGCATCTCGACCCGGGCGGTCCAGGGCAGGTCGCCGAACTGGTTGTGGGCGCCCTGCGCGAGGATGAGGTGCACCTCCTTCAGCGAGTTGAGCAGGGGATAGCCGTCGGCGATCACCGTCGTGTCGTTGTCCTCCTTGTAGAAGATGTAGGTGCGGTGCAGGAGGTTGTGGAACGCCTCCAGGAACTTGGAGCGGCTGTCGGCGGGGCGCAGGCTCGGCACGGCGCGGCCATAGATCGGCAGCCCGTACTGATGATCATACTCATAGGCCCGGCGCTGGACCGAGAGGCGGTTCTGCTCGTCCTGGATATAGCCCCACAGCACGCCGTTGAGCGGCCGCAGCGGGTCGATCTCCAGATGCGCGAGCGGGTCGCGCCCATTTGGCGCCCGCACGTTCTGAAAGCGCCGGCTGATGGCGTTGAGGGTCTGCACCAGCATGCCCTCCTCGTGCCAGTACGACCAGATGAGCTCGACGAGGCAGGGCGCATCGATGCGCGAGGCGATGAGGCCGTGGCACAGGAGGCCACCGCTCTTCCCGTCGCGATCCGAGAAGGCCGTGTCGATGATTCGCTGGATGTAGGGCAGGCGGCCACCCGTCAGGCCGAGATAGTCCGAGATCCGTGCCGAGAGGTCCTGGGGGCTGACATATTCGCCGAGCCGGGTCCCGTCCTCGTCAGCCGTGTCTTCGAACGCCTTGGGATCGAGGGCAACGCCGCAATTCATCAGGAGGAAGACCTGCGTGGCGACCTTCAACATGTCGTAGGCGTTGACCCCGCCGATGAAGGCGTCGGTCCGGCGGGACTGCTGACGCAGTTCCATGAAGCCGGCCGCCGCCGGGGAGCCGATGGCATCATCGCTGCAGAACACGCGGTCGATGAACTGGAAGTACCGGCTGCCCGACATCGCCTGGGCGGAGGCGCGGATCGCGCTGTTGACGATCGCGTCCCGGGTCATCACGGCGCCGGTCCGCTGCAATGCCACCCGCACCACCTCGCCGGGTGGTTTCTGCTTGGCGGGAGGCTCGATGTCCGCCTGGGCGCTGAACGTGTCGTCGCCCCTGAAGTAGAGCGGACTGGCTTCTCCCAGATAGAGTAAGAGTGTGAGCAGCATGGGTTGCGCGGGCATGGGGAAGAAGAAGGCGTCGGGCTCTGCATCCGAGGGCACGGGCTCGGAGGACTCGAAGCCTTTCCAGACGGGCGTGAAAGTGTGGGCTTCGAACCCGCCGGCGAACCCGGGATGGCGGATCCGGACATAGGAGCCAAGCGGGAGTTCAAGGCGGTCGCTCGCCTTTTCGTCCACGTACGTCACCTGGAGTTTCTCGTAGAGGTTCTGCACCAGGAAGACCGGAACCTCGTTTGTCACCTCACCGGTTCGCGGGTGCTCCGCGCGTGCCTTCACCTCGAGCTGGACGGGGGCGCTGTTCTTTGGAAACGTCCAGGACGCGGTGCGCCTGATCACGCGGGTCGTCTCGTCGATCTGGGTCGGGTGCGAGACGACGGAAATGCCATCGGGAAGGCTCGGCGTGTCGAGCGTCAATTCCCACTCCTCGGGCTTCGTGCCGCGCGGCGCGGTGAACTCCACCTGGATCGGCAGCGTGTCGCCTGGCGCGACGAGCTGGTTCGGCGCCTCCTCGTCGCGAAAGAGGACGCGGAAATATTTGGAAGATGTGTTGGCCATCGTCTTCTCCTATCGCATGCGGTTTCAGGATCAGGCGGCCAGGGCGGGCGGCGCGCCGGCCTCGGCGCAGAGGGCCGTGGTGTTCACGGTCGCCCGCACCGTCCAGAAGGTCAGTAGCTTGGCGATGAGCGCCACCTCGTCGTCGGGGTCGAGCTGGCCATCGGCGCGCGCCTGGCCGAGCACGGCGAGGACAAGCGCCGGGCGGGCGCGGTAGAGGCCCGCCGGCGCGGCGTTCCAGGCCCGCCAGAGCGCGGTGAGCTGCGTGGGCTGGCGCGGCCCGAGTTCCAACGCCTCGCGGAGCGAGGCGCCGCGCAGGCGGAGCGGGCGGTGGTCGACGAGCAGCGCGACGAAGGCGGGCATTGCGCCCTCGACGGCGTCGATCACTGCGGCCACCTGGGGCGGGACGCCTGCCCGCGGATAGTAGCTTTCCCACAGGGCGGCGAGGTGCCGCCATTGCGGATGGGGATAGAGCGCCTCGCCCATCGCCGCGCTGAGCTTGACGCGCAGCCACGGCATGGGATGGGGATCGTCGAGGTTGAGCCGGAAGACGAAGGGGCGCGGCAGGGCCACCACCGCCATCAGGCCGATGGTGGAGACGACCCCCACCCGCGCCACCGACCAGAGGTCGGCGACGATCTCGGAGATCCAGCGCTCCCACAGGCCCCAGGCGAGGCGCTCCGCCTGGCCGCCCCCCTGCCGTTGCTGCAGCGACGTGCGTAGCGAGGGCACGAGATCGAGGAGCGAGGCCGCCTGGTGCCCCACCTCGTGCACCAGCGACGAGGCGATGCCGCTGCCCACCATGCGCTCGCGCGGCATGCGCACGATCGCCACCGGGTTGTCGCCACCACCTGGCAGGCGGGTGCGCGCGCGCCGGATGGCGGCGCCGAAGTCGCGGTCGAGATAGCAGACGATCGGCGGCGCCTCATAGACATCGGGCAATGCGAGGGCGTCGCCCGCCAGCACGTCGAGGCCGCCGAGCCACACCCCCGTCTCCGCCTCGCTGCGCTGGGTGATGACGTCCGCGAACAGGTCGAACTGGGTCAGCACGACGTTGAAGCGCAGCCGCAGCAGCACGAAGCGGCGATGCGCCTCCTCCGGCGTGGCCGCGCCCCCCGCCGGCCCGTCGAGCCAGGCGAGATAGCCCTCGATCAGGCCGCGCAGCTCGCGCCGCCCCGAGACGAGGAACCGCTCGACGGCGCTCTGCGCGCGCGGCAGCAGGGCCGCAGCCGGCAGCATCGTCTCCTGGAGCGCGAAGGGCTTGATCCGCGCCAGGCGCCCGCGCAGAGCGCGAGCCTCCTGCCGCAGCATCGAGCGGGCGAGGGGTGAGAGGGCCATGGCGGTGCCCGCCTACACGCCGAGCAGGACGATACGGGTGCCGCGCCGGACCCAGCGGCCGGACTGGCTCCCGCTGCTGCGCCGCGCCGCGAGGAGGCCCGGCGCGAGGGTCCGCGCCGCCGACACCGCCGCGGCCTGCGCGGCCTGGCGCGGATCGCCGCCGCCGCCCACGGCCTGCTGCACGGTCTGGCCGGCGAGCTTGACGAATTGCGTCGCGCCGGCGAACTCCCGGTCCTCCTGCGCCATCATCTCCTGCTCGAGGCCGAGGGCCGACCCCGCCGCGGTGGCGAGCCCGCGCCCGACCATGCCGCCAAGCGGGCCGCCCACCGCTGTGCCAAGGGCGGCGCCGGCGAGCGGCAGGGCTTTCTTCGCCACGCCCTTGAGCACGCCGCCGATGGCGCGGCCGACGGGGGAGCGGATGGCGCTGCCGACCGCCCGGCCGGCCCTGCGGATGAGCTTTCCGAGGAACTGGTCGAGTTCCTCCTCGCTCTGGACCTCGAGCAGTTCGCCTGCGAGCTCCATCATCTCCTGCTCGGAGAAGACCTCGTAGCCCCACTCCCCTTCACCTTCCTCCTCGCTTTGGTATTCGCCTTGGTACTCGCCGAACAATGCTTCGCCCTCGCCGAAGACGGCTTCGCCCTGGGGCCATTCGAACTGCTCGGATTCGAAGGTCTCGCCCTCATAGTTGGACTCGAGCATGTTACGGTCGATGTTGTGCATGTCTGCCTCCTGCGTTGATCGCCTCGCCGGCGGCGGGCGGGGGAAAGGGAGCGCGCCCGGCCCCTGCGGGCGGACGGATCCCGGAACCGGGCGGGACGGTGCTCTGCCGCGCGGGCGTCGGGGCACTGCCCGGAAGCCGCGGCGGGGGATGGATCAGGCCCGGGGCGAGGCGTGCCGCGGCGGCGGCCAGCGCCCGGCGTGCGGCCGCCTCCGGATCGGGGTCGGCGGCGCGGGCCGCGCCGCGCAGGGCCGCCTCGACGAAGCGCACGAGGCGCCGGGCGACCTGGAATTCCTGGTCCTCATGGCTCAGGCCCTCCAGCTCCAGGCCGAGGCGGGAACCTGCAATGGCGACGAGGCGGCTGCCGAGGGTGGCGCCGAATGGTCCGGGAAGTCGGCGCGGCGGCGTCTCCCTCAGCGCGGCGACGATGGCGGCTTCAAGCCGCTGGACCGTGGCGGTGAGCGCCGCGGGCACGCCCCGCGCTCCAACCTCCCGCGCCGCTGCAAGGGCCGCCCCGCGCAGAAAAGTGCGCAGGGCGGGGGGCGCGCGCAGCTCCAGGAGCATCGTTGCCCGCGCCATCTCGCGTAAGGTGTCGCTGCCAGGCCGCGACGGGACCGCGGTCTCGCCCTCGAAGGTCTCGAGCTCCGGATCGTAGGCTAGAAGGCGGCTTGCCATAGGCCATTCTCCCGACCCTCCGCTGCGGATCTCACGCGGCGGGCAGAAGGACTTCCGCAAGCGACATGCCAAGTCTCAGGAGATTGATTTTATTGCCGTTTTACTGGCATCGTCGTCGCTCTGGACGAAGCGTGCTTCGCCGGATGAGGCCCTCCCCGAAGCGTCCTTCGCCGAAATCGGCTGGGCCTCGAGCCCCGGGGGTGTCGCGTTGAGATCGGCTTTGCAGCGTCGGCCTGCGCCCGAAACCGGTCTCCAGCTGGCCCGGCCGAGATAAGCTTGTCGCTCCCTCTGAGAAACACCTCCGGAGCCGGCGAGCGGCTGTCGCCGAAAGCAAGGTCGATGGTGGGTGGGCTCTCCTTTGAGAGGCTGACGCACCACAACCAAATGAGCACGTTCAAGCAGACGCGGTCCAGTCGACGCAGACCCACTAACTCTTAAATCAATGCAAATCCGCCTCAGAAAGAGGGCCTCACGGCACTGTTCCCGAAATCATTTCCATTCGGAAATAAGTCAGTTACATAATAAAGTAATTCAATGCTATATACAATTTCAAAGCATATTGGAGATGTATGTGGTCATACTATAGTCGATTTCAACCATGAAACTTCTCCATCCAAAGAGAGCAGATGGAAGTTCCTTATGCCCGCACCGACCAATGATGACGGCATCATCTATGGAACGCCCTCCTCAGATGTTCTCGAAGGGCTGTCAGGCAACGATGCGCTTGTCGGCTATGCCGGCGACGACCGTCTGATCGGCGGCGGAGGCGATGATCAGCTCTGGGGCGGGGTTGGCGCTGACAGTCTCGACGGCGGACAAGGCAGGGACATGGCCGTCTATCTCGCCTCCAAGGCGGGCGTGACGGTGGATCTCCGGCTCGCGGGGCCTCAGGAGAGCGGAGGTGAGGCGGCGGGCGACCGGCTCGTCAGCATCGAGAATGTGACGGGCTCGGCCCATGATGACATCCTCATCGGCAATGAGGACGACAATACCCTACGTGGCGGCGGCGGCGCCGATATGCTCGACGGCGGTGACGGGCTGCGTGACCGCGCAAGCTATGCCTTCTCCCCGGCTTCCGTGGATGTGGATCTGGCCCGCTCCGGGGCGCAGGCGGGCGGCGATGCGCAGGGAGATGTGCTCGCCAATATGGAAGACCTCACCGGGTCGGGCCATGATGACCGGCTCGCCGGCGACGCGCACGACAACGTCATCAATGGCGGCACCGGCGCCGACCTGATCGACGGCCGCGGCGGCGCGGACACGGCGGAATATACCGGCTCGCCCACGGGCATCGATGTGGACCTGACACGCATGGCGCCGCAGATCGGGGGCTACGCGCAGGGCGACATTCTGGTCTCCATGGAGAACCTGTATGGCAGCGCGCACGACGACCACATCATCGGCGATTCCGGTGTGAACCGCCTGTCGGGCGCAGCCGGAAACGACATCATCATGGGCGGGGGCGGCGAAGGCTACGACCGGATCAATGCCGGCGCGGGCGACGATGAGGTCGTGCTGAATGGCGTCGGCCGTGCGGAAGGTGGTGAGGGATTTGACCACCTCATACTCGACTTTCGCGCGGCGGAGACTGTCACGGGTCCCGCACCGGGCGGCGGAACGGAGGAGCTCGGCTTCGACGTGAGCTTCAACCCACGCACCGGCGAAATCTCCCTGGCGAAAATGACGACCGGCATCGTGGGCGAAGCGGCCGGCTTCGAGCAATTGAGCATCGAGGGCTCCACCGGCAGCGACCGGCTTGTGGGCACGCCAAATGCCGATGTCCTTCATGGCCATGAAGGCAACGATACGATCATCAGCGGCGGTGGTGCGGATGAGCTTGATGGCGGCGCGGGCTTCGACAGGCTCCAGGTCAGTTACGCTGCCGAGACGGAGGACCTCACCATCGATGCCGGCTCGGGCATCCTCCCCGGCGGCGCGACGGTGCGAGGATTCGAGCAGATCACCGTAATCTCAGGCGCGGGCAACGACACCGTCCATGGCTTCGATGGGGATTCCGGCCTCGGTTATCTGCCGGGCGTCACCCTGACCGGCGACTATTTCATGCTGGGCGCCGGCGACGATCTCGCTTTTGGGGGCGCCGGCGGCGACCGGCTGGATGGGGATGAGGGGAATGATCGCCTCCATGGCGAATCTGGCAACGACCATTTCTATGGGGGCAATGGGTCGGACTTGTTATGGGGCGGAGAAGGAGCGGATACCTTCAATTATGTGGGCGGCGAAACCGGCGTCGACCGGATCGAAGATTTCGAGGATGGAATCGACCATCTTCGCTTTCTCGACGGCATCACCAGGTCTTTCGAGCAGGTGCTCGCGGCCGCCCATGAAACCAGCGAGGGGGTGGTCATCGACCGGGGAGAGTCCAGCATCCTTCTCGTCAACATCGCGATTACCGATCTCGATGCCGGAGACTTCCTGTTCGGCTACTAACGCAAGACCGGCACTGCAAAGTCCGGTGATGGCTCAATCATTGCCCGCGGCCTTCCAATCGCTAGCTGCCGCCTGGGCTCAGGTTCAGCCGAGACACGCGAACCAATGGTCAGCAGCGGCGCTTTCGCTTATGGTGCCGCGCTTTTTTCAGCCTGATCCTCTCGCCGTGACTCCCGCCGCCCGTCTGCAAGCAACGCTCGAACTGATGCATGAGATCGATAGCATCGCGCGTCCCGCCGATGCTGTCGTGTCGGCGTGGTTTCGGGCTCGGCGCTATATCGGCGATAGGGATCGCGGCCATATTTCCGATTTGCTCTATGCGCTGTTGCGCCACCACGCACGACTGGGCTGGTGGCTGGCGAAGCACGGGCGCCAGGATGTGCCGCGCAACCGGCTGCTGGCATGGCTTGTGCTCGATGGCGGCAAGACGCGGGATCAGGTCCATGGCCTGTTCAACGGCGGGAAATTCGCGCCTGCCGTCTTGATGGATCACGAGCGCGCGCTGCTGGTGAAATTGCAAGGCTGTACAATCGACCATCCGGCCATGCCGGACGAGGTGCGTCTTGAATGTCCATCCTGGGCCCTCGATCCCTTGCGGCGTCGTTTCCAGGACTCGTTCGGGCGCGAGATGGCTGCGCTTCTGGCAACAGCCCCGCTCGATCTGCGCGTCAATCCGCTCAAGTCCACGCGCGAGGCCGCGCTGCGCGCGCTGCGGGATCTTGGTTTGCGGGCCGAAGCATCCCGCATGGCGCCTTTCGGCATCCGCGTGAAAGAGCGTCCCTCATTGGCCAGCCTGCCGATGTTGAGGAATGGCGAGGTCGAAATTCAGGATGAGGGCTCGCAGCTTGTTGCCATGCTGGTTGACGCGCGACCGGGCGAACGCGTGGTCGACTTCTGCGCCGGGGCTGGCGGCAAGACGCTGGCCATCGCCGCGCAGATGGCCAACAAGGGCCATGTCATCGCCTGTGACGTCTCGGACAGCCGCCTGAAGCGCAGCGCCGAGCGTTTCCGGCGTGCGGGATTGCACAATATCGAGACCAGGCCCCTGGCCAGCGAAAGGGATCGCTGGGTGAAGCGCCACAAGGGCTCTTTCGATCGCGTGCTGGTCGATGCCCCTTGCAGCGGCACCGGCACGTGGCGGCGCAATCCCGATGCGCGCTGGCGCACGCTGGGACCCGGGCTCGATAATCTCCTGCCGCTGCAGGCCGGGATTCTGGCGAGCGCCGCGCGGCTCGTGAAGCCGGGCGGACGGCTCGTCTACGCCACATGCTCCATGCTGCCGCAAGAAAATGAGGCGCAGGTGGCAGCCTTCCTGGCGGCGCATCCCGCCTTTCGGGCCGTTCCGCTGCGCGAGGCCGCGCCGCAGTTCACTGATTCAGCGCATCCGGACCATCTGTCGCTGACACCCGCGCGCCACGATACCGATGGCTTCTTTGCTGCCGTCATGCAGCGCGAGCCCACGCCGTCGCCCGAGCAGCCGTCGCCCGAATAATTTCCGGGAACGCTATCTGACCGCGCGCGCCGTTCACTTCCTTGGCAATGGTACGCCCTTCGTGGTGAAGCGCTGCCCCCTGCTGGTGGGCCGCACGGGGCGTTTCGTGCCGGCGGCCTTGCCGGTTCCCGGCGGCTGGTAAGAGGGCACGAGCTGGTCGGGACGCTGGCCGATCAGGTCGGCGCGGCCCATCTCCTTCAGCGCCTCGCGCAGCAACGGCCAGTTGTCGGGGTCGTGATAGCGCAGGAACGCCTTGTGCAGCCGGCGCTGCCGTCCGCCCCGGATCGTCTCGACGGTGTCGCTCGCCCCGCGCCGCACGCCGCGCAGCGTGTTGACGCCGGTGTGGTACATGGCGGTCGCCGTGGCCATGGGAGACGGCAGGAAGGTCTGCACCTGATCGGCGCGGTAGCGGTTCTTCTTGAGCCAGAGGGCGAGGTTCATCATGTCCTCGTCGGTCGTGCCCGGATGCGCCGCGATGAAATAGGGGATCAGATAGTATTTCTTGCCGGCCTGCTGCGCCGCTTCTTCGAACATCTCCTTGAAACGGTCGTAGGTGCCGATCCCCGGCTTCATCATCTTGTCGAGCGGGCCGCGCTCGGTGTGTTCGGGGGCGATCTTCAGATAGCCGCCGACGTGATGGGTCACCAGCTCCTTCACATATTCGGGGCTTTTGACCGCCAGATCATAGCGCACGCCGGAGGCGACCATCACTTTCTTGACGCCCTTCACCTCGCGGACCTTGCGATAGAGGCGGATCAGGTCGTCGTGCGAGGTGTTCAGGTTCGGGCAGATGTCGGGGAAGACGCAGGACGGCAGCCGACACGCCGCCTCGATCTTGGGGTCCTTGCAGGCCATCCGGTACATGTTGGCGGTCGGCCCGCCAATGTCCGAGATCACGCCCGTGAAGCCCGGCGTCTTGTCGCGGATCAGCTCGATCTCGCGCAGGATCGAGCCTTCCGAGCGGTTCTGGATGATGCGGCCCTCGTGCTCGGTGATCGAGCAGAAGGTGCAGCCGCCGAAGCAGCCGCGCATGACGGTCACCGAGAACTTGATCATGTCCCAGGCCGGGATCTTCGCATCGCCGTAGGAGGGATGCGGCGCGCGGGCATAGGGCAGGTCGTAGACCGCGTCCATCTCGTCTGAGGTCAGCGGGATGGGCGGCGGGTTCAGCCACAGGTCGCGGTCGCCGTGGCGCTGGACGAGCGGGCGCGCATTCCCGGGATTGGCCTCCCGGTGCAGCACTCGCGAGGCGCGGGCATAGGCCTCGCGGTCCTGCTCCACCTGCTCGTAGGCCGGCAGCCGGATCACCGTATCGCCGGTGTGGCGGGTCGCGCCCTCATCGGCAGAGTCGAGATCGTCGGCGTGCAGTTCCGTGTAATGCTCAGGCACCCGGCGGAACAGCGCGACGCCCCGGATGGAATCGAGATCGCGTGGCGCCTCGCCGGCGGCGAGCCGGTTCGCCACCTCGACGACGGCGCGCTCGGCGTTGCCGTAGATGAGCAGATCCGCCTTGGCGTCCGCCAGGATCGAGCGGCGCACCTTGTCGGACCAGTAGTCGTAGTGGGCGATGCGGCGCAGCGATGCTTCGATGCCGCCGAGCACGATCGGCACGTCCTTGTAGGCCTCGCGACAGCGCTGCGTGTAGACGATGGTGCAGCGGTCCGGCCGCTTGCCGCCTTCGCCGCCCGCCGTGTAGGCGTCGTCGTGGCGCAGCCGGCGGTCCGACGTGTAGCGGTTGACCATGGAGTCCAGGTTGCCGCCGGTGACGCCGAAGAACAAAGTCGGCTTGCCCAGCGCCTTGAACGGTTCCGCCGATTGCCAGTCGGGCTGCGAAATGATGCCGACCCTGAAGCCCTGGGCTTCGAGCAGCCTGCCGATGATCGCCATGCCGAAGCTCGGATGATCCACATAAGCGTCGCCGGTCACCAGCACGATGTCACAGGCATCCCAACCGAGCGCCGCCATCTCGGCACGGCTCATCGGCAGGAACGGCGCCGCCTTTCCGGACTGCGGCCGGTGGCAGGACAACGACATCACGGTTCTTTGGGCGCTGGCTAGGGTTTCCATGGCGTCCACGCATAAGGCGCCACCGCAGCGAATTCAACTAACCCGGGTTCAGGCCCTCAGCTTTGCGCACTCGTGCCGCGCAGGCCCAGCCTTGCCTAGAGGAGCCGGCGCCATCCGGAGCTGACCATCGACGTCGACCTCTGTGACCGCGTCGTCAACCTGACGGAGGAGGGGATCGACCTTGCCTTCCGGCTCGGCGAGCTGGTGGACAGCGGGCCGGCCGCCCGCAAGCTCGGCCACATGCAATTCGTGACCGTGGCCTCGCCCGCCTATCTGAAGCGCCACGGTGTTCCCAAGGTACAGGCAGGTCGAGTGCTTTTAAATGTTTAATTCAAGTGTTCGAGAGTAGGCGCGTGGTCGTTTGTGGTGGCGCCTAAAGGCTGGCCAGTTCGGGCCATAATTTGGCTCGATGGCAGCGAAGCGTTGGCTCAAATTGTGCTGCCTCGCGGTCAACTTATTCCACCGAGATCCAGCAGATTTTTGACGCCGTCGTCGCCGCTGAACCGCGTTCTGTGCGCAGCTCTCCTCTACAAGGATGTGCCGAAAAGCGGTGTAAGTTGCCGCTGGACCGCGATCTCCGAGTGGCTATCCTCGTCCAGAGAGCCGCGAAGGCGTCGGTTACGACGATGTGAGTGGCCAAGAAATTTGGGGCGAAAACCATGGCCGAGATCGAGTTTTATCGCAAGAACTTACTGATAATCCATCCTGACTTAAATAATCCCGCTCCACAATTGCGCCGCGCCGATAATACAGTTCTTGTAGAGTTGGTTGATGTCACGAAAGACCATGTGACTGTCAAGCGCCAGAAGCAGAGGAATGCGCTGGCGCGTCTTATTGTGCCAAAGAGCAGGAAGTCGTTTTGGGAAACGCCTTCGTCGATCTATAAGGTGTGTCCGGCAACCCCCGGCAACCGAAAAGCATTTCCAGCCTACATCTGTCCCTACAGCGACAACGCTATACATAGCATGATGTTGGGGCAGGCCGCCGAGATCATGTTCACGGGTGAAATGGACGGTTGTACTTTCGGAGTTGGGATGCCAAACCGGGACGGTGGTGTGCGGGTCGCGCATGCAAATGCCCAGCTGAAGGCCACCGGCTCCCAATGGAAGCCGAATTTCACGCCTCAAAGAGAAGAACAGGATCGCATGCTGTCGCTCGCTCGAGCCGATGCGCACACTGTTCAACCCGCAGCCTATAGAGACCGTACCGGACCGCGTGACGGAACGGAAAGGACCGCTGTCATCATTGGCCTGCGCAATCGGGCCACCTGGGAGTTTTACTACCAGAAGCAGCAATCTGACGGTAACGACCTTCGGAATCTGATGGAGCTGGTCAAGATTAATTGAGGCTGCGTGGCCCGTTATGCCTGGAGAGCAAACGACGCTCTCCAGGGCGAAGCCCTCTGCAGACGCGATGGTCTGATTCGCCCCGCCTCCGTTTTCCAAGCGCTGGGGGGCGGAGGCTCAGAGCAGGGGCTTGGGATCGAACGGCTTGTCGCCGACGAGAACCTGAATGAGCGTGACCTGCACCGCGGACAGGTTGATCTGCACATTGTTCACCATGGCCGATTCCAGGGGCAGGATGGCTCGCCACTGGGCGGTGTCTATGGCGCGGAAGAACGCCACGGTCGCGAGGAAGGCCGCATCCAGCGGCAGGTCTATCCTGACCGGGATGTTCGCGCCGGGCGGGACGATCATCTCCCGCTTGGTGATCAGGCTGGTGCCCAGGGCAGTGGCGTCGTCGTTGAACAGGGACTGGAAATCGGCCTGCTGCCACATCTGGTCGTTGCGCAGCGCATAGATGCGCACCATCACGGGCGAGGCCTGCCCGGTGGGCGATGGATTGATGGTCGTATCGGAGAGGATCCGCACGCCGGCGATCGTGACCTTCAGCGCGCTGAAGTTCGAACAGCCCGAAAGCGCCATGGCGCCGCCGAGCATCAGGCCCTTGCTTCCCCGCCGCAGGAAATCTCGCCGCGAGACGAAGGTCCGGGCTGTATCCATGCGAATTGGCATCCCCGCTACCTTCACCTCCGAAGGTCACCCTCACCGCGCTGGCACCACCTCCGGGCGCATCCCGACAGACCATCCGCGATGGGAACGCATATCAGATTGCGGGCAGCGCGACGCATCCTCTTGCAAAGATGCTTAAAACCGCTTGCGGTGGTAGCAGTTAACGGCTTTGAAGAAGCAGCATGACCCCTTTTTGAAACGGGGCTGAGGTCCGCAGGGGAGGCGGTGTCCATTTCCTCCCGTTTTGCGGGCAATTGGGGGGCGGAACACATGGCGTCGCTGGACCTTAAATCCCTCATGTCGCGGCTCAACGAGGTTTGCCGCGGCAGCCTGGAGGGGGCTGCCGGCTTCGCCCTCATGCGAACCCATTACAACGTCGAGCTGGAGCACTGGCTCGCCAAGCTCGTCGGCGACAGCACGACCGACGTGACGCTTATCCTCGGCCATTACGGCCTCGAAATCGGCCGGGTGCAGCTCGACATCAACAAGAGCCTCGATCGCCTGCGCGCCGGGAACAGCCGCCCGCCGGGCCTCTCCCCCGATATCATCGAGACCGTCAAGGAAGCTTGGCTGCTGTGCTCCATCGAAACCGGCCTGAGCCAGGTGCGCTCCGGGCATGTGCTCTGGGCCATGCTGGCGGACGATTCCCTCCGCCTGCGGCTCAACGACATCTCGGCCGAGTTCCGCGGCCTCTCGGTCGATGCGCTGCGCAAGGATTTTGCCGCCATCACCGCCAATTCGTCCGAGCAGAAGGCGGCTGCCTTGCCCGATGCCGGGAGCGCCGCGAGCGGCGTGCCGGGTGCCCCCGGCCAGACCCAGGGGCAGGATGCTCTTGCCCGCTTCACGGTGGATCTCACAGCGCAAGCCAAGGCCGGCAAGATAGACCCCGTGCTCGGTCGCGATGAGGAGATCCGCCAGATCGTGGATATCCTGATCCGGCGCCGGCAGAACAATCCGATCCTCACTGGTGAGGCGGGAGTGGGCAAGACCGCGGTGGTGGAAGGGTTCGCGCTCCGCATCGTCGCGGGCGACGTGCCTCCAGCCCTGCGCAACGTGCAGCTTCGCTCCCTCGACCTCGGCCTGCTCCAGGCCGGCGCCAGCATGAAGGGCGAGTTTGAAGGGCGCCTGCGCGCGGTGATCGACGCGGTGAAGGCCTCGCCCATCCCCGTGATCCTGTTCATCGACGAGGCGCATACGCTGGTCGGTGCCGGCGGAGGCGGGGCGGGCGGGGATTCGGCGAACCTGCTGAAGCCCGCCCTCGCGCGCGGCGAGTTGCGCACGATCGCAGCCACCACCTGGGCGGAATACAAGAAGTACTTCGAGAAGGATGCCGCCCTCACTCGCCGCTTCCAGGTGGTCAAGGTGGAGGAGCCCTCCGAGCCGGTGGCCATCGCCATGCTGCGCAGCCTCGTCCCGGTCCTGGAGAAGTACCACAAGGTGCGCATCCTCGACGAGGCGGTGAGCGAGGCCGTGCGGCTCTCGGCACGCTTCATCCCGGCCCGCCAGCTTCCCGACAAGGCCGTCTCGCTTCTCGACACTGCCTGCTCGCGCGTCGCGGTCAGCCAGACCACCATTCCCGCTGCCATCGATGACCGCGACCGGCGTCTGGTCATCCTCGAGGCGGAACTGGACCTTCTCCGCCGCGAGACGGCGGTGGGCTCCGATCATGCCGCGCGGATCCAGTCCCTGGAGCAGGAATGCACCGAGCTGCGCGAGGAGCGTGACGCGCTGAACAGCCGCTGGGAGGAAGAAAAGGGCTTCGTGGAGCGGCTCGGCGTCCTGCGCGACCAGCTCGAAGGCAAGGAGCCGCTGCCCGACGGTGAAGCGCTCGCCCAGGAATTCCGCGACATCAGCGCCAGCCTCGTGGCGCTCCAGGGCGAGACGCCCCTGGTGTTCCCGCTGGTCGCTGCTCAGGCCGTGGCGCAGGTGGTGCAGAACTGGACCGGCATCCCTACAGGCCGCATGCGCACGGATGAGATCCGCAGCATCCTCACTCTCCAGGCCACCATGGAGCAGCGGATCATCGGCCAGTCCCACGCGATCGCGGCGGTCGCTCAGGCGATGCGGACCTCACGCGCCCGTCTGACTGATCCGCGCAAGCCACTTGGTGTGTTCCTGATGGTGGGCCCCTCGGGCGTCGGAAAAACAGAGACGGCTCTGACCCTGGCCGATCTGCTCTATGGCGGCGAGCACAACCTCACCACCATCAACATGTCCGAATTCAAGGAAGAGCATAAGGTCAGCCTGCTCATGGGCAGCCCTCCCGGCTATGTGGGTTATGGCGAAGGCGGCATCCTCACCGAGGCGGTGCGCCGCAAGCCCTATTCCGTGATCCTCCTGGACGAGATGGAAAAAGCCCACCAGGGCGTGCAGGACGTGTTCTTCCAGGTCTTCGACAAGGGCCAGATGAAGGACGGCGAAGGCCGGGACATCGATTTCAAGAACACGGTCATCATCATGACCTCGAACGCAGCCTCGGATCTCATCTCCAAGCTGTGCGCCGATCCCGAGACGGCCCCGGACCCGGGCGTGCTCGCCGAGGCCCTGCGGCCGGAGCTGCAGAAATATTACAAGGCGGCCTTCCTCGGCCGCGTGACCCTCGTGCCCTACCTGCCGCTCTCGGACGAGATGATCCGCAAGATCGTCGTGCTGCAGCTGGAGCGCATCCGGCGGCGTGTGGCGGATGCCTACGAGGCCAGCTTCGAATACGACCCGCAGCTTGTGGAGATGATCGCGGCCCGGTGCACCGAAAGCGCGTCCGGCGCGCGCAACATCGAGAATATCCTCTCCCGCACCCTGCTGCCGGAGCTCTCCGTCCACGTGCTGGAAGCGCTGGCGGAGGGCACCATCATCACCCGCACCGCCGTCGGCCTCGGTGCGGACGGCCAGTTCACCTATCGTGTGGGCTGATATCTCCGAAGGATCCCACCATGCCGCCGGCCGCCCGAATGGGAGATAATGTGCTTCAGACAGCGCCGCATTGCCATGCGCCCATGCATCCCGCGGCGCCGGTGCCCACGCCGATGCCCCATCCGGCCATGCCGCTTGCCATCATGAAGGGATGCCCCACGGTCCTGATCGGCAACATGCCGGCGGCGCGCATGACGGATACCACGGCGCCGTGCATGCTCGCCGGCTGCGTGCCGGGAGGGCCGGGCATGATCCTGAAGGGGTCCGCGACGGTGCTCATCGGCAGCATGCCGGCGGCGCGCGTGGGCGACAGCACGCTTCATTCGGCGTGCGTTGCCCCTCTGCCGAGCCCGAGCGGGACGATCCTTCCGCCGGGTTGCCCCACTGTGATGATCGGCGGCTAGGCGTGCGCCGGCTGCATTTCGAGACCCTGAAGCCGGTCTGCCCGGCGTGCCGCCTGCGGCGCCGCGAAGCGCCGCTCGAGCTCGCGCCCGGCGCCATGATGCAGGACGACGCGGCGTGGACGGGGGTGCTGCGCTGCACCGCGCAGGATTGTGCCCAGGCCTATCCCATCATTGCCGGCACCCCGATCCTTGTGCCGGACCTGCCATCCTGGCTGTCGGCCAACTTGCATCTCGTGCTGGAGAGCGAGGTGGAGGGCACCGACGCGGAAGCCGTAATCGGCGCCGCGGTGGGGCCGGACGCAGCTTTCAACGTGGCACGGCAGCAGCAATCCACTTACGGCCACGACCATTACGGCGATCTGTTCGAGCCGGTGCCAGTCGGTTCCGATGCGGAAGCAGCGGGAAGCATCCGCCGCCTGCTCGCGGCGGTGCGCGCGCTTCTGAAGCCGGCGGACGGCCCCGTGCTGGACATTGGCTGCGCGGTGGGGCGCACGACGCTTGATCTCGCCGCCGGCGCCTCGGCGCCGGTGCTGGGAATAGACCTGAACTGGCAGTTGCTAAAAATCGCCAGGAGGGCCATCGACCAAGGCGTTGTAAGCTACCCCTTGCGCCGGGTCGGCAATCGCTTCGAGCGCAGGTCCGTGCGTGCGTCGTTTCCCGGCGCCAACCACGCCGACTTCTGGATCGCAGATGCCCTCGCGCTTCCGTTCCGCAGTGGCACCTTTCGCCAAGCCTTCGCCATGAACGTGCTCGACTGCGTGGCCGACCCTGCGGGACTGGTCTGCGAAATGAGCCGGGCCCTTTCGGGGGAGGGGGAGCTTGCTTTGGCGACTCCCTTCGATTGGGCTTCGCATGCCACCAATCCGTCGGGTTGGCTGGAAAGCCCCGTCGCGCTGGAAAGCATGCTGGCCGGTATCAAGGACGCGTTGGCCGGGGAGGGCGGACGTCGGCTGGTCTCCATCGCGCCGCCGGCCGAGCAGCCTTGGCATGTGCGTCTCCACGATCGTGCCGCGGTCCATTACACAAGCCAGCTTCTCACCTTTCGATGCAGCGTCGATCCCGGGGAGATAGCTCAAGAAACCTGAAAAAATTGATTTCTCACGACTGAAGCGGGCGTAGGAAGCCTCTTCATAGTGTGACATGGTGCGGCCACGCTTCGTCTCGCGAAATCGGCCTTCGCCAAGGTGCGGTTTTGAAAGCGGGATGGGAAGCTGGCGGGGTTAGGGCGTCGATTTGAAATGTTAAGCTAAGGCCCGCGGAGACAGCTTCTCGGGCGCTGGAGGGGGGAGCTCAAGCATGGCCATCTACCTGAACTATGACGGTATCCAAGGTGAGGCGACGCAGGAGAGCCACAAGAAGTGGATCGACGTGCTCTCGCTCTCCTGGGGGGTGGGCCGCGGCATCTCCACCCCGGCGGGTTCCACCAATAACCGCGAGGCCTCCGAGCCGTCCTTGAGCGAAGTCTCGATCGTCAAGCTGTTCGACGCTTCCTCCCCGAAGCTGTTCACCGAATCGTGCACCGGCAGCACCGGCAAGACGGTGAAGATCGACCTGGTGACCACCGGCAGCCCGGGCGTGACCTTCTGCACGTACACGCTCACAAACGCGCTGATCTCGTCCTACTCGGTCTCCTCCGGGGGTGACAGGCCGACGGAGTCTCTCTCCATCTCCTTCACCAAGCTGGAATTCAAGTTCACGCCGTACGACGACAAGAACAAGCCCGGTACTCCGGTCACCGTCTCCTACGATATCGCCACCACCAAGAGCTCATAGAAAGTCACAGCGAGTTCTTGGTGCAGAATCCGCGCACATCGTCTTGAGGGTGGAGATCGTCTCCAACTTTGCCTCATATGGAAGCTTCGAGGCTGGTCGCAATTTCTTCCAGAAATACGTATCGGATCTCCAGGTTTCATTCCGTTCGCGAAATCGAGCCCCATCGGCAACGGGGTTCGCAGAACTTCCAGTCTCTAATAGTTCGCGGTCGGGGAAAAAACCGGCCTTGCCGGAAGCGCTTGAAGTATGAATTCATGCGGTCGGCGATATTCCTCGGTACACATCTCTCAGTGTATGAATAAAGCACAATCAGGAGGGGCAGCATGGCGATTTACGTGAATTACGATGGCATCCAGGGTGAGGCAACACAGGAGAACCACAAGAAGTGGATCGACGTGATATCGCTCTCCTGGGGGGTGGGCCGCGGCATCTCCACTCCGGCGGGCTCTGTCAATAATCGTGAAGCATCAGAGCCTTCGATCAGCGAAGTCTCCATCGTCAAGATGTTCGACTCTGCCTCTCCGAAGCTGTTTACCGAGGCATGCACCGGCAACACGGGCAAGACGGTGAAGATCGATCTGGTCACTACCGGCAGCCCCGGCGTGACCTACTGCACCTACACGCTCAGCAATGCTCTGATCTCGTCCTATTCGGTCTCTTCCGGCGGGGACAGGCCGACAGAGAGCGTTTCCATCTCTTTCACCAAGCTGGAATTCAAGTTCACGCCCTACGACGACAAGAACAAAGCCGGCACTCCCGTCACGGTCTCCTACGATCTCGCAACGACGAAAAGCGCCTGATCGCGCCCCGCACCCGCTTTGTCATCATCACGGTGCGCGAAGTCTTTCGACCTCTCGCACCGTGAGGTTTCATTCCGGGAGCACGGTAGAAGTGACACGAAGAGGGTGCCGATGATCGCCTCGCTCGCCGGTGGCAAGGAATTGGCCCGATGAACATCGCTCCGGTCCAAAAGGGTCGACTGCTGACATTGACGACGCCACTTGGCGGCGACGTTCTGATTGCGACCACCTTCTCAGGAAGCGAAAGCCTTTCGTCCCTTTTTCGCTTCACGCTTTCCATGTCTTCCACCAACGCGGCCATTACCGCCGACCAGTTTCTCGGCAAGCCGCTCACGGTGAAGATCGCGCGCCCCGAAGGCGGTCCACGCTGCATCAACGGTATCGTTACCGCCTTTTCCGCCGCCGACCGGACGGTGAGCGGCATGAGGCGCTACGAGGCCGTCATCGTGCCCAAGCTCTGGCTTTTGACCCGCACCAGCGACAGCCGGATTTTCCAGAATCAGACGGTCGTGCAGATCGCCGAGACCCTTCTGTCCGAAGGCGGGGTGACGGACTATAAGAAGCAGGGCATCTCGGGATCCCATCCGCCGCGTGATTACTGTGTCCAGTATCGCGAGACCGATTATGATTTCCTCCTGCGCATCCTCGCCGAGGAGGGCATCTATTTCTATTTCCAGCACGAAGAGGGCAAGCACACCCTGGTGCTCAGCGACAGCACGGCGGGCTACACGGACTGCGCCGACAAGTCGGTGGAGCATACTCCGGCCGATGCCGGGATTTTCCTCGCGGTCAATCAATGGGCGACCGGATCTTCCTTCCAGTCCGGCAAGGTCACGCTCTCGGATTATGATTTCGAGCAGCCGACCTCCGATCTCACCGCCAGCACCACCACCGTGCTGAGCAATTCCAGCTTCAAGAGCTGGGAGATGTTCGACTATCCCGGGGACTACACCAAGAAAAGCGACGGCACCTCGCTGTCCCGCACGCGGATGGAGGCGATCGAGGCGGACTATGCGGTGGCAAGTGGCAAATCCACGTATCCGACCTTTGTGCCCGGCGCGAAATTCACCATGTCCAAGCACGAGGTTTCCAGCGAGCAGGGCAAGCAATATGTGCTGCAGCAGGTGGAGCACGCTGCCCGTGATGAAAGCCATCTCGGCAACGAAAATGCGGTGACCACCTATCACAACACATTCACAGCCCTGCCTGCCGCGCGCGCCTACCACCCGCCGCCGATCACGCGCCGTCCGCTGATCCCGGGTCCCCAGACCGCTTTGGTCGTCGGCCCCTCGGGCGAGGAGATCTATTGCGACAAATATGGTCGCATCCGCCTGCAATTCTATTGGGACCGGCTGGGCAAGAAGGACGAAACCAGCTCCTGCTGGGTGCGCGTCGGGCAGATCGTGGCCGGGTCGACCTGGGGCTCCCAGTTCACGCCGCGGGTCGGCATGGAGGTGATCGTCTCCTTCCTGGAAGGCGATCCCGATCGGCCCCTGGTGATCGGCAGCGTCTATAACGGGCAGAACATGCCGCCCTATGCGTTGCCGGACAACAAGACCCAGAGCGGCATAAAAACCCGGTCGAGCAGCCAGGGGACGTCCTCGACGTTCAACGAACTCAGGTTCGAGGACAAGAAGGACAGCGAACTCCTCTACATGCACGCTCAGAAGGATTTCACGCGGGACGTGGAGAATGACGACACCCTCAACGTCAAGCACGACCAGATCGTCACCATCAAGAACGACCGCACGGAGACCGTGCAGGAGGGCAACGAGAGCGTCACCGTCTCTAAGGGCAATCGAAGCGTGACGGTGACCGAGGGCAACGAGGCGCTGACCGTTTCTCAGGGCAACCAGAGCGTGACGGTGTCCCAGGGCAACCAGACGACCACCGTCTCGAAGGGCAATGTCACGACCACGGTCTCGAGCGGCAACCACACGGTTGAGCTCGGCTCCGGCAATGCCACCCTTCAATGCGACGGCGGCAGCATCACGCTGCAGGCCGCCCAGGCGATCACATTGAAGGTGGGCGGCAACTCGATCACCATCAACCAGAGCGGGATCACCTTGAAGGCCACGCAGGTCACCGTCACGGGGGACGCGAAGGTCCAGGTGAGCGGTCCCATGGTCAAGATCAACGGCGACGGCACCGTCCAGGTCCAGGGCGGTATGGTCTCCATCAACTAGTGCAATCGGTCACCCATGACGCTCGGTATCCTTCCCAAGCTGCGCTTCTCCCACGCGGAGCATCTGCGCCTGCTCCTTGAGCCGAGCGAAGACGCGCAAAGCCTGATCACGCAGGGCATGAGCGCGGCCGCCTTCATCTCCGCGCTCGACGCGACTGGCCAGACCACCGATGCCATCCGCTATCTCGCCGTCGGCCTGCCGCGGCGGGAGGCGATCTGGTGGGCCTGCGCCGTATGGCGGCGCTTTCTGCCCCCCACGCTGCCGGAGCCTGAAGCTGCCGCATGGCAGGCGGTGGAGGCCTGGGTTTACGAGCCGACCGAGGCAAACCGGCGCGCCGCCTATCCGCTCGCAGAAGCGCTTAAGTTCCAGACCGCGGGTGCCTATGCGGCATTGGGGGTTTTCTGGTCCGGCGGCAGCCTCGCGCCGCCGGAGACCAACTTGGTCATTCCGCCGGGAGATGCATTGACCGGCAGCATGGTTGCGGCCTCGGTCATCATGTGTTGCGTGCCGGGGGCGGCGAAGTCCATCGGTGAGCGTCACAAGGCCGCCTTGTCCATGGGCGCGGACATCGCCAATGGAGGCTCCGGCCAATCTGCCAAGGAGCTTGCGCCCGCATGAGCCCGGTGCTTCGCCTGAGCCTGATGGGACCCTCCGACGATCCCCCGGACCAGCGGGGGCGCATGCTGACATCCGGGGCCCTGAAGATCGGCCGCGACGAAAGCAATGACTGGGTTCTCGACGACGACTCGCGGCTGATTTCCCGCCACCATTGCACGATCACCTCGACGGGAGGTGTCTTCGTTGTCATCGACAGCTCGGCCAACGGTGTGTTCGTCAACGACGCGCAGCAACCTCTGGGCCGCGGCAATTCCTCCATCCTGAGCGAGGGAGACGTGCTGCGGATCGGGCATATCGGGATCGCGGTCTCGGTGGCAGAGACCTTCGGAGAGGTGGCCGACCCGTTCCGCGCCATCCTTCCCCCTTTGCGCAATGATGCCGACGCCGGTTTCACGCGGCAGGACGATCTTGACGATTTCGGCCTGCCGCCCGCCGCCGCGCCGTCGATGAACGTGCCTTCGCAGGGAGCGTCGGGCAGGCCGCCCCCATCCTTGCATCCGTTTCGTTCCGCGAAGGCGGAACCGGACTGGGAGCACGTGCCGATCGAGCAGCAGGCCCTGCAGCCGATGCGGGTTGTCGGCGTGGAGATTCCGGACGACTGGAACGAGGACATTGATCCTTCGCCCCCCCCTTCCAAGCGGGCCTTGCCAGTGCTGCCATCCGAGGAGCAGCCGACGGTCGGACCAAAGAAGATTACCCTGGCGCTCGTCGAGGCGCTCGCCCGTATCGAGCGGGCGGTGCTCAACCCCGGCGAAGAGCGCTTATTGTCGGGAAGCGTCGAGGAGGCTCTGGCGCGGCTCGAGGACGGCGATTTGGAATGGACCGCCCTGGCGTTGGAGGGCCTGGCGCTGCGGACGGTGGCCCGGTTGGGAGAAACCCCTTCCGGCGCCGAGAATGTCGGGGGCGAGCCGATGTCCGATGACTGGAATCCTTCCGCCGTTGCGGTCGGGCGGGAAGGGAACAAGGCATGAGCAACAGCAAGGTCGTGTGGTCGGAGGGCATGTTTCTCCGCGCCCAGCATTTTCAGCAGCAGGATCGTTATGTGGAACGATTGCTGCGGCAGCGGGTGGAGGGGCTGAACGCCTATGCGTGGGGGCTGCGCTCACTTTCCGTGGATCGCAACTTGCTCGGCCTCGGCAAGTTCGCCATCAACAGCTGCGATGGCGTCTTCGAGGACGGCACGCCGTTCTCGATACCCGCGGATGACCAGCACCCGGCCCCACTCGATCTGTCTGTCGGCACCGCCAACAGCGTCATTTATCTCTGCCTCCCCATCGCCATGCGCGGCGCGCCCGAAGTGGACGTGGAAAGCCAGTTCAATTCGGCCGCAAGATTCCTCGCCGAGGAACAGGAGGTGGTGGATGCCATCAGCGGTGCCCAGGGCGTGGCGCGGATCCGCACCGCGCATCTGCGCCTCTCGCTCATGCTTGAGCATGAGGACAGGTCCGGCTTCCAGTGCATCGGCGTCGCCCGCGTCGCCGAGGTCACCGCCGATCGGCGCGTTCAGCTTGACGCGAGCTACATTCCGCCGTGCCTGACCACCTCGGTTTCGCCGGCGCTCACGGGCTTCATCAGCGAAGTGACGGCCATGCTTCACCACCGCGGCCACGCATTGGCGCCGCGGGTGACGGGCTCATCAAGCCATGGCGTGGCCGAGATCGCCGATTTCCTGATGCTCCAGCTCATCAACCGCTCGGAGCCCCTGCTTTCGCATCTCGCCAGCCTGCCGAACCTGCACCCTGAACGCCTCTATTCCACGTTTCTGGAATTGGCCGGGGAATTCTCCACATTCACGAGCGCGGAAAAGCGCCCCCGCGAGCTTCCGACCTATCGCCACCACGATCTGGAAATGACCTATGGCCATCTCATGTCGGAACTGCGCGCTGCGCTGAGCGCGGTGCTGGAGCAGGCGGCGGTGCTGATCCCATTGCAGGATCGCAGGTACGGCATACGCGTTGGCACCATAGCCGACCGGAAGTTGTTGACGGACTCGATCTTCGTTCTGGTCGTAAAAGCGAGCATGGCGAGCGAAAACATCCGCCGCACGCTCCCGGCGCTGATCAAGATCGGTCCCGTCGAACAAATTCGAGAATTGGTGAACGTGCAACTTCCCGGCATCAGGGTTCAACCCCTGGCGGTGGCTCCGCGGCAAATTCCCTATCACGCGGAGTCCGTCTACTTCCAGTTGGAGAGCGACAATGCCCTTTGGGCCCCCTTGAAATCATCGGGGGGCATCGCGATTCACCTTGCTGGCGATTTTCCCGAGGTTTCCATGGAACTTTGGGCGATACGCAACTAATCTTGCGCGCGAGTGTCACAGACGGGCTCCGAGCGCGACACGATGCGCTGCAAAGCTAGGAATCGATCGGCGAAAGCAAATATATGAGCCCTCCTCCGAAGGCAGAGGATGACCTGGAGACCACGATCATTGCATCCGCTGCCGGGCTCTCGGCGGCGGGTTCGCAAAGGTCTGGTGCGGGGGCAAGCGTTTCCGCGCCATCCGGAGGTGGAGCGAAGCCGGTCTCTCTCCCGTACCCGCGCGCGCCCGGCGCCGCCAATGCAGCACGGCCGGGGGGGCGGCAGGTAGAGCGGCCTGCGTCCGGGCTGGAGAAGGCCGCAGAGGTGAGCCCGGCGGCGGCGCTCCTGCATCCACCGCCGCACTACGGCACCGGGCATCTGGAAGCGGCCGTGCGCGCGACGCGCGAGGTCTATCGGGACAATCCCGGGTTGGCGCTCGCGGTCCCGATCTTCGACCTGCTCGTGCGCGCCCAACTGGAAACGTCCGCCGATGCGGATTCGCTCCACCCGATGGTGCTGGAGGAACTGCGCTCGTTTGAAGCGCAGGCGATCGCGTGCGGCCTTTCCCATAACCATACGCGCCTGATCCTCTACGCGCTGGCGGCCACGGCCGACGATTGCATCCTGCACACCGCATGGGGCAAGGAAAGCAACTGGTCGTCGAAAACCCTTATCTCCGCACTCTTCCAGGAGACCTGGGGCGGTGAGCGCTTCTACACTTTGCTGAGCCAGATGATGGCCGCGCCACACGCGGTCACGCGCGAGATCGAGTTCTATTATTTCTGCATGGAGTTCGGATTCGAGGGCAAATATCGCCTCGCCGCGATTGGCTCGAGCGAACTTACGCGCATCAAGAGCGACATCTATCAATTCCTCCGCAGCGTGAAGGGCAGCATCAAGCCGGAGATGTCCCCCACTTGGCGCGGACTGTCGGCCGAGGGGCGCGGCCCGCGCGACCTGCGGCTCTACGCTTTAGGCGCCGCCGGGCTCATTTTCTGCCTGTTTCTGCTTTTCGTCGGGCTTTACCTCATCCTCCACCGCGAGGCCGTGATCGCCGTCGTCCAGGTCAAGGAGCTGATGGCCGACCCCCTCGTCCCCAAGCCGCATCCGGAGGTGGTTCTCCCGCTCCATCCGGAGGTGGCGCCCGCACCTCCACCACAGGCAGCAGCGCCTGCGCCCGCGCCGGCCCCGCCGCCGGTCCCGAAGGAGACGCCGCTTCAGGGCATCACGAGCTTCCTGGAACCCGAGCAGAAGCAGGGACTGGTCGCAGTGATCGGCCGTGACGGCAATGTCGTCATCCGTACGACAATGGAATTGTTCGCCACCGCCAGCACCGCGCTGCGTCCGCCCTATCCCGATGTCATGAAGAAAATCGCCGCCGCGCTCGTCAAATATCCAGGACCGGTCGTGGTGCTGGGCTATTCGGACAATGTGCCGATCAACACCATGACGTATCCCAACAACCAGGCTCTCTCCGCCGCCCGTGCTCAGGCGGTCGCTGCCATTCTCGGCGTCGCCCTGGGCGACGCGGGCCGCGTCACGTCCCAGGGCATGGGTGACAGTGATCCCATCGGGGACAATGCGACCGCGGAGGGGCGGCAAAAAAATCGCCGCGTCGAAATCGTCTTAACGCCCAAGTAAAGCTGCAGCAAAACCGCATCATGCCGAAGTTTTTGACGACATGGAAGTTCTGGCGCTGGGTCATCCTGGCGGCGGTGACGCTCGCACTCCTTCTGGTGATGTGGTTCGTCGGGCCGTTCGTTGCCGTGGGCTCTGTCGCGCCTCTCGCCAGCATCGTCGCCCGCCTTCTGGTTTGCTTCGTGATCCTGCTGGGCGCCGGCATCCTCGGCGTGATCTGGCTTCTTGGAAACAAGGAAGAGGAAGTCAATCAGAGGCAGGATCGCCAGAGCCTTGCACTGGCAAGCCAGATCGCCGACTCCCACGAGATCCCCAAGGCGCAGCGGGATACGATGGAACGCGGCTTCCAGCTCACCATGGCCATGCTGCACCGCATCCGGCCCTCGGGTTTCTTCGGCAAGCGCTATAAATATGCACTGCCCTGGTATGGGGTCATCGGTGGGGAAGGCGCGGGCAAAAGCTCCTTCATCCACTCCTCGGACCTGCGGTTCCCGCTCAATGAAGCGCGGGAAGGCCGCATCAATGCCGGCACCGTCCACTTTTCCTTCACCGACCGTGCGGTGCTGGTGGAGACACGGGGGCCGCTCGTAACGGCGCCCGAGCCCAATACCTGGGGTATTTTCGCCACCCTGCTCAAACGCTACCGTCCGCGCCAGCCCATCAACGGCATCATCCTGACGCTCAATCTGGCCGAGATGCTGCGCGCCAACGACGTGCAGCGCTTTTCCTTCAATGCCGACCTGCGCGAGCAGCTTGAGTTCTTCCAGCGCACCCTGAAGCTACGCGTTCCGATCTATATGGTCCTCGCGAAGGCGGACCAATTGGCGGGTTTCAGCGAATTCTGCGCGGACCTCACCCAGAACGAACGGCGCGGCGTGTTCGGCATCACGTTGCCGCTCTATGACGAACAGGGCCAGACGAACAAGGGCAAGTCGCTCGCGGCCACTTTCGCCGCCGAGTACGACAACTTCCTGCAGTGGCAGATGCCCCGCATGCTGAGCCAGGTGAACCAGACCTTCCGCGTCGATGAGCGGTTCGACTGCTTCATGTTCATCCCCCAGCTCGCCACCCTGAAGCCCTTGATTGCGGACCTCATAGACGACGTCTTCAAGCCCACCACCTTCGAGCGCCCCCTGCTGCTGCGTGGCGTCTATTTCACGAGCTCCGGCCATGCGGCGGCGCGGAACGAGGGTGAGGTGCTCGCCCTCCCCAGCGTGGTGGACGAGATGGCCGACGCGCGGCGGACCGGGCTGTTCATCCATGACCTGCTGGACAAGGTCATCTTCAAAGAATCCGGGCTGGTGGAGCACGATCCGGTCTCCCAGCGCAGAGCCAGGACCTTTCGCTGGTCCGCCGCCGGCGCGGGCATCGCCACCGCCGTCCTGCTGGTTTCCTGGTGGGTCACGAGCTTCATCGGGAACAGCTATCTCGTCACCGACATCAGGTACGCCGCGCAGCGTGCGAAGGACACCATCGCCCAACTCGACGTCAGGCTGAGCAATCACTCGGCCTCCGAAACCGACATGGCGGCCATCTTGCCGACGCTGAACGCGCTGGAATCGCTTCCCACGGGGTGGATTGACGGGCCCAACCCCGAGGTTCCGTTCCGCTTGTCCGGCGGTCTTTCGCAGACCCATCTCCTGTCCACGATCACCCGCCAGGAATATGTCGACACGCTTCAGGTCCTGCTCCAGCCGCGGATACACGCCGCGCTGCAGTCGGAAATCATCGAGAGCATGAATTCTCCGAGCGGCCTTTATTCGGCTCTCAAAGTCTACCTCATGCTTGGCGGCGCCGGCCCGATGGATGACGCGGCCGTCCTGGACTGGATGAAGCGCTACTTCGTCAGCGTCTATCCCGGGCCTGCTCAAGCCCCGCTGCGCTCGGCCCTGCTGGATCACGTCAGCAATCTGCTGGCTGCGAAGGTTCCGCCCATAGAACTGGATCATGCGCTGGTGGTGCAGGCCCGCACCGCGTTGGACGCCTATAGCCCGGCGAACCGCGGCATGGCGGTGCTCCAGCAGATGCCGGACATCCAGCAACTCGCCCCCTGGCGCCTCACCGACGTGACCGGTCCGCTCGCGCCATACGCGCTCGTCCGGCGCTCCGGACGACCGCTGTCGGAACCGATCGCAGGCCTCTACACGAGCGAGGCCTTCTTCGACATCGTGCTTCCTGCCATCGCGAAGATCGCCGTCGATCTGGCAGAAGAAGACTGGGTGCGGATGCCCAACAACAGCCCCGCGGCGCCCAACCTCTCACGCACGGAACAGCTCCGCCGGGACATGACGGACCTGTATGTGAATGACTACATCTCCACGTGGCAGACGCTCATCAGCGACGTGACCATTGCACCCTTCGACAGCCTTCAGGCGGAAATCTCGGTGCTCCAATCCCTGCTCGGGCCGCCGTCTCCGCTCTCCAGCTATCTTCAGGCGGTCATGCAGCAGACCACCCTGGCTCCCGCCACCAAGCCGGCGGGGGATGGAAAGGTGGCGGCCGCAACCGCCGCTTTGGCTGATCTGTCGTCCGCCACGTCCCGCCTGCGCACTTTGGGGGCCTCGGTTACCGGGCATTTCTCCGACTTGCACCGCTTCGTCGCTGGTTCCCCGAGCCCGCTGGACGAGGTGTTGAAGTCGCTGAGCCAGCTGCGCGCCCTTCTGGGCCCGGCCGCCAGCGTCGGCGGAAACAATCCCACCCAGGTCACGGACCTTTCCACGGGCCCGGCCTACCAACAGGTGCTCAGCCAGCTCAAGCTGAACACCCTGAGCGCGCCCCCCGCCTTGACGGATTCCATCCTTGGTCTGGTGCGCCAGACCTCGTCCATCACGGATGCCGGGGTCCGCACCGATCTGGATGCAGCCTGGCAATCCCAGGTTCTGCCGTTCTGCCAAGTGGCCATCAACGGGAAATATCCCTTCGCCAGTTCGAACACCGACGTAACGCTGGCTGACTTCACCCGGATGTTCGGTCCGGATGGATTGCTCGACAAGTTCTTCGATCGTCAGCTCAAGCCTTTCGTGGATACGATTTCCAGCCCGTGGCGCCCGCTCGCCAATGCCGGAGCGCGCACCGACATCACCGCGCTGGCGCTCGGCTATTTCGAGCAGGCGGCAAAGATCCGCACCTTCTTCTTCGCCCCGGGGACCACGGCTCCCCAAGTGGCCTTCAGCCTGACACCGCGCGACCTCGACCCCGGTGCTATGCGGGTGAAGCTGGATATCGACGGCCAGAGCATCAGCTATCAATACGGCCCGCCCCATACGGTGCAGATGAAATGGCCGGGCAATGTGGGCGGCGTGCGGGTGGAATTCGGTGCCGCCAGCGAGGGCCAGCCCTCCTCGCTCACCTATGACGGGCCATGGGCGCTGTTCCGGTTTCTGGCCGCGCGGTCGCTCAAGCGGGAAAGTGCGAACCGCTTCGTCCTGAACATCAACCTCGGCGAGCGCTCCGCAAGCTTCAATCTCGATGCGGCAAGCGTGAACAATCCTTTCCAGAAGTCGCCTCTGACGGGATTCCGATGCTTGAGCTCGCTGGTCCGATGAAAAGAGATCGCGCAACCTGCCTGCGCCCGGCCGCGGCCTTCCGGCCATGCCCCCATTCGTGCCTTCCTGACCGGTTGGAAATTCATGCCCGTTGAACTCACATTCGATCCCAGCCAGCTCCTGGCGCCGATCAGCGAGGAGACGCCTTGCGGTGTCGATCCGCGATCCGACATGTCCGGCCAGTCGATCTTCCTGCAGATCAAGGATGCGAGGGCAAATGCGAGGCGCAAGGAGCGCGCCCTGGACATAGATTCGGATGCGGCTCCCGCAACCGATGACTGGACCGAGGTCGCGAATTCTGGCCTCGAAATGCTGTCCAGCCAGGCCAAGGATCTCGAAGTCTGCGCCTGGATGATCGAGGCCTTGGTCCGCATCGACGGTTTCGCCGGGCTTTATACCGGATACCTCGCCGCCGAGGGGCTGATCAACACGTTCTGGGACACCATCTTCCCGCTGCCCGACGAAGACGGAGACGAGCCCAGGCTCGGGCCCTTCATCGCGCTGAACGGGGCAGGCTCGGACGGGACATTGATCCAGCCGATCCGCAAGGTCCCGCTGACGGCCGGTGGCGATCCTTATTCCTTCTGGCAGTATGAGCAGGCGCTCGAGATCAGCCAGATTTCCGACACCAGCAAGCGCGAGGCGCGGCTCTCCAGCGGTGGCGTCAGCATCGAAGCGTTCAACGGAGCGGTGCAGCAGACGCCGTGGAAGTTCTATGTCGACCTGGTGGAAAGCATCGAGGCGTCGCTGGAGGCGGTCCATGCCGTGTCCGACGCCTTTTCGGCGAGGGTCGGCGTGGATGCCCCGCCTGCCGGCGCGATCCGGTCCCTGCTGACCAGCATCCTGGAAGCGGTGAAATTCTTTGCCGCCGATAAACTGGAGCAGGCCGCGCGGGCAGCATCCTCCAGCGCGTCCGAAGGCGCGGATGAAAGTGATGCGGAACACGGCGAAGCAGCGCCCGAGGGCAATGCGGCCGGCGCGGGCAGCGGCTCGGCAAGGAAGGGCATGACGCGCGATGAGGCGCTGCGCCAGCTATTGGAAATCGCCGCCTTCTTTCGAAAGAACGAGCCGCATTCGCCGATTTCTTATACGTTGGAGGAAATCGTGCGCCGCGGAAGGATGCCGCTGGGCGAGCTTCTCGAAGAACTGATTGTGGACGCCGATGCGCGCCGCTATTTCTATATCTCGGCTGGCCTGCGTGCGCCCGCGCAACCGCAGGAAGAGGAAAGCTAAAGGGACGGCGAAGTCACAAAGACTGCTTCGCGCTATGACGATGTGATCTGATTTCGGCAACAATCCACGTCGCCCAAGGGGGGCTTGCACAATGGCCAGTATACACGAGAAGCTGAATCGGGTGCGCAAGCCGCGCGTCCACATCACGTATGATGTCGAAACCGAAGGCGCGGTGGTTCAGAAGGAATTGCCCTTCGTCGTCGGCGTGATGGGCGATTTCTCCGGCGACCCCAGCGAGCCGCTGAAGCCGTTGGGCGAGCGCAAGTTCATCCAGATCGATCGCGACAATTTCGATCAGGTCCTTGCCCGCATGACCCCGGGCCTGAAGCTTAAGGTGGACAACACCCTGGCCGACGACGGGAGCCAGATGTCCGTGGAGCTGAGCTTCAAGTCCATGGACGACTTCGAGCCGGCCGCGGTCGTGGCCCGCGTGGAGCCCCTGCGCAAGCTCATGGAAGTGCGCAACCAGCTGCGCGACCTCCTCTCCAAGGCCGACCGGTCGGAGAACCTCGAGGCGCTCCTCGAGCAGATCCTGTCGAACGAAGAGCAACTGAAGACGTTGGGCGAGCAGCTCGGGGTCAACAAAGAAACCACGGAGGGCTGACCCATGGCCGCTGTTGAAACCCAGGGACAAGCCGCCGAAGCTGCCACCGGCACGGCCGAAGTCTCCTTCCTCGATCAGGCGATCGCTGCCACCAAGCAGACCGATCCCGATCGCACCAAGGAATTGCTGCAGACCCTGACGAAGGAAGCTTTGTCGGGCACCATCACCTATTCGAAGAACTTCGCGCAGACCATCAACAACGCGATCAACGCCATCGACGCCAAGATGTCGACGCAGTTGAACGCGGTCATGCACCACCCCGACTTCCAGAAGCTGGAAGGCACGTGGCGCGGCCTGAAGTATCTGGTCATGAGTTCGGAGACGGGCACCAGCCTGAAGATCCGGGCCCTGAACTGCACCAAGCGCGAGCTCTACAAGAGCCTGACGAAGGCCTCCGAGTTCGATCAGAGCGTGATCTTCAAGAAGATCTATGAATCGGAATTCGGCAGCCCGGGCGGCGAGCCCTACGGCACGCTCATCGGCGACTATGAGTTCACGAGCCATCCCGAGGACATCGAGCTTCTGACGCAGATGTCCAGCGTGGCGGCGGCGGCGTTCGCCCCGTTCGTCACCGCGGCGAGCCCGAAACTCTTTGGCTTCGACGACTTCACGGAACTGTCCAAGCCCCGCGATCTCGAGAAGATTTTCGATTCGGTGGAGTACGCCAAGTGGCGCAGCTTCCGGGAATCCGAGGATTCCCGCTTCGTCACGCTGACCATGCCGCGCACGCTGGCGCGCCTGCCGTTCGGGTCGGACACGAAGCCGGTCGAGGAATTCGCCTACGAGGAAAGTCCGATCGTCGATGGCGTGCCTCGCGGCATGGGTCATAACGATTATTGCTGGATGAACTCCTCCTACGTGCTCGGCGCGCGCCTCACCGACGCGTTCGCGCAGTATGGCTGGTGCACCGCGATCCGGGGCGCCGAAGGCGGCGGCAAGGTCAGCGACCTGCCGAGCCACGTCTTCGTTTCGGACGACGGCGACACCGACCAGCAGTGCCCAACCGAAATCGGCATCACCGACCGCCGGGAAGCGGAGCTTTCCAAGCTCGGCTTCCTGCCGCTGTGCCATTACAAGGGCACGGACTATGCGGTGTTCTTCGGCGCCCAGACCACGCAGAAGCCCAAGAAGTACGACCGCCCGGAAGCAACGGCCAACGCCGCCATCTCCGCGCGCCTGCCGTACATCATGGCGACCTCCCGGTTCGCCCACTATCTGAAGATCATGGGCCGCGACAAGGTCGGTGCCTTCATGGAGGCGAGCGACTGCGAGGCCTGGCTCAACCGCTGGATCATCAATTACGTGAACGGCAACCCCGACGCCGGTCAGGAGATGAAGGCCAAGTACCCGCTGGCGGAGGCCAAGGTGGAGGTGCGGGAGATCCCCGGCAAGCCCGGCTCCTACAATGCGGTGGCGTGGCTGCGCCCGTGGCTGCAGATGGAAGAGCTGACCACCTCGCTGCGCATGGTCGCGCGCATCCCCGCGGCGTCCTGAGCCGCGTCGGCTGTTTGGGATGACACCGTGGACATGATGTCCATCCCTTCCCGGAACACGGAGCATGGCTCCGCTCCGGGGGGGCAGAACGACGACCCGCAAGGCGCGCCCGGGCGCGCCTTGCGGCGTTTGGCGGTCGACATGGCGCTGGGCCGCATGCCGTCCCAAAGGCTCGACGCTTTTCTCGCCGCCGCGGATCCTGCCGCCGCGCTCCGGGACTGGCTGGTGGGTGACGTCGACGGTTCAGCTGGTCCCGAAGCCGTCATTTCCGCCATCGAGCGGGACATCGCCTTTCTCGATGAGATGCTGTCCGAGCAACTCAACGCCGTCCTTCATCACCCGAAATTCCAGAAACTGGAGGCGTCCTGGCGGGGCCTGTCCCATCTGGCAACCTGCGCGAACGCGGCAGAGGCCGTGATCGTGAAGGCCCTGAACGTATCGTGGCAGGGGGTCGCCGCCGATTTCGAGCGCGCCTCGGACTTCGACCAGAGCCATCTGTTCCAGAAGATTTACAGCAACGAGTTCGGCATGCCGGGCGGCGTGCCGTTCGGGGTCCTCCTGTGCGACTACGAAATCCGGCACCGGCCGACGGCGGAACTGCCCGTGGACGACGTCGCCACGCTCACGGGCCTCGCCGGCGTCGCCGCGGCGGCGTTTGCGCCCGCCATACTGGGCGCGTCGCCGCGCCTTCTCGGCCTCGACAGCTTCCGCTCCCTCGACCACGTCTCCTCCATGTCCGGGCTGTTCCGCGCGCCGGAATATGCGCGCTATGTCCGCCTGCGGAACATGGACGATGCGCGCTTCATCGGTCTCGTGCTGCCGCGCGTGCTGATGCGCGCGCCCTATTCACACGATCTCGCCCACGGTCTCGCCTTCCGCTACCGAGAGGACCTGCACGGCCTTACCCATGACCAATGGTGCTGGGGCAGTGCCGTTTATGCTTTTGGCGAGGTGCTGATCCGCTCCTTCCACCTGCATGGCTGGTTCGCCGACATCTGCGGCTCGCGCCGCGACGAGGTGGACCATGGCATCGTCGCGCGCCTGAGCGCCCCCAGCGCTGAAACCGATTCCCGCGGCTTGGTGGAGCGTTTCGCCAGCGAGCTGGCGATCCCCACAGATATAGAGCAGGACCTCTGGGAACTGGGGATCATGAACCTCAACGTCTGCAAGGACACATCCCGGCTCGTGTTCCACACCAGCGTATCCATCCAGTCGGTGCCGACCTATGACAGCCCGACCGCCAATGTGAATGCGCGCATCTCCGCCATGCTGCGCTACATTCTGTGCGTCTCGCGCTTCGCCCACTTCGCCAAGGTCCGCATCCGTGACCGGGTCGGCAGCTACATCACCGCGGACGCCTGCGAGAGCGACCTCCAGGCATGGCTGCACGGCTATTGTCTCGGCAACGACAATGCCAATGCCGAGATGAAGGCGCGTTACCCGCTGCGCGAGGCCAAGGTGGAGGTGCGGGCAATCCCAGGCCGGCCCGGCGCCTTCTCGTGCGCGCTTCACCTGAGGCCGCATTTCCAGCTCGACCAGATCTTCACGACCTTCAAGCTCGTCACCGACGTCTCGCTCGTCACCGCACGCACCTAAAGCTCCAGACAGGGTCTCCCTCATGTCCGCAAAAGCCACGCTCATGTTTGAAGAAGGCCGGCTTCGCGATGCGATCCTGGCCCTGAACGACGAGGTCAAGGCAGCGCCCCTGGACATCCAGCGCCGCAGCCAGCTGGCCGAACTGTTGTGTGTCGCCGGCGAGCTCGACCGGGCCGAACGGCAGTTCGAGGCCATCGCCCAGCAGGACATGACCACCGCACTCCAGGTGACCACCTTGCGCCAGCTGGTGCGTGCGGATCAGGCGCGCCGCCAGGTCTGGGCCGAAGGCCGTGCGCCGGAGCTACTCGCCGCTCCGCCGGAACACGTGGTCATCCGGCTGGAGGCGCTCGTGCACCTGCGCGCGGGCCGCACCGCCGAAGCCGGCGAATGCCTCGCCCGCGCCGAGGCCGCCCGTCCGGTGGTGACCGGGACACATAACGATGTCCCCTTCAGCGACTTCCGTGACCTTGACGACCTCACCGCCGGCATCCTCGAAGTGATGACGAGCACCGGGAAATACTATTGGGTCCCGATGGAGCAGGTGGACGAGATCGAGTTCAATCCGCGCGCGCGGGCCCTCGACACCGCGTGGCGCACGGCGCAGATCAGCGTGCGCGGAGGCCCCGAGGGCGAAGTCGTCATCCCTGCCATCTACCCCCTGATCGAGGCGGCGCCGCGCGATGCCATCCTCCTGGGCCGTGAGACCAACTGGGTGGAAGCCGCGCCTGATTGCGTGCGCGGCGAAGGCCAGCGCTGCTTCCTGGTGGGGGATGAGAGCGTGAGCATCGGCGAGCTGCGCCATCTGGTGTTTAACGCCGCATGAGCCCCGCCATTGGCCCTTCGCTGCTGGACCGCCTCTACGGGCAAGAGGGGTATGTGGTGAAGCGCGTCCGGGATGGATTGAAGCGCGATCTCGAGGACCTGCTCAACACGCCCCAGCGCGTCATCGGCTGGGGCGATGAGCTGGGCGAGCTGGACGCGTCGCTGCTCAATTACGGCATCGTCGACCTGTCGACGTCCAATCTCTCCACCGAGCAGATGCGGGCGGCGGTGGTGGAGCAGATCGGCGAAACCATCCGGCGCCTGGAGCCGCGCCTCGCGGACATGAAGATCTCCGCGATTCCGAACGCCGATCCGGCGGACCGCTCGCTGCGGATGCGGATCGAGGTGCATATAATGGTCGAATCGGAAGCCGAGCCTGTGTTCTTCAACACCATCATCGATCCGATCAGCAATCTGGTCTCCCTGACCAATGCGGGGGCGTGATGGACGAGCTGCTTCCGTACTACAACAAGGAACTCCTCTATCTCCGCCGGATGGCGGAGGAGTTCGCGGCCCGCCATCCGAAGATCGCCGGCAATCTGCGCCTGAGCGGGGATGCTATCGATGATCCGCACGTTGCGCGGCTGGTGGAGGGTGTCGCCTTCCTGAACGCCCGCGTCGCGCGCAAGCTGGACGACGAATTCCCCGAGCTGGTCGACACGCTCCTGGAGGTGCTCTACCCCCATTACCTGGCGCCCATCCCGTCAATGGCGACAGTACAATTCAAGCAAAAGGCCGAGGTCACGGTTGCCCAGGAGATCCCCGCGGATACGGAGCTGGATTCCGAGGCCGTGGAGGGCGAGACCTGCCGGTTCAGGACCCGCTATCCCGTCACCCTTTGGCCCATTGCCATTTCGGATGCCGCCTTGCGCGGACGGCCCATCATCGCGCCGGCCAATCCCCGGGCGCAGGGCGCTTATTCCGCGCTTCGCCTCTCTCTGAGCTGCACCGCGCCTGACACCACCTTTTCGGATCTTCAGCCGGATCGCCTGCGCATCTTCCTGAGGGGGCAGGCGTCGCACGCTTACACCCTCCACGAGATGATCTTCAACCACACCCTTTCCATTGCGATCGCGGACACGCCGACCGACCCGAATCCCCTGCTCCTGCCGCCCAGCGCCGTCCAGCCCGTCGGATTTGCTCCGGATGAGACCATCCTGCCCTATGCGCCGCAATCCCAGCCGGCCTATCGGACCCTGACCGAATTCTTCGTCTTTCCGGACAAGTTCCTGTATTTCGATATCGATCTCTCTGCAAAGGTGCTGCGCGGGGCCGGTTCCGAACTGCATATCTTCTTCTACTTCAGCAAAAGCGACATGGCGCTGGAGCGCGGCCTCTCGAAAGAGGCGTTCGCACTTGGCTGCACGCCGATCGTGAACCTTTTCCAGCAGAGGGCGGAGCCCGTCATCGCGGCCCAGAACCGGCTCGAATATCGCATCATCCCGGATGCCCGCCGGCAAGAGGCGCTGGAGGTTCATTCGCTGCTCGGGGTGACGGCTTCGGACGCGGACGGCCAGCGGCGGCCCATCCGGCCCTTCTATTCCCGCTCCCTGCTGACGGACGACACGGAAAGCCCCGCCTATTGGTCCATGTCCCGCCGTCGCGCAGAGGGGCGTGTCCACGGCACGGAAGCCTATCTGTCCTTCTCCGATCTTGATCCGGGGTTCTCGCGCACCGATCTCGTCGTGTCCGCCGACACCCTGTGCCTCAACCGCGACCTGCCCTCCAAGCTGCCCTATGGCGGCGGGCATCCCATCTTCGTGCCGGTTCAGGGGAAAACCACGGTGGAGGCCATCCATTGCCTCTCCCCGCTGACGCCGACGCTGCGCATCAGCGATGCGCGCGGGCGCAATTGGCGCCTCATGTCCCACCTGCTGCTGAACCACCTGTCTCTGGTGGGTCCTGGCGGCCTGGAAGCCCTGCAGGAAATCCTTCTTCTTTATGATTTCCGCGGTTCGCCCGAGACCAAGCGGATGATCCAGGGTATCACGGCCCTCTCTGCCACCCGAGGCACCGCCCGCGCCCCGCGCCAGCCGGGCGATGTGGCGTGGGGCGACGCCATCTGCCGCGGCATCGATCTCACCGTCGAGTTCGACCCGGCGAACTTCACCGGCAGCAGCCTGTTCCTGTTCGGGATGGTCCTCGACCAGTTCTTCGGCCTGCATGTCTCCATCAATTCCTTCACCCGGCTGACCGCCACGGTGAAGGGGAAACCAGGGGCGCTTCGCACATGGCCGGCGCGCGTAGGCTATCGTCCTCTCCTGTGATCCAATCCCTCCTGGATGCGCCGCACAGCTTCGATCTTGTGCAGGCCGTCCGGGCGCTGGAGGGGGTCCAGGCGTTCCAGTCGAAGGCAGAGGGGGAGCCGCAGGACGCGACACCCTTGGACGAGGACGGCCACGTGGACCTGCACGCCGTCAGGTTCGTGAGCGACACGTCATTGCGCTATCCCGGAAGTGCGATCACGCGGGTGAAGGAGACGCCGCAGGGCAGCCTCGAACTTACGATCTCCCTGATCGGCTTGCTCGGACCGCTCGGGGTCCTGCCTTACAGCTATACGAAGCATGTCGTCGCATCGACGCATAATAACGATGAGGCGCTGCGCAACTTCATCGATATCTTCCACCACCGGGCGGTGACGCTGTTCTGCAACGCCTCTTCCAAATACCGCATCGCTCTTTCGCGGAAGCACAAGGATTCCCTGACGGGCGAGGAGGCAAACTCCTTCACCGTCACGCTGAAGGCCCTCTCCGGCATATTCACGCCTGGCATGTCCGATCGCCTCGCCATTTCGGACGAAACCATCATCCACCACGCCGGCCTTTTCAGCGCCCAGACCCGGTCTCTTGCAGCCCTTGAAGCCCTGCTGACCAGTGAGCTGGGCCAGGAGGTGCGTGTCGTGCCGTTCGTCGGCGGGTGGGTTTCGGTGCCGCCCCTGGAGCAGACGCGCCTCGGTGGAGCGGACGAGGAAAGCGGCCTTCATGCCCGCCTCGACGCCAGCGCCATGGTGGGTGATCGCTGCTGGATGGCGCAGGACCATTTCCGGCTCGTCATCGGGCCGGTCAGCGAGGACCAGCTCATCTCCCTGCTCCCCGGCCAGCCGCGCGCAATTCTGATAGCCGATCTCGTCCAGATGTTCTGCGGGCTGGAATTCACCTTCGACGTCAATTTGATCGTGAAGGCGAGGCAGGTTCCGGCGGCGCGGCTCGCGCGCCACGAGGACGATCTTTACGGAGCACGGCTCGGGCAGATGGCCTGGATCTTGAGCGCGGACAGCCCGGTGGACCGGTCTGACGCGGTCTTCTCCATAGGCAGCCTCGGCTGAACAACGCGCAATCTCACCAGGGGAACAGTTGCACCATGGCCAATTGGGCGTCCGGCTACGTGGCCGATATCGAGTATCTGCCCGGCCTCTATGTGGAGCAGACGCCTGCGCATCTCACCCTCGCATGCCTGCTCAACGGAATAGAGCCGCCGGATATCGGCGGTGCCTTCACCTATTGCGAGCTGGGGTGCGGCCAGGGCGTCACCGCAAGCATCATCGCAGCCGCCAATCCCAAGGCCCACGTGGTGGCTGCCGACTTCAACCCGGCCCATATCGCCCGCGCCCGGCAGGTGGCACGCGAAGCCCATCTCACGAACATCGAGTTCCTGGAACTGAGCTTCGAGGAAATGCTGGAGAAGCACGATCTGCCGGATTTCGACATGGTCACCATGCACGGCGTCTGGTCCTGGATCGGCGCTGCCGAGCGCGCGCAGATCACCGAGTTTCTGAAACAGAAAGTAACGCCCGGAGGGCTGGTCTCGATCACCTACAACGCCATGCCGGGATGGGCCGTGATGCTTCCCATCCAGCGCCTGCTCTATGAGCATGCGGGCCTCGGCCACGACCGCAGCGACGAGGCCATCATGAAGGGCCTCGACTGGATCGAGGAGCTTCAGAAATGCGGCTCCGGCGTGCTCGGGAACGCGGAGCTTATCGACCAGATCCGCAATGGCACGAGCAGCAAGGCGGCCGGCTCCCATCGGGCGGTGTATCTGGCGCATGAATATATCAACGGCGGCTGGCAGCCTCAGTATCACATGGATACGGCAAAGCAGCTCGCTCCCGCCAAGTTGAACTATGTGGGGGCCTCCGGGCTTCTGGATGCCTTTCCCGACCTGTCGTTCCGGCCGGAACAGAAGCAGGCGCTGGAGCAGGTGCCGCGCGGGCCGCTGCGCGAGACCTTGAAGGACTATCTGGTGAACCGGCCGTTCCGCCGCGATGTCTATGTGCGCGGGGCGCGCCAGCTTTCCGATCGCATGCGGGATGCGAAGCTGCAGCAGCTCGCCCTCGCCTTGACCGTGCCGCCCGATGAAACCCGGCTGTCGCTCGACGTGCCCGCGGGCAAGGCCGAACTGCCAAAGCATCATTACGAGCCGATTTTCGACGCGCTCGCACAACGGCCGCACACGCTGAAGGAACTGGCGAGCCTGCCGGCGCTGGCCGGCCTTGCGGGCGCCCCGTCACTGGTGGAAATCGCCGGCATCCTGGTGGGCTCCGGCCAGGCCCAGATCGCGCCCTGGGGAATGGGAGCCGGATCGAATGCGGGCGCCGCGGCCCTGAACCGCGCGGCGACCCGGGAGGTTGCGGAGCAAAGGTCGTCCTTTGCCTCCATCGCGGCGCCGCTGACCGGGTCCGGCCTCACCCTGCAGACCATGGAAGCCCTCGTCTTCGACGCCATCGCCACCGGCACGCCGCGTGCGCCCGACGCGGTCATATCGAAGGTCGCAGACCGCGTCCGGTCGGGCGGAGTTCCCTTGCAGAAGGACGGGAAGGCGATCGATGCGCCCGACGCCCAGCTGGCAGTGGTGGCCGAGAGCGTCGAATGGTGCTTCACCCGTCGGCTGCCTCTTTGGGATCAGCTTCACGTATTCTAGAAGCAAGGCTTACCGCCATAGCTTAAGGTGGTCCCGCATGGTACAGGTCTCGCGCTTGTATCCACCTTGCGGCCATCAAGCCAAGACACCGGAGCCCCCGAGCTGCCATCAGGCCACGCGCGGCTCGGAGCGATAGGAGAGTGTTATGGGTTTGCCCTCCCCACAGCAGCTTGAAGATCTCGCCAAACTCATCAAGGGTGAAGAGGTCAGGAACAAGATCGGCTTCTGGCCCGAAGCAGATCAGCGCAGGGAACTTGCACGGCTACGGGACGGCGCCCCGCCTCAAGTGAACAAACCCCTTTCGGACAAGGCGGGGACCTGGGCCAGGAAGGGTGTTCAGGTGGCCGTGTCCAAGGGGATTCCCGCTGCGGGCAATGCGGCCTTCCATGGCGGCATCAGACTTACGGAGACCGTGAATCTCGCAGGCCACGCCGTCAGCGTCGGCACAACGCTCGCGCCCATGGGCGCCGTGTTTTCGGCCTGGATCAGCATGGCGACCGTCGCGGTCCAGGCCGGCAAGGTCTTTGATCTCTATACGTTACGGGATGATGCGCGCAGCCATCGGCACTCGGCCACGACATACTCTTGCGACTGCGGCAGGTGCGCCGACAATATCCAGTACATCATCGATAAAAAAGAGCGGAATGTCGGAATTGTTGCGGTTTCCGTCGCCACGGTCGGCATCGTCGGCCTCGGCAAGATCCTGCATTCGGTGGGCAAGAAGCTGAAGTCCAAGATCATGGGTGAAACGAGGCCGAAGGAACGCGTCTGCCGGGAGATGGTCGAGTCCGGTCGCAACGGATGCTTGGCCGCGATGGGGGCCATATTTCTTCTTTCGGGCTCCTGGACCCAAGGCTATCGCGATCAGAAGACGATGGAAGCCGCCGTCTTGACGCTTACCGCGAAAGATGGCTGGGATAAATTCAAGGATAATTGGTAGTTTTTCCCTGAAGGTGAGAAGGATGATCGTCTCCGCTGCTGTCTAGGGCAGTTATATTGCGCAGGTTCGATTCCTTCCACCTTAAAAAGCGGTGACGTTGCGCCTTTGCCCTAAGTCTCCGGACTCATAACGCGTTGATCCATATAGGGATGGCGGCGAGAAAGTTATCCGGTGTCGGGCGTGGCGCGTGGCGACGCCGCGCAATTGCCTGATCCGGTTCAAGAAGCGCCCGCCGTGATCCCGTTGGCGACCTGGGGCTCAGAGCTGTATTACCTGTCAGATGGCGCTCATTGCACAGCCGCATCCGGATAGAGGCGCGTGACAATGGCAGCGACCGCTGCGTCGTACGACGTGGGCGGTTTTCCCGCGAATACAGTTTTGAGCCCCAGGTCGGCAATGGATTGAAGTCGTGCGACGGTCGCTTCCGTCATGATTGGTTCGATGCCCGTGTCGCGCAGCGCCTCCGCGGACATTTCGGCTTCTTCGGCCCGTCGTTGAGCGTGGATGACGTTGGTTGTGAGCATGTATTTCGCCATCTCCCCGAATGGCCGGGAGAAAAAGCGGGTGTAGGAGGCCAGCACCTCCTCCGAGATGCCGTGTTGTTCGGCCGCCATGATGCACTCGACGATCACCGCCTCCAGCCCCTTGGCGATTACCGAGCGGAAAATCTTGATGCCGGAGGCGGTGCCGAGCTTCGGGCCTACATGGGTGATATTCATGCCCCACGGCACCAGGATGTCGCGGACGTCCTCCCCGTCCGGTCCGCACACGAGGATCTCAATGCGGTGCCCGTCGATGAGGGGGCTGCCACCGATGGCCCCGTCGGCGATCCGCGCGCCCGCCGCCGCGGCCAGCTCCAGCGCTGCGGTCTTGATCTTGGGGGTGGCCGAGGCGAGGTCCACATAGAGGTGGCCGGAATTGAGATAGGGCGCGATCGCCTCCGCGCTCGGGATGCTCTGCCGGCCAGGGGTGGAGCTGATGATGGTGTCGGAGCGTGCCGCGAGCGCCGCCAAGGATGGGACGAGGTCGATGCCCGCCGCGCGGGCGTTGCTCTGGATCAGCTCCGCGAACGGGCCATTCATGGCGCCGGGATCATAGGCGCACATGTGTGCGAGCCCCTCCGCGCGTAATCCTCTTGCGAGGCCGTTTCCCACCTCGCCCAGTCCTATGAGGCCGAGCCTCGTCTGACGTCGCATGGTCATGTGATGGTCCCCTGCAGGCAGCTCATTCCGGTTCGATGCCGGCGGCTTTGGTGCTCTCGGCGAGCTTCTTGGTCTCGCTGGCGACGAAGGCCGCGAGTTCCTCAGGCGTAGAGGAAGAGGGCTCGATGCCCGCGCCGAGCAGCGCCTCCTGAACGGCCTTGTCATTCATGGCTTTGATGAAGGCCCTGTCGAGGGCATCGACGATGGCCTCCGGCGTCTTTGCGGGCGCAAAGGCGCCGAACCAAGCGTAGAGATCGTATCCCTTCAGTCCCGCCTCCTGCATGGTCGGCAGGTCGGGTGCGAGACGCGAACGTCCGGCGCTGGAGACGCCGAGCGCCCTCAGCTTTCCGGCGCGGGCGGAGGGTAGGGTGGTGGACATGTCCGCCAGCATCACCTGCACCTGGTCGCCAAGGAGGTCGGCCACCGCCTGGGGGTTGGACTTGTAGGGGACGTAGAGGATGTCCACGTCTGCGGAGAGCTTGAACATCTCCATGGCGAGGCGCGCGGAAGCTGCGCCCGACCCGTAGCTCAGCTTGCCGGGATTGGCCTTGGCATACGCGATCAGCTCCTGTGTCGTCTTCGCCGGCACCTGGGGGTTGATGACCAAAGCAAGGGCGATGGACCCGAGCTTCGAGATCGGCTCGAAATCCTTCACATGGTCGTAGGTGAGCTTCTTGTAGAGCGCCTGGTTGAAGGCGTGGGTGGAGTTGGTGCCGATGAGGATGGTGTAGCCGTCCGGCGCCGCGCGGGCGACCATGGAAGCGCCGATCTGGCCGTTCGCGCCCGGCACGTTCTCGACAATGACGGGCTGGCCCAAGGTCTGCGACACGTTCTGGCCGATGATCCGGGCCAGCGTATCGGTGGCACTCCCCGCCGTGAACGGCACCACGAACCGGATGGGCTTGCTGGGATAGGTGTCCGAGGCCGCGAGGCCGATGGAGGTGGCAAAAAGGGTGAGGCAGACCACAAGGCCGGCACAGCGCGTGATGAGCGTCCTGCGCATGGATGTTTCCCTCCGGTTGAACCTCGGTTTTCTATTTTCATTGCGGTTCTCCGCTTACACGGAGGACGCCCGTTCCGGGTGCTTCGGCATGGGCCGGACGTGCCGCCCCATGCCTCCGTTTCCCCTCTTGCCCGGTCAGTCGAGCTTGATGCTGGCTTCTCGCGCCACGGCGCCCCACCGCTCCAGTTCGCTCTTCACAAATGCGGTGAACTCGCTGGGCGAATTGCCTACCGGCTCGATGGCGTCCTGCTCGAACCGCTTGCGCAGTTCCGGGTCCTGGAGGATCCCTTTGATGGTGTCGGCGAGCTTGCCGACGATGGCCGGCGGCGTGCCCTTCGGGGCGAAGAACCCGTGCCAGGCAACGACCACGTAGTCCTTCACGCCCGCCTCCACCACGGTTGGGACGTTCGGTAGCTTCGGAGAGCGCTTGTCGGAGGTCACCGCCAGGGGCCGCACGAGGCCGGCTTCCGCGAGCGGCGTGGTGCTCGCCGCATCGCCGAAGATGAGCTGCAGCTCGCCGGAGGCGGTGGCTTGCGCTGCCGGTCCCGAACCGCGATAGGGCACGTGGGTGAACTGCACGTCGGCAACGCGCATGAACAGCTCGACTGCAAGATGGGCGGAACTGCCGTAGCCCGGCGTGCCGTAGTTCAGCTCCTTGGGATGGGCCTTGGCATAGGCGATGAGTTCCTGGAGCGTCTTCGCCGGAACCTTGGGATTCACCGCGATCACATAGGGATAGGCGGTGACCTGGGAGATCGGGACGAAGTCCTCAAGCGGCTTGTAGCGCAGGTTGCCGGAGACATTGGGCAGGATCGCCATCTCGGCGGTCTGGCCGACGATCAGCGTGTATCCATCCGGATCGGAGCGCGCCGCCGTTGCTGCGCCCATGGCACCGCTGGCGCCGGGCTGGTTCACCACCACGAATTGCTGCCCGAGCTTTTCGGACAGCCTCTGGCACATGATGCGGGCGACGATGTCGGCGCCCCCACCGGGAGCATAGGCGACGATGACTTTCACCGGGCGGTCCGGATAGGTGCCGGCCTGCGCCTGCGCTGCCGCGGGAAGCCCCGCGATGAGCGCAGGCAACGCCATGCTCATCAGGAAACGTGCAAGCATTCATTCCTCCCCTGTATTCTTTGTTTGTTGTTTTCAATACGCCGGCTTTGCCTCAGCCGGGGATTTCCTCCACCTCGATGTCGAAGCCGGTAATGTGCGGGGCGCTCGAGCGGAACATGTCCTCCAGGAAGAACCGGAGGTCGTCGGGCCCGACGACGCAGGTCTCGCAATGATCCTGCCCTTTGTGCACCCGATAGAGCACGTAGGCGACGTTATCGCGGACATCCTTCAGCTCCAGCTCGCCGTCCGGGGAGACGACGCTCTGGGCCTTGTCGAGGGCGAATTTTGCCAGCACGTCCTTTGCCATGGTGGTGCCTCCCTATGCCTGGATGCGCTTGGTCTGGGACTGGCCGCCGCCATAGAGCAGGGCGCCTCGGCCCGCGGAGCCACCCAGCACCACGATCTCGAAGCATTCCGGGCTTTCGAGTACGGGAAGCATGGTCTCCGGGCTCTGGTAGAGCCAGGCAAGCTCGGGGTGGCTGGTCTCGAAGGCCTTCGGCTCCTTGGCCATGATCATCTGGTCGAACCGGAGGCGCGCCTTCTTGTACATGGATTCCTGGATGTCCTTCTTGCTCCAGCCGTGCTTGGCGAACTGGTCCGCATGGTCGGGGCAGATGAGCATCATGTGGTGCTCCTTCTCCTGCGTTCCCGAGCGGGGATCGGCGCGGCGGCCGGTGAGCCACATGCCGGTGGAGATGTTCGCCGTGTTCATGGCGGCGCCGGCGAATACGTCAGTGAGGCGCTCTGGGTCGTAGTTGGTGAAGTCGTGAAGCTCGCAGATGCCGCAATTGAACAGCACCGAGACCACGTCCTCTTCGGCACCGAAGCCGGCATCGACGTGGTAGGGCGCCCAGGGGCTGCGCTCTTCGTTCTCGGCGACGCACATGGAGTATTTGGTGGGCGAGCCGATGGTGTCCATGTCGGATACGCCGGCATAGGTGTGGCCGATATTCATCATGCACAGCCGAACGGCGCGGCCGATCACCGAGTTGGCGAAGGAGGGCGAGCCCGGACCAAGGGCGCAGGTGCCGCTGTTGAGGCCGATGCGGTTGCGGATCGGCCCGTTCACCCACACGATAGGCGCATGTGGGCAGGTGGACATGGACTTGTTGCGCAGGTTGATCTGCGGCTCGGTCATGCACTCGACCGCCGTTATCACGATGGGCAGGAATTCCGGCCGGCAGCCGGCCATGACCGCGTTCGCCGCGATCTTGGCGATGGTGGCCTTGCCGAAGCCGGGCTCCATCACCGCGACCACTTCCTCCGGATCGCGGGTGGTGCCCTTCAGCATCCGGGCGAGGCGCTCCTCGGTGGGAGGAAGCAGGGGCAGGCCGTCGCTCCAGGCATAGTGGAGGAATTCGCTGTTCATCCGCTCCAGCGCGCCGAGTTCGTCCTCGCCGTCGAAGGTCAGCCAGGTATCAGGCAGGAAGGTGATCTCGGACTCGAGCTGGGGCGCATCCTGCACCTGCGTAAGGCCGGCGATGATGTCCTCGATATGCGCATCGACGATGGCGCGCACCTCGTCCGGGGTCTGGTTGGTGAGCGGCTCGGGGATGACTGCGAGCGCGAGGTTCGCGAGGCCGAAGCCATCGGCGCTGCGGTGCGCGTCGGCGACGAAATGGGATGCGGTGATACCGACAGCGGGCACGCCCACCTTCTCGAACTCGATCAGGTCCCGAATGAGCCAGGAGGTACATGAGCCGCAATCGGCGGTGGTGCCGACGACCGCATCGCATTCCTTGGCGATGAGGCGGACGTCCGCCGGCGTCGCGTGCCGCATCACCCAACCCACCGAGCCGCGATACTGCTTGAATGTGGTGCCCGGGAAGCGCGCGCGCAGCAATTCCGCGACGCGGTCAAGAGCGACATCGCCGCCGGCCTTCATGTTCCAGTACAAACCAATGCGCTTGCCCGAGAGATCGGGCACGCGCCGGGCCGGGTCGATGGGCGTCTGGACGGATTCAGCAACGGGGTTGAAGACCTTCAACTTGGCCAAGATACTTCTCCAATTGTTCCACTGAGTGGAATATAAGTCCACTGAATGGTCAAACGCTAGGTGGTTTGAAAATGGCTGTCAAGAAAGCGGGCTCGCGTTCCGGGCGCGCGCCGACGTTCGATGAGGTGCGGGAAGAGCCGGTTGCCGAGGCGCCTGTGGCGGATGCGAAAGGCACCATCGAGCGCACGCTCGAGCTGATTCAATGTTTCGGCGACGTGCAGGGCGAATGGTCCCTGAGCGAGCTTTCGGCGAAGACCGAGCTGCCCCGCAGCACGGTCCACCGCCTGCTCAAGCTCATGCAGAATCTCGGCTTCGTGGAGAGCGACGAGCAGACCCGCCGCTACCGGCCCGGGCCGGAACTCTACCGGGTCGGCGCGGTGCTCGCCGCGCGTATGCCGATCATCCCTTTGGCGACGCCGATCCTGCGCCACATCATGCAGGAATCCGACGAGACGGCGCTGCTCTCGCTGTACTATCCGCGCCAGCTCCAGAAGGCGTTCGTGGCCCAGGTCGAGTCGAGCCGGTCCATGCGCTACGTGATCGAGTTGAACGTACGCGCCTCGCTGCTCTGGGGCGCGTCCGCCCACGCCATCCTCGCCCATCTCGATCAGGAGACGATCGAGCGGGCGCTGGCTGCGCGCGACCCCTCGCCGGTCTCCGGTGACCGGCCGAACCAGAAGGAGCTGCGGCGCGAGATCGCCCGTATCCGGGCGGAGGGCTATGCGTGGTCGGTGGGGCAGGGCGTCGCCACGGCCCTCGGCCTCGCGGTGCCCGTGTTCGGCGCGGACGGCCTGGTCAAGGGCAGCGTCTCGGTGACCTATCCCGAATCCCGGATGGACGATGCCCTCAACCACAAGCTCCTCAGCTTGCTGTGCGACGGTGCCGAGAAGCTGTCCCGTGCGTTGGGCTGGCACGCGGAGAGCGCCAATTCGCCCTATGCGCTCATCAAGGTGGATCCGGAAAAACCCATCATGCAAGGGCTGAAGGCGCGGGGAGGGGCCAAGGCCCGCGCCTCCCACTAGCCGCCGGAAAAGCCGGCTCGCGGCTCACGATGCGGAGAATTCACTTGCCGGCGGTCGCCGCCGGTTGACGGGAGGTTCGGTCCTTGGTTGAATAAATGAAATGATCGTTCTGCAGAATAGAACGACGGGAGGAGTTCATGGAGAAAGCACGCATCTGCGCGGTCATGGGTACGGTATGACCGGCACCGTACAGGACGCCGTCGCTCATCTCATGGCCGACTTCGCCCTCGAGGCGCGGTGGAACACACTGCCGGACGAGGTCCGCCGCGAAGCTGTGCGGGCGTGGGTGAACTGGGTCGCCTGCGCGGTCGGAGGGGCCTCGACGCCGACCCTGGAGGCGGCGCTGCGTGGCGTCTGCGCAATGGGGTCTGCCGGCGCCAGCCCGCTGCTGGGCCGCAGTGAGCGCGTGAGCCTCCAGGATTCCGCCTTGCTCAACAGCCTGAGCACGTCCGCCCACACTTTCGACGACACGCATCTCGCAACCATCACCCACCCTACGGGGCCGGTTGCTGCCGCGCTGGCGGGCGCGGCGCATGACCTGGCTGCCAAGGGAAAGCCGGTGTCTGGCGCCGATCTCCTGGCTGCGCTGATGGTCGGGATGGAGCTGGAATGCCGCGTGAGCTGCGCCATCGCGCAGGGCGGCGGCAATCGCGGCTGGTATATGACCGGCCTTTCGGGCGGTATCGGCGCCGCAGCCGCCGTGGGCCGGTTGCTGACCCTCGATCATGGGCAGATGGTGTCCGCCATCGGCATCGCGGCCGCACAGGCCTGTGGGACCCGGGCCACCCACGGCAGCATGGCCATCACCTATGTGCCGGCCGTCGCCGCCCGCGACGGGTTGGTGGCCGCCTATCTGGCGGCGGCGGATTTCGACTGCGGGCCAGGCTCCATAGACGGCAAGAATGGCCTGCTGCAGGTGCTGACCGGCGGCCATGACGCCGAGGCTATCCGCACCGGGCTGGGCACCCGCTTCGAGGTGCTGAACAACGCCTACAAGCCCTATCCGTGCGGCATCGTCATCCATCCTGCCATCGATGCCTGCCTCGCGCTGGCGCACGCGGACAATGTCGTTTCGGCGGATATCGAACGCGTGGACATGCGCGTCCATCCCGACGCGCTGAACCTATGCTGGCGGAAGCTGCCGGACAATGTGCTGGACGCCCAGGTGAGCCTCTATCACTGGGTCGCCGCAGCGCTCGTCTTCGGCGCGGCCGGAATCGAGCAGGGCGAGATCGCTTGCGTCCGCGACGCCAGGGTGCGCGGCCTCCAGGAACGGTCTGAGGCTGTGGCGGACCAGAGCCTCAAGGACAACCAGGCGGTGGTTACGCTGCGCCTCAGGGACGGCCGGACCGTGGAGCGCTTCACCAAGAATGCCATTGGCAGCATCACCAACCCGATGAGCGATCTGCAGCTCGCTACGAAGTTCCGCGATCTGGTGCGGCTGAGCCTGGAGCCACAGCGCGCCGATGGATTGCTGGACCTGTGCCTGAACATGCCGGCGCTGGACGACGCCGCGCAGATGCTGAACGCGGCGTCTCGCTAGGCCGCGCATAACCATAAAACGTGAGGAGAACGCACATGGGCCGGCCCAAACTGACGCGTGCCTTGAAGGCTGCGGTGTTCGCATGTGGAGCCATGGTGCTCTCGCTGCCCGCGCTGGCCCAGGGCGCCTTCCCGGACCGGCCGATCACCCTCGTGGTGGGCTTCTCCCCTGGCGGCTCCAATGACGTGACCGCGCGGGTCGTCGCGCCCGAATTGTCCAAGCTCCTCAAGGTGCCGGTGGTGGTGGAGAATAGGGTCGGGGCCGCCGGTACCATCGCCACGAGCTATGTGGGAAAGTCCAACCCGGATGGCTACACGTTGTTGGTGGCCAGCGCGTCGCCGCTGGTGCTTTCACCGCACACGAACGACAGTATTCCCTATGATGCGCTGAAGGATTTCATCGGCATCAGCCTTATCGGCATCACACCGGAAGTGCTTGCGCTCTACCCCGGCGTTCCCGCCAAGAACCTGAAGGAGTTGGTGGCGCTCGCGAAGACGCGCGACATCAACCTTGCCTCGTCCGGTAGCGGCGGCCTGCCCCATCTCGCCATCGAGCTGTTTAAGAGCGCCGCGCCCGGCGCGCGCATCGTTCATGTGCCCTACAAGGGCGCAGCGCCTGCCGTCACTGACGTGGTCGCCGGCCATGTGGACGGCGTGGTGGTGGACCTTCCGGCGGTGCAGACCTTCATCAAGACCGGCCGCCTGCGCGGCATCGCGACGGCCAATGACCGGCGCTCGGAATTTCTACCGGACCTGCCCACCTCGGGCGAGGAAGGGCTACCCTCCTTCATCGCGGTCAACTGGATCGCCCTCGTTGCGCCGGCGAAGACGCCGACGCCGGTGGTGGACAAGCTGCGCAGTGCCCTCTTCGACGTTATGAAATTGCCGTCGGTTAAGGAGGCCCTCGCGCAGGCCGGCGTCGAGGTCCAGCTCAGCAAGGATTCTGCCGATTTCCAGACCTTCCTCGTCTCCGAATATGAGAAATGGGGGAAGGTGGCGAAGGCCGCGAACGTGAAGGCAGGTGACTGAGCATTCAGGCTCCGCCCCAAGGGCGGAGCCGTCTTTCAATCTTGCGCGCCGATCATGTCCTGCCGGCCGAGCTCCTCGATGCGGATGCCGGCGACGGGGGAATGCTCGGCGAGAAACTTCTCGGCTTCCAGCGCCGCCATGCAGCCCATGCCCGCGGCGGTGACCGCCTGGCGGAATTTCGGGTCCGCCACATCACCCGCCGCAAACACACCGTCCACGGAGGTGCGGGTGGACCAGGCATCGATGCGGATATAGCCCGAGGGATCGAGTTCGAGCTGGCCCTTCACGAGGCTTGAGGCCGGGTCGTGGCCGATGGCGACGAACACGCCGTTCACGTCCACGGTGGTGGGCTCGCCCGTCCCCTGGTCGCGCACGCGCAGGCCGGTGACGCGCCGCACGGGCTCCTCGATGCCGACGATCTCCTCGGGGATCGCGTTCCAGATGACCCTCACCTTGGGGTTCGCCATCAGGCGGTCCTGGAGGATCTTCTCCGCCCGCAGCCGGTCACGACGGTGGACGAGGGTGACGGTGGAGGCATGGTTGGTGAGGTAGAGCGCTTCCTCCACGGCGGTATTGCCGCCCCCGATCACGGCCACATCCTTGTTGCGGAAGAAGAAGCCGTCGCAGGTCGCGCAGGCCGACACGCCATAACCGCCGAACTCCCGTTCGCTGGGAAGCCCGAGCCAGCGCGCCTGAGCCCCCGTGGCGATGATGACCGTCTCGGCCAGGAACGCGTTTCCTGAATCGCAGGTGGCACGGAATGGGCGCATGGAGAGGTCCAGGGTCACGACAGTCTCGTCCCGGATGTCGGAGCCCACATGCAGCGCCTGGTCGCGCATCTGCTCCATCAGTTCCGGCCCCTGCACGCCGGTGGCAAAGCCGGGATAATTCTCCACGTCCGTGGTGATGGTGAGCTGCCCGCCGGGCTGGAGGCCGGTCAGGAGGATGGGGGCAAGGCTCGCCCGTGCCGCATAGATGGCCGCCGTATAGCCCGCGGGGCCAGCGCCGATGATGAGCACGCGCGTCTCGGTCGCGGCGCCTTCCGTTTCGTTTCTCTCTGTCATCGTTGGCCTGTTGGTCTTCGTGAGCGGGGTTACCCGGCCTTGCGCGAGGCGCCACCGAGCGATTGGGTGAGCTGTGCGGCTGCGGCGATGAGGAGCGTGCGCATGTGCTCCACGTTCGACGGCGTGAAGCGCTCGCTGGGGCCGGACAGCGAAAGTGCGCCGGTAATCGCGCCGGAGGGACCGAACACCGGGGCTGCCAGCGCGGCGCATAGCGGGTCGCGCTCGCCGCGGGAGAGGGCATAGCCGGCCTCGCGCAGCGATGCGTGGGTTGAACCGGCGTCGCCGGAATAAGCCAGCAGCACGCGCCCCGCCGCGCCGCGGTCCAACGGCAGGATGCTGCCCGCCTCCACCCGGTCGAGGGTGGAGTGACGCGAATTCACGCGGAACAGGCACATGCGGGTGCCGGGACCGTGGAGCACGTGAAAGGAGGAGCTCTCCGTGCCGTTCTCCACAAGGTCGTTGAGGACCGGCAGCACGTGCCAGCGCAGCGGGTTCTGCCGCTCATAGGCGAGCCCGAGGCGGAAGGCGGAGGCCCCGAGGCCATAGCGTCCGTCCCGCAGCCGCATCACGTAACCCGACCCTTCCAGCGAGCCGAGCAGGCGGAGGATGGTGCTCTTGTAGAAGCCCGTCACCTGCGCGATCTCGGCAAGCGTCGAGGGCTCATTCCTCGCCTCGACCGCCGCGAGGATGGCGAGCGCACGGTCGACTGCCGCGACACCGCCCGGCGCTTCTGTGGCTGCCAAGTCTAGCTCTCCTTCGACGGCGGCTGCGGGTCGACGATCCGACTCACCACGGGCCAATAAAGGTCACCATAGCCGCTTTCCGCGGCCTCCTTGAGGAGGCGGTCCGCGGTCCGTGCGCCGTCCGCCCGCACACCGAGATCGGCCGCGAGGGCGAGGGCGTAGGAGAGGTCCTTGAGGGCATATTCCGTGGAGAAGGCACGCTCGGGGAAAGTCCCTGGCAATACTGCCTTCATGCCATGGTTGCGCAGCGCGAAGCTGTCGGCGGAGCCCTTCATCAGGGTCTCGAACAGGATGCGGTCGTCGAGGCCGGAATGGCGGGCGATGGCGATGGCCTCGGAGAGCGCCACCACGGTCTCCACCAGCACCATGTTGTTCATGATCTTGACGATCTGGCCTGAGCCCACCGGCCCGCAATGGGTGACGTCGCTGGCCATTACGGCGAGGAGCGGGGAGAGGGCCGCGAAGGTCGTCTCATCTGCGCCGACCATGATGCTGAGCGTGCCGTCTTCCGCAGCCTGGCGGGTACGGGCGATGGGGGCGTCGGCGTAGCGCGCGCGGACCGTTTCAAAGCGGGCGGCAATATCGCGTGTAAGGTCTACCGGCGAGGTGCCGAGGTCCACGACGATGGTGCCGGGCCGGACAGCCGCGAGCAGCCCTTCGGGACCAGCGCAGACCGCTTCCACATGCTTTCCGCTGGGCAGTGCCATGAGGATGGTGTCGCACTGCGTGGCGAGGTCCTTGAGGCTGCCTGCAGCGGAGACGCCGAACGCAGCGAGCCGGGTGAGCGGTTCCTGCGCCCGGTCGAAGCCGACCACCGGCCTCCCGATCTTGCGGGCGAGGTTGCGACACATGGGCTCGCCCATGACCCCGAGCCCGATAAAGCCGATCGCTGTTCCCTCGTTCATTGTCCTGCCTCTCTTTAAGCGGTGGCGTCCAGGCCGAGATAGATGCTCTTGGCCTGCTGGTAGAGCCGCATGCCGCCGATGCCCTTCTCGCGGCCGATGCCGCTATCCTTGAACCCGCCGAAAGGCGTCGAAATGCTGAGCTGTTTGTAGGTGTTGACCCACACGGTGCCGGCGTCGATGGCCCGTGCCACCCGCAGCGCCCGCTTATAGTCAGCCGTCCAGATACCGCAGGCGAGGCCATAGGCGGTGTCGTTGGCCTGGGCGACGAGGTCGTCCTCGTCGTCGAACGGGAGAATGCACAGGACCGGGCCGAAAATCTCCTCCCGGCATACCCGCGCCGCGCTCGTGAGGCCGGCAACCAGGGTCGGCATGTAAAAGGCGCCGGCGTCGAGCGCAGGGTCTTCCGGGCGCGCGCCGCCGGCCAGGATTTCTCCACCCGCGGCGCGGGCGTCGGCGACGAAGCCCTCCACCCGTTCGCGATGGCCGAAGGAGGAGAGGGGACCCATGGACATGCCCGCCACATCGGGCTGGCCCACGCGCAGGGCCTGTGTGCGCGCCTTCAGCCGGCCTACCACCTCGTCGAGCACGGCGCGCTGCACGAACAGCCGCGAGCCGGCGATGCAGGACTGCCCGCTCCCCTCGAAGATGCCGGTGACGACCCCGGCCACCGCAGCCTCCAGGTCCGCATCGGCGAACAGGATGTTCGGCGACTTGCCGCCGAGCTCCAGTGCCACCGGAACCAGCCGCTCGGCGGCGATGCGGCCGATGGTGCGGCCGGTCTCGGTGCCACCGGTGAAGGAGATCATCCGCACACCGGGGTGGCGGACCAGGGGCAAGCCGGTGTCGCGGCCGGTGCCCGTCAGGACATTCAGGATGCCCGGCGGCAGGCCCGCAGCCAGCGCGATATCCGCCACTTCCAGCGCGGCCGTCGGTGTCACCTCGGACGGCTTCACGATCACCGCATTCCCTGCCGCCAGTGCCGGCGCAACCTTCTGTGCCTCCATGGTGAGAGGCGAATTCCAGGGCGTGATGGCCGCGACGACCCCGTAGGGTTGGTGGAGGGTCATGGAGAGATAGTCGCCGCGCGACGGCGTCACCTCCGCACCCAATGTCTCGCAGACGGCGGCGTAATAGCGGAAGGTCGATGACGCGCTCGCAACCTGTGCGCGGCATTCCGCCATGACCTTGCCGTTCTCCCGCATCTGGATCTGTGCCAGCACGTCCGCCCGCGCCATCATGCCTTCTGCGATGGCGTAAAGGATGCGCGCTCGCTCATGGGGCTTCATGTTCCGCCACTTCGGCGCCCGCGCTGCTTCCTGCGCAACGGCCACGCAGCGGTCCACATCAGCGGAGCTGGCGACGCTCACCTCGTAATTCACTTGGCCGGTCGCGGGGTTGACCGATTGGAAGACAGCCTCGCCCCGCACAGGTTCGCCTCCGATCAGGAAGGGAATGGGAGCAGGGGCGATGGATGCGGTCTGGAGCATGGCGGCGGCCTGAAATCTTGATGTTCTATCTGACAGAACAATCATTCTATTGTCTTATTAAGCCTCGCCGCATACGCTTTTGCAAGAGCGGTCGCCACCAATGCGCGGTCGGGAAAAGAAGCGTTCACGGGGAGGCGCGCATGCCGGAACTGAGCCCTTACGAGATCCATGCGGTCCGCTACGCCCACAACCCACTGGCCGTGCGCCGGGATAATTTCCTCGACGCCGACGGGCACGACGCGAGCCCGATGCCCATGGACTATTTCGTGTGGGCTATCCGGGGGAACGGGCGGACCTTCATCGTCGATACCGGCTTCGACGCGGCCATGGCGCTAAAGCGAAACCGCCAGCTCCTGCGCTCGCCGGGAGAAGGGTTGAAATGCATTGGCATCGATCCGGACCATGTGGAAGACGTTATTATCAGTCACATGCATTACGATCACGCCGGCAACCACGACCTGTTTCCGCGCGCCCGCTACCATGTTCAGGATACGGAGATGGCCTATTGCACGGGCCGCTGCATGTGCCATGCGCCACTGCGCATTCCCTTCGAGAAGGACGACGTGCTGGCGATGGTGCGGAAGGTCTTTGAGGGGCGCGTGGTGTTCCACGACGGTGACCGGGAGCTTGCGCCCGGCATTACCGTGCACAGGCTCGGCGGCCATTCCAAGGGGTTGCAGGTGGTCCGCGTCTGGACCCGGCGTGGCTGGACGGTCATCGCGTCGGACGCCAGCCATTTCTACGCGAACATGGAGCAGGGCCGACCCTATCACCTGCTCCACAGCGTGGAGGACACGCTCGAAGGCTATCGGGCACTTTATGAATTGGCGAGCGATCCGGCGAACGTGATCCCCGGCCACGATCCCCTCGTGGCCGTCCGCTATCCTGCTTCCGCAGCGGGGCTCGAGGGCATCGTCGTGCGGCTGGATGCAGACCCTTGCAAGTGACCCTCTAAGGGGAGGGGATCAATGAGGCCGGCGGCTGGAACACGGCGGGCCGAGGGAATAGTCCGGGTCGAGGCCACGTCTCCGGCCTGTCACAACGTGGTGCAATCCAGCGAGACCGCTCCTGGCGGGATCTGGCTGGGGCACATCTTGAGGCGCTCGATGAGCCAGCGTCCGGCAGGGCCGGGGGGCGTGGATGCGGGGTAGACCGCCGACATGGGCATGAGCAGCCCTTCGGGCGGCACGTCCTCGATGGACAGGGCCACCAGCCTCCCCTCGGCGATGTCCCGCTCCACCGCATGCAGCGGCATGCCGCCCCAGCCGAGGCCGCCGATAAGGAAGGCGTGCTTGGCGTAGAGGTCGGCGAGCCGCCAGGTGGAGGGTGACATCACGCCGAACTCGCGGCCGGCGGAGAGGTCCGACCGGTCGGTCAGCACCAGTTGGACATGGCGCGCCAATTCCTCCTTCGGGATGACGCCGGAATGGGCCGCCAGCGGGTGTTCACGGGCCGCCACCATCACGAACACGATGCTGCCCAAACGTTCGGCCGTGAAGCCGGGCGGCATCAGCGGGAGCGAGCCCACCACGGCGAGGCTGGCGCGCCCGTCGATCACCGGCTGGAAGGCGCCGCCCAGAGCCTCCACATAGAGGCGCAGCGGCGTGCCGGGATATTTCTCGCGGAACTCCTTCGCCGCTTCGGTGATGGCGCCGATGGGGAAGAACACCTCGATCACGGCGGACAGTTCAGGCTCAAGCCCGGTGGCCATGCCCTTGGCGCGTGCCTTCAGCCCATCGACGCCTGCCACCACGCAGCGCGCATCGGTGAGCAGCACCTCGCCCTGCGGCGTGAGGCGGGGATAGCGGCCGGACCTGTCGAACAGCTGGACGCCGATCTGCCCTTCGAGATTGCCGACGAGGTCGCTGACAACGGATTGCGCGCGGCTGAGCTTGCGGGCGGCAGCCGAGAAGCTGCCTTCCTCGGCGGCGGCGATGAAGGTTCTCAATTGGTCGAGGGAAATTCCGTCCAGCATGGCCAACCCCATCTATCGGAATATCCGATGGAATGGATCGAAATATAACGGCTATTCACATGGGTCGCAAGCGTGGCACACAAGACGCCATGAGACCGTCGCTTCGGGAAAACGCAAGACCCGAAGTGATCGGCCGCACCTTGATGCGAACCGGAGGGTATTCCCATGAAACTCCTTCATCTTGATTCCAGTATTCTCGGGCCGAATTCCGTCAGTCGTGCCTTGTCGGCGGAGATCGTCGCACGGGAAGCTGCGCTTCATCCCGGCCTTGAAGTGGTCTATCGCGACCTCGCGGCAGACAAGACGCTCCATCTGTCGGGTGCACATCTGGCGGCCTGGCAGGGCGGGCCCGTGGAGGACACGGTGCTCGGCCAGGACCTTGCCCATGGCGGCGCCTATCTCGACGAGCTTCTTGCCGCCGATATCCTGGTGATCGGCGCGCCCATGTACAACTTCACCGTTCCCAGCCAGCTCAAGGCCTGGATCGACCGGGTCGCTGTGGTCGGAAAGACGTTCCGCTACTCCGAGGCCGGCGCCGAGGGGCTGCTGAAGGGGCGCAAGGCGTTCATCGCATCCGCACGCGGTGGCATCTACCAGCCCGGCTCCCCCACCATCGCGCTGGAGCATCAGGAGACCTACCTCACCGGCGTGCTGGCGTTCATGGGCATTACGGACGTGACCATCGTTCGTGCCGAGGGCATCGCCTTCGGCCCCGAGGCGCGCGAGGCGGCCCTCGCCAAGGCGCGTGCGGAAATCTCGGCCATCGCCGCCTGATCCCGGTCCGCGGCTTCCGCTCCTGTCGGGGCGGGAGCCGTGCCCCCATCCGTGCATGAAGGATCCTCCCGTGCAGACGTCCGGTTTCGCGGCCCTGGGCCGCCTTCTCCTCGCGCTCCTGTTCGTCCTTTCCGGCCTCGGCAAGATCGCGGCGCCGGGCGCAACGCAGGCCTATATCGCCGCCGTTGGCCTCCCGCTTCCGTGGGTCGTCTACGGCATCGCGGTGGTGGTCGAAGTGGGCTTCGGCGCCGCGCTGCTCGTGGGCTTTCAGGCCCGGGTGGCGGCGGCCGGCCTCGCCGTCTTCACCCTGGCGGCGGCCGTGCTGTTCCACAGCAACCTTGCCGACCAGAACACCTTCATCCACTTCGTGAAGAACATCGCCATCACCGGCGGGCTGCTCCAGGTGGTGGCGTTCGGCGCGGGTGCGCTGAGCCTCGACGCCCGCCGGCTGCGCACGGCTTGACAGGCGCCGTCGCCGGCCCCACTCCGCGTCCGGCAAGGGGAGGGGAGCGTCATGGGCGAACTGATCGACGGGCAATGGCATCGCACCGGCTTCGAGACCACGCTTGCCGAGGGGACCTTGAAGCGCAAGCCCTCGGTCTTCCGCAACTGGGTGACGGCGGACGGTTCCGCCCCGGAAGGCGCGCGCGGCTTTACGGCGGAGCCGGGCCGCTATCACCTCTACGTCTCGCTCGCCTGCCCCTGGGCGCACCGCACCCTGATCATGCGCAGCCTCAAGGGGCTTGGCGACATGATCGGCCTCTCCGTCGTCCACTGGCATATGGGGGAGGAGGGATGGACGTTCCAGGACGGTCCCGGCGTCGTGCCCGACACCGTGAACGGCGCCTCAAAGCTGTATGAGATCTATCTCCTCGCAGACCCGCATTGCACCTCACGCGTCACCGTGCCGGTGCTGTGGGACAAGCGTGAGCGCACCATCGTCTCGAACGAATCCGCCGAGATCATCCGCATGTTCAGCACGGCCTTCGACGCCGTGGGGGCGCAGGCCGGCGACTATTATCCGGCGGAGCATCGGGCCGAGATTGATGCGGTGAATACGCGCATCTACGACACCCTCAATAACGGGGTCTACAAGGCGGGCTTCGCCACTCGCCAGCCCGCCTATGAGGCGGCGGCCACAGGCCTGTTCGAGACGCTGGACTGGCTGGAGGCGCGCCTCGCCACGCAGCGCTATCTTATCGGCGGCCGGCTCACGGAGGCGGACATCCGCCTGTTCACGACCCTGGTGCGGTTCGACCCGGTCTATTTCGGCCACTTCAAGTGCAACCGCCGCGCTTTGGTCGAGTATCCCGCGCTCTGGGCCTATGTGCGCGACCTCTACCAGCTTCCGGCCTTCCGCCCGACAGTGAACTTCGCGCACATCAAGAGCCACTATTACGGCAGCCATCCCTGGCTGAATCCCTCCGGCATCGTTCCCATTGGCCCCGACCGGGATTTCGACGCCCATGTGGACCGCGGCCGTCTGTGAGGGTGCCATTCCTCAGGGTCACACGGGTCCCCCTTGCTCGGCCGGCTCTTCGTCAACGCCGCCAAAGCTGCGATGTCTGAAATTCTCATCCTCCACATCGGCGCCCGGCGCTACATTGCCGTGTAGCCTCCGTCGGCCATCACGATGGCCCCGGTCATGAAGCTTGCCGCCGGCGAGGCGAGGAAGGCGATGACGCCGGCGATTTCTTCAGGGGTGCCGATGCGCCCCAGCGCATGGCTGTCCGCACGGCGGGCCAGCCGCGCGCGGCCGTCGGGTATCTGGTCGTCGAGAAAGCCCGTCATCACCACGCCCGGCGCAACAGCGTTGATCCGGATGCCGCGCCGTCCGAATTCGACCGCCAGCGCCTTCGTCATCTGCACGATGGCGCCTTTCGAGGCCGCGTAGCAGACCTGGTCTGCGATGCCGACCACGCCGGAGATCGAGGCGACGTTGACGATGGCGCCCTCGCCGCGCGGTGCCATCACCCGCAGGGCTTCGCGGCTATGGAAGAAGGTTCCGCGGGCATTGACGTTCAGCACCGCGTCCCAGTCCGCGGCGGTGGTCTCCAGGGCCGACCGGCTCAGATGGCGGCCCGCATTGTTGACCAGAATGTCCAGTTGGCCGAACCGCTCCATGGCGAGCGCCGTGGCCCGCGCCGCGGTGGCCTCGTCGGCCAGGTCTCCGACCAGGGTGATGATACGCCCCTCGACGGCCAGTTCCGCGACGTCCGGCTTGCGATCCTCCGCCACCACCACGGCGCCCTGGGCGGACAGAAGCTCGACCGTCCTGCGACCGATATCGCCGGCGGCTCCGGTCACCAGCGCGACCTTGCCTTGAAGACAGCAGGATACATCCATCGTCATGTTCCATGTCCTTGGAATTCAGAGGGGAGCATCCCGCATTCCCGTGCCGCCGGCGGGCGCAATCTGATGGTGAAGAAGGGATTTCGGGCGAGGAACCCGCCCGTTCAAAGGTGGTCCCGCAGCGGGGCCGCCGTCAACGCCTGGATGCGCGTATACGCAACACAATATGCGATAGAACTATGCCGTTTCTAAATACTGGAGAAGTATGCCGTTCGTAAATACTAGAGCGTCATACATTATTATCTCCCGAGAGCCGCAACGCCTAGCTTCCCCCTCGGACTGACCGGCGATCAACAGCCGGGTCCGAAACCTTGCTTGCGCCTGCGGATAGGGGTCGGCGACCCCTCGCAGGCGAGAGGATTGGGAGGAACGCCTGTGAGTGGAAATGTTGCTTCGAAGGCAGGCCGCTGCATGTTCGCGGCCGGCCTGCTCGGTATCGCCATCGCGGTGCTCGCGACCGCGCCGGCCAGCGCCCAGCCCGCGGAACTGAAGGTCGGAATGATTGCCCCCATGAGCGGGGCAATGGCGCGGCAGGGCGACTTGATGAAGCTCGGCGCCCAGATGGCGATCGACGACGTGAATGCCAGTGGCGGCATCAAGGCTCTGAACGGTGCCAAGCTGAAGCTCGTCATCGAGGATGCCGGTGACAAGGTGGAAACCGCCAAGAACGCCGCACAGCGCTTCGTGGCCAATTATCCGGATGCGGTGGCGGGGACCGGCGCGTGGAGCTCCTCGCTGACGCTCGGCGTGACGGAAGTGACGGAGCGGGCCCACCTGCCGTGGATCACCGTGTCGTATGCCGACCAGCTGACGGCACGCGGGTTCAAGTATCTGGTGCAGACGTCGCCGATCGCGAGCGTTCTTTCTCTCGATGCCATGCCCACCGCCGTCGCGATGGCGGAATCGGTGACCGGCAAGCGCCCCGCCACCCTCGCGATGGTGTCGGACAGCACGGCCGCGTCCCAGGCCTTCGTGAAGCCGCTGCGCGAAGGCGGCGCCGAAAAGCTCGGCCTGAAAATCGTGGCTGATGAAGTCTTCACGCCGCCGCTCGCCGACGCCACATCGATCGTCCAGAAGCTGCGCGCGACGAAGCCCGACATGCTGCTGTTCTACGCCACCGGATTTCCGGATTCGAAGCTCGTGCTGAGTGCGATGAGCGAGTTCGGGCTGACGGGCCGGCTTCCCGTGGTCAGCGTCGGCGTGCAGCTTGTCAGCCCGGAGATGCTTGCCGCGCTCGGGCCCAAGAAGCTCGAGGGCTTGATCAACTTCACCGCGAACTGGTCGTCGAAGCCCCAGGAGAAGATCCTGCCCGACCTCGTGAAGCGCAGTGGCGAGCCCTGGATTGGCCAGGACACCATCGCCACCTATGGCGACATCATGCTCATCAAGGACGCGCTCGAGCGCGCCGGATCGACCGACCACGACAAGGTCATGGACGCACTCAAGTCCATCAATACATCAAACGGGCCCGGGCAATATTATCTCGGCGAGCGCCTTGCCTTCGATGCCGACGGCCGGCGCGTCGGCGGAGCGGTCGGTCTGGTCCAGTGGCAGGACGGCTATCCGTATCTGATCTGGCCGGCAAACGCCGCCACCCGGGCGCCAATCTGGCCCAAGCACTAGGTTCGTATTGTCAGGGTGTCTCGGCGCGAGGCGGGTGACCGTCTCGTGCCGGGCGAGCCATCGATGAACTGGGACTCTACTTTCAAAATGCTTTGGAGCTGTCGGAACAGGCCGTTTCGACACGAAGATAATCAGTGCCTAAGCAAGGGAGAGAAATGATAATGGGACGCCTTGAAGGAAAAGTCGCCATTATTACTGGAGCTGCCGGCGGTATCGGGTCCACAGCCGCAAGAAGATTCGTGTCGGAAGGCGCCAATGTGCTTCTGGTGGATCGGGAAGCCGATGCGCTCAAGCGCGTGACGGATGAGCTTCCATCCGGGCAGGCGGCCTATTTCGCCGGAGACGTCACCGACGAAGCCGTGACGCAGGCGTTCGTTGCGGATGCGACGCAGCGGTTTGGCCACGTGGACGTGGCGCTGCTGAATGCCGGTATCGAAGGCGAAGTGGGCCGGATCGAAGATGCGTCCCTCGCCATGTTCGATCGGGTCATGGCCGTCAATGTCCGCAGCGTCTGGCTTGGCTTGGCGGCGCTGATTCCGGTGATGCGGAAGGCAGGCGGCGGCAGCATCGTCATCACGTCCTCGGTCGCGGGGGTGAAGGGCTCGCCGAAGCTCGCTGCCTACAGCACGAGCAAGCATGCGGTTGTGGGCATGATGAAATCCGCAGCCCTGGAATGCATTCCGGACCATATCCGGATCAACGCCATCAATCCGGGGCAGACGCGCACGCGGCTGATGGAATCGATTGACGAAATGATGCGCGTTGCCGGAAGGACGGGCGACCCGGCAGCTGCGATTCCCATGGGCCGCTATGCCGATCCTTCGGAGATCGTCTCCCTTATGCTTTTCCTGGCAAGCGATGAAAGCAGCTATTGCACCGGCGCGACCTATCTTGTCGACGGCGGGCGAATGAGCTGATGCTCATGGTCGCTGACGAACCCGGCAGTGCTCGTCGCCCTAAGGATTGATCACGATCTTTCCAAAGAACGCCCGGTCTTCCAAAAGCTGCTGCGCGGCAGCCGTCTCGGCGAGCGGGAAGCGGTGTCCGATGGCCGGCTTGAGCCGCCCCTCGGCCACCAGGGCAATGGCGGCCTCGATGTCGGCCTGGGCATAGCCGGTGGAACCAAGCACCTGCAGCTCGCGCCGCCACAGGTAGCGCAGATCGATGGGCGGCGCGTAGCCCGCCGTCGCGCCGCAGACGAGAAGGCGGCCATGGCGTGCAAGGGCGCGCATGGAGGGGACGAAGGTGTCGCCGCCGGTGAAATTGACCACCACGTCTACGCCGCGCTTGCCGCTCAGGTCCCATGCGCGTCGGCTGAAATCCTCGGCCGCGTAGTCGATGGCGTGGTCGGCGCCGATGGCGCGCAATTGCTCCAGCTTGGCGGCGGACCCGGCGGCGGCCAGCACTTCGGCGCCGATCATCTTCGCCACCTGCACGCAGGCGGTGCCGACGCCGCCGCTCGCCCCGAGCACGAGGATGGTTTCGCCAGCCCGAAGATTGCCGATGGTGGTCAGCATGCGCAGCGCCGTGCCGAAATTGATCGGAACGGCGGCGGCGGTGTCGTCGTCCACCGCATCCGGCAGTCGCACGAGGTTTGATGCGGGGACGCGCACGCGCTCGGCGAGCCCGCCCTGGATCTCTTCTCCGATGAGCCCGTCGGCCGTCTTCGGATTGACCACGACGCGCTCACCTACGCGCCAGCCGGTGACGGCCGCGCCGAGGCTCTCGATCTCGCCTGCAATGTCGCCGCCCGAGATGAACGGCAGCGGGATGGTGACATTGGGCATGCCGCGACGCGCGAAGATGTCGAGATAGTTCAGCCCCACGGCCCGCACGCGGACAATGACATCTTGGGCACGCGGTTCGGGGTCCGGCCAGTCGCGACAGGAGAGCACTTCCACCCCGCCATGGGCCTCAAAAACCACTGCCTTCATTGGTGAACTCCACAGATGGCGAGCTTCGACCAAGCGTCCCGCCAAGTACCCGAGCGGCCTTGAGGGCCTGAAATATGGGCATCCACATATATAGATATAGGCAGTTTTCATACAAAAAATCATTGAAATCTTTTTTTTTGTACTCGTAACATAGATCCATCGGTGAGGGGAGACGGCGCACGGCGCCGGGGCCAGAACCGGCTGGAGGGGAGATGACGCTGACCAGCGACGCCGTGAAGCCTCGGGCTGCGATTGAGGCCGCGGAGGGCTCCGCCTTCATCGAGCTGGATGATGTCAGCATCGGCTATGGCGGCGAGAACGGCGTCCTCGCGCTCACCGAAACCAGCATGAAGATCCGCAAGGGCGAGTTCGTCGCCCTCGTCGGACCGTCGGGCTGCGGCAAGTCCTCGATGCTCAAGCTTATATCCGGCCTGCATCCGGCGCTGCGCGGCGCGGTGAAGGTCTCCGGCCAGAAGGTGACCGGGCCGCTGAAGATCTGCGGCATGGCGTTCCAGAACTCCACGCTGCTGCCGTGGCGGACCACGCTGGACAACGTCCTGCTGCCGCTGGAGATCGTGGAGCCCCACGCCCAGCGGTTCCGCGCCCACAAGGAGGAGTATCACGCCCGGGCGCGGGACCTGATCGCGACCGTGGGCCTGTCCGGCTTCGAGAACAATTATCCCTGGCAGCTCTCGGGCGGCATGCAGCAGCGCAGCTCGTTGTGCCGCGCGCTGATCCATTCCCCCGAGATGCTGCTGCTGGACGAGCCCTTCGGCGCGCTGGACCCGTTCACGCGGGAAGAGCTGTGGGACGTGGTGCAGGAGCTGTGGCTGAACCGCCGGCCCACCGTGATCCTCGTCACGCACGATCTGCGCGAGGCGGTCTATCTGGCGGACACGATCTACCTGTTCAGCCCGCGCCCCGGCAGGATCATGTCCCGCACCGAGGTGGACCTGCCGCGCCCGCGCACCCTCGCCGACACCTACACTCCCCGCTTCATCGAGATGACCCACGCGCTTCGCGAGCAGATCGCGTCGAGGCCCCGCACATGAAGAAGACCCTCATCACGCGCGCTCTGCCCTGGCTGATCGTGCTGGCAACCGTCGTCCTGTGGGGACTGGTGTGCTGGGCCTTCAGGATTCCGAGCTTCGTCCTGCCCGGGCCCATCGAGGTCGCCGGCGCCCTCATGAAATACCCCAAGGCGGTGTTCGTGAACGCGGGCTACACGCTGTTCACCACCCTGATGGGCTTCGCCATAGCGGTGGTTTTCGGGGTCGCGCTCGGGGTGGTCGTCGGGTCCTCCCGGGTCGTTTACGACGCGCTCTATCCGATCATGATCGCCTTCAACTCCATCCCCAAGGTGGCGATCGTCCCGGTGCTGGTGATCTGGTTCGGCATCGGCACCATCCCGGCGGTCATCACGGCATTCGCGCTCTCGTTCTTTCCCATCGTGGTCAACATCGCGACGGGGCTCGCGACCATCGAACCGGAGATCCTGGACGTGCTCCGGGTGCTCGGCGCGCGCAAGCGGCAGATCCTCATGAAGATCGGGCTCCCGCGCGCCATGCCCTACTTCTTCGCCTCCCTGAAGGTCTCCATCACGTTGGCCTTCGTCGGCTCGGTGGTGGCCGAGACCGCGGCGTCGAACCACGGCATCGGCTACCTGATGATCGCCGCAAGCGCGCGGTTCGACGTGGCGCTCGTGTTCGCCGGCCTCGTGGTGATCGCCGCCATGGGCATCTCCCTCTATGAGTGCTTCGCCTTCCTGGAGCGGCGCGTAACCTTCTGGGCCTCACGCGACAACGGGATCGTGTCGTGACCGGCGCCCCGTCCCTGCGCGCGCGCCTCGAACCCCATCTGTCGCGCGAGCGGTCCACGCGGGAACTGATCGACCTCCTGCGGGTGCCGAGCCCGCAGACCGCCCTTCTGGAGCGGGAGCCGGCGCTCACGCGCTTCATCGAGGCCGCGGTGGAGCCGCGCCTGCGCGAGATGGGCTTTGCGGATTGCCGCTATGACGCCATGGGCAATCTGATCGCCGAGATCGGGCCCTCTGGCGGTCCCTCGCTGATGCTCATCAGCCACGCCATGAACCAGCCGCCCAACACCATGCCGAACCCGTATGCGGGGGAGATCCTCGACGGCGCCCCTTTCGGCTTTGAAGGCGAGGTCGCGCGGGGCCGCGGCGCCAGCGAGCAGAAGGGCACCCTGGCGGCCATGCTCCATGGGGTCGAGGCCGTCTTCAAGGCCGGCATTCCGCTGCGCGGGCGCCTCTCCTTCATCTGCTGCGTCTCGGGCGAGACCGGATGCGTCGATGCCATCCGCAATGTGGTGGAGACGGAGAAGGTCCGGGCAGGCATCGCCTATGTCTACGGCAACAGCCTGAAGCTCCAGCTGGGAAATCGCGGCCGCATCGACATGCGGATCATCGTCCACGGCAAGCCGAGCCACAGCAGCCGCCCCAAGGAGGGCTGCAACGCGATCACCGGCGCCATCGAGGTCATACGGCGGCTGACAAGCGAGATCGGCCCCGCCCGCAGCCATCCCCAGCTGGGCGAAGCCTCGCTCACCATCAATGGCCTGCGCAGCTATCCCGACTCGACCCACACCGTCCAGGCACGCTGCGAGATATCGGTCGACCGCCGCCTGCTCCCGGGCGATGACCCCGATGTGGCGGCCGCGGAGATCGAGCGGGTTGCCATGGCGGTGGACGGCATGCCGGACCCCGTGAGCGGCAAGCCCTGGACGGTGGAGGTCGTCCGCGGTGCCTACATGCATCCGAGCCTGGTGACGCAGGATTCGCCCGCCGTTCGCACGCTCGCCGCGGCGTGCCGGGCCATGCTCGGATACGAGCCCGAGCCCATGTACGGGCAGTCCGCATTCGACCAGGGCTACCTGAACCACGCCGGCATCTCGACCGTGAATTTCGGGCCGGGCGAGCAATCCTTCGCCCATACCGACAACGACATCGCGTCGCTGGACAAAGTGTTCGGCGCGGCGCGGGTGTTCGCATTCCTCGTCGCCGATCATCTCGGCGAGGGGGACGGGCGGCCATGATGCCGCCCGCCGCGCCCCTAATCCTCGCGGGTACTGTACACGCAGCGGCCGGCGGCGATGGCCCGCCCCTGATCATCCCGTATGTCCACGTCGCAGACGCCCACCGTCCGGCCGGCGCGGATGATGCGGGCCTCGGCGATGAGGTCGGTATCGAGGGCCCCCCGCAGGTAATCCACCCGCATGTCGATGGTTGGCACCCGCCGCTTGAGGCGCGCCGCGAGGCAGGTGTGCCCGGCGATGTCCACCAGCGTGGCGATGATGCCGCCATGATAGTCGCGCTGATCCGGCGAGCGGCTGAGCTCGCTCCGGTAGGGCAGCTTGACGGCGATCGTCCCCTTCTCGGCATCCAGCGCGATGATCTCCGGCGAAAGCCATTGGTGCAGCGGCGGCCGCGCCAGCAATGCGCTGATGAAGGCCGCGTCATCGATCTCCATATTTCCCGGCATCTACTGATCCTTAAAGAACAAGAGCTTCTTCATGGAAGATGACATGCATTATGAGCAAGAAATAAATGCAAATCGCCAAAAAAATCTCGGGTATTTTTTTGACGACGCCCTGTCTCGGGTCGCAGACAAGGTTTGCATCATCGATCTCTACGGCGGTCGCGTGCGGGAAGTCACGTATCGCGAGCTGGATGAACGGATGGACCGCGTGGCGGGCGCGCTGCACCGCCTGGGCGTCCAGCCCGGCGAGCGCGTGGCGATGCTGGTGGGCAACCGGGTCGAGTTCATCGAATTCTTCTTCGGCGCGATGCGGATGGGCGCCATCCCGGTGCCGCTGAACACGCGGCTCGCGCGCGACACGCTGGCCTTGATCTTCGCGGATGCCGGCTGCACCTGCGCCCTGATCGAGCCCAGCTGCCACCGCGATGCCATGACGCTCACAGCCGGCATGGGCCTACGGCATGTGCTGGTGCTCGATGAGTGCCACCCGGGCTTCCTGTCCTACGAAGCGGAGCTGGCGAAGCCGGGCGCGGCGCCTCCCCCTCCCCCCATCGCCGACGACGCCCAGGCGTTCCAGCCCTACACGTCCGGCTCTACGGGCCGCCCCAAGGGGGCGATCATGACCCATAGCGGCATGCTCTGGTACGTGCGCTACAACCAGCGCTACTGGCCGGCCTCGCAGGAGGATCGCGGGCTCATCGCGCTGCCGCTGTTCCACAAGAACGCCCTCAGGGGCACGGTGAAGCCCATGCTGTTCGCCGGCGGCTCCTTCGTGCTCATGCCGGCTTACGAGCCCCGCGCCTATCTCAACGCGCTGGCGAACTACCGCTGCACTTATTCGCGCGGCGTCGCGGCGGTCTTCACCATGTTCCTCCAGCACCGCGACGAGATCGAGAAGCTCGACCTCAGCGCGCTGCGCAGCATGTCCATCGGCTCGGCGGTGGTGACCCCGGAACTGCTCGACGCGGTGGAGGCGGCCCTGCCCGGAGTGAAGACATCCGAAAGCTACGGGCTGACCGAAGGGGGAAGCCCCTTCCGCGCGCCCATCGACGGCCGCCCGGTGCCGCGGGGCAGCGTGGGCGTGAAGGGGCCGGAGGTGGAGATCAAGCTGGTCGACGCCGACGGGAAGGAAAGCCCTGATTTCGGCGAGCTTCTGATCCGCAGCCCCTATGTTTGCCTCGGCTATCACAACCAGCCGGAGGTCACCCGCCAGAAGATCACGGACGGCTGGCTCCGGACGGGCGACATTTTCGAGAGGAGCAAGGACGGCTTCTATTACTTCCGCAGCCGCGTCGACGACATGTTCAGTTGCGGGGGGGAGAACGTCTACCCCAAGGAAGTGGAGAACCTCCTCTTCGGCCATCCCGACGTGGTGAACGCTGTGGTCACCCCCGTGCCCCACCGCGTGAAGGGCTTCGTGCCCGCGGCCATGGTGGTGCCGCGCGCAGGGTCGGCGCTGCAGCCGGCCGACCTGAAAGCCTTTTGCCTCGAACGCGGGCCCGCATATGCGCACCCGCGCTACGTCCAGCTGGTCGACGCCCTCCCGCTCAACGGGGCGGGAAAGATAGACCGGGCCATCGCGCAGGCGGCCCTGGCGGCCGATTACCTCGCCTCAGAAACCGCCCCGTAGAGGGCAGTAGAGTTGTGCGTACAAAAAATAAATCAAATCCAGAGATCAGGAACGGAGAAACAACGATGTCTATCTTCCGTGAAAGGTGGAATTACCTGAGGTCCGCGCGCAATGCGGCCGTGGCATTGGGGATATTCGCCGCCACCGGCCTTGCCGGCGCGGCCGAGGCCCAGCAGCTCACCAACGTCAAGATCACCGTCGATTATCGCCTGTACGGCCCGAACGCGCCGTTCTGGTACGCCCAGGCCAGCGGCCTGTTCCGCGAGGCCGGCATCAATGCCGTGGTGGATGGCTCGTCGGGGTCCGGCGAGGCGATCAACCGGGTCGCGAGTGGTGCCTACGATGTGGCATACGGGGATATCGGCACGCTGGCGGAATTCTGGGTGCGCAACCCGGAACCGGCGCCGAAGCTGGTAATGGTGATCCTCGACCGCTCCGCGCAATCGGTCGTCAGCCTGAAGAAGGCGAACATCACCGGGCTGAAGGATCTCGTGGGACGCACGGTTGGAACGGGCCAGGCGGATGCCTCCTCGCGCATGTTCCCCGCCATTCTCAAGATCAACAACATTCCCATCGACAAGATCGACCTCAAGCGTGTGGAGCAGCGGCTGCGCGACTCGATGCTGATCCGCGGCGACGTGGACGCGGTCATCGGCTTCGATTCGACCATCCTTTTCAACCTTGCCACCCAGAACATCGCAGTGGACGACACCAACGTGATCTACTATGCGGACAACGGCTTCAACTTCTACGGCAACGGCCTGCTGGTCTCGAAGGCGCTGATCGAGAAGAATCCCGATCTGGTGAAGCGGCTGACCGCTGCCGTCGCCAAGGCCTGGATCGCCACCATCAAGGACCCGAAGGCCACCATCTCCGCCCTCGCCGAGCGGGACCCGGTCACCGATGAGGCGCTTGAGGTCAAGCGCCTGCAGTGGATCCTGAACAAGAACGTCGTGACCCCGGCCACCCGCGCCAACGGCCTCGGATACATGGACAAGAAGAAGATGGAAGACGGACTCAAGATCCTGGCCGAGGGCTTCGCGATGGAGAAGGTTCCGACCATTGCCGACCTCTATGATGACCGCTTCCTGCCGCCTTTGAGCGACCGGACGATCCCCGCCAAGTAGGCGGCTTCAGACCCACCCCGCCCGCCATCTCCCTCGGCGGGCGGGGTTCAGCCACCGGGATATTCGCGATCGTGCCTGCATCATGAAGCTCTCCTACCAAAGCACCTATGCCTCCCGCCGGTCGCCGGTTCTGGCGCGCAACATGGTGGCGGCCTCCCAGCCGCTGGCGACGCAGGCAGGCCTGCGCATGCTCCAGCGGGGCGGAAACGCCATGGATGCCGCCCTGGCCGCGGCAATGGCGCTGGTGGTGGTGGAGCCCACCGGCAACGGCCTCGGCTCGGATGCCTTCTGCATCCTGTGGGACGGGCAGGAACTGCATGGGCTCAACGCGTCGGGCCGCTCGCCTGCCGCCTGGACGCCGGAGCGCTTCGCCGGGCGCAAGGCAATGCCCTTGCGGGGGTGGGATGCCGTGACCGTGCCCGGCGCCGTGTCGGCCTGGGTGGAGCTGTCCGAGCGCTTCGGGAGGCTGCCGTTCGCGACCCTGTTCGAGCCCGCCATCGACTATGCGGAGCGGGGCTATCTCGTGTCGCCGGTCATCGCGGAGACCTGGGGGCGCGCGGCGGAGGAGCTGAAGGTCCAGCCCGGCTATGCCGAGGCGTTCATGCCCGGCGGGCGGGCGCCACAGCCAGGGCAATTGTTCCGCAATGCGCCGCTTGGGCGCTCCCTGCGCCTGATCGCGGAAACCAAGGGCGAAAGCCTCTATCGGGGAGAGCTTGCGGACCGGATCGCGGCCTATGCGGCGGCGCACGGAGCGGCGCTCACTGGCGATGATCTCGCCGCCCACCGTAACGACTGGTGCGGCACCCTCGCGCAAGGCTTCGGCCCGGCGGAACTGCACGAAATTCCGCCGAACGGCCAGGGCATCGTCGCGCTGATGGCGCTGGGCATCCTGCGGCATCTCGGGATCGAGGACTGCGCGGTGGACAGCGTCGATGCGCTCCATCTGCAGATCGAGGCCGTCAAGCTCGCCTTCGCGGATGCCTATGCCTATGTGGCTGATCTCACTCACATGGGCGCGGTCCCGCCGTCCGCCCTTCTCGATCCCGCCTACCTCGCCGGGCGGGCTAAGCTGATCGACCCCAGGCACGCCCGGGTTTTCGGCGCCGGCGCGCCCCGCCGGGGCGGCACCGTGTGCCTCGCGGCCGCCGACGAGAGCGGGATGATGGTGTCCTACATTCAGTCCAATTATTCGGGCTTCGGTTCGGGCGTGGTGGTGCCGGAGACGGGCATCAGCCTGCAGAACCGCGGCAACGGCTTTTCGCTGGAAGCGGGCCATCCCAACGAGGTGGGCGGCGGCAAGCGCCCCTTCCACACCATCATTCCCGGCTTCATCACCCGGAATGGCCGACCGCAGACCGCATTCGGCGTGATGGGCGGCCCGATCCAGGCACAGGCGCACGTCCAGATGTTCCTGCGCCTGAACCTGTGGGACCAGGATCCGCAGACCGCGGCGGAAGCGCCGCGGTGGCGGTTCATGGATGGGCTCAACGTCGCCATCGAGCCGGAAGCGGGCGCAGACGTCCTGGCCGCGCTGGAGCAGCGCGGCCATCACGTAACCTCGGAAGCCCCGGAGGAGAGTTTCGGATTTGGCGGCGCGCAGCTAGTGTGCGCGGCCGAGGATGGCTTTATCGGTGGCTCGGACCCTCGCAAGGATGGCCAGGTGGCCGGGTTCTGACGCCGAGAACGAACGGGACAAACGTGGCAATCGACTTCGTCGAAATCGGGGAGCGCCTGCGGGCCTATCGGATGGGCGCGGGCCTGACGCCGGAGGACGTGGCGCAGCAGCTCGAAATCTCGCGCGCCGCCCTCTACAAGTACGAGAAGGGCGGGGTCATCAAGCTGGAGACCATCGAGAAGCTGGCGCAGCTCCTCAAGGTTTCCGTTCCCTCGCTCCTTGGCGTCGGGGTCGAGTACTTCGCCAATCCGGTCGCCTATTACGAGCGCAAGCGGCAGCTGGAGGAGCGGGCGGACCAGGTCATCGTCTATTTCGAGCCTTTGTCCTTCGTGCTGATGTCGGGCGACTATGTCAGCCATCTGCGCAGGATGCTGACCGAGACCATCCCCGACGGCTTTCCCGACCGCGAGGCGGCCCTCACGCAGATCGACCGTGTCATGGAGATCCTCCAGAACCGGCACGATCAGGCCTGGCACCAGCGCAAGAGCATCATCAGCCTGGTGAGCGCCATCCAAGTGCAGCGCGTGCTGCGCACCGGCCTGGTCGGCAGCTACAATTTGTCGAAGCGCGAGGTGGAGGAGCGGCGCCATCTGGCGCGCGTTGAAGTGGAGCGGATGGCGGCGCTGATGGAAAGCGAGCCCATCGGCGTGCAGATCGGCGTGATAGAGGACACCATGCCGAACCAGACCTTCCAGATCTTCCGGGAGCGCGAGAAGACCTGGGTGGCGGTGAGCCCGTTCCGGTTGGGCGAGTTTCCCAACATCCGCGCCGGCGTCGCCTCCATCACGGCGGCGCCCGATGCGGTGACCCTTTACGAGCAGCTGGCGAGCGATCTCTGGTCCCGCGCCTATAAGGGCGAGCGCGGCGCCCAGTTCCTGCGCCGCCTGATCGCCGAGAGCGGCTCCTTCGGGGTGCGTGTTCCGCTGCGGTCGCTCAGCAAATAGCGAGAATTTCGGTTGCCTTAGGAGGATGCCGAAAGCGACCGAGAACGCCGGCACGTGTGAGCACGGGCTGGCGGCTGATGGGCGAGGCCGAAGGCACCAAAAAAGCTGTTTGGCTGCTCAACCCGCTTTCATGCGCTCCAACACCTTCTTCGCGCGCTTGAGGTTGGCGTAGTCGACCATCATGCCGCGATACTGCGTGGCACCCCGCCCTTCGGCCTCCGCCGTTCGCATGGCTTCCACAAGCCCGATCGCATAGTCCACCTCCTCGGCCGTCGGGCTGAACACCTCGTGCAGCACGGGGAGCTGGCGCGGGTGGATCGCCATCTTGCCGAGATAGCCCATGTTGCGGGCCAGGATGCTCTCGCGCCGCAGCGCGTCGTCGTCTTTCAGGTTCATGAAGACGCCGTCGATCAACCATTCAACCCCCGCCGCGCGGCCCTCGCAGACGAGCCGGCCGCGCGCATAGAGCAGGGCCTCGCCCTCCGGGGTCCAGCGGCCGCCGAGGTCCAGCATGAAATCGCCTTCCTCAGCGCTGGCAAGGCACATGCCGCCGATGCGCGGGACCGCCGAGGCCAGCTCAAAGGCATTCCTGAGGCCGAGGCAGGTCTCGATCATCGGGATAAGGAGAAGGGTATCCTTGGCGAGGCCGAGCCGCTCCTCCGTCTCCTTCAGCAGGCGGTCCACAAGGTGGATCTCGTCGGTGCGCTCTGCCTTGGGCAGCAGGATGCCGGCGAGACGGGAGCCGACGAGGGCGCCGATGTCCGCGGCGGTGTCATTCTCGCTCGGGTGATTCACCCGCACGAAGATTGGCGGCTCGCCGGGCTTGGCGAGCGCGGTCTGAAGATTGATGCGTGCGCCGGGCTTGCCTGCGGGCGGCACGGAATCCTCAAGGTCGAAGATCAGCGCATCGGCGCCGCTGTGCCCCGCCTTTTCCATGAGCTCGGGTCGGGCGGCGGGGGCAAAGAGCAGGCTGCGGTGGAGGGGCATTTCGTGGGCTCGATCGTTCTTGGCGTCTATCGTCCGGTCCAGTTCGGCGGACGCTTCTCCATGAAGGCGCGGGGGCCTTCCTTGGCGTCGTCCGTGGCGTAGACGAGGGAGGCGAGGTCGCCCTCAAGGTTGAGGCCCTCGCCGAGGTCCATGTCGAGGCCGCGCGAAACCGCTTCCTTCGCGGCCATGAGCGCCACCGGCGCGTTGGCCGCGATGGCCCCGGCGATCTCCTCGGCCTTGGCGAGCACGTCCGCACGGCGCACCACGTGATCGGCAAGACCGATGCGCTCGGCCTCTGCCGCATCCACGGTGCGGCCGGTGAGAATGATCTCCAGCGCCTTGGAACGGCCGATCCGGCGCGGCAGAAGCTGGGTTCCGCCATTGCCGGGAATGATGCCCCGTTTGATCTCGGCGCAGGCGAAGGAGGCCGTGTCCGCCGCGACGATGATGTCGCATTGAAGCGCCAGCTCGACGCCGCCGCCGATGGCAAGGCCGTTCACTGCGGCAATGGCAGGCTTCGGGAAGGCCAGCAGCGGGCGATGCCCGCGCCGCATGCGGCGGATCTCGTCAGCGCTCATATTGCGCACCTGCTCGGAGAACTCCTTCAGGTCGAGGCCCGCTGAGAATGCCCGCTCGCCTGCCCCTGTAAGGATGATGGCGGAGATGGTGGGGTCGCGCCGCGCGGCGGCAAGCGCCGCCTCCAGATCGTCGCGGAGCCGGGTATTGAGGGCATTGTGGACCTCGGGACGGTTCAGCGTGATGACGCCGACGGCGCCGCGCGTCTCGAACAGGATGGTCTCAAAGGTCACGTGGGCTCCCCTGGTTCCAAGGCCGCGCCGGATTCGAGAAGGGCTGCGATCTCGCGGTCGGAAAGGCGCGCGACCTCCGCCAGAACGTGCCGCGTGTCCTGGCCGAGCAGCGGCGCCGGTGTTGGCGGTCGGTTGTCGAATCGGAACGGCAGACCCTGATAGCGATGCCGGCCGGCGGCGGGATGGTCCAGAATGGAGATGAAGCCGGTGGCGGCGAGCTGGGGATCGTCATGCACATCCCGGCCGGAGGAGACCGGCGCCGCCGGCACACCTTCCCGCTGGAGCAGCTCGGCCACCGCGCGCTTGTCCCGGGTTCCCGTCCAGGCCTCGATCTCCAGGCGCAGCGCCGCATGGTTCTTCTGGCGTGTCTCAAGATCCTGGAAGCGCGGGTCTTGTGCCAAAGCCGGGCGCTCCATGGCCGCGCAGAGCGCTGTCCATTGCGCCTCCTCGAAGGCGGCGATGGCGACCCACTGATCCTCGCCGAGCGTGCGGTAGGCATCGTGGGGCGCCGCGCGGGGCGTTCGGTTGCCGGTCGGGGCGGTCTCGCGGCCATCTTCCGCCTGGGCGAGGAAGCGCTCGCCGTACCAGTGCATCAGGCTCTCCCTCTGGGCGAGCTCGATCCTCTGGCCTTCGCCGGTGCGCCGGCGGTGATAGAGCGCCAGCATGACCGCCATGGCGCCATTGAGCGCGCCGATGGGGTCCACATAAGCGGGGCCGGTGCGCTGGGGAATGCCATCGCCGTATCCGGTGAGGCCGGTCATGGAGGCGAGGGCTTCCATGGTGGGGCCGACGCCGCGCATGTCGGACATGGGGCCGCCTTCCCCCGTCACCACCATCTCCAGCAGGATGACGTCGGGCCGGAGCGCCACCAGGTTCTCATAGGCGAGCCCCAGCCGCCCCAGGGCGCCGGCGGCGAAATTGCTCACCACCACATCGCATTGCCGCACCAGCGCCTCGATGGCCGGACGCGTCGAGGGCGCCTTTAGGTCGAGGCCGAGGGAGCGCTTGCCCAGGTTCTGGGTGTTGAACCATGCGCTGCGGTCGTAAGGGCGGAGGCCGGGCTGGAAATCGGGATAGCGGTTGCGGTCGTCACCCGTCACCGCGCCGCGCCAATTATCGATGGCGTCCAGATGCTCGACCTTGATCACTTCCGCGCCAAGATCAGCCAGGATGCGTCCGGCCATGGGGCCGGCCCAGGCGGTGGAGATTTCAAGCGCGCGGACACCTGAGAGTGGAAGGGGGCGGTCAGGCATCGGCGGCCTCGCAGGACACAAGCGCCGCATTGGCTTCGCCCAAGGCCGGGGCACCGTGCATCACCGTGCGGGGCGTGCGGCTGAAGCGGAAAAGAGGGCCAAGCACGATCCGTTCCCGTGTCCCGTCATTCGCGCGCTCCCAGAACCCGCGCGCGGCGAGGTGCGGGCAGGCGAGGGCATCCGCCATGGTGCTGACCTTCGCCGCCAGGGCCCGTGCAGCCGTGACGCGGGAGATGAAGTCCGCGCAGGCCATGTGGGCGATAACGGCGGAGAGCCGTTCGTATGCCTCCTTCCAGTTCTTCACCAGAAGATCGCTGGAGGCGAAAAGCGGGTCCGTTCCCACGTCGGGCGCGCCGAGATGGGTGCACAGAGCACCCCAGCGGTCCCCGCGGCAATAGATGGACACCCAGCCGTCGCTGCACTGGAAGATATCGCAGGCGCCGGGATAGGGACCGCGTGTGGGCGCGCTGCCGTTGTAGGAATATTGCGCCACGAGGTTCTGCGACATGGCGACGGCGGTCTCGTGGATGCTGATGTCGAGGTCGCGCCCGGCGTCCGTCTCCTCGCGTAGCATCAGCGCACCGAGGATGGCGGTCACCGCGGCAGCGCCGGCCGAGTAGGACGCGCGGTGCCCGAACCCGTAGAGCGGCTCGTCTTCGGCCCGCCCCGTGGTGTGCATGAGGCCGGACAGGGCCTGGTGGATCATCTCGCTGCCGCGCCAGTTCGCGTAAGGTCCGCCTTCCGCGAAATCGCGCACGCGGCAGGTGATGAGCCGGGGCCGGCCGACGCGAAGTGGACGGGGATCCTCATCCCCGTCGGCAAGGATCACGTCCGCATGCTGCAGCAGGCGATGGAAGACGGCCCGGCCCGGGGCCGTGGCGCGGTCGATGGCCACCGAGCGCTTCGCCGTGTTGAGGTGCCAGAACAGATGCCGGTCGTCAGGGTCGCTCACATGGCGAAGCGGCGATCCCTCCGGCGGCTCCACCAGCAGCACCTCGGCCCCATGCTCCGCCAGCACACGGCCCGCGAACTGGCCGGCAACGCCGGCGCTGAGGTCGAGGACGAGAAGGCCGTCCAGGATCTGCCGTGACACGCTGCTCATTGCTCCCCCATGGGCGCGGTGGTGCGCAACCGTTTGCCGATGAAGTCCTGCATGCCCTTGCTGCGGTTGCCCGCCGTATCGCGAATGCGCAGCTGGTCGATCTTCGCCGCGACGAAGTCATGCAGGATGGTCATGTCGAGGTCCGGCGCGGCGCGATAGATCTCCTTCACGGTCCGGACCGCGAACGGGCTTTTCGCGGCAAGCGTCTTTGCCAGCGCATCGACTTCCTCCGCGAGGCGTTCCTGCGACACGGTCTTGGTGATGAGGCCGGTCCGGGCTGCGGTCTCGGCGTCAAAATTCTCGCCCGTCAGGGCGTAGTAAAGCGCCTGGCGCGCGCCCATGGCCTCGATTGTCTTCTTGCTGGCCGCCCCGCCCGGCACATGCCCCCAATTGATCTCCGGCAGGCCGAACAAGGCGGCAGAGCCCGCCACCGCGATATCGCAGGCCAGCGCCACCAGGAGGCCACCGCCGAAGCAATGGCCGTTGATCATGGCGATGGTGGCCTTGGGAGAGCCGGCGATGCCCTCCCACATCCATTGCCGCGCTACCTCCATGATGACGGCGCGGGCCTCCGGCTGCCCTTCGAGGTCGTTGAAGAACTCCTTGATGTCCGCCCCGGCGCAGAAGCTCTTTCCCGCGCCGGTGATGACGATGACGTGCACCTCAGGGTCGGCGTTGAGCCCGGCGAGGAGGCGATGCATCTCCTCGTGCATGCGCGGGTTCATGGCGTTGCGCTTCTCCGGGCGGTTCAGCGTGACGCGGGCAATGCCCTCCGCCAGCTCAACTGCAAGCGTGTCGAACGTGTACTGGCTCATGGGTCCTGTTCCTTCGCCCCCGATGGGATGCGCGGCTAGTTGGACTTCTGCTGATCCTTGAACAGCGCGACGCCGCGCACCTGCTCTGCGGCGATGAAGCGGCCGAATTCCTCCGGCGTGTTGCCCACCAGCTCAGCGCCGATCTCCGCCGCGCGGTTGCGGATCTCCGGGGCTTTGAGGATCTCGGAAATCTCCTTGGCGAGCTTGTCGCGTATCTCTTTCGGCGTGCCGGCGGGGGCAATGAGGCCGAACCAGATGCCGGTGACGTTCGGGTTCGCGTAGCCGAGCTCCGACAGGGTCGGCACGTCAGGCATCTCCGTCACCCGCTTCTCGCCCGTCACGAACAGCACATGTCCGGCGCCGGCCTTCACCGAGGCGATCACGTTCGGCGAGGTGATGAACATGATCTGCACCTCGTTCCGCGCCATGGCGAGCATGGAATCGTTGGCGCCGCGATACTGGATGGCGGTCCAATCCACCTCGAACTGCTTCATGAGGGCGACCATGCCCATGTCCACGGGATTGGCCTGGCCGAGGGCGACATAGTTGAGCTTGCCCGGATTGGCCTTCGAGTAGGCGACCAGCTCCGGAATGGTCTTGGCCGCGACCGAATTGTTGACCTCGAAGGCCAGCGAGGCGGTGGAGATGTGGGTGACCGGCGCGAAGTCCTTCACATTGTAGGGCGGCTTCGCCTCGATGGAGGGGATGATGACGAACTGCGTGTTCACGAGGCACACGGTGTAACCGTCGGGCCGCGCATTGGCGCAGGCGTTCACCGCCAGAAGCCCGTTGGCGCCCGGGCGAGGATCAATGACCATGGCCTGGTTGGTGCGCTGCTGGAAAACGTTCGCGATGGTGCGCAGCAGCGCGTCCACCCCGCCGCCCGCGGCCTGCGAGGAAATCACCTGGATGGCGCGCGAGGGATAGCCTGTCTCGGCGGCGGCCGGCATCGCCGCGCAGGCACCCATGAGGGCGGCGGCGGCGAGCCGGGTAAGGACTGGCGGGAAAGCTGGTCCGTTGGGCATGGTTCCTCCTCCTTAGGCTGCTTGTGCAGCTCCTGATGCTTGGGCAGAAAAGTCGGCACGTCCGCCGTCGAGCACGATCACGTTCCGCTCCGCCGCCGTGACACGGAAGTGGATCGGGGCGTCTGGCTCGGTGGGATTCCAGGCCTCGACGCGCAGGCTCTCGCCAGGGAAGACCGGTCGGGTCATGGTCGCCTGGCCACCGCGAAAATGCCGGCATGCTTCATCCATCGCGCCACGGGCGTTGAGCACGCCGTGCAGGGCGATGGAGAAGGTGGCGAGCCCATGCAGGATCGGCCGCTCGAACCCAACCTTCCGGGCGTGCGCCGGGCTTGCGTGCAGTGCATTGTGGTCGCCGAGGGAGAGGCGGTAGAGCAAAGCGAGGTTGCCGGGTGTCGGCTGCTCCAGCACTGCATCCGCCGGCCGCTCGGGCAAGGTGACGGGCGCAGGGCCGCCTTCCGCGGGTCCGCCGAAGCCCCCGGCGCCGCGCACATAGAGCCACGTGTCCATGGTGGCGAGGACCGTGCCGTCCTCCCCTTCCACGTCGCGGCGCACGCAGATCAGAGCGCCGCGACCGGCGCCCTTGTCCACGGCGCCCGAATAATAGGTGCGCGAGGTGCCATAGCCCTCCGGCGGCAGTGGAGCGAAGGTGCGCAGCACGGTCTGGCCCACCACCACCGCGTTCGGGTCGATGCCGAGGGAGGTGTCGCGGGAGCGCTCGTCGCGGACCATGTCCACCCAGCCGAGCACGCAGGCGAACGTCGGCGGCACGAGGAGGCCCGGCGCGCCGTCCTCATAGACGAAAGGAAGCTGCCGCTCATCCATGGGGTCCATGCCGAGACAGGTCCCAAGACCATGCAGCATCACGTCCCGCTTCGAATAGGCGAAGGGCACGACCACGGCAGGATGGGCGAGCAGGCGGGCACGATCGATCATGCCTGCGCTCCCGTTTCCACCGGCAGCTTCCAGGCCACATCGAAGGTAGCGGTGAAGCCGGCAAGGCGCGCATCGATGGCGCGCAGCAAGGTCTCATGCGCCCGGGCAGGTGCACAGACGGTGATGGTCGCGCGCATCGCTTCCTTGCCCATGGCGACGTCCACGGTGATGGGCACGGTGAGGTCCGCCAGCGCTGCGCTGAAGGCGCGCATGGCGGCATCCTCGCGCAGCACGGCCTTCAGCGGCTTGCCCACATCCGACAAGGGGATGCGGTCGAGGAGGATGATCTCCTTCGGCAGCGCCACGCGCTCCGAGATGTGGGTGGAGGCGAAGGCGGCCAGCTCCTCCGGCGTCGCCGAGGCGCCATCGTGGAGTTGCACATAGGCGATGGGCAGCTCCCCCGCATGGAGGTCCGGCTTCGCCACGGCGGCGGCGTGGGCGACCGCCGGATGCTCGATGAGGGCCTCCTCGATCTGCCGCGGATCGATATTGTGCCCGCCCCGGATGATGATGTCCTTCGCCCGGCCGGTGACGCAGACGTAGCCGTCCTCATCGATGCGGCCAAGGTCGCCGGTGACGAGCCAGCCATCGAGGAAGGTGCCGGCGTCCAGCGCGGGGTCGAGATAGCCCGGCGACACGCCGGGGCTGCGCACCAGGATGGCGCCCACCTCGTTCACGGCGCACGCGCGCCGGATGGCGCCGTTGCCGTCCAGTTCGACGACGCGGATGTCCGTATAGGGCAGGCGGATGCCCGAGCAGCCGGCCTTGGCCGGGCCGTCCCGTGGGTCGATGGAGACTAGGCTGCAATTCTCGGTGATGCCGTACATGATCAGCGCCCGCACCCCCGCCAGATCCTCGATGCGGCGCTGCACCGCCGGCGGCACCGCCGTGGAGCCGGTTCCGAACGTGGCGCGCAGCGAGGAGATGTCCTCGCCCTGCGGCGGGTTGCGGGTGAGCACGGCGAGGGTGGTGGGCACGCCCGACAAGCGGGTGATGCGGAAACGCTCCACGAAGCGCCAGTAATTGGCCATGTACGCCTTGTCCCGCGCGCCGAGCACGCTCGGGATCACCAGCGTCATGCCATCCGCGATGGGGACGAGGCCACGCACGGTGAAGCCGCCGATGTGAAACAGCGGCGTGTCGGCGAGCATCACTTCGTCGGAGGTGTGGGCGAGCACCATATTGGTGGCCCAGACGCGATAGACGAGGCCCCGGTTGGTCAGCTGCACGATCTTCGGCGTCCCGGTGGTGCCGCCGGAGTGCACATAGGCCGCGATGTCGTCAGGCTTTGCCGGCCGGCGCTCGAATTCGAGGCCGTCGTCCCGATGGACGCGTGCCCGCAGCAGCAGATCGGTTTCCGGCAGCATTTCGCCGCCGGGGCCGCCAACCGAAAATAGCGGGATGCCTTGAAGAGCGGGATAACCGCAGACGGCTTCCCAGATGCCGAAGCCAGGCGTCGGGCCCAGTGCGATGATGGCTCTGGCGCCCGAGGCGGCGATGAGCTGTCCCAGGGCCGCCGGCTGAAGCATCCAGTTCAGCGGGAAAGCCTTGGCGCCGAACAGCGCGCCGAGCAGCGCCGCGAAAGTGGCGGGGAGCGTGGGGAGCACCAGAGCGACCGCATCGTCCGGCCCGACGCCGTTGGCCCGGAGCAGATTGGCCACCTGCGTCGCCTGCCGCAGCAGCATGCCATAGCTTATGGAGACGGCCGGCGCTTCAGCATCGCCATTTTCCACATAGTGCAGAGCCGGCTTTTCGGGCGCACGCAGGCAGGCCGCGCGCAGGACCTCGGCGAAGTCCCATTGCGTGATCCGGGCCTCCAGGGGAATGTCCTCCAACGCCTCCACATCGGCGAGGGATCGGTAGGGGGGATAGAGGTCGTCTGCCATGGCGCCCGCAAAAAGATCCAACGGCCGGGATGGTAGCGGTACCCATCGCGGAAATAAGTGGGCTGGACTGCACTCCATTTATGATAAAATTGTCCGCAATGGCCCTGGACTCCATCCACCTGATGCTGGTCTTCGCCCGCGTTGCCGAGGCGGAAAGTTTCACGCTTGCGGCGCGGCGCCTGGAAATCTCACCCTCCGCAGCCAGCAAGGCGGTGGCACGGCTGGAGGAGAAGCTCGGCGTGCCCCTGGTGCTGCGCACCACGCGCTCGCTGCGGCTGACCGAGGAAGGCGAGGCGCTGCTCGAGACCTGCCGCCACATCCTCAGTGAGATCGAGGAGGTGGAAGCGAAGCTGACCCGCGAGCGCACGGTGCCGCGCGGGCGCGTGCGCATCCAGTCGAGCGTGGCGTTCGGGCGCCTCGTGCTGGTCCCGCTGCTGTTCGAGCTGAACCGGCGCCATCCGGAGCTGACCATCGACGTCGACCTGAGCGACCGCATCGTGAACCTGACGGAGGAGGGGATCGACCTAGCCTTCCGGCTCGGCGAACTGGCGGACAGCGGGCTGGCCGCCCGCAAGCTCGGCCACATGCAGTTCGTGACAGTGGCCTCGCCCGCCTATCTGGAGCGCCACGGTGTTCCCAAGGTCCCCGCGGATCTTGCGGCCCACCGGTGCCTTGGATACTTCCTGCCCGATATACGCCGCTACCGCGACTGGCAGTTCACCGGCACAGGGACGCGGGAATCCCCGTCAGCCCATCTCAACATCAACAACGCGCAGGTGCTTGTGGACGCCGCCATAGATGGGCAGGGCATCGTCAGCGTGGCCAGCCTCGTTGCCTTCGATGCGGTCCGCAGCGGCCTGCTGCGCCTCGTGCTTGCCGACCATGTCACGCAGGGCCCAGCCATTTCCATGCTCTATCCCAGCCGCCGCTACCGCTCCCCACGGGTGAGCGCGCTGGTGGATTTCCTCGTCGCCCGCATCCCCAAAGATTCACGGTGGCAGACGCTTCCCTGAGAGCATTCATGGAGACTTGGCCGACGCCGGGTGTGCGGGGTCAGCTGGTTCGAGTGTCCAAGCGGCAGATACGCAACCCCCTGGGGTGCAATGGTTTCAGCGATCATAAGGCTTTTGGGCTGGTGCTGCGAGAGAGGATTGAACTCTCGCGGATCGCCCATAATGCCTTGAAAATATAGGATTTTTCGAGTCCGAGCTTATCAAGGTGTACCACCTTAGTGTGCCTTGTCAATGATTGGGATATCGGTCCTTCAGAGGGACTGAAGCCTCGCCAATGCGCTTTGCGCGTCCTCGGCCACTGGCACCGGCATTCTGAGATTAACCTACGAGGTGACTGCCATCAGAAGGGGCAATCGGAATTACAGGCGCCTCGCGGATGACTGAATATGCATCCGCTTCGCTGCCGTAGGTCAGCACATGTGTGGATAGCTGCTTGCCACCGCCAAGGCCAACCCACCGGTAGGCATTCGGCTAGATCTGATACGGCGGCAAGCCGCCTTGGCGCCTAACGTTAACGCCTTTAGACGTGTCCATGCACGAGGTATAGATCGAGAATAGACGGCCTATAATTCCAAGAAAGTACCATAACGAACCCGTATATTCAAAATATATAAGTATTATTATGAATATATGAGTATAAAATAGTTTAACTTATGTGATATTTTTTCATTAATGAGATTAACGTCCGATAATGCAAGATTGTCGGACATTCTTATCCTTATACAAGGCGTGCGGATAAGGCTGATAATGGTAGCTAAAAGCGCACATCGCGGTTAGGCTCCGCGCATGGATCTCGCACCGATTCCCCCGCCCGCAGCGTCCTGGCCTGTGCCAACCGTGCCGGGATGGGCGGTGCCGCGCGGCCCGGTGACGGACCCGACCGAGGCGGCGTTCCTGGCCGGCGCAGCTTTGAATTCCTTGGACAATCTGGTCCGCGCGGATCCTGCGTGGGCCGGCGCCTGGCGCGCCCGGCTGGCGCTGAGCTGCGCCGCCGCGGCCGCCCGCCTAGCCTGGACACCGCGGTGCTCCAATCGATATGCGCGTTGCTGGGCATCAGCTGGAGCGCGAGGTTGGCCTCTCTTCCGGACGACATCGACCGGAAGCTGGCGAGCGGCCGGCCGGCGCCGCTGGCGGCCGCCGCGGTCATTCGCACCGTCGCCGCCGCGCAGCCTGACGCCCGGCTGCTCGGCTGGTGGTTGGCCGACCAGATGTCGACCCAGCGGCTGCGCTGGCCGTTGCCGGTGCCGCTGCTGATGGCCGAGACCAGCGGGCTGCGGCGGACGGGCAGGGGAGGGGGGCTCTCTCCGGACACAGACGGCCTCGACGCCGCCGTCTGTGTCGCTATCGCGCTGGGCGCTGCGCGTGCCTGCCGGCTGGCGGCCGAGATCGCCCCGCGCGCCGCCCGCCTGGAGGCCGTCGTGCCGAAGCTGCGCGCCAAGGGCGCCGGCGACGCGGTGCGCCGGCTGCTGGAAGATGACGTCGTGTCCGGCACCTTGCAGACCGACGGGCTATCGCGCTGGGCCGCGCGGCGACTGTTCGAGCGGCTGGTCGCGCTCGGCGCCGTGCGCGAGCTCTCCGGCCGCCCCAGCTTCAAGCTCTACGGGCTCTGACATGGCCCGCCGCCCGCGCGCGCCCGAACCCTTCGACACCGAGCTGGCGCACCTGCCGCCGGAGCTGCGCTGGCGCGAATGGATGGGCCGGGTGGAAGCGGTGATCTTCGCCGCCCCCGCCCCCGCCCCCGCCCCCGCGCCCGCGCCCCCGCCCCCGCCCCCGCGCCCGTGACCCGCGAGGTGCTCGCCCGGGTCGTCGGCCGCGACTGCAGCCTCGACCTCTTGATTGACGACATCCGCGCCGAGTTGCGCGGCCGCCCCTACGAATTGGTGGCGGTGGCCGGCGGTTGGCAGCACCGCACCAGGAAAGGGTTTGCGGAAGCGATCCAGGTGGCGACGGGGCTTGGCACCGCCGATCCCAAGCCGCTGTCCAAGTCCGAGCAACTGGTGCTGCTGGCGATCGCCTACTTCCAGCCGATCACCCGCGGCGAGCTCGGCCAGTTCTTCGGCAAGGAGATTTCCCGCGACACCATCGGCCACCTCCGTGGCCTCGACTTTATCGCCGCCGGGCCGCGCAGCCCGGTGCCCGGCGCGCCATACACCTACGTGACGACGAAGGAGTTTTTGAGCTTCTTCGACTTCGACACGTTGCGCGACCTGCCGGACATGGAGGCGCTCGAGGATGCCGGATTGCTGAGCAAGGAGCGGCTGCTGGCGGGGGATTTCCCGAACACGATAGATGATGGCAACGGCGCCGACGGCATGGACCAAGAGGCGCTCGGCGGGCCTGTTCGTTTGAAGCGTGGCATTGGCCACCACGGTGTACGTGGATCCACGCTTCCGATGGCGAACGACTAGCCCTTCGGTTGCACGGTGCGGAGAAGATGCGGACATTGAGGGATTCCATGGTCCGCGATCCGTAGTGTGATTGAACCAAGTTTCGCCCGTCCATCACATCCGGTATCATACCAGCTTGGCGCAGGCGCCACGACGAGCCGTAGCTGTGAAGAAATCGCGCACCGGCTGTCGGAGCGCAGCCGTTGCATGCGATCCGATCCCACGACATTGGCTAGCCACCTGCACAGCCACCGCACGCACGCCTATCGAATTTGCCACGCCCGTTTGCGTCGCTGGAATCTCTTTTTTTGGGAGTTTTTCGTGGCGGCGTCATTTAGTCACGCCACTGGCGTGTAGTCACAAACCGTTCAAACGCCATCGGTAGATAATATGTCGATATCTCCCGCAATATGGAGGCAATGATGAGGCGCCGCCACTTCATGATCGGCCTCATCGTCGGCGTAGCCTGCTTCACCGTCGCCATCTGGGTGGGGTTGGAGCTTCGCGAGATGACGATCGTGGCGTCCGAGCGCCTGAATGCCGTGCCCGTCAATGAACTCGCGCAGGCGATACCCGGCATCCATCGGACCAACCAAGCGGTTCTGTGGCACTACATCCTCATGATCGGATTCACGATCGTCGGTTTGCTCGTGTCCGGAGCCGCCCTGATCGCCTGGTGGGGATCGAGGAATGCGGTACGGCATCCCGCAAATGACAATCCGAGGAATCGGGCGGGGATCGCCCCATTCCCGCAACGAAGCTCTTCGTCGATGCAGATCAACGGGAAGCGCTACCTTATACGCTGACCATGCGGGCTACCGGACCCGATGGCCTTCGGCATCGATGACGACTTCTCCGTCCTCCTTGGTGAAGGGTCCCTTCTGCGGCGCCGGAAGGATGTCGAGGACCAACTCGGAAGGGCGGCAGAGCCGAACGCCCCGGTCCGTGAAGACGAACGGGCGATTGATGAGGATCGGGTGTGCCATCATGGCGTCGAGCAACTGGTTGTCGGTGACGGCTGGATCGTCGAGCCCCAGTTCCGCATAGGGCGTTCCCTTCTGCCGGGTCGCCTCGCGCACCGTCAGCCCCGCGGCCTTGATAGCGGCCGCCACCTTCTCCTTCGAAGGCGTATCCTCCAGGTACTCGATCAGGGTCGGCTCGATGCCCGCGTTGCGGATCATCGCCAGCGTGTTGCGCGACGTGCCGCAATCGGGATTGTGCCAGATGGTGACGGGGGAATGCTCGGTCATTGTCCAAGGCTCGCTTGAATTTCCGATCGTGAATGTCCGCAGGGTCTCGTCCTCACCGGCTCGGTGCGGGCGCTCCCATCGGCTGGGCATGGAGCGGCAGCAGGAGGGTGGTTCCGAAGCAGACGGCGAGCATCAGGGCGGAGCCGCCGAGGCAGGCGTAGATGCCGCCCACCTGATAAAGCAGGCCGGACGAGAGGGTGCCGATGAAGCGCCCGGCGGCATTGGCGGCGTAGTAGAAGCCCACGTCCTCGGCGGCCTTCTCCGATCCCGCATAGGCCAGGATCAGGTAGGAATGCAGGGAGGAGTTCACGGCGAACGCGAAGCCGAAGATGGACAGCCCCGCCACCAGCACGAAGTCGGCATGCGGCGGCGCGAGGGCAAGCCAACCCGCCATGGCGACCGGGACCAAGGCGAGAGCGAGGGCCCACCACCGCGCCGCGGGGACCTCCCGGGAGAGGCCGTCCGGGCTGCGGGTGACGACGGCGGGAGCGGCCGCCTGGACCACGCCGTAGCCGATGGTCCACAGGGCCAGGAAGCCACCCACCATGATGAAGGTCCAGCCCGAGGCGTAGAGGAAGACCGGAACACCGACCACGAACCAGACGTCGCGCGCGCCGAACAGGGCGACGCGGGCCAGGGCCAGTAGGTTCACGCCGCGGTTCTTGGCGAAGAGCTCCTTCATGCTCTTGCTCGACTTCGCCTTCCCCAGCATAGGCGGGAGGGAAGCGACGACACCGACGAGGACGAGGGCGAGAGCGCCGGCCATCAGCCACAGCGCGGGACGGAAGCCGATCAGCTCGAGGAGCGCGCCGCCGAGGAGGAAGCCGAAGCCCTTCATGGCGTTCTTCGAGCCGGTGAACCAGGCCACCCAGCGGAACAGGCGGGTGTTCGCGTTGGCGCCCTTGGCGTCGGCCTCGGTCACCTTGATGGCGGACTTGGACGCGGTCTTGGTCAGGTCCTTGGCGACGCCGCAGATGCCCTGGGCGGCGACGACCCACGGGACCAGCAGGGCCGTCTCCCAAGACGGGGAGACCGCCGAGAGGATCAGGAAGCCGGAGATCTGCGTCGTGAGGCCCACCGTGAGCATGCGGGTGATGCCGTAGCGGCCCGCGAGCCAGCCTCCGATGAAGTTGGCGCCGATGCCCGCGGCCTCGTAGAGCACGAACAGGAAGGCCAGGGTGAACGGCGAGTAGCCGAGCTTGAAGAAGGTGAAGAGCACGATCATCCGGAGCGCGCCGTCCGTCAGCGTGAAGCCCCAGTAGGCGGCCGTCACGATGGCGTAGTTGCGGACCCCGGAGGTCGCCGGCGCGCTTGCCACGTCAGAGGCCCTCCCGCTCGAGATGGCAGGCAAGGTCCACCATCCGGCATGCATAGCCCATCTCGTTGTCGTACCAGGCGTAGACCTTCAGGAGGGTGCCGTCGGTCACCAGCGTGGACAGGCCGTCGACGATCGAGGACCGCGTGTCGCGCGCATAGTCCGCCGAGACCAGGGGACGCGGCTCGAATCCGAGGATGCCGCGCAACGCGCCATCGGCGGCCTCCCGGAACAGGTCGTTCACTTCCTCGGCCGTGGTCTCCCGGTTCAGCTCGAACACGCAATCGGTGAGGGACGCGTTCAGCACGGGCGCGCGCACCGCATGGCCGTTCAGCCTGCCCTTGAGCTCGGGATAGATCAGGGCGATGGCCGTGGCGCTCCCGGTGGTGGTGGGCTGGAGCGAAAGCATGGCCGACCGGGCGCGCCGCAGGTCCTTGTGGGGGGCGTCCACCACAACGTTCGTATTCGTGGGATCGTGGATGGTGGTGATCTGCCCGTGCCGGATGCCGATCTTCTCGTGCACCACCTTCACCACGGGGGCGAGGCAATTGGTGGTGCAGGAGGCGGCCGTCACGATGGGGTGCTTCGACCGCTCGTAGAGGTGCTCGTTGACGCCCACGACGACGTTCAGGACGGAAGGGTCCTTCACCGGCGCAGCCACGATCACCCGCTTCGCGCCGCGCTTGAGATGGCCCTCCAGCGTCTCGGGGGTCAGGAACTTGCCGGTGGCCTCAAGCACCACGTCCACGCCCAGGTCGCCCCACGGGATATCGCCGGGCGCGGCATGGGAGGAGAAGGACAGGTTCTTCCCGTCAATCCGGATGTCCTCGGCGCCCTCCGCCGATATGGGCATCCGCCAGCGGCCCTGGACGCTGTCGAACTCGAGGAGATGGGCGATCGCTGTCGAACCGCCCTTGATCTCATTGAGATGGACCACGTCGAGGCGATTGTTGCCGCGCGGATCGTCGACGGGACGTTCGGCGCCGCCCATGGAGGCCCGCAGGGCGAGGCGTCCGATCCGGCCGAGGCCATTGATTCCCACTCTCATCTTCTCATCCCCGTGCTCGCGCCGCGTTCGCGTCGGCGCGCTTGATCAATGGGAGGCATCCGGAACCTTCACGCCTCCGGCCTCGTACCAATCCTTCGAGCGGTTCACGATCCACACGACCGACAGCATGACCGGCACCTCGATGAGCACGCCGACCACGGTGGCGAGCGCCGCGCCGGACTGGAAGCCGAAGAGGCTGATGGCGGCGGCGACAGCGAGCTCGAAGAAGTTGGACGCGCCGATCAGGGCGGACGGGCCCGCGACGCAGTGGGCTTCGCCGGACATCCGGTTCAGCAGATAGGCAAGCCCGGAGTTGAAGTAGACCTGGATCAGGATCGGCACCGCAAGGAGAGCGATGACCAGGGGCTGGGCGAGGATCTGCTCGCCCTGGAAGGCGAACAGCAGGACCAGGGTGGCCAGCAGGGCCACCAGGGAGGCGGGCTGGAGGACGCCGAGGACCCTATCCAGCGCCGCCTGCCCACCGCCGGCGAGGATGCGCCCACGGATCAACTGGGCGGCGATGACCGGGACGACGATGTAGAGCACGACGGAGAGGAGCAGCGTGTTCCACGGCACCGTGATCGACGACAGTCCGAGAAGAAGGCCGACCACCGGCGCGAAGGCCACGATCATGATGGCGTCGTTCAGCGCCACCTGGGACAGGGTGAAATGCGGCTCGCCCTTCGTCAGGTTCGACCAGACGAACACCATGGCGGTGCAGGGAGCCGACGCCAGCAGGATGAGCCCGGCGATGTAGCTGTCGATCTGATCCGCAGGCAGGTAGGGCCGGAACAGGTAGCCTACGAAGAGCCAGCCGAGCACCGCCATGGAGAAGGGCTTCACGCCCCAGTTCACGAGAAGGGTGACGGAGATCCCGCGCCAGTGCCGGCCGACCTGGGCGAGCGCCCCGAAGTCGATCTTCAGCAGCATGGGGACGATCATGAGCCAGATCAGGACCGCGACGGGCAGGTTCACCTGCGCGACCTCGAGGCTTCCGATCACCTGGAACGCCGAGGGCGCGGCGGCGCCCAGCGCGATGCCGACGACGATGCAGAGAAAGACCCAAACGGTCAGGTAGCGCTCGAATACGGACACGAGGATCGATTCCTTATGCGGCGATGCCGGAGAGCGTCAGCTCGGTCGCCCCTTCCATCCGGCCGATCTCGGCGATGCGATCCTTGAGGGTCGCAAGGTCGAGTTCGGCGAAAGGCAGGTTCACGAACGCGGACATGCGGGATGCGAGGCGCCGGTAGGTCGCGACGAACGCGGCCCGCTGCTCCGCCTCCGAGCCCTTCACGAGGGCGGGATCCGGCAGTCCCCAATGCGCCTGGAGCGGGTGTCCCGGGAAGGCCGGACATTGTTCGCCCGCCGCCGTGTCGCAGGTGGTGATGACGAAGTCCATCTCCGGCGCATCCTTCGTCGCGAACCCGCTCCAGCTCTTCGAGGACAGCCCGTCGGTCCCGTAGCCGAGGGATTGGAGGAGGGAGATCACGGCAGGATGCGGCTTCCCCTTCGGCCGGCTCCCCGCGGAGAAGGCGCGGAAGCGCCCCCGTCCCTCGCGATTCAGGATCGCCTCGGCGATCACGGAACGAGCGGAGTTGGCGGAACACACGAGGAGGACGTTGTAGACGCGGTCGTTGGCGGCGGCGGTGCGCACCTGGGGGAAGGACGAGACGAGCCCACCCCGGCGAGGCGTTGCCGTGAAGCCCATCTCCCCCATCAGGGACGCGAGCGGTGGAAGGGCGGGCGCGACGTTCGCCGCATAGATGATCGATCGTCCCTCGCGACGCGCGGTGAGGAGGCCCGCCCTCTCGAGCAAGGAGAGGTGCGTGGACATGGTGTTGTGGGGCACGGCAAGCAGCCGGGCGATGTCACCCGCGGGCAGGCCATAAGGCATGTATCGCAGCAGCAGACGGTAGGTCTCCAGCCGCGTCGGCTGCGCCAGCGCATCGAAGACCTTGATTGCGTCGTCCGCGTTGAATGTCGCCGTGCCCATGAAAATCTCGCTCGTTGGGAATGCCTGATGGCGGCGCAGCCCTATGCGCCGCCCTTGAAGGTTCGGGCCCAGTACGCCTTGACCTGCTCCACCAGTGCGGGGGGCAAGGGAACGTAGCCCAGTTGCGAAGCGTACTTCTCGCCTTCGCCGAGCGAGAATTTCCAGAAGTCGAATGCCGCCCGGCTCGCGCCGGCAGCCTTGGGGTCCTTGTACATCAGCACGAACGTGGAAGCGGCGATCGGATAGGCATCCTCGGCGGGGGAATCGTTGATGATGACCGCGAAGTCATCCGCCTTCGTCCAGTCGAAGCTTGCGGCCGCTGCCTGGAACGAGGCCGCGCTCGGGGCGATGAACTTGCCGGCCCGGTTCTGGACGAGGCCGTAGGTCAACTTCACCTGGACGACATACGTGAATTCGACATAGCCGATCGCGTTCTTGATGCGCTTTACGTCGGTTGCCACGCCCTCGTTGCCCCGTGCCCCGGAGCCGACCGGCCAGTCCACCGCATTTCCCTCGCCGACCCGCTGCTTCCATTCAGGGCTCGCCTTCGACAGGTAAGAGACCCAGTTGAAGGTCGTGCCGGAGCCGTCGGACCGGTGAACCACCGCGATCTTCGCATCGGGGAAGGTCAGGTCCGGATTGACGGCCTTGATCGCCGGATCGTTCCAGTTGGTAATCTTCCCCAGGAAGATGTCCGCCAGCAGCGCCCCCGTGAACTTCATCTGGCCGGGACCGATCCCGTCGACGTTGAGGACGGGGACGACCCCGCCGAACACGATGGGAAACTGACCGAGGCCGAGTTTTGCCAGTTCCGCCGGTTGCAGCGGCTTATCCGAAGCCCCGAAGTCGGCGGTCCGATCCTTGATCGCAATGACGCCCGCCGACGAGCCGACGGACTGGTAGCTGACCGTCTGGCCCGTCTTCTCCCGGAAGGCCTGCGACCACTTCCAGATGATCGGGTAGGCGAATGTCGACCCCGCTCCTCGGACCTCGTCGGCGCGCGCGGCGGGCGCGAGCACGGCGGCGGCGGTCAATGCAGCGATGGCCAGACTGAAGATGCGTGTCACGGGTGCCTCCCGGCATATTGGCGTTTCCGTCCACGGACTCGTATAGCACGATATGTCCATGATCGTCGACAGATCGAATAAGTGCCGGGAGTGACGTTGATGTGACGAGGCTGGCCACCGGCCGACCGTGATGGCGACGGCTTCGTTGTTCGTGAAGTGGCTCGGGCGGCTATGAGGCTTGGTGCCGGAAGAGGATCGAACGGGCGTCGACCCTTATTTGGGCTGGCCGTCGGCGCCGAACGCCTTCAGGAATGCGACGAGGTCCTTGACCTCCTGCTCGTTCTTCACCCCAGCGAAGCTCATCTTGGTCCCCTTGATGACGCCCTTGGGGTCCTTGATGTAGGCGGTGAACTCCTCCTCGGTCCAGGTGATGCCGGACTGCAAGTTGGCCGGGGAATAGGCGTAGCCGGGCACGGATCCCGCCTTCCGGCCCAACAGGCCGTTCAGCTCCGGGCCAACCTTGTTGGGCGCATTGGGGCCGACGGCATGGCATGGGGAGCAGCGCGCGAAAATACGCTTTCCAGCTTCGGCATCCTGTCCGAAGACTGGGGACTGGCAGGCGATGACGAGCGCTGCCGCGCAGAATGCGAGACGCTTCATTGATGCTTCCTGATGGGCTCGGGCGGGAAAGGCGGTGCGGCATCGGTGAGGAGGGCCCCGCGCCGAAACGCGGGGCCACGGGACCTATGCCGTATATTCCTTCGATTTGAAGGTGAGGTGGGCGACACCGGACGGGGCATCGGAGATCTTCCGGATGCTGCCCCAGGTCTGCTTGTAGTTCGGGATGATGAACTCGTTCACCCCCGCCGAGACCACGTTGCCCTGCACGCCCGTGGGATAGCCGAACAGCATGAAAGCCTGCTTCCGTTTCGCGGTGGGCGTCGGATACGCCATGGCCTGGGTCGAGCCGTTGTCGTTGTAGACCTCGACGAGGTCGCCCTCCTTCAGGTTCAGCTCGGCCATATCCTGCGGGTTCATCTCGATGAACGGGAAGGGCCACCTGTCCATCACCAACTCGTTCTCGACATCGAGATAGGCGCTCTGCCAGACGAGGTTAGCCCGCCCGTTGTTGATCAGGTAGGGGAACTTGTCTTTCTCCGCCTGTTTCCCCGGCGCCTGGAGGCCACGCCACTGGGTGGGCATGAAGGTCGCCTTCCCGTCCGGTGCGTTGAACTTCCCGTCCGAATAAAGGCGCTTGGTGCCGATGATCCGCTGGGTGTCGGCAGGTGGCGTGGGCGCGTCCTTCTGCACGGGCTCTTTCCCGCGTGCACCCTCGATGGCGGGGCCCTTCAGGACCTCGCCGGGAGCACCCGTGGATGTCCCCGCCGCCACCGCGCCGGTGTTCTCGAGCCCCACCGCCGGCTCCTGGAAGCCGTTCGTTCCCATGGCCCGCAGCCGCGCGTAGGTGACGAACTCGCCGCCCTTCTCATGCTGGTGATACCCATCCATGAAGGCGTCTTCCTCGGTCTTCCAGTCGAAGCCCGTGAACTTGCCTGCGATGTCCGGCTTGCCGAGGGCGCGGAACGCGCGCTCCATGTGGTTGGCGAGCCGTGCCGCGATCAGGCAATCCGGCATCGCCTGTCCCGGCGGGTCCATGTAGCGCTCGGTCAGGCGCATGCGCCGCTCGCCGTTCATGGAGGTGAGGTTCATTTCGCCGGAGGTCGCGGCCGGGAGGATGACGTGCGCGGCCTCGCCGATCTTGGTGGGGACGATGTCGACGTCCACCGAGAACAGGCCTCCCTGGCGGATGGCGTCGGTGATCGCCTTCACCATGGCGTCCCGGTCGCCGTAGGGCACGGAGTTCATGGCGTCCTTCACCATGTCGCTCCGCTTCTTGTAGACCCGCTTGAACTCCATTGCGTTCAGGGTGGTCTTGTAGTGGTCGCATCCCCAGACGTGGTGGACCGCGCCCTTGCCCTCGATGAGCAGCTTGTCGACGTAGGCGGCCGGGCGCCCCACATGGGCGTCGGAGGGGCGGCAGTATCCCTCCTGGTGGCCGCCCATGCGCACGCAACCGCCGCCCGGGCGTCCGACGTTGCCGGTGGCGAGCGCGAGGTTCACGAGGGACTGGTTGGTACGGTAGTTGTCGTTGCCCCAGATCAACCCCTTCTCGTAGGCGAACATGGTCCGGCGCCGGGCGTTGCCCGCCTTCGGCTCGGCGATCCATGTGATGGCCTTCACGATGTCGGCTTCGCTGACACCGGTGATCTTCGCCGCATCCGTGACGCTGACCTTGTTGGCCGCGATCGCCTTGTCGAAGTCCTTGGTGGAGGCCGCGATGAACGGTCGGTCTACCCAGCCCTTCTCGGCGGCGTAGGTGAGCCAGGCGTTGAACAGGATCAGGTCGGTCCCGGAGTTGATGGCTAGGTGCAGGACGTTCTCCTTCCCGGCCTCGATCTCGCAGGCGTTGACGGTGACGGTCCGCCGTGGATCGACGATCACCACGCGGGCCCGGTCCACGGCCTCGTTCCCGAATTCCTTCTTCTTCTTATCCACCGACGTCCCGCGCAGGTTGGGGACCCAGTGGTTGAGGAAATAGTTGGTCTGGGTCTCGAGCGCGTTGGTGCCGACGGCGACGATCGTGTCGGCGAGCTCGGCATCCTCGTAGCAGTTGTTGAGTTCGCCGACGCCCATGTCACGGGTGCCGTGGACCTCGGAATTGTAGGCCGGGCGGTTGTGAATGCGGATGTTCTTGATCTTCATCGCACCGAAATAGAGCTTGCCCGTGCCCCACGTGTTCTCGTAGCCGCCGCCGGCACCACCGTGGTCATAGGCGGAGACGAACAAGGCATCCTCTCCCTGCGCGGCGATGACGTTCGCGGTCACGCGCGCGACGAGGTCGAGGGCATCGTCCCAGCTCGTCGGCTGGAGCTGGCCGTAGCGCCATACGAGCGGATTGGTCAGACGCTGAAGCTCGGTGTTGCGCTGGCGCGAGTAGCTCATCTCGGCCATTCGCGCGCCGCGCACGGATCCGAGGCCGGAGTTCACCACGCAGTCCTTGTCGGGCTTGAGGACGAGATGGACGTCCTTCCCGTTCTGCTTGACCAGGTTGTACATGGCGGGTGCGTACCAGGCGCCAGTCTCCGCCTCCTGCTGCTTGGACAGGTCGACGCCGAACGCATTGTCCCCGGGGGCGGTGCCGCCCTCGTAGCGGGCGTCCCAGGTGTAGGCCTTGTAGCCGCAGCCGACGATGCAATAGTGGCAGACGACATTGTGCACGGTGGCGTCGGCCGGGATGATCGGAAGGCGTCCGATCTGGCGTTTGTAGGCCATCTTTCCCTCCCTCAGAGAACGTTCGACAGGCGGCCGTAAAGGAGCTCGTCGACGCCGTTAGCGTAGATGTCTCCCTTGGCGTCGATGCGGAGCGCGTACTGCGGCAGGTTCTGCGTGGCCTGTCCCCAGACCTGCTGCCCGCCCTTCTCGCAGTCGAACCGCGAGTAGTGGCCAGGGCAGTTCATGGTCCTGTCCGCGGCGTTGTAGGTGAGCGGGAATCCCTTGTGCGGGCAGACGGTGGTGAATCCGACGATGTCGCCATCCGGGCCCGCTCCGTCGGGGACTCGCTTTCCGAGCTTGATCAGGACGCCTGGGGCATCAGGATCGGGATAGGTGACGTCGAGCGGCTCGTTGACCTTTAGGTCGCCGACGTTGGCGAGGCGGTTGGAGGGATAGTCGACGAGGGCGGCCGCCGGGGCGGCCTTCGCCTCCTTCGGGATGACGCTGGCCGCCGCCATGCCCGCGGTCATCATGCCCGCGCCCGTCAGGAACCTGCGGCGGCTCGTATCGATGACGGTCCTGAAGCTCTTCATGCTGGCTCCCTCCCAAACGTCGGCCCATCTTCGTGGGTGAGATGGGCGATGCAGGAGGCGGGCCAGACGATAATCCCGTTATTTTCCAGTGACTTACATGATGCGTTATGGGGACGGCAACAGCGCGATGTTCGAAAATCCGAACGCGCTGGACCGCCATGGTTCGGAACTCCAAACACTACGAAACGGGCGGTCGCCTTCGATGGAACCTATGACTTCATCTAAGGTGATTTTGCTCTAGGAAGAGCTTTTGCGAGACGTCAACGTCATGACCATAGCCCCGGACGCATTACCCACCTTTCCCGATCCGCGCGAACCCGTCGCGCTGGCCCAAGCCCTCATCCGCGAGCCGTCCGTAACACCGCACGCGCACGGCGCCGTCGACCTCGTAGCCCACGTTCTCGAAGGCGCCGGCTATCAGGTGGAGCGTTTGGTTTTCGACACCGGCGGGCCCGCCATCCCCAACCTCTATGCCCGCATTGGCACGTCGCATCCCAACCTTTGCTTCGCCGGGCATTTGGATGTGGTGCCTCCCGGCGACGTTGCATTGTGGAACTACGGGCCGTTCGCGGGAGAAATCGCCGACGGCGTGCTCTACGGGCGCGGGGCGGTCGACATGAAAGGCGGGTTGGCTGCCGCCCTCGCCGCAGCCATTCGGCACGGTGCGCCGCGGAAGGGCAGCATCTCCTTCCTGATTACCGGCGATGAGGAGGGCCTGAACGTCGACGGTACGGTGAAAGTGGTTGAATGGCTGAAGGCGCGTGGTGAACAGGTCGACCACTGCGTGCTCGGCGAGCCCACCAACCCTCAAGCACTTGGTGATGCGATCAAGATTGGCCGTCGCGGCTCCCTCTCCGGGCTGCTGACCGTCAACGGCAAGCAGGGCCATGTCGCCTACCCCGAGCTTGCCGACAACCCCATCCCCCTTCTCCTGAACCTGCTCGGCGCCCTGACGACGGCACCCCTCGACCAGGGATCCGAGTTTTTCCAACCGTCCAACCTGGAGGTCGTTTCCATCGACGTGGGCAATTCCGCCTCCAACGTCATTCCCGCTCAGGCACGCGCCTTATTCAACGTGCGCTTCAACGACCGCTTCACCCTTGCAGGCCTCAAGGCCGAGATCACCAGCCGCCTGGATGGCGCAGGTGTCCCCTACACGCTCGCTTTCCGGAACGACGCGAGCGAGAGCTTCCTGACCGCTCCGGGCCCGTTCGTGGATCTCGTGCGGGCGGCGGTCGCCGAGGAAACCGGGCGTCAGCCGGAGACGTCCACATCCGGCGGCACTTCGGACGCGCGTTTCATCAAGGACATCTGTCCCGTGGTGGAATTCGGCCTTGTCAGCCGGACCCTGCACGCGGTGAACGAGGCGACGCCGATTTCCGACATCGAAGACCTCGCCCGGATCTATGGGCGGATCATTGCGCTGTATTTCGAGCGGTTCGCGTGAGTGCTCCGCTAGTGCCCGAGATTCAACCCTAGGCGGCGCATTTTCTCCCACAGCGTCGTACGGCCCACCTCGAGAAGCTTTGCCGCGGCGTTGATTTCACCATTTGTCGCTGCCAGCGCGCGTAGAATATGACGCCTTTCCGCGTCGAGACGCGCGTCCTCCAGAGATCCGAGACGTTCCGCCGTGCCCGACACATGGAGCATCTCGGGGAAGAGGTCGCCCGGCATCAACCAATCCCCGAGGGCGAGGCCCATACCGCGTTCCATTCTGTTTCGAAGCTCACGGACGTTGCCGGGCCAGGAATGCGCGAGGGCGGCTTCCTCCGCGAGCGCGCCGATCCCCTTCAACGATCCTTCACCGCGATCGGAGAACTCCTCGAAGAACCGCTCCATCAACCAGGGAATGTCCTCCGGCCGCTCCCGCAGCGCAGGCATCCGGACCGAGACGACGTTGATGCGATAGAGTAGGTCCTGCCGGAAACGTCCCGACGCTACCAGCTTCTCCAGATCGCCGTTGGTCGCGGTTAGCAGGCGCCCGCGGAATGGGATCGGCTTCTCCCCGCCAACGCGGTGGAAGGCCCGCTCCTCAATTAAGCGGAGGAGCTTGGTCTGGAGCTCGGGACGCATCTCCCCGATCTCATCGAGGAACAAGGTTCCGTCGCCGGTCCGCTCTGCATAGCCGAGATGGCGCATCGCAGCTCCCGTGAAGGCGCCCTTCTCGTGCCCGAAAAGTTCGCTCTCGAGCAGGTCCGCCGGGATGGCCGCGCAGTTGACGGCCATGAAGGGCGATACCGCCGCAGCGGATGCCGCATGGACGAACCGTGCGGCCACTTCCTTGCCGCTTCCGGTCTCGCCGGTGATCAGGAGGCTCGACGGGAGGCGGGCCACCCGCCGGAGCATGCGTTCCACTTCCTTGATGGCCGGCGAGATGCCGAGGACCCCGGCCGCTTCGTCCCTTCGGTGACGGACGAGATCGGACAGCCGCATCAGGAAATCGTCCATCTCGAACGGCTTCGTCACGTAGTCCCCTGCCCCCGCCCGCATGAGGCTCACGGCCTGATCGATGTCCCCGAACGCGGTCACGAACAGGAAGGGCGGCGCATCGGGGCCCTTGGCGGCCTCGCGGAACACCGCCTCGCCGCTCACATCCGGCAGGCGGATATCGCAGACGATGGCGCCGAAGCGGGTGCCCTGGATGTCACGGACCGCCTCTGCCCCGCTCTGCCACCATTTCACGGTCATGCCTTCGAGCGTGAGGCGCTGGACGAGGCTCTCCCCCATGATGGGATCGTCCTCAACGATGCCGACGACGCAGTTTTCAAGCGACATGGGGCAGCTCCTCGATCGGCTTCTCGATGGGAACGGTGATCCTGATGACGGTCCCACCCTGGCTCGGCTGCGACACCTCGATCCGCCCATGCAGTTCGTCCACGATCCGGCGGGTCGTCCAAAGGCCAAGGCCGCCGCCGGCCCGCAAAGGAGGCGAAGCGTCGTCGCCGGTGAGAATGTCGATCCCTGTCGCCGGAATGCCGTCGCCGCGGTCCGTGACCACCAGGACGAGGACATCGGCGTGCCGCACGGCCTCCAGCTTGACCTCGGACCCGGGCGGCGCCGCCGCGACCGCGTTCAGGAGAAGGTTCAGGAGGGCTTGCCGGATCTGGGTGCTGGGCAGGGGGATATCCTGATCGACGCTGTTCCTGATCGCGACAGTGACCGACTTGCGCCGTGCCTCCGCGACGATGAGAAGGCGCAGGTCGGCGATGTCCTTGGCCGAGATCGAACGCCCGGCTATTTCCTGGCGGTGCACCGCCAGGGTGGTCCGGACGACGTCACGGATGCCAACGAGCCCTCTCTCCAGCAGCCCGAGTGCGTTGTTGCGCACGGCGGCATACTGCCCGTGCGTCTTCAGGGTGGCCATGGCGTTGAAGAGGCCGCCCAGGGGATTGTTGATCTCGTGCGCCAGGGCCGACGCGAGACGGCCGAGGCTGCCGAGGCGCTGCTCGTCGAAGAGCTTCCTCGCGAGGTCCTCGCGCTCGTGCATGGACTTGACGAGTGCATTGTAGGATCCGAACAGGTGCCTGAACTCGTCGCCGCTGCGCGCGATCGTGGCTTCCGGGACGGGCGTCGCGTATCCCTCCTTCGCCGCGCCGAGGTGCCTGGAGAGGACCCTGATCGGCGCCATCATCCGCGTCACCAGGATCCATCCGGCCGCGGCGAGGATCAATGTCAGGATGCCGTTCGTCACGATCAGTGCGGTGAGCACCTCGCGCCTTTCCACGGCCAGGTGGCTGGTATCGAACGCGGCATGGATCACCCCGACCACGCGCCCGGGATAGGCGAGGACGCGGGTTGCGTTGGCGACGTCGGCGCCCGCTTCGAAGCGAAAGGGCTGCGTGCCCGAACTTCCGCCGTTGGGAACCTCGACGAGGGACCCGACGGGGTGCTGCCTGGGGTTCGACGCGGCAATGACGTGCCCTGTCGCGTTGGTTACGATCGCCTCCGTCGCGCGAAGGCTCTTGCTGAGGTCCTGGGCACGTGTGATGGCGTCGAAGACCTCCCAGGTGTCTTCGCGAAGGACCGATTCCGTGATGCCGGTGGAGAGGATGTCCAGGTAGCTCTGCGCCAGATCCCGGACATGCATCTCCTGGGTCTCGTTGAGGCGCGCCAGGACCCGCTCGGACAGCACGAGGCCGACCAGCATCATCAGCACCGCGACCGCGAGCGGGACCTTGGCGGCGATCGGCCAGGTTCGCGGATCGAGGCGCATCGTAGTCACCCCGAGGCCGCGACCAGCGCCGCCTTCGCGGCGATGCCGTCGAACAGGGAAGCATCCTCGGCCGCGAAGCCGTCGAGGCGAAGCATCCGGAGAGCGGCGCGCCCTTCCGGGTCCTCTCCCATCCGCAGGAGGGCATCCGTCAGGGCCGTGAGCCGGCCGGCGTCCACGGGGACGCGGGGCGCCGCGATCGGCGGGAATCCGAGCGGCTCCGAAGCGTGAAGGATACGGGTCGACACCGTGAGGCTCGGCTCCAGCTCCGCGACCACGTCGTAGACATAGCCGTCCACCGAACCGGATGCGGCGAGCCCCGAAGCCACGGCGCGGATCACGTTGCGGTGGCCATAGGTGTAGAAGGTCCGGCTGAAGAAGGTGTCGGGCTTGAGACCGTGTTCAGCCAGGGCGGCGCGGGTGACCAGGAAGCCGGAATTGGAGTCGGGGTCCGAAAAGGCGTGGATGTCACCACGCAGGTCCATCAAGCCTTCCGCCGGACGGTCCCGATCGACGATCAGATATGACTGGTAGAGAGGCTTTCCGCGCCACACGGGAACCGCCACGAGCTGGAGGTCCCGGCGATGGACGACGAACGGATAGCCACAGATCCAGGCGGCATCGAGCTGGCGGGAGATGAGGAGAGCCGTGATTTCCTGGTAGGTGCGGCGCGTGATGAGTGAGACCTGCGTGCCCGTCGCACGCTGGAGATAGGCCTGAAGCCGTCCGAGCAGTTCCAGGTCCGACGTGAGGAACACCGGGGTCAGTCCGAAGCGCAGACCTCGTTCCGGAACGATCTCATGGGCGCGCGCGAGGCCTGAGCAGGACAGGAACAATCCCGCCGTCGCGATCATGGCGGAACGCCGATTGAGCGCTCCCGTGCCCATCCGCATCCTTCCCACTCTAGTTCTCGATGCAGCGCATTCGAACTCCGGAAGTCGGTGCCGGATTGCGCTACACCTTCCGTGTCGGTCGCACGGAAATTGTTGGCTTCGCTGCCGCGAACGGACGGCACCTTGGCATCATTTCAATATATCGGAACCTATCGACTCATGACAGCGGACATTCCGGATCAGGTCCGGCCGGTGGCATCCGCCAGGCTGGCCGCGACGGATTTCCGATGCTCCTCCGCCTGCACCCTCCGTTCGGAGTAGCGATCCACCAGGTAGTCCGACCGGTCGCGGACCAGGAGGGTGAACTTCATGAGCTCCTCCATGACGTCCACGATCCGGTCGTAATAGGGAGAAGGCTTCATCCGGCCCGCCTCGTCGAATTCCTGATAGGCCTTCGCCACTGATGACTGGTTCGGGATCGTGACCATGCGCATCCAGCGCCCGAGTACCCGGAGGGCGTTGACGGCGTTGAAGGACTGCGACCCGCCGGACACCTGCATCACCGCCAGCGTGCGGCCCTGGGTCGGACGGATTCCGCCGATCTCGAGCGGGATCCAGTCGATCTGGCTCTTGAACACGCCGCTGATCGTGCCGTGCCGCTCCGGGCTGCACCACACCTGTCCCTCGGACCATGCGGACAGGGACCGCAGTTCCTGCACCTTCGGATGATCGGCCGGAACGCTATCCGGAAGCGGCAGGCCGCGCGGATCGAAGATCCGCGTTTCGGCGCCCATGCGGTCGAGAAGGCGGGCGGCTTCCTCGGTCAGGAGCCGGCTGTAGGAACGTTCGCGCAGGGAGCCGAAGAGAAGCAGGATGCGCGGCCGATGGGTGGAGACGGTGCGGGGCTCAAGCTTGGGAAGATCCGGCAGGTCCAGGTGGTGCCCTTCAAGAGCAGGGAGGTCCGGATCGAAAGGAGCGTCGTGCATAATGGTGTCCGTGGAACTCAAGAGGGATTGGTGCGGGTCGACAGGATCGCCGCCGTCCAGAAACCGGCGACGAGGATGAGGGCGCCTGCGATGGCAGCCAGGAGGACCGGATCGTAGGAGCCGCCCCACGCCCAGAGCGCGGCTGCTCCCACCGGCGCAATCGCCCTGGAGACGGTCGCAGGAGCGGCCAAGACACCGTTGACGGCACCATAGGCCTCCCGCGTCACCATCTCCGGCACGGCAAGGCCCCGGACGATGGTCATGATGCCGTTCGCACCCCCGTACAGGGCCGCGACGCACGCTACGAGGGCGAAACTCGGCGGAGCTGCCTCCAAGGCGATGAGGGCCAGGGGAAACGCCAGCACCACGCAGCATCCGATAAGGCGCACGGAGGCCTTGGGAGCGAACGCCCAGATGGCGATCCGTCCCGCCACCTGAGCGGGACCGATGATCGCCATGGTCGACACGACGCTTCCGGTATCGAAGCCTCGCTCGACGAGCAGCGGGTACAGGTGGAAGGTGAAGGCCGAAAATGTCCCGGAGTAGGCGGTGAACGCGACGGCGAGCGCCCAGAATGCCGGTTGGCGCATTACCATGCGGACGACCGACCATCCCGCCGACGGCCCGCCCTTGGCATGCACATGCTCGGGATGGTCCGCCCCAGGATCGATCACCGCGGCGTAGACCCCGGCGCAGAGGACAAGGTTGATCGCCGCCAGGACCATCAGCGTTCCGCGCCATCCGTACCCGTCCAGGAGGAACTGGACCAGGGGAATGAACACGGTGGAGGCGAAGCCGCCCCACAGGGTCAGGGCCGTGATGCCCGACCGTGCGCCGAGCGTTCCGCTCCGTCGCGCCACCACCGCGAACGCAGGTTCGTAGAGGGTGGCCGCCTGGAGGATGCCGACCCCGGCGACGCAGACATAGAAGGCGAGAAGTCCCTCGACCTGGGACCAGACCAGGAGAAGGAAGCCCGCCATCACCGAGCCGGCGGCCATCACGAGGCGGCCATGGCCGCGGTCGATGGCGTTCCCGATCGGGTAGCTCGCGATCCCCGCCAGAACGAGGCCGAGCGTTGCCGCGCCGTACATCTCCGGCTTCGACCAGCCGAGATCCCGACCCATCGCCTCGGCGATGAGCGGGAAGGAATAGTAGAGCGACCCCCAGGAGCAGACCTGGCCGATGCCAAGGCCGGTGATGAAGAGGCTGCGACCGCTGAGGGGCTTATAAGCGGCCGCTTCTGCTTGTCCGCCCATGAGGCGGTCAGGAAGTAGTTTCGGCGGATGGAACGGCGCATCCGACGTCGGCGCAGCATTCATCGACGAGGTAGCCGACGAGCGCGTTCATGCTGGGATAGTGCGCCCGGCAGATGAGGGTCGTCGCCTGGCGTTCCTGGGTGACGAGGCCCATGTCAATCAACCTGCGAAGGTGATGGGAAAGCGTGGATGCCGGGATCCCATGCTTCTCCTGAAGGGTGCCAACACTCAGGCCCGCCTCGCCTGCGCGGACGAGGGTGCGGTAGAGGCCGAGGCGGGTGGGGTTGCCCAGGGCCTCGAGCTGCCGGGATGCTATTTCGAGATTCATGGAATTAGATTGGCGCCGCGGAGGCGGAGCGTCAAGTCCTAATTCCACAATCTTCGAAATAGATGACCAAACAAGCTGCTTCGGCTTGCGATTGAGGAGGTCTCAGGTTCGAGTCCCTCCACCTTTAAAAAAGAAAAAGTCCGGTTTCTGGCATCTCACCAATTCCGCCGTTGACGCAGTCCGGCCGATCTAGCGGCGCAGGCGCCTTCTCGCGCGGTCCAGAATCTCGTCCGAGAGAGGGGTCCCCGATAGGATCCGCGCCAAGGTGATTGTGCCGATCATGGTGGCGTAGTCGACCAAGGCTTCGCCACGCCCATCCATAGAGCACGGGCCCTGGGCCAATACCTCGACCATCTCGTCGATCACGGCCACCGCTGCCGCGCGGCTCTCGCCTGTTGCCCGTGCTGCCTCGCTTCCGAGAGCTGCCATCGGACAGGTGGGTGTGGCCGCGTCGCGATGGTCTGCTGATAGGTAGCTGTCCACGACGGCGTTCAGATTCTTCTCCTTCCGGATCTTGCTAAGCGGTTCGGCGGCGGCCTCGCCCGCAGCGACGAGCGCCTCGGCGATGAGCTGCTCCCGGTTTCGGAAGTGTTTGTAGAAGCCGCCATGGGTGAGGCCAGCACCTGCCATGATGTCTGACAGGCTCGCTTCGGCGATACCGG